>NZ_JBPJZT010000009.1:0-225082 GCF_051216375.1 Variovorax glacialis | reverse complement strand
GTTGGTGTCGCCGATGTCGGTGTTGCCGAAGACGAAGGCATCGAGCAGTTCGCCCGACGGGCCCTTGGCGTAGCGGCTGGTGTAGTCGGAGAGCACGCCGGCCGTGGGCACGCCGTACTGCAGGGTGTTGGCCGTGGCGTTGCTGCGGTTGTCCAGGCTGTTGTAGGCCGGGTCGGCCCAGGCCGCACCGCTCACGCGGAAGCCGTACTTCTTGTCGACCACCAGGTCGAGTTCGCTCAAGAGGTCCAGGCGGTTCGCGATCAGCGAGTGGTTGCTGAAGTTGCGGTCGCCGTCGTCGAAGTTCGGGTTGCCCAGGATCGACTTGTCCTGGCCTTGCACCCGCTGGCCCAGGTTGTAGCGCAGCGTGTTGTCCCAGCGCAGGACGACGTCGGGGTTGCCGGTGTCGATCTCCATCGCGTGGGTCGAGGCAGCGAGGGCCAGCAAGGCAAGGGCGGCACTGGCGACCGCGGTGCGGCGGCAGGTGGCAACGGAGCTGAACGAAGCAGGATGGAGCAAGGGAATGTCTCTTCAGAAAGGTTTTGCGGCATCGGGATTCGCCCCGCCATGGGGAGGATCGGGAGCGGCCCGGTTCTTGTTTTTTCCAATCGGGCTTCCCGCGGAAGACCCGGCCACCTTTGACGCGGCACGAGTCGATACCTTGGGGAGCCCGAGCACTCATTCTGTTGAGAGCGTGGTCCCGTCGCCGGTCTTTGAAGTCAATTCGCTGGTCCCGCCGGACCCCGAGTGGCGCTCTTCCAGCCTGCGCCGGGCAACGGCCTAGGCCGCCGGCCGCAGGAGCGCGACGAACTCGGCCGCCGCGGGCGACAGGCTGTGCGCGCGTCGGGTGATCAGGTAGATGGGCGGCACGCGTATCGGCAATTTCGCAGGCAGTACGCGCAACACGCCCAGCCTTGCATAGTGGGCGGCCTGCGAGGCCGGCATCACGGCGGCCATGTCCGAGTGCTCCAGGAGCGCGGTCATCGCGATCGGCGAGGCTGTCTCCGTGATGCGCAAGCGCTGCTGGATGCCCGCCTCCAGCAAGGCCGCCTCGAAGCGCCCGCGCTGCGGCGAGCCCGGCGGCTGCAGCAGCCAAGGCCACTCGGCGAGCTCGCGCAGCGTGACGGACTTTCGCTTGAGCAGCGGATGCGCCTTGCGCACCACGACCACCTGCGGCTCGCCGAGCAGCAGCACGCAGTCGAAGGCCTCGGCGCGGTGGCCCTCGGTGAGCCGGCCCAGCATCAGGTCGACCTCGCCGCGCGCGAGCTGGCGCAGCATCACGTCGCTGGTGTCGACCACCACGCTGACCGCCACGCGCTCGTGCTTCTGCTGGTAGGCGACAAGGGTCGGCGCCAGCAATTCCGGCACCGCGCCGGGCACGCTGCCCACGCGCAGCGAGCCGCTGAGGCCGGAGCGCAGGGCCTCGACCTCCTCGCACACGGCGCCGAAGTCGGTCAGCACGCGGCGCGCATGACGCACCAGGGCTTCACCGTAGGGCGTGGGCGTCATCCCGCGGGCCACGCGGGTGAAGAGCGGCACGGCAAAAGTCTCTTCGAGTTGCTGCAACAGCTTGGTGGCGGCCGGCTGGCTGATGTTCATGGCGGCCGCGGCACGGCCGAGGTTGCGGTGCTGGTCGAGCAGCGCAAGCAGCACCCATTGGCGCGTGCGCAGACGCAGCAGCAGGCGCCAGGGCGGAAGGTCGGTGGAAGGCGCATTCATATACGGACGTATATGGATTCTTCAGAACTCTCGATTGGAATGGAATGGAAATCTTCCCTAAGCTGCGTCCGTCAGGCCTCGAACAAAACGGAGACAAGCCCCATGCCATTCCAACTCCTGCTGCACCGCTCGGCGTTTCGCGGCCTTGCGGCCCTGGTGCTGACCGCGGCCTCGTTCACCGCCGCCGCGGAGGCGGCCTATCCCGACAAGCCGCTGCGCATCATGGTCGGCGCCTCCGCCGGCGGCGGGACCGACATCCTCGCGCGCCTGCTCGCCGACAAGTTCGGCGCCGCGCTGAAGCAGCCGGTGGTCGTCGAGAACCGCCCCGGCGCCTCCAACACCATCGCGGCCGAACTCACGGCGCGCGCCGCGAATGACGGCAGCACGCTGCTGCTGGCCACCAATACGGGGCAGGCGGTCGCTCCTCACCTGATCAAGCTCAAGTACGACCCCCTCAAGGACCTGCAACCGGTCGGCCTGGTGGCGGTGATGCCCAACGTGCTGGTGGTGCCTTCGAATTCGCCCTATCGCAACGTAAACGAACTGGTCGCCGCGATGCGCGCCAAGCCCGGCGCATTCAGGTATGCGTCCTCGGGCATCGGCAGCACGCAGCACGTCGGCGGCGAAGCCTTCGCGCTCGCCACCGGGACCAAGGCGATCCATGTGCCCTACCGCGGCAGCTCGCAGGCGCATATCGACATCATCGGCGGACAGGTCGAGATGATGTTCGACAGCACCTCCTCGGCCATGCAGCAGATCAAGGCCGGCAAGCTGCGCCCCCTCGCGGTCGCCGCCGCGAAGCGCACACCGGAGCTGCCCGACGTGCCGACGCTCGCCGAGGCCGGTGTCACGGGCGCGGACGTCAACACGTGGTACGGGCTCTTCGTCACCGGCGGCACGCCGCGCGCGGCCGTGGAGCGGCTCAACGCGGAACTCGCGCAGAGCCTGCGCGCGCCGGATGTGCAGGAGCGCATCAAGGCGCTCGGCGGCGAGATCGCGAGCATGGGCATCGAGGCCTTCGCCGAGATGAACCGCAGCGAATTCGAGCGCTACGGCAAGCTGGTGAGGGACACCGGCATGCGTGCCGAGTGACAAGGACAGACAGGAAACAAGGACCTTCAATGAAAACCAGGAAGCCCCGAATCGCCCTGTTGCCCGGCGACCCGAGCGGCATCGGCCCCGAGATGATGGTGAAGCTGCTCGCGCGCACGCCCAACCTCGATGCGGCCGACGTGCTGATCGTCGCCGATCCGCTGGTGCTCGAAAGCGGCCAGCGCATCGCGGGCGGCTCCGCGCTCGATCCGCTTCGTCTCCAGGGCCTCGACGGGCTGCGCTTCGAGCCGGGTCGCCCGAGCCTGCTGGTGCAGCACACGATGGGCGGCCTTCCGCCGGTACTCGGCGAGTCGAACGTGCATTCCGGCAAGGCCTCCTTTGAGGCGATGGAACTGGCCACCGAAGCCGTGCGCCGGGGCCTGGTCGACGGCATCGTCTTCGCGCCGCTCAACAAGCACTCGCTGCGCCTCGGCGGATTGCAGCACGAGGACGAGTTGCGCTACATGCAGGATCGCTTCGAGGTGCCGGGCTTCGTCTGCGAGTTCAACATCACCGGCAGCCTGTGGACCTCGCGCGTGACCTCGCACGTGCCCCTCAAGGATGTCGCGGCCCTCATCACCGGCGAGGCGGTGCAGGACGCGGTGCACATCATCCGCGACGCCCTCGTCCGCGCGGGCGTCGCGGCGCCACGCATCGCGGTCTCGGGCCTCAACCCGCACGCGGGCGACGGCGGCTCCATTGGCAGCGAAGAGATCGAAGTCATCGCGCCGGCCGTGCGTGCGCTGCAGGCGCAGGGCATCGACGCACGCGGCCCGTACTCGCCGGACACGGTCTTCATCGGCGCGCGGCGCGGCGACTTCGACGCGGTCGTGTCGATGTACCACGACCAGGGCCAGATCGCGATGAAGCTCATGGGCTTCGAGCAGGGCGTGACGCTGCACGGCGGCCTGCCCGTGCCGGTGGCGACTTCGGCGAGCGGCAGCGCGTTCGACATCGCCGGGCAGGGCGTCGCGAAGATCGAGGGCTTGCAGCACGCCTTCGACCTGTGCGTTCGGATGGCGAGCGAGGCCCTCGGCGGCAGCGCCGACTCGGGCGCGGGCCTGGCGGCCGTCGCCACGGCCTGAAGACCCGCGGGGCCGCGTCGGCGCCCTGACGCGCCTACACCGCCAGGGGCGTCGACAGGCGGGACGGGCTGTCCTGCGCCGAAGCGCGCGTCGACATCGCATCGGCGGCGGCGCAGTCGTCGCACAGCGCCTCGATGGTGATCGTCCTGCGATCCAGGATCGTCATTCCCGCGAGGCGGGCTGCCTCCTTCAGTTGAACCTGGATGCCCTCGCCCGACAGACCCGGCATGCGCTGCATGACGTCCTCGTCGGATTGCTGCTCGGAGTGCTGGCCTGCGCCTTGCTCATGCGGGCGTGGAAGTGGTTTGAACTGCGGTCGAGCATGCTGTGGGCATTTCGTTTGTCGACCTGCGTGCTTCTCGTCGCCGGCATCCAGATGGCGCTCCACGGCGCGGCGATGCTCCTGACGAGCGGGCTGTTTCCTCTTGATGCAGTGCGAGTGAGCGGAATTATCGAGCCCTACCTGCCGGGCGGCGACCGGAACATGTGGCTGGTGGCCGCCATGCTGATGCTGCTCGGCGCCGTCTGGCTGCGGAGATGGTGGCGCCGGGCCTGAGGTCCGGATCGCGAGGGAGAGGATACTGGCGCCGATGTGACTCGGCTAACGTGGACGTCTCTTCCCGACTGGAGCAAGCATGGTCAAGCATTCGGATCCGAACGAGAGCAGAGCCGGTACGCTGGTCCTCGCGCTGCTGTCGCTGCTCGTGGGATGCGTGACCGGGCTCGTCTGCGCGATGTTCCGGCTGCTGCTTCAACAGGCCGATAGCCTGCGAGGCCAGTTCATCGCGTTTGCGCAGCGGGAGGGGCCCTTGGGTCTGCTGCTCGTCGTCGCCGGCGCTGCGGCCGCGACCGCTGCAGCAGCGGCCCTTGTGAGCAAGATCTCCCCGAATGCGGCTGGCAGCGGCATCCCCGAAGTCGAGGCGGCGATCAGCGGCGGCGAGCCGGGCAATCCCGTGCGCACGGCGGTCGTCAAGTTCGTCGGCGGGGTGCTGGCGATCGGGTCGGGTTTGGCCCTCGGGCGCGAGGGCCCCAGCGTGCAGATGGGGCATTCGATCGCCGATGTCTTTGCGCGGCTGTTCCACCGCAGCCAGGTCGACGCGCGGGTGCTGTTCGCTGCAGGCGCCGGCGCGGGACTCGCCACCGCATTCAATGCACCGATCGCGGGCGCAGTGTTCGTGCTCGAAGAGCTCCTGCGGCGATTCGATACGCGCACCGCGGCCGCCGCACTGGGCGCCTCGGCGGGTGCCATCGCAGTGGCGCGCATCTTCATGGGCGTGGAGCCGGATTTCACCGTGCCGCATCAGCCCTTCCCGGGCTTCGCGACGGTGCCGGTCCACATGGCGCTCGGTGTCTTTGCGGCACTCGCGGCCGCTGCATACACCCGAGCCGTCCTGGGCGCGCTGGCTGTCGCTGATCGGCGCAACGGACTTCCGGTCACGGCGCGCGCGGCATTGATCGGCGGCGCGGTCGGACTCGTGGCCTGGTTCGCGCCCGGCTGGGTGGGAGGCGGTGACGCCATCACCCAGCAAACGCTGGTCGGGGCGGGCGCGGGATCGCTGTCCGCGATCGGCTTGTTGTTCGTGGTTCGCTTCCTGCTGGGTCCACTCTCCTATGCGGCCGGCACGCCTGGCGGCCTGTTCGCGCCGATGCTGGTGCTCGGCGCGCAGATCGGCCTGGTGTTCGGCCGGCTGTACGAACAATGGTTTCCGGGCGGCCCCTCGCCCTCTGCCTACGCGGTGGTCGGCCTGGCGGCGTTCTTCACGGCTGTCGTCCGCGCGCCGCTCACGGGCATCTGCCTGACGGTCGAGATGACCGGCAGCGTCAACCTGCTGCTGCCGATGCTGGCCGCCTGCTTCGGCGCGATGGTCGTGATGAACCTGATCGGAATCCCGCCGATCTACGACCTGCTGCGCGACCGGGCCGAGCGCCGGCTGCACGCTGCCGGGAAAAACAGTCCCTGAATCAGCCCTTCGCGTCGGCGGAGAGCTGGCAACTGTTCCGTGCGGTCGAGCAAGCCTTCATGGCCTTGTCGAGGCTTGGGCGACAGCTCTTTTCCTTCGCGGTCTTGCAGAACTGGTAGTCGGCCCTGGCAGTCTGCTTGCAGGTGCTGTATTGAAGCTCGCAAGGGGTCTGGCTACCGCCATTGCCCTGCGCCGAAGCGAGGCCGGAGACGGCAGCGATGATCCAGGCAGCGGAGCGAAGCGCAATTCTTCCCATGGAGTCCTCGTGCGGTGTCTATTGCCTTGCCATTGCAATGCGCAAGGCATCTTCGGGCGAGACCAGGTGGTCCACGCTTTCGGCAGCATCGGCAATGGCAAGCTGCACCCCTTTGACGCGTCCATTGAAGGCGTTGTCCTGCGGGCCGTAGTCGGGCGACACGGGCGAGCCGCTGTCCTCGCCGACGTCGCAGCCGTCGTCGGCCGAGAAGACCATCGACTGGGTCATCGGCACCGAGCCTTCCCCGACTTTCTTGCCGTCGACGAAGAGCGTCACCTGGCCGCCCTTGCCGAGGCCCCCGCCCGCGTAGGCGAACTCCATGCGCACCTGATGGGCGCCCGCCGGGAGCGGGTCGGTCGACTCGGCGAAGTAGTGGTTCACGCCCGCGACGTTGTAGCAGTACTTGAGCTTGCCTTTGTGCGCGTAGAAGCTCCAGCCGCCGATGTTCGCGCCCTGCGCGATGATCACGCCCTGCGCACCCGAGGCCGGCACTTCGATCTCGGCGGTCACCGCATGGGACTTGTTCTTGATGCTCAGGACGCAGTTCTCCGACAGCCGCCCCATGCCGCCGAACAGCAGTTGGGTGTTGCCCCGGATCAGCACAGGCCGGCCGGCGGTGTCCGGGTTCATCTTCTCGACGACGCGGTCGTCCAGCGGCAGGACCTTGTAGCGCGTCGCCTCGATCAGCCACAGGCGCTGCAGCTCGTGCAGCTTCTCGGGCATCTGCTTGGAGAGGTCCCGCGCCTGGCTCCAGTCCTTCGTCGTGTCGTAGAGCTCCCAGACGTCGTCGTCGAAGGGGACGGTCTTGCGGCCCACGAGGATCCATGGCGTGCCGTGCTTGGTCACGGCGGTCCAGCCCTTGTGATAAATGCCGCGGTTGCCGAACATCTCGAAGTACTGGGTCTCGTGCCGCTCCGCCGCACTCGCGTCCTTAAAGGTGTACAGCATGCTGACGCCCTCGATCGGGTCCTGCGGCACGCCGTTCACGGAGACGGGCTCGGGCAGGCCTGCGGCCTCCAGGATCGTCGGCGCGATGTCGATGACGTGATGGAACTGCGTGCGCATCTCGCCCTTGGCGGTGATCCCCTTCGGCCAGTGGACGATGGTGCCGTTGCGTGTTCCGCCCCAATGGGAAGCGACCTGCTTGGTCCATTGGTAGGGCGTGTTCATTGCATGCGCCCAGCCCACGGCGTAATGGTTGTATGACTCCGGACCGCCGAGCTTGTCGTAGCGTTCCATGAGGAACTCGGGCGTTTCGAGTGCGGCGAGGCCGTTGAAATTGGCCATCTCGTTGTAGGCACCGTTCAGGGTGCCTTCGGCGGAGGCGCCGTTGTCGCCGATGATGTAGTAGACGAGGGTGTCGTCGAGGATGCCGAATCTTTCGATGCCGTCCAGCAGGCGTCCGACGTGATGGTCGGTGAACTCCATGAACCCTGCATAGACTTCCATCTGTCGGCGCAGGATGGGCTTGAGGGCTTCCGGCATGGCCTCCCATGCAGGAATCTCCTCGTGGCGGGCGGTGAGCTCGCAATCGGGGGGAATCACGCCCAGGGCCTTCTGGCGGGCGATGGTCTCCTCGCGCAGCTTGTCCCATCCCTGGTCGAACTTGCCCTTGTACTTGTCGGCCCACTCCTTGGGCACGTGATGGGGCGCGTGCGTCGCGCCTGGCGCGAAGTAGGTGAAGAACGGCTTGTCTGGAGCGAGGGCCTTCTGCTGGCCTATCCATGCCAAGGCCTTGTCCGTCATGTCCTCCATCAGGTGATAGCCCTCCTCCGGCGTCTTCTTCGGCTCCACCGGCGAGGTGCCCTCGTACAGCGACGGATACCACTGGTTAGCCTCGCCGCCGATGAAGCCGTAGAAATACTCGAAGCCGCCACCGCCCGTCGGCCAGGCATCGAAGGGCCCCACCGAACTGGTCTCCCATACTGGCACTTCGTGACACTTGCCGAACTGGGCCGTGGAGTAGCCGTTGAGCCTCAGCGTACGCGCCAGCGGCGACATGGAGTTGGGAAGCACCGAGCAGTAGCCCGGTGCGCCGGTGGCGATCTCGGTGATGCCGCCCATGCCGCAGGAGTGATGGTTGCGGCCGGTCAGCAAGGCCTGGCGCGTCGGCGAGCAGAGGGCGGTCGTGTGGAAGCGGTTGAATTTCAGGCCGCCCGCCGCGAGCTTCTCGGCGACCGGTGTCTGGCAAGGTCCGCCGAAGGCACTGGCCGAACCGAAGCCGGCATCGTCGATGAGGATGATCAACACGTTGGGTGCGCCCTTGGGCGGGCGCAGCTGATCGATCGGGGGAAATCGGGTGTCGGGGTCCCGCGCGTCGTAGGTGATGAGGCCGGACCTCGACGTGTTGCGCATCGGAAGATGCGTTCGGATCTTCTCGACTTCCGGGCCTTGGCCCTTTGGCTTGGCTTCGTTGCTCACGAGCGTCTCCTCGATGGAATCCATGGAGTTTTCGATCACCGGGCCCGAAGTATGCCGCCGAAAGCCGCGTCGGAGCAGGAATTTGGCAGGGCATGGATCGCCCCGCCGGCAGCCAGGAGGTGGGCCGCTTCCCGCAGATTCAGGGTCTGGCGTCGCGGCTCACGCGGACTTCGGCTGGGGCAGGACTGCCGTCAATGCGAAGTCGACGAGATGGAGCCAGGTCGCTTCGAGGCCCATGATGTTGTGGTGGTTGGAGCCGGCGACCGTCTGCACGCTGATGGGCGTCGGCCAGGCATCGATCAGTTTCGCCGAGCGCTCAGGGAGCACGACATCGTCCGTCTCGGCCAGCAGGGCCTGGGTCTTCGCGGCGACCTCCCTGCTGTGCGCGAGGGAGTTGAACTGATGCCGCAGCAACAGGGAGAGCGGAACCAGCGGGAAGCGCCTCTTGGCGACCTCGAGCATCGAGTCGTAGGGCGTGACCAGTTGCAGGCTCGAGAAGTCCCGTCGCGCCACGAGCTGAATGGCCACGCCGGTGCCCAGGCTTCGACCGACGACGTGCAGGCGTGCATTCGGGAAGGCGCGGCGGAGATGATCGGCGAACTGGACCGCGTCCTTGACCGAAGCGATCTCGGAAGGATGGCCTTCCGAGTCGGCCACGCCACGGTAGTTGACGGCGGCGAACCCGAAACCCTCGGGAAGCCAGTGCAGCGCCTGCGCAGTGGCCCGGACGTCCTCGCCTCGACCGGCGAAGTAGATGAACAGGTCGTGCAGCGCATCCTCGCCCTGCGGGTGATAGACATACCCTCTGACCATCCCTCCGGGCACCGTGTGGGAGTAGGTGGAAAAGTCGTCGGACAGGTGGACGACAGGATGCTTGCGGGCGTCGAACAGGATGTGTCCCTGCCTCATCGCGAGGAGGGTCCAGTAGGCTGCGATGCTTCCGATCGCGGCGGCCGAGGCGGAGAGTGCGATGCGGGCGGCTTTGGATGACAAGGAATGCTCCGGAGGAAGGATCAAGGTGCGAAGGCCCGTGGCCTCACCACCGCGGTACGGGCTCGTCCTTGAGCTGCTTGCGCAACAGCTCATAGTCCGGCATCACGCTCTCCACCGTCTCCCAGAACCGCGCGCTGTGGTCCATCACCCGGAGATGGCTCAGCTCATGCGCCACCACATAGTCGATCACCGACATGCGGAAATGCACCAGCCGCCAATGCAGGCGGATCGCGCCATCCGCGCTCGCGCTGCCCCAGCGCGTCGATGCGTTCGACAGCGACAGCTTCTTCCACTTGACCCCGAGACGCGGCGCGAAGTGATCGAGCCGTTCCATGAAGATGCGACGGGCCTGCCGCATGAGCCAGGCCTGGGCGGCGTCGCGGATCTGCGCGGGCGTGGCGTTGTTCGCCAACGCGAGACGCAGGATGCGCGTTCCGGTCTCCGTGCCCGCGTCGAGCACCGCCCCGATGCCGTCGAAGGCGTGGTGCGGGTCGAGCCGGACGGTCACCGTCTGGCCCAGGAAGGGAAAGGCGACGCCGTCCTTCCACTCAATGCGTGCGGCTTCGAGCCGTTCATGGCGCTGCTGCGTCTCGGTCAGCTTGCGCAGGATCCAGCTGGACTTTTCGAGCACGGCCGCGTCGACGTCGCGCAGCGCCACCCAGCGCGGCGCGCGGACCGACAGCCCCTCGGCGCCGACGACGAAGCCGATGGTGCGGCGTTTGCCGCGCGTGAATTCATAGGCCACGCGGGCGTGGCCCAGCATGACTTCGCGCGTGGCGCGCGGATGCACGAAGCTCGCGGGACTCAGCGCATCTTCCAGCGAGATCGAGGGCAGGTGGCTGTCGGGCGCGGGCGGCTCGGGCGCCCGGGCCACCGGCGGCGGCTCGGCGGCAGGAGCATCGAAGAGATCGAGCGTGAACTGCAGCAGGCTGCGCATGTCGGTGGTCGGGCTCAGGCGGCCGTGGATGCCGTCGCCGGTTCGGGCGCGTAGGCCTCGGGGTCGAGCCGGCGCATCTCGCTTTCGATCCAGGCCTCGACCTCGCGCATCAGTTCGTCGGGGCGGCGACCGACGCTGGGAATGGCCGGGCCGATCGACACGTCGACCACGCCCGGGCGCTTGATGAAGGCCTTGCGCGGCCAGACCTTGGCCGATGTGACCGCGACGGGAATGACAGGCACGCCGGTCTCGCAGGCGAGCCGCGTACCGCCGGTCTTGTAGGTGCCCTGCTGCCCGCGCGGAATGCGCGTGCCCTCGGGGAACATGATGATCCAGATGCCCTGCTCCAGCAGCTTGCGGCCTTGCGCGACGACCTTGTTGAAGGCCTGCGTGCGCTGGCTGCGGTCGATGTGGATCATGTCGAGCCGCGCCATGGCCCAGCCGAAGAAGGGCACGTAGATGAGTTCCTTCTTGAACACGAAGGCCAGCGGATGCGGCATCAGCGTCGGCATGAGGAAGGTCTCGTAGGTCGACTGGTGCTTGACCAGGAGCACGGCGCCGGCGAGCTTGTCGGTCGGCAGGTTCTCCATGCCGGTGACGCGGGCGCGGATGCCGAGCAGCACGCGCGCGCCACCGATGGCCCAGTTGAGCCATTGCACGGCCATCCAGTACAGCGGAATGCCGCGCCGCCAGATGGAGCAGACGCACATGATGATCCCCCAGGGGATCACGGTGACGAGCATCCACAGCGCGTGGACGATGGAACGGATCAGGGACATCAGACGGCGACCTTCAGGGCGGCCTGCTCTTCTCGCTGGAGCAGGAAATCGACGAACGCGGCAAGGTCCTCGTGCACGATCGTGTTGGGCGGGTATTCGGGCGGCAGCGGCACGCCACGGCAGGCGGCGCCCATGCCGGTGAGCAGCAGGTGCGGCTCGCAGCCGGCGGCAGCGCCGGCCAGCAGATCGCGCAGGCTGTCGCCGGCCGTGGGCACGTGGGCCAGGTCGACGCCGTAGCGTTCGCCGATCTGGCGGAACAGGCCCGGCTTGGGCTTGCGGCAATCGCAACCTTCGTCAGGGCTGTGAGGGCAATAGAAGACGGCTTCGACCCGGCCCCCGACGGCCGCCAGCATCTTGTGCATCTTGGCGTGCATGGCGTTGAGCGACGCGACGTCGAACAGGCCGCGCCCCAGGCCGGACTGGTTCGATGCGATGACGACGTGCCAGCCCGCATGGTTGAGGCGGGCGACGGCTTCGAGTGCGCCGGGCAGCGGCGTCCACTCGATGTCGCTTTTCACGAAGTCCTCGCGGTGCACGTTCAGACTGCCGTTGCGGTCGAGGATGACGAGTTTCATGGCGTGCCGATCGGAGTTCAGGCGGCGAGACGTTCGAGCTGCGCGACGCGGTTCATCGCGTTGTGCAGCAGCATCAGCAGGCCGAGGCGGTTGAGGCGCAGGTCGGACTGTTCGGCGTTGACCATCACGCCATCGAAGAACGCATCGACGGGCTCGCGGAACGCGGCCAGGGTCTGGAGCGATGCGGTGTAGTCGCCTTCCTCGAACTGCGCATTGGCCTGCGGCACGATGCGCTGCATGGCGGCGTGGAGCGCTTTTTCGGCAGGCTCCTGCAGAAGCAGCACGCTCACGTGGGCATCGGCCTCGGGTGACTTCTTCAGGATGTTGCCGATGCGCTTGTTGGCCGCGGCGAGTGCCGGCGCTTCGGGCAGGGCGGCGAAGGCGCGCACCGCGGCGAGCAGCTTCGGCACTTCGCCGAGGCGCTGCGGGCGTGGTGCCAGCACGGCATCGACTTCCTGCGCGCTGGCGCCCTGCTCGCGCAAGGTGCCGGCGAGGCGGTCGTAGATGAAGGCTTCGAGCGCGTCGGTCGGGTCGGTCAGCGCGACATCGCCGGCCTTGGGTGCACCGAAGGCGGCGAAGGCTTCGCCGAGCACGGCGCGCAGTTCGAGCGGCAGGTTGCGCTCGGTCAGCATGCGGATCACGCCCAGTGCATGGCGGCGCAGCGCGAAGGGATCGCGATCGCCGGTCGGCAGGTTGCCGATGCCGAACATGCCCACCAGCGTCTCGAGCTTGTCGGCCAGGGCCACCACGACGCCCACGAGGTTGCGCGGCAGTTCGTCTCCGGCAAAGCGCGGCTTGTAGTGGTCTTCGATCGCGTCGGCCACCGCGGCATCGAGGCCGTCGTGCAGCGCGTAGTAGCGACCCATGATGCCCTGCAGCTCGGGGAATTCGCCGACCATGTCGGTCACGAGATCGGCCTTGGCCAGCTGCGCGGCCTGCGTGGCCTGACGCGCCAGCGCCGCATCGCCCAATTTTTCAGCGAGGCCGCGCGCGATGCGCATCACGCGCTCCACGCGTTCGCCTTGCGTGCCGAGCTTGTTGTGATAGACCACCTTGGCCAGCGACTCGACACGCGAGGCCAGCGACTTCTTGCGGTCCTGGTCGAAGAAGAACTTGGCATCGGCCAGGCGCGGGCGCACCACGCGCTCGTTGCCGCCGATCACGGCGCTCGCATCGTCCGGCCGGATGTTGCTCACGACGAGGAACTTGTTGGTCAGGCGACCGGCCGCGTCGAGCAGCGGGAAGTACTTCTGGTTGGCCTTCATCGTGAGGATGAGGCACTCCTGCGGCACATCGAGAAACTCGCGCTCGAACTCGCACAGCAGCACGTTCGGGCGCTCGACCAGTGCGGTGACCTCGTCGAGCAGCGCGTCGTCGAGGATCGGCTGCGTGTTGCCGCCGACCTTCACCGCGGCTTCGGCCAACTGGCGGGCGATCTCGAAGCGACGCGCCTCGAAGCCGGGGATGACGGCGCCTTCGTCGGTCAGTTGCTGCGCATAGCTGTTGGCGTCGCGCAGCACGATCGGATCGACGGCCGCCTCGAAACGGTGCCCGTGTGCTTCACGGCCCGCCTTCAGGCCCAGCGCCTCGACCGGGAGGATCGCATCGCCATGCAACGCGACCAGGCCATGCGCCGGGCGCACGAAGCTCACGCTGGTCCAGCCCGGCAGTTCGCAGCCCGATTCGAGCTGGTAGCTCATGACCTTCGGGATCGGCAGCTTCGCGATCGACTCGGACAGTGCCTTCTGCAAGCCTTCGGCCAGTGTCGCGCCCTTCGCGGTGCTCTCGTAGAAGAGCGCTTCGGCCTTGCCGTCCAAGGCGCGGCGCAGCCCCGGCACGGCCGACGCATCGGCGCCGAGCCCGGCCAGTCGCTTGAGCAGCGCGGGCGTTGCATTGCCGGCGGCATCGAGGCCCACGGTCACGGGCATGAGCTTTTGCGAGACGGCCTTGTCGGCGGCTTGCGCCAGCACGTTCGTCAGGTGCGCGGCAAGCCGGCGCGGCGAGGCGTAGGCGGTCAGCGCCGAGCCGGCATCGGCCAAGCCCTGTGCGACGAGCTGGTCGCGCAACACGGCGGCAAAGGCATCACCGAGCTTCTTCAGCGCCTTGGGGGGAAGTTCCTCGACGAAGAGTTCGACGAGCAGGTTGTTCTTGTCGGTCATTGCTCAGGCCGCCTTCTTCGTGATCTGTGCGACCCACTCGCGCGGCGCCATCGGGAATCCGAGCCGTTCCCGGCTCTCGTAGTAGCTCTGCGCGACGCTGCGCGCGAGATTGCGGATGCGGCCGATGTAGGCCGCGCGCTCGGTCACGCTGATCGCGCCGCGCGCGTCCAGCAGGTTGAAACTGTGCGCGGCCTTGAGCACCTGCTCGTAGGCGGGCAGCGCGAGCTGTTGCTCCATCAGGTTCTTCGCCTGCTTCTCGTGCGCGGCGAAGGCGGTGAAGAGGAAGTCGGCGTCGCTGTGCTCGAAGTTGTAGGTCGACTGCTCGACCTCGTTCTGCTTGTAGACGTCGCCGTAGCTGAGTCCGTCCGTCCACGTCAGGTTGTAGACGTTGTCCACGCCCTGCAGGTACATCGCGAGCCGTTCGAGCCCGTAGGTGATCTCGCCGGTGATCGGCCGGCAGTCGATGCCGCCGACCTGCTGGAAGTAGGTGAACTGCGTCACCTCCATGCCGTTGAGCCAGACCTCCCACCCAAGGCCCCATGCGCCGAGCGTCGGGTTCTCCCAATCGTCCTCGACGAAGCGGATGTCGTTCTTCTTGAGATCAAAGCCCAGCGCTTCGAGCGAGCCGAGATAAAGCTCCAGGATGCTGCTCGGCGCCGGCTTGAGCACCACCTGGTATTGGTAATAGTGCTGCAACCGGTTCGGGTTCTCGCCATAGCGGCCATCCTTGGGCCGCCGGCTCGGCTGCACATACGCGGCCTTCCACGGTTCGGGACCGAGCGCACGCAGGAAGGTCGCGGTATGCGAAGTACCCGCCCCGACCTCCATGTCGTACGGCTGCAGCAACGCGCAACCCTGGTCGGCCCAATAGGCCTGAAGCTTGAGAATGATTTGTTGGAAGGTCAGCATGTTTGGCCCGATGCCCGCGGCAGCAACAAGCCCCACGCGGCGAACCGATCATTTTAAGAGCCGCCCAGCCCAGCCCCTCCTGATCCAGACAAGACCGCCCCAGGCAAGCCCTCCCCTTTCAGAAATACCGCGGACCCGGCTTTGCCGGGCCGCCGGTATTGCCCCCTGCAAGGGGGTAGGCGAAGCGACACGAAGTGCGCGCAGCCTGGGGGTGTGCCAGGAACACCGCGGAACCGGCTCCGCCGGGCCGCCGGTGTTGCCCCCTGCAAGGGGGTAGGCGAAGCGACACGAAGTGCGCGCAGCCTGGGGGTGTACTCGCTAGTACTCCCAGAAGATCCGCTGGAGTTCCTTCGTATCGCTCGTCTTCGTCAGCGCGACCATCGCCAGGATGCGCGCCTTCTGCGGCCGCAGGTCGTGCGCGACCACCCAGTCGTACTTGTCGTCGGGCTGTTCTGCATTGCGAATGACGAAGCCGTCCGGCACGCGTGAACTGCGAATCACGATGATGCCGTCGCCGCGCACCTTCTGCAGCACCGGCACGATGCGGTCGGCCACCGAGCCGTTGCCCGTGCCGCCATGTACCAGCGCCTTGATGCCGCTCTTGGCGAGTGCGTCGATGGAAGTGGCCGGCACGCTCTGGTAGCCGTACGCTATCTCGACGGGCGGCAGGGCGGTGATGGTGTCGATGTCGAACTCGGACTGCATCGTGTGGCGCTTGACCGGTGCGCGGAACCAGTAGTTGCGACCCTCCACGATCATGCCGAGCGGCCCCCACTGGCTCTTGAAGGCCTCGGTCTTGATGTTGACCGTCTTGTTAACGTCGCGCCCGGTGTGGATCTCGTCGTTCATCACCACGAGCACCCCCTTGCCGACGGCATCCTTGCTGGCCGCGACGTTCACCGCGTCGAACAGGTTCAACGCGCCGTCGGCCGACATGGCGGTGCCGGGGCGCATGGAGCCCACGACGATGATCGGCTTGGGTGTGTGCACGGTGAGCGTCAGGAAGTACGCGGTCTCCTCGATCGTGTCGGTGCCGTGCGTGATGACGATGCCATCGACATCGGGCTGCTTCGAAAGCGCGGAGACACGCTTGGCCAGAACCAGGAGGTTGTCGTTGGTCAGGCTTTCCGAAGCGACCTGGAAAACCTGCTCGCCGCGCACGGTGGCGACTTTCGACAGTTCAGGCAGGCCCGCGATCAGCTTGTCCACAGGCACCTTGGCCGCCGAGTAGGTGGCGCTGTTGACGGCCGAGGCGCCGGCGCCGGCAATGGTGCCGCCGGTCGCGAGGATGACGACGTTGGGCAAGGCGGTCTGCGCTTGCGCCAACGCGCTGGCGGCGAGCAGCGCGGCCGCGCCCGCGAAGGCGCGCAATCTGGAGGCGAAATACATAGGAACTCCTGTTGACGACGGTGTGGCGAAGGGGCGAGACGATACTGGAAGCATGCCGTTGCGACGCACCCTTTCGATGCCCAGTGCGCATGCGGTCATGCAGCACGCCAGCAAGCATGCTGCGGCGCAGCGTTTCGGGCAAGCGCTACCATCGCCACGCGGAACGTCCCGCTTTCATCGATGACCTCCGAATCTCTTTCCTCCGCTGCAGTGGATGCGCAACAGATGCCGGCGCCCAACGGCCCGCTGTCCCGGGCGCGGCCCGGTCGCGAGCGCATCCTCGCGGCGATCCGCACCGCAGCGATCGCCGAATTCAGCCTGCACGGGCTCAAGGGCACCTCGACGCAGGCCATCGCGGCGCGGGCGGGGCTGACCAAGCCCCAGCTCCACTACTACATCCCGGGCAAGGAAGAGCTCTACGAAGAACTGCTGATGCAGGTGCTGCACGACTGGAAGGTGGTGTTCGCGTTCGAGAACCATGCCGGCGATCCGGGTGCGGTGCTGGGCGAATACATCCGCAAGAAGCTCGACCACGCCTTTGACAGCCCGGAGATCTCGCGGATCTTCACGCGTGAGGTGCTCGACGGCGGCCGCAACCTCGAGCGCTACTGGCCGAACGCGCGGGCCTGGACGCAGAAGAAGGTCGACATCATCAACGGCTGGATCGCACGCGGGCTGATGCGGCCGCTGGACGCACGGCTCCTGCTGATGCACATCTGGGCCATGACCCAGAGCTACGCCGACTACGCGCTGCAGACGCGCGTGATGCTCGGGCTGCCGACGGATGCGCCGATCGACCGCGAGCCGATCGCGCGCGAGTTGGTAGCGTTCGTGCTGGGCGGCTGCGGGATCAAGGCTTAGGTCTTTTTTCCCTCTCCCTCTGGGAGAGGGAGCCACACCCCCCGTTTTGGTGCAACGGGATTGGCACGTCGCTTGCATAACCTGACCAGTTGCTCTGATTAAGCGGTCAAACACACCATGCGAGTGCTCGTCGTCTACTGCCATCCGGTCGAAACCAGCTTTCATGCGGCGCTGCACCAGGAGGTTCTGCGCAACCTGCGCGCCGCCGGGCACGAGGTGGACGACTGCGATCTGTACGCCGAACGATTCGACCCGGTGCTCTCGCGCGAGGAGCGCCTGGGCTATCACGAGGTGCCGCACAACCAGTTGCCGCTGAAGCCATACATCGAGCGGCTGCAGCGCGCGGAGGCGATCGTGTTCTGCTTCCCGACCTGGTGCTTCGGCCTGCCCGCGATGCTGAAGGGCTACTTCGATCGCCTCTTCATGCCGGGCGTGGCCTTCGACCTGAGCGATCCGGCCAACGTGAAGCCGATGCTGACGAACATCCAGCGCATCTCCGCCGTGGTGACCTACGGACGTCCGCGCTGGGTCGCCTGGTACATGGGCGACCCGCCTCGGAAGATCGTGACCCGCTACATGCGCCGGCTGACCGGAAAGCAGGCCCGCGTCGACTACCACGCGCACTACCACATGAACGTGGCGACCGAACCCCAGCTGAAGCGCTTCATGCAGCGCGTCGGCCGCGCGATGGCTCGCTTCGCCTGAGCAACACCCCTCGATTTCCCCTCACAGGACCACCCCATGCTCCACGGCTACATCCCGCCCCACCGCTTCCTGCCCTACCTGAGCTGGACCGAGATCGACGCGCTGCCCGATCGCGAGAACACGGTGATCGTGCTGCCTTGCGGCGCGATCGAACAGCACGGGCCGCACCTGCCCTGCTCGGTCGACAGCGTCATCGCGTCGGGCGTCATGGGCAAGGCGCTCGAACGCCTGCCGCCGGAAGTGCGCGCCTTCGCGCTGCCCACCATCACCTACGGCAAGTCGGAGGAGCATCTGCACTTTCCCGGCACGATGACGCTGACCGGCACGACGCTGCTGTCGACGGTGATCGAGATCGGCGAGTCGGTGTATCGCTCGGGCTTTCGCAAGCTGCTGTTCGCCAATGGCCATGGCGGCCAGCCGCAGGTGCTGGAGATGGCGGCGCGCGAGCTGCGCCTTCGCCATGGCGATTTCGTCGTGGTGCCGCACGGCGTGTCGCGCCTGCCGAACGCGTCGAGCAAGCAGATCAGCGACCAGGAGAAGCGGCTCTCGATGCATGCCGGTCATTCCGAGACCGCGCTGATGCTCGCGCTCGCGCCCGACACGGTGCACATGGAGCGCGCCGCGGCCAACTACCCGCCGCCGTTCCCGATCAAGCTGCTGTCCGCCGATGGTCGCCCTGCCTGCGCGTGGACTGCACGCGACTTCGGCCCCAGCGGCGTGATCGGCGACCCGACCAGCGCGACGCGCGAACAGGGCGAGGAGATCCTGGACACGCTCTCCGCCAGCTGGGTGCAGGCGCTGACCGAGTTGCATGCACTGCGCTGGGTCGTTCGCGAGGAAGCGACCTGGGCCCGCGGCCATGAACAGGGCTTCATCCAGTCGACCTTGCGCCCGGACAACGCGCTTGCCGCCTGAGGCGCGCTCCTTGCATCCGTCGCCAGTCTTTTCTATCCGTCGTTTTCAACAGAGGTCCCACACCATGCGCAAATCCTTCGCCTTCCGCCTCGGCTCCCTCGCCGCTGTCGCTGCGCTCGCCTTCGTGGCCGCCGCACCGGCACAAGCCGAGGACAAGTTCACCTACATGACGAACTGGTACGCGCAAGCCGAGCACGGCGGCTTCTACCAGGCCGTGGCCCAGGGCATCTACAAGAAGTACGGCCTCGACGTCACGATCAAGATGGGCGGCCCGCAGGTCAACATCACGCAGATGATGGCCGCCGGCCAGGCCGACTGCATCATGGGATCGAGCGACATCCAGATGATGCAGGTGCGTGAAGGCGGCGTGCCGGTAGTCAACGTCGCGGCCTTCTTCCAGAAGGACCCGCAGGTGCTGATCGCGCACGACGACGTCAAGAAGTTCGAGGATCTCAAGGGCAAGACTATCCTGATCGGCGCGCAGGCCAACCGCGGCTACTGGCCGTGGCTGAAGGCCAAGTTCGGCCTGACCGACGAACAGACGCGCCCCTATACCTTCAACATCCAGCCCTTCGTCGCCGACAAGAACACGGCGCAGCAGGGCTACCTGACGTCCGAGCCCTACGCGATCCAGAAGGCCGGGGTGAAGAGCACGGTGCTGATGTTCAGCGATCACGGCTTTCCGGCCTATGCGACCACCGTGTCGTGCATGGACAAGACCGTGAAGGAGCGCAACAAGCAGGTCGCCGCCTTCGTCAAGGCCTCGGCCGAAGGCTGGAAGAGCTACCTCGCCGACCCGGCGCCCGCCAACGCGCTGATCAAGAAGGACAACCCGAACATGACCGACGACCAGCTGGCCTACAGCGTGGCCAAGCTGAAGGAGATGGGCATGGTGACCGGCGGCGATGCCGCCACACAGGGCATCGGCGTGATCACCGACGCGCGCACCAAGGCGAGCTACGACTTCCTCGTGTCCGCCAAGCTGCTCGATCCGGCGAAGGTCGAGGTCGCCAAGACCTACACCACCGAATTCGTGAAGGACGCGAAGGTCCTGCCCTGAAACACCGGAGGCTTCGGCCTCCCTCGAAAGGCTCTGCATGAACGAACCCGAATCCGCCGCGTACACGCTGCCTTTGCAGCCGCTCTCTTCCAACGCCGTTCCGGCAGTTGAAGTGCTCTCCGCCGAGAAGACCTATCCGAACGGCACGCAGGCCCTGCTGCCGGTCGACCTCACCATTGCAGAGGGCGAGTTCGTCACCCTGCTTGGCCCCTCGGGCTGCGGCAAGAGCACGCTGCTGAAGATGGTTGCGGGCATGCTCGAACCGACCGACGGGCGCCTGCTGGTCTGGCGGAAGCCGGTTCAGCAGATCGAGGCCAGCGGCAAGCGGATGGCTTTCGTGTTCCAGTCGCCGACGCTCATGCCATGGGCCAGCGTGCGCACCAATGTGCGTCTGCCGCTCGACCTGGCCGGCGTGCCCCGCAAGGAGGCGGAAGGGCGGGTCGCGGAGGCGCTCGAACTGGTCGGTCTCGACAAGTTCGCATCGGCCCTTCCTCGCGCACTGTCGGGCGGCATGCAGATGCGGGTATCGATCGCGCGCGGACTGGTCACACAGCCCGACCTGCTCCTGATGGACGAGCCTTTCGGCGCGCTGGACGAGATCACGCGGCACAAGCTGGATTCGGAACTGCTCGATCTGTGGCGCAAGAAGAAGCTGACGGTGATCTTCGTGACGCATTCGATCCATGAGGCGGTGTTCCTGTCGAGCCGCGTGATCATGATGGCGGCGCGGCCGGGCCGCGTGGTGGAGCAGTTCGAGATCGACGAGCCCTATCCGCGCAGCGCCGACTTCATGGTGTCGCCGCAGTTCAGCCGCTACGCGAAGAAGCTGCAGGACAGCCTGCTGCGCGCCAGCAGCGCGCACGACGAGGTGGCTGCATGAGCGCACTGGCACCCGCGACTGTCGCGGCCTCCCCGACGGAATCGCCGGCCGCCCCCACCTCGGAGTCCTCGGCAAAGCCAAGGCCGGTTCCACCGGGGCCCGCTTCCCGGAAGCCAGTGCGCACGCCACTGCTGCAGCAGCCGCGCGTCCAGCGCGTGGTCTACCCCTTGATGGTCGGCGTCGTCCTGGTCGCGCTCTGGCAGGCGATGGTCACGGTGATGGAGCTGCCGCCCTATCTCGTGCCTTCGCCCTACCTGATGATGCAGACGCTCGTCACCGACTGGGTGCCGCTCGGCATGGCCTTGCTCGTGACGCTGAAGATCACGGTGCTGTCTTTCGTCGTCGCGACGATCGCCGGCGTGCTCATCTCCTTCCTCTTCGTGCAGAGCAAGTTGATCGAGACGGCCCTCTTTCCGTATGCGGTACTGCTGCAGGTAACGCCGATCGTGGCCGTCGCGCCGCTCATCATCATCTGGGTCAAGAACCCGACCGCTGCGATGGTGGTGTGCGCGGCGCTGGTCGCGCTGTTCCCGATCATCAGCAACACCACGCTGGGACTGCGCAGCATCGAGCCCGATCTGCAGAGCTACTTCAAATTGAACCGTGCAACGCGCTGGCAGCAACTGGTGCGCCTGCGCATCCCGAGTGCGTTGCCCTACTTCTTCGGTGGCCTGCGCATTTCCAGCGGTCTCGCGCTGATCGGTGCGGTCGTGGCGGAATTCGTCGCCGGCACCGGAGGACAGGGCGCGGGTCTCGCCTACCAGATCCTGCAGGCGGGCTTCCAGCTCAACATCCCGCGCATGTTCGCCGCGCTGCTGCTGATCTCGCTGACAGGTGTCGCGCTGTTCGTGCTGATGGCCTGGCTCACCAAGCTCGCGCTCGGCTCCTGGCATGCGAGCGAACTCTCACAGGATTGATTTCATGAACGCCCCCGTTTCCGCCATCGAGCGGCTGCATCTCGAACTGCCGGAGCTCGACTGGATCACCGATCCGAGCCGCATCGCGCGGCTGTCGCAGGACTTCGCATGGTTCAGTCCCGTGCTCGATCGGCAACTGAAGGACAAGCGCGCCGATGCGGTCGTGCGCCCGCGCACGGAGGACGAGATCCGCGCGCTGGTGAGCGCCTGCGCGCGCCTCAATGTGCCGATCACCATTCGCGGCAGCGGCACCGGCAATTACGGCCAGACGACACCGCTCGCGGGCGGCGTCGTGCTCGACATGACGGGCTACAACGCCTTGCAGTGGGTGCGACCGGGGGTGGCGCGCGCGCAGGCCGGTATCCGGCTCGGCGAGATCGAGAAGCACGCGAGGCCCACCGGCCAGGAATTGCGCTGTGTTCCCTCGACGTACCGCAGCGCGACCTTGGGTGGCCTGTTCGGCGGCGGCTTTGGCGGCGTGGGGTCGATCAACTACGGCCCTCTCGCAGCACCCGGCAATGTGCTGGGCCTGCGCGCGATGACGATCGAGCCCGAGCCGCAGGTGTCCGAGCTGCGTGGCGAGGAAGCCCTGCGCATGCACCATCTGTGGGGCACGAACGGCCTCGTTCTCGAACTCGAGGTGGCGCTCGCGCCCGGGCATCCCTGGCTCGAAAGCCTCGTGGTGTTCGAGGCGTTCGACAACGCCTTGGCCTTTGCGGATGCGCTGGCGCATGCGCCCGGCATCGTGAAGCGCGAGGTTGCCTTCTTCGCGAGCCCGGTGCCTGATCATCTGGCGCAGCTCGCAGAGCATCTGCCCAGGGGCTGCCATGCGGTGCTGTCGCTGGTGGCGGAATCGTCGGAGGATCCGATGCGCCAGCTCATGCATTCCCACGGGGGCACGACGAGCTATCGGAAGACGGCCGAGGAGGTTCGAAAGAGCAATCGCACGCTGATGGAATTCACCTGGAACCACACGACGCTGCACGCACTGAAGGTCGACAAGTCGCTGACGTACCTGCAAAGCAGCTTCGTGCCCGGCCAGCACGTTCGGCAGATCAAGGAGATGGAGCAGCTCTTCGCCGGCGAGGTGATGATGCACGCCGAGTTCCTGCGCAATCTCGATGGCTTGATCACCTGCAGCGCGCTTCAGCTCGTGCGATTCACGACCGAGGAGCGGCTCGACGAGATCATCCGCATGCACCGCGAGCGCGGCGTGCGCATCAACAACCCGCACGTCTTCATCGTCGAGGACGGGAAAGCCGGCGGCGCGTTGCCGCCGGAGATCATCGAGATGAAGAGGCGCTTCGACCCGCAAGGGCTACTGAATCCCGGGAAGCTGCGCGACTGGCCCGTGGCGAAGTGACGGCCCGATCGGTCAGGCGTTTCGACGGCGGGAGAAAAGCGTCGCCACGATGATGAGCAGCGACGCGCCCCACAAGGGCCACAGGCCGAAGCGCGACACCCACATCGCATAGGGCGTGAGGCCTGCGCGGCCTTCGACTTCGACTTCCAGCACGCCACGGGTGAGCCGCGGCAGTTCGTGCGTCACCCGGCCGCGATGGTCGATGACGACAGTGGCGCCCGTGTTGGTCGAACGCACCATCGGCCGCTGGAACTCCAGCGCGCGCATGCGCGAGATGGCGAGGTGCTGGTCGATGGCGATCGAATCGCCGAACCACGCGATGTTGCTCACGTTGAGCAGCACGGTCGGCGCGTCGGCTTCGTTGCGGAAGTTCGCACCGATCTCGTCGCCGAACAAGTCCTCGTAGCAGATGTTGGGGGCGATGCGCTGGCCCTGCCACACGAAGGGCGCCTGCGCGAGACCGCCGCTGCGGAAGTCGCCGAGGGGGATGTTCATCATGTCGGTGAACCAACGGAACATGCGCGGGATGAATTCGCCGAAGGGAACCAGGTGGTGCTTTTCGTAGCGATAGGGCGCGGCTTCGCCCGGCTTGAAGCCCAGTACCGCGTTGCTGTAGGACTGGCCGTCGCCCATGGGAAGTCCGACGATGGCGGCCTGCTTGCCGCTCGCATAGCGCGCCGCGATGGCATCCAGATAGCCGGGCGGAAGTTGCGACGGCAGCAAGGGCAAGGCGGTCTCAGGCGTGATGACGAGCGGCGCGGTCGCCTTCTGCAATTGCTCGCCGTACCAGCGCAGGGCCGTCACAACGCCGCCGCTTGGGATGAATTTCTCGTCCTGCGGAATGTTGCCCTGGAGCAGCGCGATGCCGAGTCGCCCGCGTGATCGGGCCACGTCGTCTTCGGGTGCGCCACGCAATGTGCTGACGATGACCGGCACGCACAACAAGAGTAGGGCCAGGCCAACGGGCGCGGCGAATGTGCGGCCGCGGGCATTGCGGAAGGCGAGCGCAGCCAGCGTGGCGATGCCCGCAGCTACGGCGCCGATGCCGTAGACACCGAGCCAAGGTGCGTAGACGGCCAGCGGCCCATCAACATGCGCGTAGCCGCCGGCGCCCCACGGAAAGCCGGTGAACCAGCTGCCGCGAAGCAGCTCGGCCAGCGTCCACAGCGCGGCGAAGAAGGCAGCGGCGCGCAGCGTGCTCCTTGGCGCGAGGGCCACGAACAAGGCGCAGGCCAGCGCGTAGTAAAGCGCCAGTGCAGCGGACAGCGCGAGCACGGCGGTCGCGGCGAGCGGTGCCGCGAGCCCACCGTAGGTGTGCATCGAGATGAAGAGCCACCAGAAGGTGCCACACAGCCAGGCCGTCGAGAACAGCCAACCGCAGAGTGCGCCGCTGCGCAGTGGGCGGACGACGCTGCCCGAGCGCAGTTCGTCGAGCTGCCAGACCAGGGCGGCAAGCGAGAGGAGTTGCAGCCACCACACGGGCTGGCCGTTCCACGGCGCGGCAATGGAGGCGGCTTGTGTCAGCCCCGCAAGGCCGAAGCCTAGCGCGCGAATCAGCGCTTTCAATCCGCCGCGTCGTCGCCGCGAGCCGGCGAGACCTTGAACCAGCGCACCGCGCCGCCCTTCGTGTGCAGCACGACGAAGTCGAAGGCACCGATCGCGTAGTGCTCGCCGCGCTTGGGCACATGGCCCATCTCGTGCGCGATCAATCCGCCGATGGTGTCGAAGTCTTCGCTCAACGCCTTGTCGTCGAAGGTGATGCCGAAAGCTTCGGCCACGCGCTCGATGGGCGTGTCACCGGAGACGCGGTAGGTGTGATCCGCGAGGCCGAAGATGTCGCCTTCGTCCTCCGCGATGTCGAACTCGTCCTCGATCTCGCCGACGATCTGCTCGAGCACGTCCTCGATCGTGATGAGGCCGGCGACGCGGCCGAACTCGTCGATCACGATTGCGAGGTGATTGCGATTGCCGCGGAACTCGCGCAGAAGATCGTTCAGGCCCTTGCTCTCGGGCACGAAGGTGGCGGGACGTAGCAGTGCACGGATGTTCAGGCCCGGCGCCCGCTGGAGCTTCAGCAGGTCCTTCGCGAGAAGGATGCCGATGATGTTTTCCTTCTCGCCCTCGTAGACGGGGAAGCGCGAGTGGGCGGTGTCGATCACCAGGTGCAACAGCGAATCGAAGGGCGCGTCGATGTTAACCAGGTCCATGCGTGGCGCGGCCACCATCACGTCGCCGGCCGTCATGTCGGCCATCCGGAGCACGCCTTCGAGCATCACGCGCGATTCGGCGCCGATCACGTCGTTGTCCTCGGCGTCGGCGAGCGTCTCAATCAGCTCGTCGCGCGAGTCGGGCCCGGGATGAATGAATTCGGCGAGCTTCTGGAGAAAGCTGCGCTTGTCTTCGCGTTCGGCGGGCGCGCGTTCAGGGTGAGGATCTGCCACTGCGGGAGGGCGAAGTTGGGGGATTGAGAGCATACATGAGTCACCCCCGTTGCTTGCTCACTTCGTGTAGCCGCCTCCCCCCTCAAGGGGGCGCGGTCTGCGGACCGGCGGAGCCGGATCCGCGACCGCCCGCGAACGTGGCGCGCCACGCGGCCATGCGAAGCGGTCTCCGCCCTTCTCCCCGACCAGGAATACCGCGGAACCGGCTTCGCCGGGCCGCCGGTATTGCCCCCGGTAGGGGGTGGGCGGCCACACGAAGTGGGCAAGCCTGGGGGCGAGCGTCGCTACTGCGCTGATTTTTCGCGGGCCGAGCGGACGCCGCTGCGGATTTCCTGGAGTTCGGCCAGGAAGGCCCAGAACTGCTTGGCGCGGGTCTTGAGTTGGAAGTCGACCTGGGCGAAGTGCTGCATGGCGATTTCGCTCATGCGGCTGTCGAAGGTGGCAGCGGGGAGTTCCAGGTGGGCTTCGGATTCGGAGCCGCTGCGAACGACGGTTGCACCCGCGTTGCGGGCGATCTTGAGCATCGCTGCGTTTTCGCTCAGGGCGTGGATGAACAGCATGCCGACGCCTTCGTTGCGGGCGACCACGACGGCACGCTCGAACAGGCGCGCGCCGTAACCGCGTCCGCGCGCATGCTCGGAGACGGAGACGCCGAATTCGGCGCAGTCCTGCTGCTGCTCGGCCGGCGCAAAGGCCAGGTGCGCCATCGCGATCAGGTCGAGACGGCGGTTGTAGATGCCGAAAAGTTCGTCGCGCTCGAAATCGAGGCCGTCGACGTAGCGTTGAATCTGCTCGTCCGACGCCGCGTAGCCGAAGCGGAGGTAGCGGTCGTGCGGTGCGAGTGCGAGAAGGTGTTGCGCGATGCGAGGACGCTCGCGCGGGCCGATCGAACGGATCGGCACCATCACGGGGGTGGGCGCGGCGGCGCGCGGTTGCGCCTCAACCATCGGCGCTTTCAGGAACGAGCCGACGCCGAGTGAGGCTTGGAGGAGGGCCTTGGCGGTTAGCATGCATTGAATATAAGGGTTTTCCCTAGACTCTCAAGCGCGTAAGGGCACCCTCATGTTTCATTGGTGAAAAACTGCCCAATATCAGTTCCCGGCCTACAAGGGCCTGTTGCTACACCGGCACAGCTGTCGTCGCCTTCACTCGGTCGAGGACGAAGCTGGTCTTGCAGTCCTGCACGCTGGGGTGCTTGAGCAGCGTATCCATGATGAAGCGCCTGTAGGGGCCCATGTCGGCGACGACGACGACGCGCCAAGAGGTAATCCATCTCCCCGGTGAGTGCTGCGCATTCGACCACCTCGGGCCAAGTTTGAACGCTGGCGCGGAACAAGTCCATCGGGTTGCATTTGCGGGGCTCGGTGTTTCTCGCGGCGGACGTTGAGGTAGGCGTTCAAGCCCAAAACCGACCGATTCGGGCTTCACGAGCGTGACGTAGCGGTCAGTCACTTACGCTTCTTCCAGCCGCTTGACCCTCCTCAGCACCGCGCTGGGGATGCAGCTGCAGATCCTCAGCGAGAACCAGTTGGGCCGATCTTCTTCGAGGTCACCCAGCGCGCGGGCGACGATGCTTCGGCGAGCGCAACTTCAAGGCGCTGTTCGAGAGCATCGAGCTCGACCAGATTCGCCGCGGGGTGCTACCGCACAATAAACTCCCCTATTGCATTGGAGCTTCGCATGCGCCCGACGTCTTCGCTTCGTTCTTCCCTCTGGATTCTGGCTGCGGCCTTGACACTGGGGGGCTGTGCGATGGCGCCGCGGCAAGGCGATACGACGTCGCGCCTCGATGCCGTGCAGAAGGCCGGCGTCGTCCGCATCTGCACGCCGGGCGACTACAGGCCGTTCAGCTTCCAGAAGGCGGATGCAAGCTATGAAGGCATCGACGTCGACCTGATGACGAGCTTCAGCGCCAGCCTTAACGCGAAGCCGGAATGGATCAAGACCACGTGGGCCAATCTCCTGCCCGACCTCGCGGCCGGCAAGTGCGACATGGCGGTTGGCGGTGTGTCGGTGACCACCGACCGCCAGAAGCGCGCCTTCTTCAGCACGCCCTACATGGTGAACGGCAAGACGCCCATCGCTCGCTGTGGTGACGTCGCCAAGTACCAGACCGTCGAGTTGATCGACAAGCCCGAGGTGCGCGTGATCTTCAATCCCGGCGGCAGCAACGAGCGTTTTGCGCGCGCCAATTTCAAGCGCGCCAAACTCACGCTGCATGGCGAGAACGTCACGATCTTCGACGAGATCCTCGCGAACCGCGCCGACGTCTTCGTGACCGAATCCGCCGAAGCCATCACGCAACAGAAGCTCAAGCCGGGCCTCTGCGCCATCAACCCCGAAAAGCCGCTTCAGTACGGCGAAATGGCCTGGATGCTGCCGCGCGACGACGCGGCCTTCAAGGCCTATGTCGACCAGTGGCTTCACCTGTCGGTCACGGGTGGCGATTTCCAGCGGGTGATGGACCGCTGGCTCAAGTAACCAAGTATCGGAGCTTCCATGGAAACCCCCGCTGGCGCGGTGATGCCCGCCGTTTACGGCCAATCCGAGCGCCCTCCTCGCGGCGACTATTCGTGCGGCGGGGCAGTGCATTCCGACTGAACCTGTCCGCAGGACTAGGCCAGCGACACGCCCGCGGACCACGACACCCTATCGGCGTCTGTATGAACGCTAGGCGGCGCAGTTGCCAGGCTTGGCTTGCGATGCCTTTATCGACGCGCTGCCATTGCTCGGCGTCAAGGATCGCATCCCGCGGTTGGACGAGATCAACGAGCGCCTGTACAAGGCCACCCGATGGGAAGTGGTCGCGGTGCCTGGATTGATTCCCGAGCTACCGTTCTTCACGCTCCTTGCGAATCGCAAGTTTCCGGTGATCGACTGGATTCGGAAGTCCGAGGAGTTCAACTACATCACATCGCCTGCCGCTGGATCTGCTGCGTGCGATGCGGACTCGCTACAAGATCGACAGCTACCAGAGCACCTGCTTCGTGATCGACAGTTTCGCCCAACTGTTCAACCTCACGGCGCCGGACTTCACTTCGCTTTACGAGCAGCTTGCGACGCTGCCGGATATCGAGGCGGATGTGCTTCTACCGGGTGAGAGCGGCTCGATCGTCTGAACGCACTCGAGGCGCTGCGTTTCAGTGCTCCAGAAGTGCGAGGGTTTCCCGCATCAGCTCATCGTCGAAGGCCATCTCCACGTGACCTCGACCCGGGAGAAGACGGTTGTCCGCCCCGGGCAATGTGGCCACTGAAGTGGGAAAGACGATGTTGTCGCAGTTGGAGTGCCAACAAGTGAAAGGCACCTGTCGGGTGCTGGCCTGCTCCCCTTCGATCTTTCGCAGCCACTCACCGCCCATTCGCATCTCGCGGCCGTTGACCGTCCGGCCGAAGCGCGCGAGCCACGTGCCCCGATGCGGCGTGGCGATCGTGACGATGCGATGGACGCGCGCGCCATCCGAGTCGCGCAGCCAGGCTCGCGCGGCGAGGCCCCCCATGCTGTGGCAGACAAGAAGCGGCGGCAGTCCCGTCGCAGCCGTCACCCGGGCAACGGCGCCCTCGATGATTTCGACATAGCGGTCGATCGACCCGAACGCTGGCTCGAGGTTGACCGCGACGAACGCGCGATCGGACGCCTGCAGTTGTTGCAGCCATGGGTTCCAGAAACCGCGGTTGCAGACGAAACCGTGGATCAGCACCGCGCCCCGCCCTGCTGCGGGCTTGAGGTTGTCGGAGATGGCGTGCGAACGAAATGGTTGCCGCCAGAAGAAGACACGCGGTGCAGTCCAGCTCTCGGCCGACCACGCGCCTATGCATTGCGCGATGCTGGCTCGGGGTACGGGATCTTGCTCGCTCACCCGATAGCTGGCCGTGAACTCGATTGCGAGGAAGCAGGCATGAGCGAAGGTGAGCACCAACAAGCCCGCTATCGCGACAGCCGGTGATTGCCGCCACCAGATCGTGGTCCACACCAAGGCGATCACAAGCCATCCCAATACCAGCAACCTCTGAAGACGCGCAATCATGGTCCGACTATCGCATGCGTGGCCGGTGCCGTATCGCTTTGGGACAAGCCCGCTTGGCGGTAGACGCGAGCTCGATCCGCGCCAAAGGAGACCGCATGCAGACTTCAGTGCTTCAGAACTATCCAGCCGGCGTGCCGCACGAGGTTCACCCAGAACAGTACCGCTCACTGGGAGAGATGTTTGAGGAGTCCTTCAAGCGCCACACCGACCGGCCGTTCACGGTTTGCATGGCACGGTGGATGTCCTATGGCGAACTTTGATGTGCTGTCGGCGGCTGTGGGGTCCTGGTTGCAGTCACGCGGATTGGACGCCGGGGCGCGCGTGGCGATCATGCTTCCCAACGTCCCGCAGTTCCCGGTGACCATGTGCGGCATATTGCGCGCTGGGTATACCTGCGTGAATGTGAACCCGCTGTACACAGCGCGCGACCTCGAGCATCAACTGA
Source organism: Variovorax glacialis (assembly GCF_051216375.1). Taxonomy (NCBI): domain Bacteria; kingdom Pseudomonadati; phylum Pseudomonadota; class Betaproteobacteria; order Burkholderiales; family Comamonadaceae; genus Variovorax; species Variovorax glacialis. The sequence continues at coordinate 195,198 of NZ_JBPJZT010000009.1, read as the reverse complement.
AGGATTCCGGCGCTACTGCCATCGTCATTCTCGAGAATTTTGCCGCCACGCTGGAGCAGGTGATTGATCAGACATCGATCAAACATGTCGTGATTGCATCGATGGGTGATCTGCTGGGCGGGCTCTACGGCAAGCTGAAGGGCGTGGTCGCACCTTGTCGGCCGACTCGAGCACGCTCGATTCCATCGCGTTCCTGCAGTACACGGGAGGCACGACGGGCCTGTCTGTCAACGCCGATTCAAATCTGACCCACTTTCAGCGTTGATCGCCGAAGTAAATCTGACCCACCCTGGGCCTCCTTTGATGCGCTGCTCGGGCGCGTAGGCCGGAGGCCGAAGCGGCCGAGCAGCGCGCGCCGGTCATGCCGCCGGCGTTGCCCTCCTTGCTGCCTGGCCGGCCTTGCGTTTGTCCTTGAGACGGTAGCTCTCGCCCGTGATCTGCACGATGTGTGCGTGGTGCAGCAATCGATCGAGCATCGCCGCCGTCAGCGTCTGATCGTCGGCGAAGGCACCGGCCCACTGTGTGAACGGCAGGTTGCTGGTGAGCACCATTGAGCCGCGCTCGTATCGCTTGGCCACTACGTTGAAGAACAGGTTGGCCTCGTCGCGACCGAACGGCAGGTAGCCGACAGCACGAGAGCTTCGATCTCGTCTTCGGAAAACATCAGCGGCGGCAGCATGAAGCCCGGCCTCAAAACGTAGCCGAGGCCCGGCTCGCCTTCGATGATTGCGCCCTGCGCCTGCAGGCTGGCGATGTCGCGATACAGCGTGCGCAGGCTGATCCCCAGTGAGTCGGCGAGTTGCGCGCCGGGCACGGGAAATCGATGGCTTCGCAGAAGCTGCAACAAGCTCAACAGGCGTTGGGATCGCGACACAAGCACCAAAGGATTGATGGAGGATCGAATTGTCTCGCTCCCCGCCGGAGGGATCACCACTGCTTGAACGGCGCATGGCCGAACCTCATCGAGGCAAGGCTACTGCCGACGGGCCGCGCTATCGCGCGCTGGGCAGTAGCTGGGCGGTGCCGGTGGCGCGATGGATCGGCCAGCGCATCGAAGTGGTGAGCGCCCTCGCGCCATATGGCGGCAACTGTCACGCTACGCGTGCACGCGGCACCTCCCAAAGATGCTCTTTGGGCTGAAGAATCGAGCGAGCGTCAGGAATGTCGCGCCCCCTTGTGCAAGATCGTTGCGGCGCACTGGGAAGTGTCGACGCAACAATTGCTTACCATAGGCGTACCCTAATCAATCGCCTACTCATGCTCCAAGACGAACAAGCGCGCATCACCTTCTATTCGCTGAACCGCTGCGGCTTCTACAAATGGCGCGGACAGCACCCTGAGTTCGGCGGTTTGGCAGATACCTTTACGCAGCTTGCCGCCTGGGGACGAAACAAGGCCCTATCCCTAACAAAGTTGGCCGAGCCCGTGGAGGGCTCCGACCAATTGCCCGTCTACCTGCTCGGTATCGTGGCGGTTGGAAACGATTGGCTCATGGCTTGCTGGAATGAAACGCCCGCTCGAGGGGGGAGGGTTACTTCAATCAGCATGAATTCGCGGGTCGGAACGCCCCAGGTACACGAGAGTGAGCTTGAGCCGAACACTATTTCCGCGGTGTTTCACCAACACAAAGCCCCTCGATGAGGGGCTTTGTAATTTCAGGGCTGCCCCGGAACTGGCTTTGCCAGGCCGGAGGCAGCGCCCCCGGTAGGGGGTGGGCGAAGCGACACGAAGTGCGCGTAGCCTGAGGGCGAGTTCATGGCTCAAGCCTGGGGGCGAGCTTGTTCCTCCCGGTCGGGTAGAGCGGCCGCAGGTATTCGTGGAGCGCTAGGGCTGCGGCACCGATTGCGGGTGCCCATTCGCCGTGGCGCACGCCGCGCACCACCGGGGGTGGCATGCCGGCGCTTTCCGCATAGCGGCCGACCGCCTCGATCGCGAGGCGCAGGAACTCGGGATGCGCCTGGCACGACTTGCCGCCGACGACGATCGCGCGTGGTTCGAAAGTGACCCACAGGTTCTGGAGCAGGACGCCCAGGTAGCCGGCGGCGCGGCGCAGGTCGCCGGCCTCGCGGTCGAGCACGCGCGAGCCGAGGAAGACTTCGGCGCAACCCCGCCTTCCGCACGAGCATCGCGGTCCGTCCATCTGGAGCACCGTGTGGCCGATCTCGCCGGCCATGCCTTGGGCGCCGACGAAGAGACGGTCGTTCAGCACGATGCCGGCACCGACGCCGACGTCGCAGCTCACGTAGATCAGGGGGTCCTCGCCCTCGCCGGCCGAAAACTCGTATTCGCCGAGCGCGGCAGTATCGGCGTCGTTCTGGAGTTGCACCGTGATGCCCGACACGCCCTTGGCCGCGAGTGCCTTCGTGAGGCCGGGCAGCAGGCTGACGTCGCGCCAGCCGAGGTTCGGTGCGAAGCGCACCACGCCGGTAGCGTCGTGCACCGCACCGGGAATGCCGGCGCCAATGCCCGACAGGCTGCGCCCCGAGGCAAGCAGGTGCCGGTGCGCGTCGGACACCATCCGCGCGACCTGTGCGCACACCGCCGGAGGCGTAGGGTTGTCGAGCGGCTGCGCTTGGGAATACAGCACATCGCCCTGCAGCGACACGCTCACGACGCGCACGACTTCGATGGCGATTTCCACACCGATCAATGCGCGCACGCCGGCGTTGATGCGCAGCGGCGTCGAAGGCCGGCCGAGCCCGTCGGCGACGGGTGCGCCGGCCTCGTCGAGCCAGCCCTCGTCGAGCAACTCGCGAACGAGAAGACTCACCGTCGACTTGGTCAGCCCGCTTTCGGCGGCCAGCCGAGCGCGTGACAGCCCCGGCTGCGCGCGCAGCAAGCGCAGCAAGACGCTCCGGTTGATGCGCCTGACCAGTTGCTGGTCGCCGATCATGAGCTAACCCCCAGGCTTGCCCACTTCGTGTGGCCGCCCACCCCCTTCCAGGGGGCAATACCTGCGGCCCGGCAAAGCCGGCTCCGCGGTATTCCTGGACGGACTCGCGCGGTCACCGGTGGGCCTGTTCCTTCCCCTCGGGCCGCTTGCCGGCGATGATCATTCCGAGCACCTCGTCCTCGGTCACGTCGTCCGTGCGATAGGTGCCGACGAGGCGGCCGTTCTTCATGACCGCGAGGCGATCGCTCAGGCCGAACACGTCCGGCATGTCGTGCGTGATCAGGAAGATGCCGACGCCGTCGGCCTTGAGTTGGCGCACCAGCGCGCCGACCATGGCCGTCTCTTCCGGGCCGAGCGCAGCGCAGGGTTCGTCCATGATCAGGATGCGCGCGTTGAAGTACAGCGCCCGCGAGATCGCCACCACCTGCCGCTGCCCGCCCGACAACCGGCGCACCGGCACGCGGATGTTGGTGAAGTTCTTGTTGAGGCGCTGGAACACCTTGCGCGCCTGGCCTTCCATGAAGTGATCATCGAGCGTGCGCCATGGCGTGAGCTTTTCGCGGCCGAGAAAGAGGTTCGCGACCGAATCGAGGTTGTCGGCGAGCGCGAGCGTCTGGTAGATGGTCTCGATGCCTTGCGCCTGCGCTTCGGAAGGCGTGCGGATGTGGACCTTCTCGCCCGCGATGAGCGTCTCGCCGGCGTCGATGGGGTAGGCGCCCGCGAGCATCTTCATCAGCGTCGACTTGCCCGCGCCGTTGTGGCCGAGCAGCGCGACGACTTCGCCCGGATGGAGATTGACGCTGACGCCGTCGACCGCCTTCACGCCGCCGAAGGCCTTGTGGATGTCGCGCAGTTCGACCAGGGGTTGGGTGGGAGTGTTCATCATGCCTCCCCGAAGCGCTTGCGGTAGAGCACGTCGAAGACGACCGCGATGATCAGCACCTGCCCGATGATGACCATGCGCTTGCCGATCGGCACGTCGAGCAGCAGCATGCCGCTGTCGAGCGATTGCATGATGAGCGCGCCCAGCACCGAGCCGAAGATCGAACCGCTGCCGCCGGCCAGGGCCGTGCCGCCGATCACCGCCGCGGCAATCACGTAGAGCTCCATGCCGCTGCCCAGCGAGTTGGTGCCAGCGTTGAGCCGTGCGATGGAAACAATGGCGGCGATGGTCACCAGCACGGCAAGCAGCGCGAAAAGCATCAGCGTGACTCGCTTGACGGGAATGCCGACCAGCGCGGCGGCGTCCGGATTGCCGCCCATTGCGAACACGTAGCGCCCGAAGCGCGTGCGGTGCACGATGAATGACAACACCACCGCCACCACGGCCCAGATCAGGACCGGGATCGGAATGCCCTGCGCCTCCGTCTTCGACGAGATCTGGTAGCTGTTCATCGTCGCAGCGAAGGCAAACACGATGATGACCGGAACGGCTGTCAGCAACACATCCAGCCAGAGGGGTTCGACCGGCATCTCGTGACGCTGCCGCGCGCGCCGCTTCTGCAGCATCCGCGCGAACAGCACGATGCCGACGAACGCCGCCAGCGCCCACGTCGCAGTGGTGCCGATCCCGCCGTCGTAGCCGCCGCCCAGGCGCTGGAAGAACTCGTCATTGACCGGCTGCGTCTTGCCGTCGGCCACGAGGAAGGCCGCGCCACGAAAGGACATGAGGCCGCCCAGCGTGACCACGAACGACGGCACGCCGAGCACCGCCGTGAGCCCGCCCTGGTAGAGCGACACCAGCAGCGCCACCGCCAGCCCCGCAAGGCTCGCCGCCGGCCACGACCAGCCCGAGGTGTATTGGAGGTACGCGACCAGCACACCGACGAAGCCCATCACCGAGCCGACCGACAGGTCGATATGGCGCGCCACGATGATCAGCACCATCACGGTCGACACGATGCCGACCACCGCCGTCTGCTGCGCGATGTTGTAGAGGTTCTCGGGCGACAGGAACACGCCGCCCGACAACATGTGGAACACGATCGCCATCACCACCAGCAGCACGCACATCAGCAGCAGCCGAAGGTCGACGCCTGTGCGCCGCCAAATCCCCGTAGACGAACTCATCTAGAAAACTCCATTCCAGAAACACCGCGGATCCGGCTCCGCCGGTCCGCAGGGTGTTGCCCCCTGCAAGGGGGTAGGCGGCCACACGAAGTGGGCAAGCCTGGGGGTGTGCCTCATTTACAAGCGGCAGGGGCCTTGTCGGCAGAGACGCCCTTGCAGAGCTCGTCCTTCTTGATCCAGCCTTCCTTGACGACCACATCGAGGTTGTCCCGCGTGATCGGCACCGGCGTCAGGAAGCGCGAGGAGATCGCGATCTTCTTCTCGCCGCCGCTCCAGTTGGCAGCCTTGTCCGCGGGCTTGCCTTGCGCGAGCGCCACGGCGGCGGATGCGGCTTCGCGGCCAAGTTCGCGCGAGTCCTTCCAGACGGTGACGGTCTGCGTGCCGAGCGCGACGCGGTTGAGCGCCGCGAAGTCGGCGTCCTGCCCCGACACCGGAATCCCGCGGATGCCCTTGGCCGAGAGCGCCGCGACCGCACCGCCGGCCGTGCCGTCGTTGGCCGCCACCACGGCATCGACCTTGTTGCCGACCTTGGTGAGGATCTGCTCCATGTTCTTCTGCGCCACTTCGGGCTTCCAGCCGTCGGTGTATTCGTCGCCGACGATCTTGATGTCGCCCTTCTTCACCGCGTCGGCGATCACCTCCTGCTGGCCGGCGCGCAGGAAGTTGGCGTTCGGGTCGGTCGGCGAGCCCTTGATCATCACGTAGTTGCCCTTGGGCTGGACCTTGTAGACCGCACGCGCCTGCATGCGGCCGACCTCGACGTTGTCGAAGGTGATGTAGAAGACGCCGGGCGTTTCGATCAGCCGGTCGTACGCGACCACCGGCACCTTCTGCTTCATCGCCTTGTTGACGGCGGGCAGGATGGCGTCCTTGTCCATTGCCAGCACGATCAGCGCCTTGGCGCCCTTGGACATCAGGCCCTCGATGTCGCCAAGCTGCTTTTCGGGCGAGCCGCCGGCGTCGGCGCTGATGTACTTGGCGCCCAGTTTTTCGAGTTGCGCCTTGATCGCGGCTTCGTCGGTCTTCCAGCGTTCTTCCTGGAAGTTGGACCAACTCACCCCCACCACGGTCTGCGCGCATGCGCCGATGGCTGTGAGCCCGAGGGCGAGGGTGGTCAGGGTGCGTGCGAGCTTCATGTGCAGGTCTCCAGGCTTGTGATGGTTCGTTGGCTCGAATTAGTTCGAGTGCCGAACTAACTATCGCAGCGCTTCGCCGAAAGTGGCATCGGGACATTCCCTGCGGGTAAATGCGCTACATCGGGATTGGTCACAATCGATACGATTTCCCTCGAAATGCGCACTGCGCATGCGCTGGAGGCAACATGGATTTAGACAATTCAGTCGCGACGATCACCGCGCTCTACCGCACGATGGTGCGCATCCGCGCCTTCGAGAACGCCGCCGAGACCGCGAGCCAGGGTGGCGTGAGCGCCTATGGCCAGCAAGCTGCGGGCGGGGCTAAGGTTCGCGGTCCGCTGCACCTTTCAACCGGCCAGGAGGCGGTGCCGGCCGGCGTCTGCGCCCACCTCGCACCGTCGGACTACCTCACCTCCACCCACCGCGGCCACGGCCACACGCTCGCCAAGGGTGCGGACCTCGGCCGGATGATGGGCGAGCTCTTCGGCAAGGCCACGGGCTTCAACGGCGGCAAGGGCGGCTCGATGCACATCGCCGATTTCTCGGTCGGCATGCTGGGCGCCAACGGCGTGGTCGCGGCGGGCCTGCCCATCGCCGTCGGTGCGGCGCACGCGCAGAAGCTCCTGAAGAAGGATGCGATCACGGTCTGCTTTTTCGGCGACGGCGCGATCAACCGCGGGCCCTTCCTCGAATCGCTCAACTGGGCGCGCGTGTACGGGCTGCCGGTGTTGTTCGTCTGCGAGGACAACCGCTGGAGCGCCACCACCGCGAGCGGCCCGATGACGGCCGGCGACGGCGCCTCGGCGCGTGCCGAAGCCATGGACATCGCATCGACCCAGGTCGACGGCAACGACGTGTTCGCGGTGCACGCGGCGGCCGGCAGGCTGGTCGCCGAAGTGCGCGGCGGCAGCGGGCCGCGCCTGCTGCATGCGCTCACCTATCGGGTGAAGGGGCATGTGTCGGTCGATCCGGCGGCGTACCGCGACCCTGCCGAACTGGCCGCGGCGCTCGAGACCGATCCGATTGCGCATGCGCGGGCCCGGCTGCTGGCCGAGGGCGTCAGCGCCGCCGCGCTCGAGACGATCGAGAACGAGGCCCATGCGGAAGTCGATGCCGCGCTGGCCGCGGCGGATGCGGCGCCGTGGCCGGACGCCAGCGCCGCCTACACCGATGTGCAGACCACCGGAGCGGGCCAATGGACCTGACGAACGAAATGGCCGGAGGCCGCGCGACGCCCGCATCGACCGCCGCGCAGGAACTCAGCTACGCCGAGGCCGCCGTGCTGGCGGTGCGGCGCGAGATGGAGGCCGATGCCAAGGTGGTCGTGCTGGGCGAAGACGTCGGCCGCGGCGGCATCTTCGGCCAGTACAGGGGCTTGCAGCAGGCCTTCGGCAGCGAGCGTGTGATCGACACGCCGATCTCCGAAGCCGCGATCATGGGCGCCGGCGTGGGCATGGCGCTGGCGGGCTTGCGTCCGGTGGTGGAGATGCGCGTGGTCGACTTCGCGCTCTGCGGCATGGACGAGCTCGTGAACCAGGCCGCCAAGAACCGCTTCATGTTCGGCGGCCAGGGCCGCGTGCCGCTCGTGGCCCGCATGCCCGGCGGCATCTGGGACGCATCGGCGGCGCAGCATTCGCAGTCGCTCGAAGCCTGGTTCGCGCACTTGCCGGGCGTGGTGGTCGCATGTCCGTCGACGCCGCAGGACAACTATTCGATGCTGCGCGCCGCGCTGCAGTGCGGCGACCCGGTGGTCTACATCGAGCACAAGACGCTCTGGGGCGTGCGCGGCAAGGTGGACGAGGGCGTGTCGGTGCCGCTCGGGAAAGCGGCCCACGTGCGCCGGGGCGATGCGCTCACGCTGATGAGCTGGGGCAAGCAGGTGCACACGTGCATGGCCGCCTGCGACGCACTCGCGGCCGAGGGCATCGCCGTCGACCTGATCGACCTGCGCACGCTGTGGCCGTGGGACCGCGAGGCGGTGCTTGCATCGTGCGGCCGCACCGGCCGCCTGCTGGTGGTACACGAGGCCGTGCAGGCCGCGGGCTTCGGCGCGGAGATTGCGGCGACCGCCGCCGAGGCGACGGGCTGCCGCGTCGCCCGCCTCGGCGCGCCGCGCATCCCCGTCGGCTATGCGCCGGTGCTGGAGGCGCAATCGCGCGTGAGCGCCGAACAGATCATGAATGCCGCGAGAGCGATGCAGGGATGACTGCCGGCCTGAAAGACTCGGTCTTCTTCAAGCTGGTCCGCGTCGTCAACCTGACGGCGCGGCCCTTCCAGCAGCGCGTGGGCGAGCAGCACCAGCTCACGCTCAACGAATGGCGCACGATGGCCGTGCTGGGCGCCCACCCGGGCCTCACGGCCACGCAGGTCGCGGACCTCACCGGGCTGGACAAGATGGCCGTCAGCCGCGCGCTGGCCGGCTTGCAGCGCCACAAGCGGCTGCACCGCCATGAAGATCCGACCGACCTGCGCCGCAACAGGCTCTACCTGAGCAGCATCGGCAAGGATCTCTACGCAACGGTGAGCGCGCAGGCACGCGAACGCGAGGCCGAACTCTTCGCGGGCGTGGCGATGGAGGAACTCCGCGCGATGAACGCCACCCTGGACAAGCTCGTCGCATCGGTCTCCGGCACTGCCGAGCCGGGCGCGCCGGACTGAACCGCGTCCGTGCGCCCGGGGTTTACACCCGCGACGCGCCGTCCGCTTCGCCTGTAAAAATAGGCACACCGAGCCGGCGACCGACCGGCCCTCTCACATCCACAGGAAAAATTTCAGCATGGCCCACTCCCCCCTCTTCCGCCGCCGCACAGCGCTGACCCTGGCCGCGACGGCCACACTGGCCCTGGCCGCAGGAACGGCCACGGCCCAAACGACCTGGCCGACCAAGCCCGTGCGCATCGTGGTCCCGTTCGCGCCCGGCGGCACCACCGACATCCTCGCGCGCGCTGTCGCGCCCGAGTTGTCCAAGGCTTTCGGCCAGCAGTTCATCGTCGACAACCGTGCCGGCGCGGGCGGCAACGTGGGCGCCGAGATCGTCGCGAAATCGCCCAATGACGGCTACACGCTGCTGATGGGGACGGTCGGCACGCACGGCATCAACCGCGCGCTGTACCCCAAGCTGCCGTTCGACCCGATCAAGGACTTCGCGCCCATCACGCTGGTCGCCGCCGTGCCGAACGTGATGGAGATGAATGTCGACAAGGCGAAGGCGCTCAACATCAACAACGTCGCCGACTTCGTGAAGTACGCCAAGGCCAACCCGGGCAAGCTCAACATGGCATCGAGCGGCAGCGGCACCTCGATCCACCTGGCCGGCGAACTTTTCAAGACCATGACCGGCAGCTACATGACGCACATCCCCTATCGGGGATCCGGACCGGCGCTGCTGGACCTCGTCGGCGGCAATGCCGACGTGATGTTCGACAACCTCCCGTCGTCGATGCAGCAGATCAAGGGCGGGAAGCTCAAGGCGCTGGCGGTGACCAGTTCGCAACGCTCACCCGCCCTGCCCGACGTGCCGACCGTCGAGGAAGCGGGCGGCCCGGCCCTGAAGGGCTACGAGGCCAGTTCCTGGTTCGGCCTTCTTGCGCCGGCAGGCACCTCTCCGGACATCATCAACCGCATCCAGCAGGAAGTCGCCAAAGCCCTCGGCACCCCCACCCTCAAGGAAAAGATGGTCGCCCAAGGCGCCATCCCCAGCGGCAACACCCCCGCCGAATTCGCCAAGCTGATCGACAGCGAACACGCCAAGTGGGCAAAGGTAGTGAAAGCCTCCGGCGCCAAAGTCGACTAACCCCCAGGCTCGCGCACTTCGTGTCGCTCTCCACCCCCTTGCAGGGGGCGCCGCGCGCGGCCCGGCGAAGCCGGTTCCGCCGCAGCTCACGACCGAAGCGCGACTTACTTCAAACGGGCAGCGATGCCGGCAGACACCTCAGATTCAGAAATACCGCGGAACCGGCTCAGCCGGGCCGCCGGTGTTGCCCCCTGGAAGGGGGTGGAGAGCGACACGAAGTGCGCGAGCCTGGGGGTGAGCTACACCTCCCAGACGACGTCCTTGCCGTCAGCCAGGGAGTCCTTCAGCATGTGAAGAAGCGGCGCCGCACGCTGGCGGATGCCGATGTGCTGCTTCTCGGCGTCCTCGTCATGGCCCTCGACCGCATAAGCGTCCGCGTTGTGCGCGTTGCGCCCCTCGTTGGCCATCGCGGCCTCCAGCGCGGCAATGGCAGCGGGCATCTGCTCGCCGGTGATCACACCCTTGGGCGCCGGCGTCTTGCCGATGATCTCGAACAGCTGGCGCGCATGCACCTCGAGCATCACGAAGGGGGGAGTCGCCCGAGATTGGAATCGATACAGCATGGTGCCTCACTTACTTGTAGATGTAGTCGCGAACAAAAGGGTACTCCGATTGTGAGCCACGCAGCGGACGACCGTCGACCGCGCCGTCCGGGCGGGTGGCCAGCATCTGGTGCAGCGAGATCCAGCCCTGCTCGAAACTCATCGCCGACCCGGCCAGGTAGAGCCGGTAGGCGCGCAGGATGCGCTCGGCGTTCTCGCCTTGCCGTCCGCCGGCGCGCTGAAGCACTTCGCGCGCCGCATCGAGTTGGGATTCGAGCGAATCGGACCAGGCCCAGAGCGTGCGCGCGTAGTGCGGCCGCAGGTTTTCGGTGTCGACCATTTCGAGGCCCGCAGCCGCCGTCTCGCGCAGCACGTGCGTCACGTGCAGGAGTTCGCCGCCGGGAAAGATGTACTTCTCGATGAAATCCCCCATGCCGGCGCCGAGCTGGTGGTAGTCAAGCTGGCCGGAGGTGATGCCGTGGTTCATCAAGAGGCCGCCCGGCGCCAGCAGCGCGTGTATCTTGCGGAAGTAGGTCGCCATGTTCGCGCTGCCGACGTGCTCGAACATCCCGACGGACGAAATCTTGTCGAAGGGCTTGTCGTCGTCGAGCTTGCGGTAGTCGCGCAGTTCGACACGCACGCGGCCCTGCAGGCCCTTCTCCTCGATCAGGTGCTGCACATGGGCGTGCTGGTTCTTCGACAGCGTGATGCCGGTGGCATCCACGCCGTAGTGCTCGGCGGCCCACATCAGGAGCGCGCCCCAGCCTGAACCGATGTCGAGATAGCGCTCGCCCGGCTTCAGCATGAGCTTGCGGCAGATGTGGTCGAGCTTGGCCTCCTGCGCCTGGGCCAGCGTCATGTCCGCTTCGCGGAAATAGGCGCAGGAATAGACCCGCCGCGCATCGAGCCACAGCGCGTAGAAGTCGTCCGAGACGTCGTAGTGGAACTCGATCTGCGCCGCGTCCTTGCCCAGGGAATGCGAGCCACGCGACTTGGCACGGCGCTGCAGGCGACTCCACCACCCGGTGTTGGTCTCGGCCGGATTGCCGGGCAGCAGGCCGACGGCCGCGTCGATGAGGTCGCGCATGGCCCCCTCGATCTGGACGCGGCCCTCGACGTAGGCCTCGCCGATGGCGCCGATCTGCCGCCCCGCCAGCTTGGCGAGGGCCGACCATTCGTCGAAAGCAAGTGTCACGCGTGATCCGGGCTTCGCAACCTGCCGGCCGTCGGGCAATTGCAGCGTGATGGGCACGGACAGGGAAGAAAGCTGGGACTCGATCTTCGGAATCAGGCTTTGCATGGGATTGATTTTTGCCATGCGCAAGCAACCGCGTCAACTGGCCTCCTCGAGCGGCCTCGGGGTCTCCAGGGTTGACATCAGATTGTTTATGCCTAAACTATTTATCCATGAATAGCTTCACCCCGAACCTTCAGCGCATCGTGTGCATCGGCGGCGGCCCGGCAGGGCTGTACTTCGCGTTGTTGATGAAAGCGCGGCAGCCGAGCCTCGAAATCACGGTGATCGAGCGCAATCGCCCCTTCGACACCTTCGGCTGGGGCGTGGTGCTGAGCGATCAGACCCTCGCCAACCTGGCCGCGGCTGACCCCGAGACGGCGGCGATCATCGGCCGGGAGTTCCACCACTGGGACGACATCCAGGTGTTCTTCAAGGGCGGGCAGGTGCGATCGGGCGGCCATGGCTTCTGCGGCATCGGGCGCAAGCGGCTGCTCAACATCCTGCAGGAGCGTTGTCTCGCCCTCGGCGTCAAGCTGGTGTTCGAGACGGACGCCGCGGACGACCAGGCGGTGGCGGCGCAGTACAACGCCGACCTGGTGATCGCCAGTGATGGCCTCAACAGCCGCATCCGCCAGCGCTACGCGGACGTGTTCGATCCCGATGTCGACCTGCGGCAATGCCGCTTTGTCTGGCTCGGCACGAACCAGACCTTCGACGCCTTCACCTTCGCCTTCGAGAAGACGGAGCACGGCTGGTTCCAGGCGCACGCTTACCAGTTCGACGACAAGACATCGACCTTCATCGTCGAGACGCCGGAAGCGGTCTGGCAGGCGCACGGCCTCGACAAGATGGAGCAGCCGGAGGCGATCGCCTTCTGCGAGAAGCTCTTCGCGAAGTACCTGGATGGTCACTCGCTGATCAGCAATGCCACGCATCTGCGCGGGTCGGCCAACTGGATCCGCTTCCCGCGCGTGGTCTGCCAGCATTGGACGCACCGCGTCAATGTGAACGGCAAGACTGTCCCGGTCGTGCTGATGGGCGATGCGGCACACACGGCGCACTTCTCGATCGGCTCCGGCACCAAGCTCGCGCTCGAAGACGCGATCGACCTGGCCAACGAGTTCGCCGGCGGCGGCGACATCGACCACGTGCTCGAGGCCTACGAGGCGCGCCGCAGCGTCGAGGTACTCAAGATCCAGAACGCGGCGCGCAACTCGACGGAATGGTTCGAGAACGTGCATCGGTACACGGGCATGGAGATTGAGCAGTTCGCGTACTCGCTGCTCACGCGCTCGCAGCGCATCAGCCATGAAAACCTTCGCTTGCGCGACACGTCATGGCTGGGCGGCTACGAACAGTGGCTCTCGGGCGGCAAGCCCCTGCCTCCGATGCTGATGCCGCTCACCGTGCGCGGGCTGACGCTCAAGAATCGCATCGTCGTGTCGCCGATGGCGACCTACAGCGCGGTCGATGGCGTGCCGCAGGATTTCCTGCTGGTGCACCTCGGCGCGCGCGCGCTCGGTGGCGCAGCCATGGTGTTCGTCGAGATGACCAGCCCGACGCCTGAAGGCCGCATCACGCCGGCCTGCACCGGGCTCTACAACGACGCGCAGTCCGCGGCGTTCAAACGCATCGTCGACTTTGTGCACACGCAATCGAGCGCGAAGATCGGCATGCAGCTCGGCCACAGCGGCCCCAAGGGTTCCACGCAGGTCGGCTGGGAAGGCACGGACGAGCCGCTGCCGGAAGGCAACTGGCCGCTGCTGGCCGCCAGCGCGCTCGCCTACGGCGAGCAGAACCAGCTGCCGGCGCAGATGACCCGCGCCGACATGGACCTGCTGCGCGACCAGTTCGTCGAATCCACCCGGCGCGCCGCCGAGGCCGGTTTCGACTGGCTCGAACTGCACTGCGCGCACGGCTACCTGCTGTCGTCCTTCATCAGCCCGCTGACGAACCTCCGCACCGACGAATACGGCGGCGACATCGACAACCGCTGCCGCTACCCGCTCGAGGTCTTCCGCGCCATGCGCGCCGTCTGGCCTGCCGATCGACCGATGAGCGTGCGCATCTCGGCCCACGACTGGGCGCCCGGCGGCAACACCGACGCAGATGCGGTGGTGGTGGCGCGCGCTTTCAAGGAAGCGGGCTGCGACTTCATCGACGTGTCGTCCGGCCAGACCACGCGCACGGCGAAGCCGGTGTACGGGCGCATGTACCAGACGCCTTTCGCGGATCGCATCCGCAACGAAGTCGGCATCTCGACGATCGCCGTCGGCGCCATCACCGATGCCGACCAGGCCAACAGCATCATCGCCGCGGGGCGTGCCGACCTATGCGCCGTTGCCCGTCCGCACCTGGCCGACCCGGCATGGACGCTTCACGAAGCGGCCAAGCTGCAGAGCCGTGACGTCGACTGGCCCAAGCAATACCTGAGCGGCCGCGACCAGATGTACCGCGAGATCGCCAAGCAGCAGCAGCTTGCGGCGGCAATGGCGGCAGCGCCGCGCGCGCCCGAAGAGGAGCAATAGCATGGACCTCGAAGCACGCGCGCACAGCGAGCATCCCGACGAACTCCGGCTCTGGCTGCGTTTGCTGACCTGCACGCAACTGATCGAGAAGCAGGTCCGCAACGAGTTGCGCGAGCAGTTCACCACGACGCTGCCCCGCTTCGACCTCATGTCGCAACTGGAGCGGTCGCCCGACGGGCTGAAGATGAACGAGCTCTCGCGCCGGATGATGGTCACCGGCGGCAACGTCACCGGGATCACCGATCAGCTGGTGACCGAAGGCCTCGTGGAGCGCGTGGACGTCGCGGGCGACCGGCGCGCCTGGCGCGTGCGTCTCACGGCGCGCGGCCGCAAGCTCTTCAACGACATGGCGGAGCAGCACGAAGCGTGGATCTGCGATGCCTTCTCCGCGCTGAGCCCCAAGGAAATCAGCCAGCTGCACAAGCTGCTCGGCAAGGTCAAGCAACACTCACATCAACAAATGGCGGAGACTCTATGAAGCACTACATCGGCGCGGACAGCCCCATGCGCGCGCAGTTCGAACCCAAGGCCGGCTACGCGGCCCGGCATTTTTGGTGGTCGTTCGACGCTGGCGTCGGCACGGTCACGCTGAACAGGCCCGAGCGCAAGAACCCCCTGACTTTCGATTCGTACGCCGAATTGCGCGATCTGTTCCGCGCACTGAGCTTCGCGACCGACGTCAAGGCCATCGTCGTCACGGGCGCGGGAGGCAACTTCTGCTCGGGTGGCGACGTGCATGAAATCATCGGCCCGTTGACCAAAATGCGCATGCCCGAACTGCTGGAGTTCACGCGCATGACCGGCGACCTGGTGAAGGCGATCCGGCATTGCCCACAACCGATCGTCGGTGCCATCGACGGCGTTTGTGCCGGCGCGGGCGCGATGATTGCGCTGGCCTGCGACCTGCGCTACGGCACGCCCTCGACCCGTACCGCCTTTCTGTTCACCCGCGTCGGATTGGCCGGCGCCGACATGGGTGCCTGTGCGCTGCTGCCCCGCATGATCGGACAGGGTCGCGCCTCCGAGCTGCTCTTCACCGGCCGCGCCATGACGGCGGCGGAAGGACATGCCTGGGGATTCTTCAACGCATTGCACGAGAGCGATGCGCTACTCGCCGCCGCGACCGCGACCGCGCGCGAACTTGCGGACGGCCCGAGCTTCGCCCACGGCATGACCAAGACGATGCTGTCGCAGGAGTGGTCCATGACCATCGACCAGGCCATCGAAGCCGAAGCGCAGGCGCAGGCGATCTGCATGCAGACCGAGGACTTCAAGCGCGCCTACGAGGCCTTCGCAGCCAAGCGCAAGCCCGTTTTCGGAGGGGACTGAGTCATGGCTGCATCGGCTGTCGATCCTTCCACGGCGCATCTCGCGCTGCCTTTCTTCGATGAAGCGCACCGCTCGCTGGCGCGTGAGCTGCTGCCGTGGGCCGCGGCCCAGTCGGTCGACGAGCGCGACGACCGCGCCGCCTGCCGTGACTGGGTCCGGCGACTGGGGCAGGGCGGATGGCTGCGCTACTGCGTGCCGGCGGCCTCGGGCGGCGCGCTGGACCGTCTCGATTCGCGCGCGCTCGTGCTGTTGCGCGAGACGCTCGCGTTCCATTCGCCGCTGGCCGACTTCGCCTTTGCGATGCAAGGGCTGGGCAGCGGGGCGATCACGCTGGCCGGCACCCCGGCGCAGCATGCCGACTATCTCGCACCTGTCGGTCGCGGCGACAAGATCGCAGCCTTTGCGCTCAGCGAACCCGAAGCCGGCTCGGACGTCGGCGCAATGGCGATGCGTGCCGAAGCCACGGCCGACGGATGGCGCCTGACGGGCGAGAAGACCTGGATCAGCAACGGCGGCATCGCCGACTTTTACTGCGTCTTCGCGAAGACCGACGCAACGGCAGGATCGCGTGGCATCACGGCATTCATCGTCGATGCCAGCACGCCCGGACTCGATACCTCGGGGCACATCGAGGTGATGGCGCCGCATCCGCTAGCGACCTTGCGCTTCGACGGGTGCGTCGTGCCGCGCAGCGCACAGCTCGGGGAACTGAACGGCGGCTTCAAGCTGGCGATGCGCACGCTCGACATCTTCCGCGCCTCAGTCGCCGGTGCCGCGCTCGGCATGGCCCGACGTGCCTTGTCGGAAGCCATCCAGCACGCGCAAAAGCGAAAGATGTTCGGCCAGACCTTGGCGGACTTCCAGCTCACGCAAGCGAAGCTCGGGGAGATGGCCGCAATGATCGACAGTGCGGCGCTCCTCACCTACCGCGCGGCCTGGATGCGTGACGACAGCGAACGGCGCGGCGCGCCCGCCGTCGGCGACCTCGCCGCGGCCGCCGCCATGGCGAAGATGTGTGCAACCGAGAACGCGAGCCGCGTGATCGATATGGCACTGCAGATGCATGGCGGGCTCGGCGTGAAGGTGGGCACCAAGGTCGAGAGCCTCTACCGCGATATCCGCTCGTTGCGCATCTATGAAGGCGCAACGGAAGTCCAGCAACTGATCATTGGCAAGGCCGTCCTGAGGAACAAATGACCCCTAGCGCGCAGATCGATCGCTTCGTGCACGACCGGCTTCCGCCGGCGGATCAATTGCCGATCTTCAGGTACGACCTGCCCGAGCTTCGGCTGCCAGACCAGTTGAACCTGGTGGAGGAGTTGCTCGACAAGGCATCGGCAAAAGGCTTTGCAGACAAGCCGATGTTGCGTTCGCCAGCACGCACGCTCACGTACGCGGAGGCGGCGGTCGAGGTCAATCAGATTGCCCAGGTGCTGACCGAGGATCTCGGCCTCGTCCCAGGGAACCGCGTACTGCTGCGTGGGGGAAACTCCGTCGCGATGGCCCTCGCATGGCTGGCGGTGGTCAAGGCCGGCCTGATTGCGGTCGCGACCATGCCGCTGCTGCGCGCCAAGGAGTTGGGCGAGATCATCGAGAAGTCGCAACCGGTCGTCGCGCTGTGCGAGGGCAAGTTGCTCGACGAACTGCAGACTGCGCAGGCGGTGCATCCGGTGTTGAAGACCATCGTCGCGTTCAACCAGCCGGAAGCGCCCGACTCACTCTCTGCGCGCGCAGGAGGGAAGGCCGGCGTCTTCGAAGCATGTCCGACGGCTGCCGACGACATTGCGCTGCTGGCCTTCACCTCCGGCACCACGGGCAAGCCCAAGGCGCCGGTGACGACCCACCGCGACGTGCTGGCGATGTGCCAGACGTGGCCGCGCCACGTCCTTCGGGCGGGCGGCGATGACATCGTCGTCGGCTCGCCGCCGCTGGCCTTTACCTTCGGTCTGGGCGGCCTGCTGGTCTTTCCGATGTGGGCCGGTGCATCCGTGTACTTTCACGATGCACCTTACACGCCGGAGACCATGGTCAAGGTGATTCGCGAGATCGGCGCGACGATCTGCTACACCGCGCCGACCTTCTATCGACAGATGGCGAGTTTCGCCAAGGCGTCGGGCGTGCCGAGTCTGCGGATCAGCGTCAGCGCCGGCGAAGCGCTGCCAGACGCGACTCGTCAGCTTTGGAAGCAGGCGACGGGGATCGAGATGCTTGACGGCATCGGCGGGACCGAGGTGTTTCACATCTACATTTCCGCCGCTGGCGACGACGTGCGTCGCGGCGCGGTCGGCAAGGCGGTCCCGGGCTTTACCGCCAGGATCGTGGATGACGAAGGCAACGAAGTACCGCGCGGGAGCGTGGGCAAACTGGCGCTTATTGGGCCTGTCGGCTGCCGCTACCTCGACGATCCGAGACAGACAGACTACGTCAAGAACGGCTGGAACTACCCTGGCGATGCGTTCGTCGAGGACGAGGACGGCTATTTCTTCTACCAGTCTCGCGCCGACGACATGATCGTCACCGCGGGCTACAACGTGGGCGGGCCGGAGGTCGAGGATGCGCTCCTGAAGCACCCGGCCGTCGCCGAATGCGGCGTGATCGGCAAACCCGATGAAGAGCGCGGAATGATCGTCAAGGCGTTCTGCGTGCTCAAGCCCGGCCACACGGGCGATGCGGCGCTGATCAAGGCGCTGCAGGATCACGTCAAGGCCACGATCGCGCCCTTCAAATATCCCCGGGAGGTCGCATTCGTGGCCAGCCTGCCGCGTACGGAAACCGGAAAACTTCAACGATTCAAACTGAGGCAATTCACATGATCAAACTCTTGCAGCCACCGGGCTGGATGTCCCCGAAGGGCTATGCGAACGGCGTCGCGGCGCGCGGCACGATGGTCTTCGTCGGCGGGCAGATCGGATGGAATGGGCAGCAGCAATTCGAATCCGACGATTTCATCGAACAGACGGGCCTGGCGCTGCGGAACATCGTCGAGGTGCTGCGCGAGGCCGGTGCCGGACCCGAGCACATGGTGCGGATGACGTGGTACGTGGTGGATCGCGACGAGTACAACCGTCGCCTTGGCGAACTGGGGGCGGTCTATCGTCAAGCGATGGGGAAGAATTTCCCGGCGATGACCTGCGTCCAGGTCGCGGCCCTGGTGGAATCGCGCGCCAAGGTAGAGATCGAGGTGACGGCTGTGGTCCCTGACTGACCCGGCTAGTCCTGAACTCAGAAAAGCAAAAAGCCCACCGAAGTGGGCTTTTTGTTTCTTCTTCGACGATTTGCGTCGCCGGGAATTTGGTTGCGCGAGCAAGATTTGAACTTGCGACCTTTGGGTTATGAGCCCAACGAGCTACCAGGCTGCTCCATCGCGCGGCAAGATGGAATTATAGCTTATTCTGCGGCGTTTTGTTCGTCTGCCGTCGATTCCGTCACTTCAGGACGATCGACCAGTTCGACCAACGCCATCGGTGCGTTGTCGCCCACGCGGAAACCCATTTTGAGGATGCGCGTATAGCCGCCCGGACGTGCCTGGTAGCGGGGACCGAGTTCGCCGAAGAGCTTCACGACGCTGTCGCGATCGCGCAGCCGGTCGAAGGCGAGACGCTTGTTTGCCACCGTCGGGTTCTTCGCCAGCGTGATCATCGGTTCGATGACGCGACGCAGTTCCTTGGCCTTGGGGACCGTGGTCTTGATGACTTCATGCTCGATGAGCGAATTCATCATGTTTTGCAGCATCGCCAGGCGGTGCGAGCTGGTGCGGTTGAGTTTGCGGAGTCCGTGTCCGTGACGCATGGTGCTTTCCTTACTTTATAAAAACAGGCAGCCGTGTCAGGTACTGCCCGGTGCACTGCGGACCCTTGCGGGCCGCGAAAAAATCAGCGCTTGTCCAGACCGGCGGGCGGCCAGCTTTCTAGCTTCATACCCAAGGTAAGGCCGCGCGACGCGAGCACTTCCTTGATTTCGTTGAGCGACTTGCGACCCAGATTCGGCGTCTTGAGAAGCTCGTTTTCGGTGCGCTGGATCAAGTCACCGATGTAGTAGATGTTCTCTGCCTTCAGGCAGTTGGCCGAACGCACCGTGAGTTCGAGCTCATCGACCGGGCGCAGCAGAATCGGATCGAACTGCTGAGCGCTGCGAGGTGCCGGCGCGTCGAACGCAGCGAGTTCGCCACCTTCGAGTTGGGCGAACACCGCCAGCTGCTCAACGAGAATTTTAGCCGACGCGCGGACCGCATCTTCGGCGGTGATCGCACCGTTGGTTTCGATCTCGACCAGCAGTTTGTCCAGGTCGGTACGCTGTTCGACGCGAGCGCTTTCCACCGTATAGCTAACGCGCTTGACCGGCGAGAAGGAAGCGTCCAGAACGATGCGGCCGATCGACTTGGTCGGCTCGTCCGCATAGCGGCGCATCGTACCGGGCACATAGCCGCGGCCCTTTTCAACCTTGATCTGCATGTCGAGCTTGCCGCCCTGGGACAAATGGGCAATGACATGATCCGGATTGATGATCTCGACGTCGTGCGGCGTCTGGATATCCGAAGCCGTCACAGCGCCCTCGCCGTCCTTGCGCAGGCTCAGCGTGACTTCGTCGCGGTTGTGGAGCTTGAACACCACGCCTTTGAGGTTCAGCAGAATGTTGACGACGTCTTCCTGCACACCATCGATCGACGAGTACTCGTGCAACACGCCGGCAATCGTGACTTCGGTGGCCGAATAGCCGACCATCGACGACAGGAGAACGCGACGCAGCGCGTTGCCGAGAGTGTGGCCGTAGCCGCGCTCGAACGGTTCGAGCGTGACCTTGGCCTTGTTGGGCGCAAGTTGCTCGACCTGAATGGTCTTGGGTTTCAGCAGGGTGGTTTGCATGCAGACTTCCTCTCAATACCCCCGGCTCGTTACACCGGTAAGGCTGGTGAAGCACCTGACCCGAAGCGACGCGCGGGGCAGGAACGTGAACAAAAATATCGGCCCGCACCCAGATGCACGAGCCAAAGAATCAACGCGAATAGAGTTCGACGATCAACGATTCGTTAATGTCGGCTGCGAATTCGTCGCGATCGGGGACCTTCTTGAAGGTGCCTTCGGCTTTGTCGGCATTCAC
This sequence comes from Variovorax glacialis, assembly GCF_051216375.1. NCBI lineage: Bacteria > Pseudomonadati > Pseudomonadota > Betaproteobacteria > Burkholderiales > Comamonadaceae > Variovorax > Variovorax glacialis. The sequence continues at coordinate 174,573 of NZ_JBPJZT010000009.1, read as the reverse complement.
TTCGACCCAAGCCGGGATACCGACTTGCTGAGCCAGTTGAAGTGCCTCGGCAATACGGGTCTGCTTCTTCGACTTGTCGCGCACGGCGATCACATCACCGGTCTTCACCAGGTAGGACGGGATGTTGACGGACTGGCCGTTTACCGTGATTGCCTTGTGCGACACCAATTGGCGCGCTTCGGCGCGGGTCGAGCCGAAGCCCATGCGATAGACCACATTGTCCAGACGCGATTCCAGAATGAAGAGCAAGTTAGCGCCCGTGTTGCCACGACGGCGGTCGGCCTCTTCGAAGTAGCGGCGGAATTGCTTTTCGAGCACGCCGTACATGCGCTTGACCTTCTGCTTTTCGCGCAGCTGCAGGCCGAAATCGGATGTGCGCTGGCCCGAGGTCCGGCCGTGTTGACCGGGCTTGGAATCAAACTTGGCCTTGTCCTGAATCGAACGACGGGCGCTCTTCAGGAAGAGGTCGGTGCCTTCACGACGAGAGAGTTTGGCCTTGGGGCCGAGATAGCGTGCCACTTGATCTTCCTTTATGTCATCTACCGCAGGATGGTGCGGGAGCTACCAGCGGCGTGCCGATAGCGGTGGGCTTGTTGAAAAACAAAATGCGCAGCCGCCGTGAAGCAGGCTGCGCCGGACGTCTTCGCCTCAGATGCGACGACGCTTTTGCGGACGGCAGCCGTTGTGCGGCACCGGAGTCACGTCGGCAATCGAGTTGATCCGGATGCCGAGCGCCGCCAGTGCGCGCACCGACGATTCACGACCAGGACCTGGACCCTTAATCTCGACGTCGAGGTTCTTGATACCTTGCTCGACCGCAGCGCGCCCTGCGACTTCGGAGGCGACCTGCGCAGCGAACGGAGTCGACTTGCGCGAGCCTTTGAAGCCTTGACCACCCGAAGACGCCCACGACAACGCATTGCCTTGACGGTCGGTGATCGTGATGATCGTGTTGTTGAACGAAGCGTGCACGTGTGCGATGCCATCCGCAACGTTCTTGCGGACCTTCTTGCGCACCCGTTGCGCGGCGTTATTGGCAGGAGCTTTAGCCATGCTGTTCTATCCTTATTTCTTCAGGGACTGCGCGGCCTTGCGCGGACCCTTGCGAGTGCGAGCATTGGTGCGCGTACGCTGGCCGCGCATCGGCAGGCCGCGGCGATGACGGAAGCCGCGATAGCAACCGATGTCCATCAAGCGCTTGATGTTCATCGTCGTTTCGCGACGCAGGTCACCTTCGATCGTGAAGAGTGCGATCTGGTCGCGGATCTTCTCCAGATCAGCGTCAGTCAGATCCTTGATCTTCTTCGAATACTCGATGCCGCTCGCTTCGCAGATCTTGCGGGCGCGGGTGCGACCGATACCGAAAATGGCGGTCAGGCCGATTTCAGCGTGCTTGTGCGGCGGAATGTTGATGCCAGCAATACGTGCCATGTGCGTCCTCTAATACTCGTTCAATCAACCCTGGCGCTGCTTGTGGCGCGGGTCGGTACAGATCACACGCACCACACCTTTGCGGCGGATGATCTTGCAATTACGGCAAATGGTTTTGACCGAAGCCGAAACTCTCATTTCATTCTCCTAAAACTCTTTCAACCCGGCGACTCATTTCGCCCGAAACACAATGCGCGCCCGGCTCAAGTCATAGGGCGTCAACTCGACGGTGACCTTGTCACCTGGAAGGATGCGGATGTAATGCATCCGCATCTTTCCGGAAATATGTCCCAGGACGATGTGCCCATTTTCCAGCTTCACCCGGAAAGTTGCATTCGGAAGGTTCTCCAGAACCTCGCCCTGCATCTGGATGACATCGTCCTTCGACATCTACACCTACGAAGTCTTGAAATTGGCTTTCTTTAGCAGCGACTCGTACTGCTGAGACATCATGTAGTTCTGTACTTGGGCCATGAAGTCCATCGTGACAACCACGATGATCAACAAGGATGTGCCGCCGAAGTAGAACGGCACGTTGTATTTGAGGATCAGGAACTCAGGCAGCAAGCAGACGAAGGTGATGTACACCGCGCCAGCCAACGTCAAGCGAACCAGGATCTTGTCGATGTAGCGTGCAGTCTGATCACCCGGGCGAATGCCCGGAATGAACGCACCGCTTTTCTTCAGGTTATCCGCAGTCTCGCGACTGTTGAACACAAGCGCTGTATAGAAGAAGCAGAAGAACACGATGGCGCTCGCATACAGCAGCACATAGATCGGTTGTCCGGGTCGAAGCGCGCCGGCGATGTCCTTGATCCAACGCATGCTCTCGCCTGTGCTGAACCAGCCCACCACCGTGGTCGGCAAGAGGATGATCGACGACGCGAAAATTGGCGGAATCACGCCTGCCATGTTGAGCTTCAACGGCAGGTGAGACGACTGACCGCCATAGACCTTGTTGCCCACCTGGCGCCGCGCATAGTTCACGAGGATCTTGCGTTGACCGCGCTCCACGAACACCACGAAGTAGGTCACCAATACCACGACCGCGACGATAAACAGCGCGACGAGCACGTTCATTGCACCGGTGCGGACTAGCTCAAGCAATCCACCGATCGCATTCGGAAGCCCGGCCGCAATACCCGCGAAAATCAGGATCGAGATTCCGTTTCCAAGACCGCGCTCCGTGATCTGCTCTCCGAGCCACATCAGGAACATGGAACCAGCCGTGAGGCTGACCATCGCCGTGATACGAAAACCGAATCCTGGAGAAATCACCAACCCAGCCGATGACTCGAGTGCGACCGCAATGCTGAAAGACTGGAACAGTGCGAGCGCTAACGTGCCGTAGCGGGTGTACTGCGTGATCTTGCGACGGCCAGCCTCGCCTTCCTTCTTCAACTGCTCGAAGGTCGGCACCACATACGTCATCAACTGCATGATGATCGATGCGGAGATGTAAGGCATGATGCCCAACGCGAAGACGGTGAAACGCGACAATGCGCCACCCGAAAACATGTTGAACAGGCTCAGGATGCCGCCTTGCTGCCCCTGGAACAGCTGCGCAAGTTGGTCCGGGTTGATGCCCGGCACCGGAATGTGAGCGCCGATGCGATAGACCACAAGCGCGAGCAGCAAAAAGACCAGCCGACGACGCAGGTCGCCGAACTTGCCTGTTTTTGCGAGCGTTGCCGCGTTGGTTGCCACGAAGAATTTCTTTCAGTCCGTGTGCTTAGGCGATGCTGCCGCCAGCCGCTTCGATCGCGGCCTTGGCGCCAGCAGTGGCACCGATACCCGTCAACTTGACAGCCTTGGTGAGTTCGCCGGATTTGATGACCTTAACCACCTTGGCGATCTGTCCCACAAGACCAGCCTGCTTCAGCGCCAGCACGTCGACTTCCGCCAGACCCAGCTTTTCGAGGGAGGCGAGCGTCACTTCGGCGTTGTACTTCAGCAGATGCGACTTGAAGCCACGCTTCGGCAGACGACGCTGCAGCGGCATTTGACCGCCTTCGAAGCCGACCTTGTGGAAACCGCCTGCACGCGACTTCTGACCCTTGTGACCGCGACCCGCAGTCTTGCCGAGGCCGGAGCCGATGCCACGGCCGACGCGGCGCTTGGCGTGCTTGGCGCCGGCTGCCGGCTTGATGCCATTGAGTTCCATATACGTCTCTCTCAGCGACTCTGTTTAGAGTACTTTGACCAGATAACTGATCTTGTTGATCATGCCGCGCACCGCGGGCGTGTCCTGCAATTCGCTCACGCTATTGAGCTTGCGCAGACCCAGGCCACGCACAGTAGCGCGATGCGATTCCTTGGTGCCGATCGGGCTCTTGACCAGTTGCACCTTGAGGGTTGCTTGTTGCGTCGTCATCTCAATACTCCCGGTTTACGCGAAGAGCTCTTCGACGGTCAGCCCACGCTTGGCAGCCACTTCGGATGCCGTCGTCGAATTCTTCAATCCGTCGAGGGTGGCGCGAACCATGTTGTATGGATTCGACGAACCATGACTCTTGGCCACGATGTCGGTAATGCCCATCACTTCGAAAACGGCACGCATCGGACCGCCAGCGATGATGCCGGTACCCTTCGGGGCCGGGATCATGACCACCGACGCGGCGCCGTGATGGCCCGTCACACGGTGATGCAGCGTGCCGTTCTTGATCGAAATCTTCGCCAGGTTGCGACGTGCTTCTTCCATTGCCTTCTGCACAGCCGCCGGCACTTCTTTCGACTTGCCCTTGCCCATGCCGACGCGACCGTCACCGTCACCCACCACAGTGAGAGCTGCGAAACCAAGGATACGACCACCCTTCACCACCTTGGTGACGCGGTTGATCGCGATCATCTTCTCGCGCAAACCGTCTTCGGGGCCTTCGTTCTGCGTTCTTGCCTGAATCTTTGCCATTTTGAATCTCGTATCCGGTTAGAACTGCAGGCCAGCTTCGCGAGCCGCGTCGGCCAGCGCCTTGACGCGGCCGTGGTAGGCGAAACCTGCGCGATCGAAAGCGACCTTATCGACACCTGCAGCCTTCGCCTTTTCAGCGATGCGCTTGCCGATGGCGGTTGCCGCAGCAGTGTTGCCACCCTTGCCGGAACCGCCCAGCGAGGAACGCACCTCCGCCTCGGCCGTAGATGCAGTGGCAATCACCTTCGAGCCGTCGTCGGAAATGACGGTGGCATAGATATGCAGATTGGTGCGGTTCACAGTCAGACGCGCCACGCCTTGCGTCGCAATGCGGATGCGGGTCTGGCGCGAACGGCGAAGACGCTGTGCTTTTTTGGTCAACATCATTTTGCTGCCCCTTACTTCTTCTTGGTCTCTTTGATCACGATCTTTTCGTCCGAATACTTGATGCCCTTGCCCTTGTAGGGCTCAGGCGGACGAACAGCGCGGATCTCGGCGGCGATTTGACCAACGCGTTGGCGATCGGCACCCTTGATCAGAATTTCGGTCGGCGTCGGGGTTGCCACCGTGATGCCTTGCGGCATGTCGATGTTGACCGGATGCGAGTAACCGACTTGCAGATTCAGCTTTGCGCCTTGCGCGGCAGCCTTGTAGCCGACGCCGACCAAGGTGAGCTTCTTCTCGAAGCCCTTGGTCACGCCGACGACCATGTTGTTCACCAGTTGCCGAACCGTTCCGCTCATCGCGTTCGCTTCGCGCGAATCGTTGGCAGGCTCAAAGTTCAGCTTACCGTCATTGCTAACGATCTTGACCAGCGCATTGCGCTCCAGGCTGAGCGTGCCGCCCGTGCCTTTGACGCTGATCTGGTCGTCCTTGACCGACACATCCACTCCAGCGGGGATGGCGATCGGCATTTTTCCTACTCGGGACATTTCAGTTTCTCCTAGATGTCTCGGTTAGGCGACGTAGCACAAAACTTCGCCACCAACGCCGGTAGCGCGGGCCTTGCGGTCGGTCATCACGCCCTTTGGGGTCGTGACGATGGCGACGCCGAGGCCGTTCTGGACTTGCGGGATAGCCGTGCTGCCTTTGTAGACACGCAGGCCAGGACGGCTCACGCGCTCAATGCGCTCGATGACCGGGCGGCCAGCGTAGTACTTCAGCGCGATTTCGAGCTCGCTCCTGCCGGCTTCGGTCTTGACCTTGAAGCCGTCGATATAGCCCTCGTCCTTCAGGACCTGCGCGATCGCAATCTTCACCTTGGAAGACGGGACCGACACGGTGGGCTTCGCCACCATCTGCGCGTTGCGGATACGCGTCAGCAGGTCAGCAATGGGATCACTCATGCTCATGTTGTTTGCTCCTGCCTGGCTTACCAGCTGGCCTTGGTGACACCAGGGATGTCGCCGTTGAAAGCCAGTTCGCGAATCTTGGCGCGAGCCAGACCGAATTGACGGAAGGTGCCACGCGGGCGACCGGTGATTTCGCAACGGTTGCGCTGACGCGTCGGGTTGGCGTTGCGTGGGAGCTTCTGCAGGCCGAGGCGGGCGGCGGCGCGCTCTTCGTCGCTCTTCTTCGCGTCGTTTGCGATCGCTTTCAGTTCCGCATGTTTGGCGGCGTACTTTGCGACCAGTTTTTCTCTCTTGAGCTCGCGCTCGATCAAAGCTACTTTAGCCACAAACCACCTCAGTTCTTGAACGGAAAACGGAAGCCAGCGAGAAGCGCCTTGGCCTCTTCGTCGGTCTTGGCCGTTGTCGTGATGCTGATATTGAGACCGCGCAGGGCATCGACCTTGTCGTACTCGATCTCGGGAAAGATGATCTGCTCTTTCACGCCGATGTTGTAGTTGCCGCGACCATCGAACGCACGGCCGGAAATCCCGCGAAAGTCGCGAACGCGCGGCAGCGCCACAGTCACGAAGCGGTCCAGAAATTCATACATCTGAACGCCGCGCAGCGTGACCATGCAGCCAATCGGCTGATTCTCGCGAATCTTGAAGCCGGCAATGGCCTTCTTGGACTTGGTCACCACCGGCTTCTGGCCGGCGATCTTGGTCAGATCAGCGACAGCGTTATCGAGGACCTTCTTGTCCGCGACAGCCTCACCGACGCCCATGTTGAGGGTGATCTTGGTCAGACGCGGAACCTGCATCGGCGAGGTGTAGCCGAACTTTTCCGTCAGGTCTTTCGCGATCTTTTCGCGATAGTGTTGTTGGAGACGTGCCATGTGAATACCCCTTAGGCGGCCTTGATTTCTTCGCCGCTGGACTTGAAGACGCGAACGCGCTTGCCGCCCGTGACCTTGATGCCCACGCGATCGGCCTTGCCGGTCGCAGCATTGAAGATCGCCACGTTGGATTGGTGAATCGGCATGGCCTTTTCGACGATGCCACCAGTCGTACCCTTGAGCGGGTTCGGCTTGGTGTGCTTCTTGACGATATTGATGCCGTCGATGATCAGGTGCGAATCATCCTTGCGCAGGGAAACAGTCCCACGCTTGCCCTTGTCGCGCCCGGCCAACACGATGACCTGGTCGCCTTTGCGAATCTTGTTCATGGCGTTGTTGTCCTTACAGAACTTCGGGAGCAAGCGACACGATCTTCATGAACTTCTCGGTACGCAGTTCGCGCGTGACCGGTCCGAAGATGCGGGTGCCGATCGGCTCCAGCTTGGCGTTGAGCAACACAGCCGCGTTGCCGTCGAACTTGACGAGCGAGCCGTCGCTGCGACGGATGCCCTTGGCGGTGCGGACCACCACTGCGCTGTAAATCTCGCCCTTCTTGACGCGACCACGCGGAGCAGCCTCCTTGACGCTGACCTTGATGACGTCGCCCACGCTGGCGTAACGCCGCTTGGAGCCACCGAGCACCTTGATACACAGGACGGATTTCGCGCCCGTGTTGTCGGCCACATCGAGCCGGGATTCAGTTTGGATCATTTCGTGATATTCCCAACTTGTACTGCTCGATGCCCGGACATTTCCGAAACAACTCTGCAGTCAGTCTTGGGCCCGTCGTCCACGCACCGACCACTTCGGTGCGCTTCCGCTGGGCAGAAGCTTCGCCTTTTCAAGCGAAGCCTGCGATTCTCACACAGTCTGAGGGGGCCGTCAACTACCCCCCCGGACGCATTTTCTGGAACCTTAGACTTCCGAAGTGCACTCATTTCCAACGCCACTTGTTACGCGGCGGCAAATACTAGCCGCCGCGGCGATTTCTTTTACCGGCGCGCTGGGCGCATGTACTGGCGCTGTCACCGTCACTTCCGGCCCTCAGCGTCTGCTGCTTATTGCCGAAGCACGTTGGCCTCATCGGTTGAATTTTCAAGGGACGATCGTAGGAGGCCTGTCCGGCATCGACTATGACGAAATGAAAGGTGAGTACCTGCTTCTCTCCGATGATCGGTCAGACCTGGCACCTGTTCGCTTCTACAGCATGGAATGGTCTGTCGACAGCCGGAAAGCCCCTCCTCGACCAGTCAGCGTCACAGTCCTCCGGCAGGCCGACGGGACGCCATGGCCGGCGCGGCGCCATGCGCGACCAGGCACCCCGGTTCCCGACCCCGAAGCGCTCAGATTGCGCCGCGACACCGACACGCTGCTCTGGGCCAGCGAGGGGGACGTGTCGCGTGGTTTCGGACCGGCGCTCTACGAATCGAGACGGGACGGCACGCTGGTTCGCGAAATCCCACTCCCTGCCATGTTTCAGCCCGACTCCGAAGGCAGGCGCGGAACGAGGGATAACCTCGGTCCGGAGGGGCTCGCCCTGACGCCCGACGGGCGCCACGCCTGGCTGGCCATGGAAAACGCGCTGATCCAGGACGGCGCCGTACCCACCGTGGCGGCGCCGGGCGGGCCCTGCCGGTTCACGCAGATCGACCTCTCGACCGGCGAGGCCCGCCGCCAGATTGCCTACGTCCCGGACGCCATCCCGCGACGCCCCCTGGTGCCGGGCCTCCATGCCGACAACGGCGTCAGCGAGGTGCTGATGATTGACACTCACCGCATGCTGGTCCTCGAGCGCGCCTACATCGCCGGATTCGGCAATTCGCTGCGACTCTATGAAATCGATACCCGCGCTGCCTCGGACACTCTGGCCCTGGAGGCCCTGAGCCCGGACAATCACAACCCCGCGCCCAAGAGGCTGGTCGCCGACTTCGCAACCTTGGGCCTGTCCCGCCTGGACAACAGTGAGGGCCTGTGCTGGGGCCCCAATCTGCCGAATGGCAACCGCCTTCTGGTCGTGGTGAGCGACGACAATTTCAATCCGCTGCAGATCACCCAGTTCGCAGCATTCGAATTCACCGGATAAGCCATGAACATTGCAGTCACTTTCCTGCCCCGCCGGGAGCCGACACCCCTGCCACCCATCGCGTTTGTTGGCGGCGGCAACATGGCGAGCGCCATCATCGGGGGACTCATCAAGCAGGACGTTCCCCCGGAAGCCATCGAGGTCGTCGAACCCTTCGCCGAGGCCCGCGCCAAGCTTGCCCATGACTTCGGAATTGCCGCCCACGCGGATGCGACCAGCGCGCTGACGCGCTGCGAGGTCGTCGTTTGGGCCGTCAAGCCGCAGACCTTCGCCGAAGCGGCAAGACCGGTGCGTGGATTGGCGCCCGATGCGCTGCATCTCTCGGTGGCCGCGGGGATCCCATCCAGCAGCATCGTCCGATGGCTTGGGACGGAACGCGTGGTTCGCGCCATGCCCAATACGCCAGCCCTCGTCGGACAAGGCATGAGCGGGCTCTTTGCACGCGATGCCGTGGACGACGTCGGCCGGAAGTTGGTCGAGCAGGTGCTCGCCCCCACCGGCGACCTGATGTGGGTAGACGAGGAAGGCACTCTCGACGCCGTCACAGCGATCTCGGGCTCCGGTCCGGCCTATGTCTTCTATTTCATCGAGGCGATGACGGAAGCCGGCGTAGAGCTCGGCCTGACACCCGAGCAGGCGCACCGACTGGCACTGGGCACCTTCACCGGTGCATCCGCCCTTGCCAGCAGTGCGACCGAACCGCCGTCGGTCTTGAGGGCTCGCGTCACTTCGAAGGGCGGCACCACCCATGCCGCCATCTCGGCCATGGAGAGCGCCGATCTCAAGACGAATTTCAAGGAGGCGATCCGCGCCGCTTATCGTCGCGCGGCCGAACTGGGCAAGGAGTTCGGACTTAACTGAGGAGAAAGGCTGCGGGTCAGCGCAGTGCGTATCCGGCCACGACTCCGGCGAACACCGTGAAGCCCAGCCAATGATTGAGCCTAAAGGCCTTGAAACAGCCGTCCCGCGTCCGACTGCGGATGAGTCGCCAGTGCCATAGCGCCTGCGCCGCCGCGATCCCGATCGCGCCAAAAAACAGTACGCCCAGCGCCTTGCCGGCACCTGCAGTTCCCCACACGACCAGGAATACGGCATAGCTCGCCATGACGATGGCGACGTCGAGACGCCCGAAGGTGATGGCCGAGGTCTTCATGCCGATCTTGAGGTCATCGTCGCGGTCGACCATCGCGTACTCGGTGTCATAGGCCAGCACCCAGAACAGGTTGCCTGCCAACAGCCACCAGGCCAGTTGCGGGACGCGGCCTTGCACTGCCGCAAACGCCATGGGAATGCCGAAGCTGAATGCGATGCCGAGCACCGCCTGCGGAATCGACACGAAGCGCTTCGCAAAGGGATAGACCAAGGTCACGGCCAGCGCGGCGAATGACCAGAGCACGGTAATGCGGTTGGTCGTGAGCACCAACCCGAACGCAGCCAGCGCCAGCACGGCCCCAACGATCAAGGCTTCGGCGACCGAAATCGCGCCGCTGGTCACCGGCCTTTGCGCCGTACGCTTGACGTGGCGGTCGAATTCACGATCGGCCACGTCGTTGACGCAGCACCCTGCGCTGCGCATGAGGATGGTGCCCAGCACGAACACGACCAGCAGATGCCAGCCCGGCCAGCCATCGGCCGCAAACCAGAGGGCGCCCAGCGTAGGCCAAAGCAGCAGCAGCCAACCCGCAGGGCGGTTCCAGCGGATCAGGTCAAGGTACAACGCAAAACGCCCGCGACGCGGCGCGGGCGCAGATGGGACCGGCTCCGCGGCAGGGCCGGCTGTGCGATCAGTCTTCAAGCAGCGAACGCAGCATCCAGGCAGTCTGATCGTGCACGGTGCAGCGCGCGGTCAGCATGTCGGCGGTCGGATCGTCACCCGCCTCCTCGGCCACGGGGATGAACTCGCGCGCGATGCGCGAGACGGTTTCATGCCCCTTGACGAGGATGCGCACCATCTCCATGGCCTTCGGCGGCGTCTGTGGCACATCAGGCACGGTTGCGATCTTGCTGAATTCGGCGTACGAGCCCGGCGCGTAGTGGCCAAGCGCCCGAATGCGTTCGGCGAGTACGTCCGTCGAGCCCCACAGTTCCGTGTACTGCGTCATGAACATCGCATGCAGCGAATTGAAATGCGGGCCCGTCACGTTCCAATGGAAGTTGTGCGTGGTCAGGTACAGCGTGTAGGTGTCTGCAAGTACGCGGCTCAGGCCTTCCGCGATGGCTGCGCGGTCCTGGCGGTCGATGCCGATGTTGATTACCGGTGCGTTGCGACTGCCAGACTCCTCCGCAACCACGACGCCGCCCTTCTTGGGAACCTTGCCTGCAGATGCCGACGGCGCAGCGGTGACGGCGGACTTGGGCTTCTTCACGACTTTGGCCATGGTGACGAGTTCTTTCTTCAAGTTGATTGACGCATGGAAGCAGGGAAGCCCGGATGCAGACTTCACAACAGCACTCTATCGCAGCTCGGTCGCACGCCACGCGAGGGTCTCGCAGGTGATGACGCAAATTGCTAGGAGAGGCGCTTGACGCCCGGCAGCTCGCAAGCGTAGATCGCATTGCGCAGTGCGGCGATCGCCTCGTAGCGCGTGAAGCTGCGGCGCCATGCGAGCACCACGCGACGTGTCGGCGGTTCGCCGCCCTGCGTGTCGCGGACGGGGAGATAGCGCACGATCTGCTCGGGCTCCTTGCGGCCCTTCGTCTTGGGCTTGAGCGCATCGGCTGGCACCGAAAGACGCGGCACCAGCGTCACTCCCATGCCCGACGCAACCATGTGCTTGATGGTCTCCAGCGAGGAGCCCTCGAAACTCTTTCGGATTCCTTCGGCGTTGCTCGAAAACCGGGCGAATTCGGGGCAGACCTCCAGCACGTGATCTCGGAAACAGTGGCCGGTGCCCAGCAGAAGCATGGTCTCCTTCTTGAGTTCGTCGGAGGTCACGGATTCGCGGCCCGCCAAAGCATGGTGGGCCGGCAAGGCGGCCATGAAGGGCTCGTCGTAAAGGGGGGCCACGGCCAGGCCAGTGTCGGGAAAGGGCTCGGCCATGATCGCGCAGTCAATTTCGCCGGCACGCAGCATTTCGAGCAGCTTGGCCGTGAAGTTTTCCTGAAGCACCAGCGGCATCTGCGGGGTGCGGGCGATGTTCTGCCGAACCAGGTCGGGCAGAAGGTACGGGCCGATGGTGTAGATCACGCCGAGGTTGAGCGGACCCGACAAAGGATCCTTCCCGCGCTTGGCAATCTCCTTGATGCTGGCCGCCTGATCCAGCACGCTTTGCGCCTGCTGCACGATCTGCTCCCCCAGCGGTGTCACCGTGACTTCGCCTGCACTCCGCTCGAAAAGCTTGACCTCGAGCTCGTCTTCCAGCTTCTTGATCGCCACCGACAGCGTCGGCTGCGAGACATAGCAGGCCTCCGCGGCCTTGCCGAAATGCCGCTCCCGGGCGACCGCGACGATGTATTTGAGTTCCGTGAGCGTCATAGTTTTCGTCAATTATGCGCAAGCGGACCCTTCTTGAACCGCTCGGCCGAAAACGGCCGGAAAGCACTGGGGGGCTTCTGTGTCTCGCCCCTGCCCGCAGGGACCAGCCCGCGGAAACATCCCGACGTTTCAGACATTTCCAGTGGGACGCAGAGAAAGCGCTTGGGACAATCAAGACCTCAGTGATTGAAGCATCCACGCACTCGGAAGACCTTGAGGCCCGATCGCCTGCTCAGTGTTTGGGTCCCATCGCGGACGACTGAACTTCGGATCTTCGATCCCCCGCGCAAGCCGACCCTCGTGGTCAAGCCGCTGACAGCGGCTCTGTGACGCTTGATCCCCTAAACCATTCTTCAGCGGAGACGCCACCTACTTATGTTCAGCGCAGATCGTCATCTCACCAACGGAACTGTCCAGTTCGTCACACGCCGCACGGCCTGGGCGATCGCCGCCACCGGGGTCGGGGCTTCGGCCCTCGCACTCGCCGCGGGCGTCGCCATCGGAGCCCGCTCGGCGGCGCCTGTCGCGGAAAGCAACCAGAACGCGAGTGAAGTCGAGAGCACGAACAGCATCGAACTCTCCTTTGTGGTGGGCGAACTGGACAAACTGAACGCGTCGGTCGCGCAGTTGGAGCCGCGCATCGCCCGCCTGACAACCCATGTCAGCGAACTGCGTGGTCTCCAGGCTCGGCTGAAAACATCGAAGGCGTCGTCGCGTGTGTTAAAGCACGTCTCCGCGCATCCGAAATCGCACGAAGGCATGGGCGGCCCTGCGTTGCCGCCCCGCCCTTGTACGGACCCGAAGAAAACAGCCGTCGCAGAAAAGCCAGAGGTTGCAGCGGACGCTGTCGATGGCACCCGCCACCAGGTTGCTTGCCTCGCCGAAACGCTGGAACAACTCGAACATGAGGCGCTCATGCACAAGGCCGCCTGGTCTGCCTTGCCTGGACGCCTGCCCGTCGATGGCGCCCGCTTCGGTTCGCCCTTCGGCAATCGCATCGATCCCTTCAACCGCAATCTGCATTTCCATTCCGGCATCGATCTCGCGGCCCGCACCGGGACACCCATCCATGCGACGGCCGGTGGCCGCGTGATCTTCGCGGGTCAGAAGTCCGGCTACGGCAAAGTGATCGAGATCGACCACGGCAACCAACTCGTCACCCGCTACGGGCACGCGTCGCGCCTCATCGCGAAAAAGGGCGATGTCGTGCTGCCGCGCCAGCACATCGCCGACGTCGGCTCGACCGGCCGCTCCACGGGGCCACATCTGCACTTCGAGGTGCTGGAGAACGGCGAAGCCATCGATCCGTCCAGCTACTTGAGCGTGTTCGAAGGAAGCTCATACGGCTGATTCGCGCAGGGATCTGCCGCAGCCGGTACGCCCCCTTCAGGCTTTCAGATACTCCGCCTTGCTGCCGAGCCAGCGATCGACATGCTTCTCGGCCAGGGCCAGGTGCTGATCCAGCATGCGAGGCGCCAGCTCGCGAGCCCAATCGAGCAGCATGAGGTCGGTGCTCAGGTCCGCGAAGCGCAGCAAGGGCGCGCCCGACTGCCGCGCCCCGAGGAATTCGCCCGGGCCGCGGATCTCCAGATCGCGGCGCGCGATCTCGAATCCATCACCCGTCTCGGCCATCGCCTTCAATCGTTCCCGTGCGGCCTCGCCGACCCGGCCGCCTTCATTCGGCGCGTACAGGAGCACGCAGGCCGAAGCCGCCGCCCCGCGTCCCACGCGGCCGCGCAACTGATGCAACTGGGAAAGGCCGAATCGCTCGGCATGTTCGATCACCATCAGTGAGGCGTTCGGCACGTCGACGCCGACCTCGATCACGGTGGTGCTCACCAACACTTGAATCTGGTTGGCGGTGAATCCCTCCATCACCGCCTGCTTCTCCGCCGTGGGCATGCGCGAATGGAGGAGCCCCACACTGACCTGCTCGCCCAACGCTTCGGCGAGTTCGTCCCGCGTCGCGGTGGCATTGCGCAGGTCGACCGCCTCGCTTTCCTCGATCAGCGGGCACACCCAGTAGACCTGCCGCCCCTGCTCCACCTGGAAGCGGATCCGGTCGACAACTTCATCGCGCCGATGCTCCGCCACGAGCTTGGTGACAATCGGCGTGCGCCCGGGCGGAAGTTCGTCGAGCGTCGAGACATCGAGGTCGGCGTAGTAGCTCATCGCCAGGGTCCGCGGAATCGGCGTTGCGCTCATCATCAGCAGGTGCGGTTCGAGTTCTCCCCCTGCCTTGCCGCGCAATGCAAGACGCTGCGCCACACCAAAGCGATGCTGCTCGTCGATGATCGCCAGCGCGAGATTCTTGAACCGCACTTTTTCCGAGATGACCGCATGCGTGCCGATGACGAGCGCCGCCTCGCCGCTCTCGACCGCGGCCGACATCGCGTCCCGCTCCTTCTTTTTCTGACTGCCCGTCAGCCACGCAACGCGAAGGCCGCGCTCGGCCAGGAGCGGATCGAGCCACCCGACCAGCTTGCCGAAATGCTGGGCGGCCAGGATTTCCGTCGGGGCCATGAGCGCACACTGAAACCCCGCGTCGATGCAACGCGCGGCCGCAAGAGCCGCCACCACAGTTTTGCCAGAGCCGACGTCTCCCTGCAGGAGACGATGCATCGGAATGTCTCGGGCGAGATCACGGGTGATCTCGACGCCGACCCTTTGCTGGGCGCCGGTCAACGCGAACGGCAGCGCGGCGAGCAGTTCCGCATGCAACGGGCCGCCTGAAGCAGCCGTATCGAGCACCGGTGCTCTTTGCGCGGCGCGCGCCCGACGCGCCTGCAATTGCGACAGTTGCTGTGCCAGGAGTTCGTCGGCCTTGAGCCGCTGCCAAGCAGGGTGACTGTGGTCTTCCAGCGTGGCCAACGCCACGTCGGGCACGGGATAGTGGAGAAACGAGAGCGCGCGCCGCAAGTCCCATGCACCACGCGGCGCCGCACCGGCGGGCAGGGTTTCGTCGAGAACGGCCCGTGCAAGCCCCGAACGCACTTCGCGCCGCAGGACGGGCTGCGCAAGACCCGCAATCGTCGAATAGACGGGTGTCAGCGCCTCCGGCAGTTCGGTGCCGGCAGCCTTCACTGCGGGATGCATCATCTGCCGCCCCAGGAAGCCGCGCCGAACCTCGCCGCGCACTCTGACACGGGTTCCGACCGCGAGTTGCTTCTGCTGAGACGGATAGAAGTTGAAGAAGCGCAACTGGCAGGTATCGCTGCCGTCGTCCACCGTCACGATCAATTGGCGCCTTGGTCGGAAGACAACTTCGCTCTCGGTCACGACCGCCTCGATCTGCGCCATCTCACCGTCTCGCACCTGAGCCAGGCGGACGATGCGCGTCTCATCCTCGTAGCGCATCGGCAGGTAGAGCGCGAAGTCGATGTCGCGAAGCAAGCCGAGCTTGCGCAATGCACGTTGCACCACGCTCAGCCCCGACCCGGGCGGCGGCGCGGGCAAGGGCTTTTGCGGTGGCGGGGACTTGGCGGCAGCGGGCATGGGACAATTCTGCCCGCCTCTTCACATCCGTTCCCTCACGCCTCCTTGGCACGGGCCCGTCCGGCCCTCAAGCACCATGCGCGCCTTCACGCTTTCCGATTTCGATTTCGACCTGCCGCCCGAACTGGTGGCCCAGCATCCCGCCTCCGAACGCAGCGCCTCGCGGCTCCTCGATGGTTCCGTCGACCCGGCGGTCGACCGGATCTTCAGGCAACTCCCCTCGCTGCTTCGCCCCGGCGACCTGCTCGTCTTCAACGACACGCGCGTCGTCAAGGCCCGCCTCTTCGGCGAAAAGCCCACGGGCGGCAAGCTCGAACTGCTGGTGGAGCGCGTGCTGCAGGGCGATGAAGTCGTCGCCCACATGAAAGTCAGCAAGAAGCCCCAGGTCGGGACAACGCTCGCAATGGTCGGCGGTTTCAGCGCGACGTTGCTCGGTCGATGGCCCGAGGAAGACGGCTCGCTCTTTCGCTTCCGTTTCGAAAGCCCGTCGGGCGAAGACCCGTACGCGCTGATGGCTCGCTGCGGGCACGTGCCGCTGCCGCCCTACATCACGCACACGGACTCGTCGGACGATGAGAGCCGCTACCAGACCGTGTTCGCCCGTGTGCCGGGTGCTGTCGCCGCACCAACGGCCGCCCTGCACTTCGACGATGCGCTGCTTGGTGAGCTCGAAGCACGTGGCGTGCAGCGTGCGAGCGTCACGCTCCATGTCGGCGCCGGCACCTTCCAGCCCGTCAAGACGGAGAACATCGCCGAGCACACGATGCACGCCGAACGCTACGAAGTGCCGGAGGCCACGCAGCGCGCCATCGCCGAGGCCAAGGCGCGCGGCGGGCGCATCGTCGCCGTCGGCACGACCACGGTTCGCACGCTCGAATCCTGGGCGAAGAGCGGCGAAGCGACCGGCGACACGCGCATCTTCATCACGCCAGGCTTCACGTTCGAACACGTGGACCTGCTCATCACCAACTTTCATCTCCCCAAGAGCACGCTCATGATGCTGGTGAGCGCCTTCGCAGGCTACGAACGCGTCATGGCCCTGTATGCCCATGCGATCCGCGAGCGCTACCGCTTCTTCAGCTACGGCGAGGCCATGCTTCTGGAACGAACAACATGCTGAACTTCGAACTCCTCGCCACCGACCCCGAAAGCCACGCGCGCCGCGGCACGCTCACGCTCAACCATGGCGTGGTGCAGACCCCGATCTTCATGCCGGTGGGCACCTATGGCACCGTCAAGGGCGTGATGCCGCGCAGCCTCGAAGAGATGGGCGCGCAGATCATCCTGGGCAACACATTCCACCTGTGGATGCGCCCCGGCCTCGACGTCATGGCGAGCTTCGGCGGCCTGCATCAGTTCGAAAAGTGGGACAAGCCCATCCTCACCGACTCGGGCGGCTTCCAGGTCTGGTCGCTGGGCGCGATGCGCAAGATCAGCGAGGAAGGCGTGAAGTTCGCGTCGCCGGTCAACGGCGACAAGCTGTTCCTCACGCCGGAGGTCTCGATGCAGATACAGACCATCCTCAACAGCGACATCGTCATGCAGTTCGACGAATGCACGCCCTACGACACGCAGGGCCACGTCACAACCGAGGCCGAAGCGCGCAAGTCGATGGAACTCAGCCTGCGCTGGGCCCGTCGCTGCCAGTCGGAATTCGCGCGGCTCGAAAATCCCAACGCGCTCTTCGGCATCGTGCAGGGCGGCATGTACGAGAACCTGCGCGAGGAATCGCTGGCCCAACTGGTCGAGATGGACTTCCCCGGCTATGCCATCGGCGGCGTGAGCGTGGGCGAGCCGAAGGAAGAGATGCTGCGCATCATGGCGCACACGCCCCACAAGCTGCCGACCCACAAGCCGCGCTACCTGATGGGCGTCGGCACGCCCGAGGACCTGGTCGAAGGCGTCGCACAGGGCGTCGACATGTTCGACTGCGTGATGCCGACCCGCAATGCACGCAACGGCACCCTTTTCTCGCGCTACGGCGATCTCAAGATGCGCAACGCGCGCCACAAGAACGACCCGCAGCCGATCGATGTGAGCTGCACGTGCCACGCCTGTGCCGGCGCTTCGGGCGTGCCGTGGAACGAAGGCGGCCGCGACGGCTTCAGCCGTGCCTATCTGCATCACCTCGATCGTTGCGGCGAAATGCTGGGGCCGATGCTCACGACGATCCATAACCTGCACTACTACCTGAACCTGATGCGCGAGATCCGCGAAGCGCTCGATGCGGGGCGGTTCAAGGAATTCCGCGCCAGCTTCAAGACTGACCGCGCGCGCGGCGTCTGAGCGGAATTCGGCCCTGAGGCTAGGCCGACCGAAGCGTCCAGCGCCCCGTCAGCGTTTCACCCGGCGCCAGGACTGCGCCGCCCACTTCATCCGGCCCGCGGCGATCCGACAGATTGATCGCGTCCGTGCACTGGCTGACCGGCTCGGCACAGAAATGATCCGCGCCGCGCGGGCAGTAGAGGACGAAGAAGTCGAGTGGCGATTCGGCCGTCATCACCAGCGAGCGAGATGACCCCGGCCACTCGATGCGAGCCTGGTGCTGCCAGCCGGTGAAATTGTTGTCGAGGTCGAGATCGGCCAGCAGGACGCCTTCGCGCAACCGGGCCACTTCAGGCGTCATTTCGAGTGCGACCGGCATCACCTCCGCATCGCCGCGCCACATGGCCGCAGTCGTCGCCTGCACGCGCGTGCCTTCGCGATGCAGGAAATAGGGGTGATGGCCGATGCCGGCCGGCATCGGCGCCGTGTCGCGATTGGTGAGCGTCACCGTGCAGCGCAGTCCGGTCGGATCGAGTTCGAACAGCTGCAAGGCGTCGAATCGCCAAGGCCATTGCGCATCAGCCTCGACCGACAGCACAAGGATCGCGCGCGAAACCGAGGCTTCTGCCACCTGCCAGGGGCGCATCCAGCCGATCCCATGCAGCGCGTGCTTGCCCGAGGGCGGCGCCGGGTGGCTGGTCGCCATCGCGATGTCTCGACCGCCGAAATGCGCGCGGCCGTCGCGAATGCGGTTGCACCAGGGCAACAACGGGAAGCTCGCCATCGCGAACAGGTCGCGTCGGCGCAAGGCATCGGTCGTCGCGGGGCGCAGCCAGTCGAATCGCTCACCGGCCTGCTCGTCGTAGAGCGCCGTCACGGCGCCCCCGATCTCCGGTGCAAGCAACAGCCGCAGCGAACCGGCCGCGAGCTGCGTGAGGCCCATGGAGTCTGAGGCAGGCTTCGTCTCGTTCATGCATTGCGCCAGGATCGTTGCGGTCGCGGCATTCTCGTTCACACGGGTGGCAGGCGTCACCATTGGGGGCCAAAATCGCGACGACCGCGCAATTGCCGGCCAGCCTCCTTCCCGCACCAATCCCGACATGACCGAATCGACTTCCCCTGCCCCATCGGCCCGATACCCATCGCTCGCCGGTCGCACCGTCTTCATTTCCGGCGGCGCGACCGGCATCGGCGAGGCGCTGGTGCGTGCCTTCCACGCGCAGGGGGCCCACGTCGGCTTCTGCGATCTCGACGCCGAGGCCGGCCGGGCGCTCGCGGCCCGACTGGGCACAGAGAACGAAGCGCTCTTCAGCGCTTGCGATGTCACCGACGTGGATGCACTGCGCGCGACCATCGCCGCGGTGCGCGCGCGTTTCGGCCCGATTCAGGTGCTCCTCAACAACGCAGCCAACGACCGTCGCCACGACATGGCCGACGTCACGAGCGAAGATTTCGACCGGCTGATGGCGGTCAATTTCAAGCACCAGTTCTTCGCCGCACAGGCGGTGGCCGACGACATGCGCTCGCTCGGCAGCGGCTCGATCATCAACTTCGGCTCGGTGAGCTGGATGATCAAGGGCGCCGGCTATCCGGTCTACCAGGCGTGCAAGTCGGCCATCCAGGGGCTCACGCGTTCGCTGGCGCGCGATCTCGGCAAGCAGAACATCCGCGTCAACACGATCGTGCCGGGCTGGGTGATGACCGAGCGCCAGTTGCGGCTCTGGGTCAAGCCCGAGTCGGGCGCGGAGATCGACGCCGCGCAGTGCCTCCCGGGCCGCGTGATGGCGGAGGACATCGCCAGCATGGCGCTCTTCCTCGCCGCGGACGACTCGAAGATGTGCACCGCGCAGAACTACGTGGTGGACGCCGGCTGGACCTGAAGCGGCAGATCCGGCGGCGGCGCGACGGCGCCCGTCCCGCAGGCATGGCAGAACTTGGCGAATGCGCTCTTTCGGGTCTTGCACACGCGGCAGTGGTCGAAGAGGCCGATGCCGCAATGCGGGCAGAAGTCGATCTCGGTGTTCTTCAGGTCCACCGGCCGCTCGCACCCCGGGCATACGCTTTTGGCGAGCCGCGCCAGCGCCGTGTCGTAGCTCAGTTCGTTGCGGCGCACCGTGTCCGGCTGCGCCTCGGCGAGCTTCTGTCGCGCCAGGTAGCGGTTGAGCGCAATGATCGCGTAGCGGCCCACGAGCACGGTCATGACGATGCCCACGACTGAGTGCACATAGCCGCCGTAGCTCGGCAGGTAAGGCACCAGTTCGACGAAGAAAGCGAACAGCGCGAAGTAAATGAAGCCCCACACGAAGGGCCACCACGTGCTCTTGCGCTTCTTCACGAAAAGCCAGCCGGCGATCACCAGCAGCGGCAAGGTCAGGGCGAGGCGGTAGCCGAACACCCGAAGTTCGATGCGGCGGTACTCCGCATCCAGCTTCTTGCGCGCATCCTCTTCCAGCAGCGCCAGTTGCTGCTGCGCACCCTGGCGTGACTGGCGCGCGTCCAGCGCAACCTGCCGCTGCGCGCCCACGGCGCGCTGCGCCTCGTCCTCCTTGAGCTTCAATGCGTCCAGCGCCTTGGTGCGGGTGATGAGCTCGGTGTCCTGGTCGGGCTGGGCCGTGGCGTGACGGGTCGCGATCCAGTTCGTGAAGGTCTCCCGCGCCGCCCGGCTCGCCTGCTGGGCGGTCAGGAGCTTGAGGTCGGCCTGCTCGCGTTCGCGCGCGGCCTGCTGCTCGATCCGGTCGGCTTCGTGGATCGTGTTGCGAAGCGGCTCGGCAGCGGCGTGGTCGATGAAGTCGTCGAGTTCGAGCCTGTGTTCGACCCGCGGCAGGTCACCGACGATCGTGCTGCCCAATGCGATCAGGAAGCCCGCGAAGATCACCGCCACCACCCAGAGGCCGCGGCGAAACCATTTTTCGGACAGGCGCAGGGACTTGCTCATCGCATTCCTTTTTCGTGTTGCAAGGTCGGTTCGTGCATCGCGCGATTCTGGTCTACAGCTTGAGCACGACCGGTGCGGCGCCGAGGCCCGCACGCGGCAGCCATGCGAAGACCGAGTCCACGGTCACTGTCTCGATGCGGTCGGAGAAGCGCTTCTCGCCGGGATGGTCGTCGAAAGCCACGTTGGCGGAGCCCACGCGGCCGCCCAGCCGGGTGAGCGGGCCGAGCCTGAGCGTCGTCGGCTCGTAGCCCTTGAATTGCAGCCAGGCCTGCGCCTGGTCGCGGGTCCGGATGGTCGTCGGCTCCATCGCGCCGGCCAGCGTTTCGACCGCCCACTGGTTCGATTGCTGGTACTTGTGGCCCCATGCGTAGCTCACGATGCTGTAGGGCGCCGTGTGCAGCCGGGTGATGCGCGCCGGAGGCTCGTTGAGCGCTGCCAACAGTTGCGCCTGAACGGCGGCTGTGGGCACGACCCAGGCCGCTTCGTAGCGCCAGAGATCGTCGAGGAAGAAATCGCCCAGGCCCTGGCGGTAGACCGTCGCGACCGCGGTGCCGCACTGGTTGAGCTTGTGCACGACGCGCCAGTTGCCCGCGTCGGTCTTGTAGGCCAGGCCGAGGTGCGAATAGCGCAGGCCGTACTTGCCCAGGTCCTGCCCTGCCCGTGCCAGGAGCACCACCCGTGCACCGCTCGCGTCGAGCTCCCTGGCCGTGCGCTCGGCGAGTTGCATGCCCTTGGCGACAGCGGCGGCATCCGGATGCGACTTCTCGCACGACCGGCCGGCATGGGCATTCATCGGAAAGAGGAACACCCCTGCGAGCAGCACGGCCGCTGCCATGAGGGCCAGTTGCACCGCCGCCTTCAGCAGCCGCCGCGATCCTGAGACGCGAGCCTCGTACTCGCGCTCGTAGGGGCCGAAGTTGGTGGGCGTGCGCTTCATGACAGCTTCTCGTTGTAGAGCAGCGCCCGGCCGATGGCGTTGGGCACGAAGGCCAGCACTTCGCCGGCCGCCGACAGGATGATGCCGCTGCCGATCACGCTGACCGTTACCGTCGACCCGACAGCCACCGACGCGCCGTTGGCTGCACGGCCCAGCACCTTCACGCTGGCCCTGGCGCCGTCGGACGCCCTCTCGAGCAGGAAGACCGTCCCGTCGATCGACGCCTCGACGGCAACCACCGTGGAGACGGTCGAAGAGGAGGGATGCATGAAAGCCTCGCGGCGAAGTGAAAGTGCGCGGATGATCTTTCGCACTTGCACGGCAAAGCGTGAACTAATGCACCGGTGGCGGCTTCCTGCGCCGCCGGTATCTCTATTCGATACCGGGTGGCTTCCGTCGGCGCGCGAGCAGGTCGGCGCGCGTGTACGGCTGCTCGATCCCCGCGAGGCGCATCGCGATCACCTCGAGCGCGCCTTGCGTCGGCGCCGGATTGCCCGGGCGAAGAAAGAGGACGGGCGTCGCGAGGCTCAGCAGCACCAGCGTCCAGCTCACACGCGGATGCGGCAGCCGATGCTGCTGCCAGAGGAAGATCCCGCTGATGCTCACCCCCAGGGCGAAGCCGGCCGCGACTTCCGACTTGGAATGCGCATAGATCGCCAGCCGCGACAACCCGATCAGCACGGCGAACAGCAGCCCGAAGGACGCGGCGGCAACGCGCGCCCGATGGTCCCAGCGCGAAGCCGCCAGCCAGCATGCGACGGGCCAGACGCTGGCCGAAAGCGCCGTGTGGCCGCTGAAGCCGGTGAAGTTGAGCGCCGGACTCCCGATGCCCCAGCCCAGGAAGGCGATCTTGGTCGCTGCGATCAGGCTGGCGCCGAGACCGAAAAGGATCACCCACAGAGCCGCGGACGGCCGCGTGCTGCTGCGAATGCCGAGCCACACCGCGATCCACAGCGCGGCGGGCAGCAGGAAGCCGCTGTCACCAAACCAGGTGACCGAGTACCAGAAGGCCTCGGAGAAGGGCAGATGCATCCGGCGGACGTCAGGCGCCGAGCAGGCCGCGCACACGCCGCTGCAACGCTTCGGGCTGGACGTCCGCCTGCGGCATGGCGTCGCCGACGTTGAGCCCGACGCGGCTGAAGAATCCGCGCCGGAACGGACGCACCATCGCGACGTGCTGCCCGTCGCGCACCTCGACCCGGCTGAAGTAGGAGCCCCAGAGATTGACCAGGGCCATCGGGATCACCGGCGCTTCGATCCCTTCGGCGCCGGCAGCCTCCAGGATCTTCATCACGCCGCCCTTGAAGGGCTGGAGGGTGCCGTCGCGCGTGATCGCACCCTCGGGAAAGATCGCGAGCAGGTCGCCTTCGCGCAGCACCTGCACGGCTTGCGCAAAGGCCTCTTCGTACGCGGCGGGGTCTTCCTTCTGCGGTGCGATCGGGATCGCCTTGGCCAGCCGGAACAGCCACCCGAGCACCGGCACCCGGAAGATGCGGTGGTCCATGATGAAGCGGATCGGCCGCGGGCTCGCCGCCATCAGCAGCACCGCATCGATGAAGCTCACGTGATTGCACACCAGCACCGCCGGCCCTTCCGTCGGAATGTGCTCGTCGCCCTTCACGTCGAAGCGGTACACGAACCGGGAGAGCATCCAGGCCACGAAGCGCAGCAGGTATTCCGGCACCAGCATGAAGATGTAGAACGCCACCACCGCGTTGGCGATGCCGGTGAACAGGAAGATCTGCGGGATCGTGAAGCCCGCCTTGAGCAAGGCGCCCGCGATGATCGAGCTGCCGATCATGAACAGCGCATTGAGGATGTTGTTGGCCGCGATGATCCGCGCCCGGTGGGTCGGCTGGCTGCGCAGCTGGATCAACGCGTACATCGGCACGCTGTAGAGGCCCGCGAACAGCGACAGCAGGCCGAGGTCGGCCATCACGCGCCAGTGCGCCGGCTGCCGCACGAAGGTGCCCAGCCCCGTGTCGCTCAGCGTGGGGAGCGCGCGCGACGCGAAGTACAGGTCGACGGCGAAGACACTCATGCCGATGGCGCCCAGCGGCACCAGCCCGATCTCGACCTGGCGCCGGCTCATCGTCTCGCACAGCAGAGAGCCGATGCCGATGCCCACCGAGAAGACCACAAGCAGCAGGGAAGCAACCTGTTCATCGCCGTGCAGCACTTCTTTCGCGAAGCTCGGGAACTGGCTCAGGAAGACCGCGCCGAAGAACCACATCCAGGAGATGCCGAGCAGCGAGCGGAACACGACGAGATTGCCGTGGGCCAGCTTGAGGTTGCGCCATGTCTCGCTGATCGGATTCCAGTTGATCGTCAGGCCCGGGTCGGTCGCGGGCGCGCGCGGAATCGCCTGCGCCACGCCGCGGCCCACCAGCGCCAGCAGCACGCACGCGACAGCCACCGACGTATGCCCGACTTGCGGCACTGCCACGAGCAGGCCGCCCGCGACCTGCCCCAGCAGGATCGCGACGAAGGTGCCCATCTCGACCATGCCGTTGCCGCCTGTGAGTTCACGGGCGTCCAGCACCTGCGGGAGGTAGGCGAACTTGACGGGGCCAAACAGGGTCGAGTGCAGCCCCATCAGGAAGACGCAGCCCAGGAGCACCGCCGCATCCGCCCGGACGAAGCCCCATGCCGCGATGAGCATGATCGCGATCTCGAGGTTCTTGACGAAGCGGATCATCTTCGTCTTGTCGTACTTGTCCGTGAACTGCCCGGCGGTGGCGGAGAACAGCAGGAAGGGCAGGATGAACAGGGCACCGATCGCGAGCCCCGCCATGGCCGGCGGCATCCAGCTGAGCTGCAGCTGGTAGGTCACCATGACAGTGAACGCAAACTTGAACAGGTTGTCGTTGGCCGCGCCGGCGAACTGGGTCCAGAAGAAGGGCGCAAACCGGCGCTGCCCCAGCAGCGCGAACTGGTTGGCGTGCCCTTGCGGATCGGGCACGCTGGACGGGGAGGAAGACGCGTCGACGGATGATGTCATTCGTAAGGCCTTGCTGGCAGGTTCCTCAAGCCGTCACGGTGGCGGCGCCCGGATTGTGCCGCAGGGATTGCCGCTCCATGGTCTGCAAGGCGTGCAGCACCGGGAGCGCAGCCAGCGCGGCCGTCAGATGCTTGAGGCTATGCCCCGACACGAGCTGATTCGTCGCCTCGAAGATCGCGTGGTCCCCCAGCTCGAACAGCTTGGCCAGCACATAGAAGCAGATCACCCAGCCCAGCTTGAGGCCGATCGCGCCATGCATCGGCTTGGTCAAGGCCAGCGCCGCGATCAGCGTCATGCCGCCGAACTGGACCAGGGCCCAAGGCAGCGCGTTGCCGGTCTTGTGGCAGATGGCCGCCGCCAGCAAACCGCCCACCAGGGTGAACCAGGCCGCAGGCCAGCCGGCGCGGGCACTCACCCGCTCGCACACCGCGAAGCCCACCAGCCCCGCGAAGGCGACCGCCATGCCGGCGCGGTCGGCCGCCAGCCGCATGCTGTCGGGCGCCAGGTGGTAGAAGGCCGAGCCCAGGGCCGTGAGGATCAGCCCCGCAAAGAACATCCAGGCGCAATCGAGCGAATTGACCGGCGGCTGGATCGCAGCCTGGGGCAGCACCGCCGCATCCTGGGCCTCTTCGTGCACCCGGTCCAGCCAATGCAGCCAGCGCAGGCCCCAGATGCCGATGGCGGCGAAAGGCAGATTGCTGAGCACGTCCATCGCGTTCGGCAGGCCGTGCCAAGCCTGGCTGTCGGCAAACGCGGTCCCGCCGGATCCGATTGCTGGCACCGCCGGCCCGACGATCGCCGCCAGCAGGAGCACCGCGAACAGCGACAGCAGGCAACGTTCGCGGCTGGAGAGAGACGACAGCGACATGGCGGAACTCCGGTGATTGGCGTGGGGTGGAATCTAGGTTGTCAACCCACCGGCAGGCATCGAAAATCGATACGGCGTACTTTTCCACCACTTCCGGTATCAACCGGCAATACCGACTCTCTCCATGAGCACCACCGTCGACCTGGTCCAGGCCCTCAAGAACGAACTCAAGAACGCCCACATGACCTACGGGGACCTCGCCAAGTCGCTGGACATGGCCGAATCCAGCGTCAAGCGGATGCTCGCCAAGGGCGACATGCCCCTCACCCGGGTCGACGCCATCTGCCGGGCCCTGAAGATCGACTTCGCGGAACTCGCCCGCCGTGTGGCCGATTCGCAGCCCCTGCTCAAGGAGCTCACGCTCGAGCAGGAAAAGGCGGTGGTGAAGGACAAGAAGCTGCTGCTGCTCGCCATCTGCGTGCTGAGCCAGTGGACGCTGGAGCAGATCGTCGGTGCCTACCGCATCACCGAGGCCGAGTGCATCGGCTACTTGGCCCAGCTCGACCGCATCGGGATCATCGAGCTGCGCCCGCTGAACCGCTACCGGCTAAAGCTGGCCAAGACCTTCCGCTGGCGTCCGCACGGCCCGGTGATGGATTTCTTCCGGGAAAACGTGGTGCTCGACTACTACCGCGGCGGCTTCGACGGCCCCGCAGAAGGCCTCCTTCTGGTGCACGGCTCCATCAGCAAGTCGCTCGCCCCGGCCTTCCTGGACCGCTTGCAGCGCGTCGCGCAGGACTTCGCGCAGCAGCACCAGACCGACCAGAAACTGTCGCCCAAGGAGCGCGAGGGCTACACATTGCTGCTGGGAATGCGCAACTGGGAGTTCGAGCTCTTCACCCGGCTGCGACGCGCCTGAGTGTGATGAAACACACGGAAACCGGTTTCCTCTATAAAATCATGGCCTGCAGAAAAGTGGACAGACTCGTCCCACCGATGGCGCAAACTCCCATGAACGCTCAGGTGAACCGCACACACAGTGGTTCAGGCACTGCTTTTCGTTGATCAATCGCCGACTGGAGAGACGCCACGCCAATGTGGCGCACCGAAGGAGCAAGTCCGTCGCAGGTCGCGCCGGATGAATCTCTCAGGTAACAGAGACAGGGGGAGCGGCAATCTGAACCCCGGGTGACGGCCGCTTCGCACAGTGAGCACCAACGCCCGCCGTTCGTGCCATCCCAAAAGGATTCGGACATGCGCGTGGTTGTACTCGGCGCCGGCTTGCTCGGTGTCACCTCGGCCTACTACCTTCAGCAGTTGGGCCATGAAGTCATCGTGGTCGACCGGCATGCGACGCCGGCCGCCAAGGCCCGCGGGCGTGTCGCGCCGACCGGCGACGCATCCACGTCGAAGCGGCCCGAATCCACGCCTGTCCACGGCGGGCGGGCGCAAAGCCGATGGGCCCGGCTGCGCACTGGATTGCGCCGCCGCGTCGCCAGGCTGCTCGATCGCGCCATCGGCGAAAAGCCCCAGCGCGACCCGGTCGAGCACCTCGTTCGCCTCGCCGCCTACAGTCGCAAGAGTGCGCGCGTCCTGCGCGAAGAGGCGGGCATGCCGCAGGGCACGCGTATCGGCGGCCTGCTGAATCTGTTCACCGATGCCGCGGCCTTCAACCATCGAATGGCCCGCGCCCCACACTGGTCCGAACTCGGCTGCGAGGAACAGCTCTTTTCCGCCGATGACGCGATCCGCATGGAGCCCGCGCTGAAGGCCATCCGCGACAAACTTGCCGGCGCGACTTACTCGGCCGAAGACCCGGCCCGCGATCCTTCGCAGTTCGCGGCAAGCCTGGTCTTCCTCTGCCGCGCGGCGGGCGTGCGTTTCCTGACAAAGCACACGGTGGTGTCGCTGAAGGACCGCGACGGCCGCATCGACCGCGTCGAGGTGCTCGATCCCCATGGCCGCGCCACCACGCTCCGTGCCCAGGCCTATGTGCTGGCGCTGGGCTCGTCGAGCGTCCAGCACGCGGAGTACCTGGGCGTCTCCATGCCGCTGCGTTTCGTGCGCGAGTACATCGTGACGATACCGGTCAAGGATCCGACCCGCGCGCCGCGCGTCGCGCTGCGCGATCGCCAGGGCAAGCTGCGCATCGATCGCGTCGAGACGCCACAAGGCGACCACCTGCGTGTCACCGCCACGGTTCGTGCCGGCCTGGACGAGGAAAGCGAACCCGATTCGGACCGCTTCGATGCGATCCTGACGCGCGTCGAGATGCTGCTCCCGGGCGCGGGCGACATGGCGCACGCATCGCTCGCCACCGAGATGCACGCCGTGAGCAGGACCCGACTGCCGATGATCGGCAAGACGCGCCTCCCCAACCTGTTCCTGAACACGGCGCCCGGCACACCCAGCTGGATCAATGCCCTCGGAGCGGGCAAGTCCATCGCCCGCATCGTCAGCGGCCTGCGCCCCGAACTCCAGTTCGCCTTCAGGGGCTTGTAGCCTTGAGGCCTCCGGCCGCCTACAATCGCCGCACTGCAGGAGAGCGGGCCGCGAAAGCGGCCCCACCGAAGGCGCAAACTCCCATAAACGCTCAGGTCGGCTCGCAAGACGGGCCTGTACTGCACCAACTGTCATAGCCGTCTGGAGAGCCATCACTTCACTCGCATGCGAGCGTGATGCACCGAAGGAGCAAACCCGCTGCGGGCGCAGCGGGTGAATCTCTCAGGTACCGAGGACAGGGGGAGCGGCAACTTGGACGTCCGGTCCGGTTGCTTTTTCCATTCAGCTTCCGAAACCGATCCGTCCGAGCGCTGCAACCTTCGAAGGTGCTTTCAATGCGTGTGATCGTTCTTGGCGCCGGCCTGCTCGGCGTGACCTCGGCCTACTACCTCCAGCAACTCGGTCACGAGGTGACCGTCATCGACCGGCAGGCCACGCCGGCCGCGGAAACCAGCTTCGCCAACGGCGGGCAGATCTCGGTGAGCCACGCCGAGCCCTGGGCCAACCCGGGTGCGCCACTCAAGGTACTGCAATGGCTCGGCAAGGAAGACGCTCCCCTGCTCTTCCGCATGCGCGCCGACATGCGGCAATGGCTGTGGGGGCTGCAATTCCTGCGCGAGTGCACGCCGGCGCGCACCCGCCACAACATCGAGCAGATCGTGCGGCTCGGCACCTACAGCCGCGACACCCTGCAGCAACTGCGCCGCGACACCGGCATCGGCTACGAGCAGCGCACGCAGGGCATCCTGCACTTCTACACGACGCAGAAAGAGTTCGACGCCGCCCTCGAACCCGCCGAGCAGATGCGCGCCCTGGGCTGCGACCGCCAGGTGATTTCCGCCGACGCGGCCGTGAAGATCGAGCCCGCACTGGCCCACATCCGCTCCCAGCTCGCCGGTGCCACCTACACGGCCGAAGACGAATCCGGCGACGCCAACCGCTTTGCGCGCGAACTCGTCAAACTGGCCACTGCGGCCGGCGTGAAGTTCCTGATGAGCCACACCGTGACGGCGCTGCGCGAGGCCGGCGGCAGCATCGACCACGTCGAGGCCACCGACAGCGAAGGCCGCTTCCAGCGCATTCGCGGCGACGCCTTCGTGCTGGCGATGGGCTCGCTGAGCCCGCTCTACGCGGCGCCGCTCGGCATCCGCCTGCCCATCTACCCGGCCAAGGGCTATTCGGTCACCCTGCCGGTGAAGGACGCGTCGAAGGCGCACCAGGTCTCGTTGACCGACGACGAGTACAAGCTGGTCTTCTCGCGCTACACCTCCGAGTCGGGCGACCGGCTGCGGATTGCCGGAACGGCCGAATTCAACGGCTATGACCGCGACCTGAACCGCGTGCGCTGCGAGGCGATCGTGCGGCGCGTCGAAGAACTCTTTCCCGGCGCCGGCGATGCCGCCAATGCCCAGTTCTGGACCGGCCTTCGCCCCGCGACGCCGAGCAACGTGCCGCTGATCGGCGGGACGAAGCTGCCGAACCTGTTCCTGAACACCGGCCACGGCACGCTCGGCTGGACGCATGCCTGCGGCTCGGGCAAGTCGATCGCCCGGATCGTGAGCGGCCTGGCGCCGGAAGTCGACTTCGCTTTCACCGGCCTGCGCGCAAATGCGTCGCCCGCGCTGCAGCCCGCCTGAGCGGCAGGCGCTCAGTCGTTGCAGGTGAACACCGTCAGCACGCCGGTGTAGCCGTAAAGATGGTTCCGGGCGATCTCGCCCGCCGCGAAGAAGCCGACCAGCGGCACGTCGCCCAGCGCGTGGCGCACGATCTGCAATTCCGCCCCCGGCGCGCCGAAGTGCGGACCGCCGCGGCCGGAGCAGCTCACGTAGACGGCTCCCGCGATGCGCCGGGCCGGATGCGGCGCCGCCTCGGCCTCGCCGGCCGCCACCGCGCGGGCCGTGGCGAGCGTCTGCTCCTCCGGCTCCAGTTCCTCGCGGATCTCGGCGCACACACGCATCAGGTCTGATCGCGCCGCCTGCGCGTTTCGTCGGCAGAAGGTCATGCGCATGCCGACCTCGGCGACGTCGGCGATCGCCACGCCGCGACGCGTCGGGTCGAGCCCGATGATGTGGCGCACGCGAACGTCGGCGCCGAGGTCGCGCGTGCGTCGCACACCGTCGCTGCCGGCTTCGGCCAGACCCACGAGCGTGGCGCGCACTGCATCGACCGCCTGCTCCGGCGCGTCGAGCGATACGTGGAGGTCGTCCAGCAGCACATCGAGCGCCGGATCGCCGTCGAGTTCGAGCAGCAGGTTGCCGTCCGCCTTCGTGATCTCACGCTCGCGGGACACCGGCTGGCAGCCCTGCGTAACCCGCGACACCAGGCGCACGCCTTCGCCGAACACCACCCCCGACAAACCCCCTGAAAACACGCCGCCCACGGCCCCATGGCCCCGGATGTTGCCGTTGCCACCGATGGCGAACTGCAGCGAACCGGCGCGCCCCGAAGACAGGCCGCCGAACAGGTAGCCGGTGTCGGTGCGATCGGCCATTTCGGCGATCAACTCGCCGAGTTCGGGCGTCCGCGGGTCGGCATGCACGAGCGCGGTGTGCGCGGCAAAGCCGCTCATTTCCGAACTGGCGAGCGGCGCCACGCCCGAGAACACGCGGTACTGGTCGCTGGGCAGTTCGCACAGCATCACGCTCAGGGCCGGCTCGTCGAAATACTCGGCGTTGTTGGCGGCCACGCCCACGCCCACGGTGCCGGACCAGTCCGTGATCTCGGGCAGTTCGGCACCGAGGTGGTCGAGGATTTCCTGTGCGTCGGCCGCGTAGTGGTCGGTGATGTAGAGCAGGCCCAGCGTGGGCGAGCGGGCGTAGTCGGGCAGCGCCATCTGCGCCCGCAGTTGGGCGAGCACGAGCCCGGCCGCCATGCGCCATTGCGGATGGGTGGCGT
This sequence comes from Variovorax glacialis, assembly GCF_051216375.1. Lineage (NCBI taxonomy): Bacteria > Pseudomonadati > Pseudomonadota > Betaproteobacteria > Burkholderiales > Comamonadaceae > Variovorax > Variovorax glacialis. The sequence goes on along the minus strand of NZ_JBPJZT010000009.1, from coordinate 143,612 downwards.
GACCGGAGGGAAAGAGCTTCATGCGCGCGGCTTTCTGTCTGGGTTCGTCCAGGGACGTCAGCGCGCGCGCTTGCGCGCCGGAGCCGACGACTTGCCGGCAGCGGCGTTGCGGCCGGTCGATGTCTTCTTGCTGGCGGCCGCAGCGGCCGGCTTGCGGGTCGCCTTGGCCGGTGCCGCGCCCATCGCCTTGCCGACGGCTTCCGCCATGGCCGGCACCTTCAACTGCGAAGCGTCCTGCATGGCCGAGGCGGCGATCTGCTGGAACTGCTGCGTGAGCGCGCCCCACCACTGAAGCGGATCGACCACGCCGGCGCCATCCGCCGACGCACCGCCGGCCGCTTTCGAAGCCTTCGACTTCGCAGCGGGTTGCTCGTCGGCCTCGACTTCGACGTCCTCATCCTCTTCTTCCTCGACTTCCGGCTCGGGTTCCGGCGGCGCGGCGCGGAACGAAGGAGCGGGTGCAGGCATCGGCGCGGGCGTCGGGGCGGAGGCCTGGCGGGTGAAGACGCTGGCGAGGTCTTCCATGCGCACGTTCATGCCGCGGAGCGTCGAGAGCGTCATCTTCTGCACCTCCAGCGCCTGGATGGTCGCCTTGAGCGCGTGGCCGTTCTGTTCGAGCCAGTACTGCACGGTCTTGAGTTCCTGGATGCGCTTGTCGACTTCCTCGACGCTCAGCGTCGGCGCCACCCAGCTCGACAGGCTCGGCATGCCGGGCACCGCGCTCGCGCCGGCCGAAGCGCTGCCGCTCGCCAGATTCCTGAGAAAGTCGAAGCCCGGAACGAACTGGCTGAAGGCGAAAGGCTTGCTCGTGTCGCTCATGGGCGGTCTCCAGGGGTGTGGTTCTTGTCCGGGCAGCTTACTCCAAGCAGCGTGGCTTTTGGGCGCGTCAATGCTTGTGTTCGCCGCCGGCAGGCGCGGCCGCACCCGCGAGGACCGGGACTTCCAGCTCCTTCGTGCTCTTCTGGCCCTTGGCGTCCTCGAAAAGCAAGGTGAGCGGCACCGTGCTGTCCTTGACGAGCGCCTTCTTGAGGTCCATCAGCATCAAGTGATAGCCGCCCGGCTTCAGTTCGACGGTCTGCCGTGCGGGCAGGTCGAGCGCCCCCGCGGCACGCATGCGCATGGTGTCGCCTTCCATCTTCATCTCGTGCACTTCGGCTACCCCGGCAGCCGGGGTCGACGCACCGACCAGGCGCGCGCCCGACGGCGCGCTGAGCTTCATGAAGGCGCCCGTGCCGCTCTGGCCTGGTACGGAGGCGCGGATCCACGCGTCACGCACGTCGACCGCGGCCACGCCGGGTGCGAGCACGTCGAGGCGGGCGGCCGGGCTTTCGAGGCCCTCGGTCGAGACGCCGCTGGCGGGGACCTGCGCCCAGTCGGCGCTGCCGTTGTCGCAGGTCTGCAGCACCTTGAACCAGAGCACGCCGGGCGCCGCCGGCAGCTTGCCGCGCACGATGAACTCCGCGCGCTCGCTGCCGGGCAGGGCCGTCTGCGCCGATTCGGCCGTCCAGCGCACTTCGCCGCCGCTGTCGCCCGCTGCCTTCTGGACGTCCAGCTTCCAGCCCTTGCGCGCCTGCGCATCGGTAAAGCCGAATCCCTTGGGCAGGCGCACGGTGATGCCGGTGGTGCTCTTGGCCTCCTTGCAGGCATGGCCCACGCGGAATGCGGCGTCGTACTCGCTGCCCGCGGTGCCGCCGCCGGGTGGCAGGGTCACGTGGGCGAATGCCGCGCCGGTGCTGCACAGCAGTGCGCAGGCGGCAAGCTGCTTGAAATTGAAGGTGGCGTTCATGACGGGTCCTTTGTCGAGTGTGGAGTCAGAGGTCGAAGCGGAGTTCAGCGGTGTAGGTGCGCTGCGGATACGGATGGAAATTCCAGTACTGGTAGTTGTTGGCGTTGTCGATGCCGAAGGCGGCCGACCACTGCTTGTCGATCTGGTAGCGCACGCGCATGTCGACGGTGAAGTACTTGCTCGCCCCTGTATAGGCGAAGCCGTTCACGTCGCTGTTGTCGAGGGTCGAATACTGCTTGCCGCTGTAGCGGGCAGCGACCGTGAAGGCCCAGTGTGCATCGGGCTTGTACGTGGCAAACACCGTCGAGCGCCAGCGAGGCACGCGCGGCTGCCATTTGCCCACGCTGGCCGGATTGGTCGGGTTCTCCACGGTCTTCGAGTCCGCGAAGGTCAGGCTGCCGCCCAGGTCGAGCCCGCGCATGAAGACGTCCTGCCCGGTGTAGGCGAGCTCGAAGCCGGTCGTGCGCACCTTGGCGATGTTCTGCACGCGCGACACGGTCGTCGAGCCGGGAATGAGCTGGCTGTAGATTGCGTCGTCGGTGGTCTCGTGGAACAGCGTTGCGCGGGCCAGGCCGTTGCCGAGGTCCTTCTCGGCCGACAGTTCGCTGGTCCAGGATTTCTCCGGCTTCAGGAACGGGTCGTTGATGAACGACAGCGCCCCGCCGGTCGTCGCGCCGTACAGCTCGCCCACCGTGGGGAAACGCACTGCGCGGCCCACCGATCCCTTGAGTACGGTGTCATCGGTGAGCTGGTAGGCCAGCGCCGCCTTGGGCGACTTGTCGGACTGGCTGCGTGGCGGATAGGCGATGGCACTGGTCGCGACCTGCGTGAAGCCGTTGTCCGCCTGCCAGTCTTCGTAGCGCAGGCCGAGCACGGCCTTCCATCGGGGCGCAAAGGACCACGCATCCTGCACCCAGGCGCTCACGGTTTCGCTGTCGCCGCCGACATTGCTGACGAGGGTCGTCGGCGGACCGTCCAGCCAGCTGCCGAAGACGTTCGTCTTGAGGATGCCCAGCTTGTACGCATCGCGGCCGACGCCAAAATCCACGATGTGCGCGCCACCGATCCCCGGCGGCCGCCAGGTGCCCTTGGCCGCCAGCGTGTTCCAGCCGGTGCTGCCGCCCTGGTTCTGCAAGGTTCCCGCGCCGCCGATGGCGGCCAGCGGCAGCGGGATCGTCGGCTGGCGCTGCTGGTCGGTCGCGTAGTCGTACAGGCTCGCCGCCACCTCCCAATCCCACTCGCCCTGCGTATTGCTCTTGACCGACAGGCCGTGCATGTAGTGCGTCTGGTCGTCGTTGGTTAGCGGAAAGGCCGTCGGCGCCAGCGTGAAGCTGCGACCGAGGATGTTGATCGCCCCGGTGTAGACCGGTGCGCCGGCGCTGTTGCTCAGGTAGCTTGCCGACCGCCCTTCGGATGTGTTCTGCCACCAGCCCAGCGTGTAGGTCGCGCGCACCGTGGGCGAGAAGTCGTAGGCCAGCTTGAGCTTCGCGTGGTCCTGCACCGTGTGGTACTGGGTGCCCGTGCCAAGGATGTACCAGGGCATGCTGGTCGTGTTCAGGCCCGGGACGAAGCCGGTCACCGGCGTGCCGTTGCGGCCGACGGTGCCCGATGCGAGGGTGGCCGTGGTGAAGGTCAGCGGCTGGCCCTCGCTGTCGGTGCGGGAGACGTCGATCCACCACGACCAGTCGCCGCTCCTGCTGCCGATCGAGGCGCTGGTCTGCCAGCTGTTGAAGGTCTGGTGCGTGTTGTAGAGGTCGAAGGGCTGCGACGCATAACCCGCCTTGACGTGCGCTTCGAGCTGCGTCGGCATCCGGGTCACGTAGTCCACCACCGCCCCCGCCGAATTGCCCGGGTAGGCCGCTGAAAAGGGGCCGTACATCACGTCCACGCGCTCGATTTCCTCCGGCGTGACCAGCCCCCAGCGCGGTGCGTAGTTGGTGCCGTTGGCGATGCCGTTGCCCAGGTAGTTCGACAGCAGGATGCCGTCCGCATACACCGCCGAACGCGCACTGTTGCCGGTGCCGGAGGCGCGCGTCGACAGGATCGCGTGGTTGTAGTCGCCGATGTAGCGCTTGCGCACCAGCAGGCTGGGCAGGTACTTGAGCGCGTCCTCGCTGTCGGTCGCGTTGATGCGCGTCTCGATCTCCTCGCGCGTCACGCCTTCGATGGTGGTCGGGATCTGGGTCGGCAGCGATGTCGGCTGGCCGCCCGTGACCGTCACGACGCCCAGCGACTTGACACGCTCGGGGCTGTCCTCGGCTGCGGCGCCTTCCGTGGTCTGGGCGATCGCGGGCCCGGCGAGCCATGGAAAAGCTGCGCCCACGGCGAGCGACAGCAGGGTCTTCTTCTTCACTTGAATGCGCTCCTCGGCCCCTGTGGGGGCACCGATGCATGGCTGGGAGATCGACGCCGGCGCACCGGTGGGTGCGCAGCGGGATCAGCGGATGCAGTTCAGAGGAAGCGCGGAGGCCCGCGCGCCGGGAGCGGCGCAGCGGTGGCCGCTGCAATGCGCGCGGCGGGAATCGACTGGACGGCCAGCGCCAGCGGCTGGACTGTCGGCAAGGCAACGGCCGGCGCGGGCGGCGGCGCGCCTGCCAGCACGCACAAGGGGCAATCCAGATGCGACGCGCCCATTTCCTGCACGCCGTCGTCCGTCTGGACGATCACCTTGACCGCCCCGCTGGCGGAACAAACGAGTTCCATCGCCTGCGGATGCACCACCGGCGAAGCCACCGCCACGCCGAGCGACAGCACGAACCACATCAGCACGAAGCTGACGAGTCGGTGGGCGCGGCGGAGGGCGGACATGGACCCGGATTATCAACCCGCTCGCCATGGAGGCCCGGCTTGTGGAAAATGAACGATTCGACACAGAAAGTCACATGTCCATCTTTCACCTCGCCTTTCACGTGCGCGACCTCGACGAAGCCCGGCGCTTCTACGGTGGCGTGCTGGGCTGCGCCGAAGGCCGCAGCACGGAAACCTGGGTCGATTTCGATTTCTTCGGCCACCAGATCTCGCTGCATCTCGGCGAACCCTTCGCCACCTCGCGCACCGGCCGCGTCGGCGACGTGATGGTGCCGATGCCGCACTTCGGCATCGTGCTCGAACTCCCTGCCTGGAAAACGATGGCCGGGCGCCTGGAGGCCGCCGGCATCGACTTCGTGCTCGAGCCGCAGGTCCGGTTCGAAGGCCTGCCCGGCGAGCAATGGACCATGTTCTTCTGCGATCCGTTCGGCAATCCGATCGAGGCCAAGGGATTCCGGTCCCTGGCCACCGTCTACGACGCATGAGGTTCCCCGAGGTCATGGGCGTGGTGAAGTTGAACTGGTTGAAGCGGCTGAACCGGCCGAACTGGCGCGCGGCCGGGTTGGCCGCCCTGTTCCCGCTCCTGTGCCACACCGCCGCGCACGCCGTGCAGGATTGCGAGATCAACGGCGTTGCCGTGAACCCCGCCAACGGCAACACGACGGCCGGAAAGACCGGGCTGATGCGCTGCAAGGACCGGGACAGCCGCGAGCTGGCGCGCGAGCAGCAGATCCAGAGCGGCACCTTCGTGGGCGTCGTCCGCATCTACGACCAGGGCAAGCTCGTGAAGGAGTACAGCGTGAACGCGCGCGGCAACATGGAGGGTCGCGCACGCGAGTATTCGCCGGCCGGCCAGGTGCTGCGCGACGCGACCTACGACGACGGACACGAAACGGGCCTCGTCCGCAGCTTCTATCCCTCGGGCCAGCTGCGTCGCGTCACCTATTTCGCCGACGTGGCGGGCGAGCGCGCTTCGGTCGAGTTCACCGAGCGCGGCCAGCTGTCGGCCCTGCGCTGCGGCGACAAGCCGGTGCTGGCGCCCGCGGTCGACGATGCGCGGCTCTGCGGCTTCGGCAACGCGCCGTCGCAGGTCGAGCTGTTCGACAACAAGGGAATCCTGCGCTCCCGGCTTTCGTATCTGGCAGGCAAGCGGGTGCGCAGCGAGGAGCTCTACGACAACGGCAAGCCCGCCGCGCTCGACGAACTCGCAGGCAACCAGCGCACCGAGCGGCGCTTCTCCTCCGAGGGGATCAAGCGGCGCGAAGTCGTTTCGCTGGTGAGCGAACGCGGCGCCACCAAGCAGCGCGAACAGGAGTTCTCGGAAAAAGGCACGCTCGTGCGTGACCAGCGCTGGAACGCCGCAGGCGAGCCCGTGAGCGACGAAAGCTTCTATCTGAACGGGCAGCCGCTCAGCAAGGCGGTCTACGGCGTGGGCGGTGATCCACGCCAGATCGAGGTCACCGAGTATCACGACAACGGCCAGCGCGCCGCCGTCGGGCGCTACCTGTCGACCGACCGGCGGCAGACCGCCATCGGCACGCACCAGCGCTTCAGCGACAACGGCACGCTGATCGCCGAGTCGATCTACGACGACAAGGGCCGCATCACCCGCGAACGCTCCTGGGATGCCAGCGGCAAGCTCGAGCGCGACGACGAAGTGTTCGAGGACGGATCGCGGAAGGCCTACGCGAAGTAGCCTCTCGATCAGTCGAGCTTGATGCCGGCGGCCTTGATGATCGGGCCCCAGCGCTTCGATTCCGCGCGCGACAGCGCCGCGAACTGCTCCGGCGTGCCGGGCATCGCTTCCATGCCGAAGTCGGAGAAGCGCTTCATCACCGCGGGCGTGCTGAACGCCCGATTGAGTTCACTGTTGAGCCGCGTCACGACCGCTGGCGGCATGCCGGCCGGGCCCAGGATGCCCTGGAACGCGAACACCTCGGTGTTGGGCACGCCCACTTCCGCCAGCGTCGGCACGTCGGGCAGCAGCTTCGAACGGGCGCCGGTCCCGATGGCGAGCACGCGCACCTTCTTGCCCTGGATGATCGACAGGCCCGAGGCCAGGTCGAGGAACATGCACGGCACCTGGCCGCCCATCACGTCCGCCATCGCCGGTGCCGCGCCTCGATAAGGGATGTGGGTGATGAAGGTGCCCGTGCGATTCTTGAACATCTCCATCGCGAGGTGGTGCGGCGAGCCGTTGCCGGGCGACGCGTAGTTGACCTTGCCGGGGTTGGCCTTCACGTAGGCCAGGAAAGCCTTGAAGTCCTGCGCCGGGAAATCCGGATGCACCACGAGCGCGAGCGGGAACTTGCCGATGGCGCCGATGTAGGTGAAGTCCTTTTCAGGATTGAAGGGCAGCTTGTTGAACAGGTGCTCGTTGAAGGCCAGCACCGCGTTGTCGGCCGAGAGGATGGTGTAGCCGTCGGGCTTCGCCTTGGCGACCAGTTCGGCGCCGATGTTGGTCGACGCGCCGGGCCGGTTGTCGATGATGATCTGCTGCCCGAGCGGCTGGCGCATGGCCTCGGCCAGCGTGCGCGCGATGACGTCCGTGCCGCCCCCTGCCGGGTAAGGCACCACCCACTTGATGAGCTGCTCGGGGTATCCCTGGGCACGCGCCCAGGGTGCGGCGCTGGCGGCCGCGGTGGCAGCGAGGGTGGTGAGCAGGGTTCTGCGATCCATCTGAAAGGTCTCCTGGTTTTTGAAAGTTGGACTGAAAAGATTCAAGTCGGCGACGCCGACAGCGACGGCATCGGCAAGCCGTCCAGCGCGTGTGCCAGCGCGGCCCTGCAACGCGTTTCGTCGCCGACCTGCTCGAACAGCAGCAGCGCCAGTCGCGCGAGGAAGAGCGATTCTCGCTCGACGCCGGCCTCGCTGATGGCGCGGGCGCATTCGGCATAGACGCGGTCGCGTGCGTCATGGTTCAGGTTGGTCATGCCAGATCCTTGGTAGCAAGCGCGGCTGCACACGACAGCGCGCGTTGCAGCGCGCCTTGCGGTACGCGGCGCCAACGAGCAGCCACATGGCCATCCGGCCGCATCAGATAGACGGCGCCATGCCCGGCGCCCAGTGATTCGAAGACCGACGGGTCCGCGCTGCCGCGCGGCAGTTCCCGGACCACGACAGCCAAGGGACCTGCCTGGACCGTGGCTATCTCTGCCGCGAGCGTGGTGTCGGTGCCGTCCATGTTCAACAGCAGCAAGGTGAAGGCGGGCCCGAGCCAGTCGGTGAGGTGCAGGCCGGGCGCCAGCGGCTGATCCGGCATCACCTCGCCGGGCCGGGGTCCGGCCGCGAGTTCATCGCCCTCGCTGGACAACGGCGAATGTTCGTAGCGCACGGCCTGGGTCTGGCGGGGGTTGATCAGATTCGCGATCTCGCGGTGCGCGCCCGACAGCGACAACGCCGCTTCGCGCAGCAGGTCGAATCCTCGCGAGGGCGGCGACATGAACTCCGTGCTTCGCATCGCGCTTTCGGCGTTGATGTGAAAGGCCGCGATGCGCTCCTGCGAATAGCTGTCGAGCAAAGAAACCGCAGACACCCCTCGCGTCACCAGCGCCAGTTTCCACGCGAGGTTGTCGGCATCGTCGAACCCCGAGTTGAGGCCACGCACGCCGAAGATCGGCATGGCGTGCGCGGCATTGCCTGCGAACAGCACCCGGCCGTGGCGATAGCTCTCCAGCGTCATCGCGCCGGCGCGGTACACCGAGGTCCACACCGTCTTCCATGGCAGGTGGCCCTCGCCGATGGCCTCCAGGTGCCGCTGCACGAACTCCTCGACTGCGGCGGGCTGGAGCGCTTCCTCCGTGTTCTGCCCGGCGCGCAACTGGTAGTCGATGCGCCAGATGTCATCGGGCTGGCGGTGCATCAGGACGGTCGAACCCGGGTTCCACGGCGGGTCGAACCAGGCGCGCCGCTCGGTCGGGTGCCTGCTGTGCAGTTCGATGTCGATGATCACGTAGCGGCCCTCGTAGGCCGTTCCTTCGAGATTGAGGCCGAGCGCCTTGCGAACGAAGCTCTGGCCGCCATCGCATCCCACCAGCCATTGCGCGCGCAAGGCATAGACGCCGAGCGGATTGCGCGCTTCCAGCGTGAGGCCGTCGGCGTCTTCGACGAAGCCGGTCAACTCGGTGCCCCAGCGGATGTCGATCAGGCCCGGCGTCGCCTCGTTGCGGCGGAAGATCTCGTCCAGCAGGTACTGCTCGATGTAGTACTGCTCGAGGTTGATCATCGGCGGCAGCTTCTGCCGGTCGTCGTGCGGCATCTCGAAGCGGAAGACTTCGTCGGTCTTGTAGAAGCTGCGCCCGCCGGTCCACGGCAGGCCCTTGGACAGGAAGGCGGGCAGCGCGCCGAGTCGATCGATGATCTCCAGGCTCCGCCGCGAGATGCACGCCGCGCGGCTGCCGACGCAGACCGTGTCGTCGGCCTCCAGGATCACGCAGCGCACGCCGTGGTTTGCCAACCCGAGCGCGAGCGACATGCCCACGGGGCCGCCACCCGCGATCACGACCGGATGGCGGCCGGGCTCGATGCCCTCCTCCAGCGGCGGCGTCCAGGGCTTGAAGCGCGCGTAGTGAAAGGCGCCGACCGACGGCGGCAGTTCCTCGGCGACCGGCGGCAGCGGGCCTGTCGCTGCATCGCCTGCGCGAGCGGCGGGAGGGGTCACGGTGGCGGTGTTCATGCGGAGGGATTGTCCTGATGCATCCCGGCAGCCGTTGTCGTAACTTCGTACGAAGTGTTAACCCTTGGATTTCGATGAAGCGCTGGCCCATCCGAGCGGCCGAGCGCGCCGTGGCGATGCCGTTGGTCAGTGATGTGCTCGCCGGCGTCGGGACTGCGCACCTCGCGGCGAGCTATCTCACCGCCATGCATCGCGTGCTGCCCGTGACCTTCTGCACCGTGTTCGCGGTGAGCGCAATGGGCCGCGTCGAGACCGTTTCCGCCGCCAGCACCTACGGCAACACCGCGGAGCTCACCGCCGAACGCTATGTGGCCCAGCGCTTCGACCTGCTCGACCCCAACATGGCATGGCTGGCCGGCCGCCAGTTGCCGAAGCGACCGCAACTCTGGCTCGGCCACCAGCGCGCCGAGGAAGTGGCCGACCCGGCCTACCGCGCGGCCTGCTACGGCGACGTCGGCATCCGCGAGCGGGCCTCCGTCCTGCTGCTGCTGCCGAGCGGGCAGCGCGCGGCGGTGAGCTTCTACCGCAGCCTCGCCCAACCGGATTTCGGTCCGCCGGACTTCGCTTTGCTGGAGGCGCACGCCGCGCTGCTCGCGGACGCGACTGCGGCGCATGGCCGCATTTCTCACGCAGCGCGCGAGGCGGTCGAGCCCTCCCTGGCATCGCGCCTGCTGGGCCTGAGCCTGCGCGAACGCGAGGTGATCGGCCATCTGCTGGCGGGCATGACCGCCAAGGAGGCGGCGCGAGAAATCGGCATCGAGCTCACCACGGTTCGGACGCATCAGTACCGGGCGTTCCGGAGGCTGGGGATCAGGACCTTGAAGGAGTTGCTGCGGGGAACACAAGCTGAGCCTGCGCACTTCGCTTCTCATGTCGCCGACAACGACATGATTGCGAAACGTGTCGACAAAATCTAAAAATATCGACACGTCCGATTGACGTGTCGCCGGCGTCGACATATCCTCAAAATATGTCGACAAAACCCGATTTTATGAACACGATAACGCCCCAGCCCTCTTGGAGCCCTGATCGTCCGTATCTCGAACTCCCCCCCCTGCCGCCGCGTGCCGAATTGGAAAGCAGGACCATTCTCAAGCAGTGCATCCCCGCGCGCGCAGCCCTGGCAGAGCTCAAACAGGCTACCGATCTCATTCCCAACCCCACCGTCCTCATCAACACCATCCCCCTCCTGGAAGCCAAGGACAGTTCGGAAATTGAAAACATCGTCACCACGACCGACCAACTCTTCCGCCATGCAGACGGTCACGACAGTCAGGCCGACCCCGCCACCAAAGAGGCTCTGCGTTACCGAAGCGCGCTGTACCAGGGCTTTCATTCGTTGGCCCAGCGCCCCCTGTGCACAGCGACAGCGGTGGAGGTCTGCACCGCCATCAAAGGCGTCGACATGAGCATCCGCCGCACACCGGGCACACAGCTTGTGAGCGACCGGAATGGCGAAAGCATCTACACCCCGCCTGAGGGCGAGCCACTGCTGCGCAGCCTGCTCGCTAACTGGGAACGCTTCATTCACGAAGAGCGAGAACTGGACCCCCTGATCCGCATGGCGGTCGGCCACTACCAGTTCGAGGCGATTCACCCTTTCATGGATGGCAATGGGCGCACGGGCCGCGTGCTCAACATCCTGATGCTCATCCAGGAGAACCTGCTCAAGCTCCCTGTGCTCTACCTGAGCCGGTACATCATTGCCCACAAAGCTGACTACTATCGCCTGCTGCAAGAAGTCACGCGCGCGCAAGCTTGGGAAGAATGGGTGCTCTACATGCTGCGGGCGGTGGAAGAAACCGCCCGCTGGACTACGCAAAAGATAGCTGCGATTCGCAACCTCACCGAGCACACCACCGATCACGTGCGCCAGAAACTGCCCAAGATTTACAGCAGAGAACTGATCGAAACAATCTTCGAGCAGCCCTATTGCCGAATTGGCAACCTGGTCGACAAGCAGGTGGCCCAGCGGCAATCAGCGTCGCGTTACCTGAAGGAACTGGTCGGCGTGGGCGTCCTGCGCGAAGCTCAGGCAGGGAAGGAAAAGCTCTTCATTCACCCGAAGCTCATGCAGTTGCTGATGCGGGACGGAAACGAGTTTGCGAAATATGGATGAGGGATCGTCAAGCCTTCGCTTCGACCGTCCGGAAAACATTTCAGCCACGGTTGGCCTCGGTATTCGGGGAGAGTTGCTGCTCCTATTGATGGCGTTAATTGGCGGCCCTATCTGGCCGCCCCCGGCGCCACCACTTCCTGATCGATCGCTCCGAAGATCGACTGCCCGTCCTTCCCCTTCATCTCGATCCGGATGGTGTCGCCGTACTTCATGAAGTCCGTGCTCGGCTGGCCGTCCTGGATGGTCTCGATGCAGCGCTTCTCGGCGATGCAGCTGTAGCCCTTGGGCCATTCCATCCGGCCGTTCCGCTCGAAGCCCTTGTTGCTCACCGTGCCGCTGCCGACGATGCTGCCGGCGCGCACGTTGCGCGTCCTGGCGATGTGCGCAACGAGCTGGCCGAAGTGGAAGGTCATTTCGTCGCCCGCATCGCACATGCCGACCTTGCGTCCGTTCCACGTGCTTTGCAGGGTGAGATGCACGCGGCCGCCCTGCCAGGCATCGCCCAGCTCATCGATGGTGACGGCAACGGGGCTGAACGCCGTTGCGGGCTTGCTCTGGAAGAAGCCGAAGCCCTTGGCGAGCTCTGCGGGAATGAGGTTGCGCAGGCTCACGTCGTTGGCGAGCATCACGAGGCGGATGCCGTCCAGCGCCTGCGCCGGCGTGGCACCCATCTTCACGTCGCCGGTGACGACGGCGATCTCGGCCTCGAAGTCGATGCCGAAGGCTTCGCTGGTGACCACCACCGGATCGCAAGGGCCGATGAAGTCGTCGCTGCCGCCCTGGTACATCAGCGGGTCGACGTAGAAGCTGTCGGGCACTTCGGCGTTGCGCGCCTTGCGCACCAGTTCCACGTGATTGATGTACGCCGAGCCGTCGGCCCACTGGTAGGCACGCGGCAGCGGCGCCATGCACTGGACGGGGTCAAACGGAAAGGCATGCCGGGCGCGGCCCGCGTTGAGCGCGTCGTACAGGTCCTGGAGCTGCGGGCTCATGAAGCCCCAGTCGTCGAGCACTTGCTGCATGCGGCTGGCGATGCCGGTGGCGTAGTGCGCGCTGGCAAGGTCGCGCGAGACGACGACGAGCTGGCCGTCGCGCGAACCATCTTTGAGGGTGGCGAGTTTCATGGTGGCGGCCGATGCCGGCGCGGCATGGCTACTAAACTGATTGGACGGGCGGCAGTGTACCGAGGTGAACCTCGCGCGCGGCGCCTGATCCACCATCGCAGATGCCGACGCTTGCCTCCCCCACCCCACCCCACACGCCGCGCCTGCCCTGGCGGACGTTGGCGGCGCTGACCGTGGCCGTCGCAGCGGCGCATCTCCTCCTGCTGGGCGTCACGCCGGTCCTGGTGGGGCCAAAGCCGTCGCCGCTCGAAAGCAAGTTCACGACGCGGACCATCGTCATCGCGCCGGCCGCTGCGGCGCCACCGGCGCCGGCCCCCGTGGCGGAGGCCAAGCCACCGCCCAGGCCTGCGCGTCCACGTCCACCCGCCCATCCTCGCCCGGCACCGCCTGCGGCAGAGCCCGAAACTCCGGCAGTCCCGGATTCGCCCGCGCCGGATCTTTATGCGCAGAACGCCATCGATGCCGGTGTCGCGGAGGCGCCCGACAGCGGAGCGACCGCATCCGGTCCGGGCCAAGGCGCGCCCGATGCCGCAGCGACGGCACCCGCCAACGACGACTCCGCAGCCAACATGCCCGGCTCGGTTCCGCTGCGCATTCCGGGCTCCGTGCGCCTGTCCCTCGCCGCGACGGCGCAGGTGGGGGCGACACCAATGTCCGGCGTTTTCGGCGAACTGGTCTGGTTGCACGACGGGGAGCACTACGACGCCCGGCTGACGCTCAAATTCCTGTTCGCGACCATCCGCGGCTGGCAAAGCACCGGCGCGATCGGCAAGACAGGCATCGAGCCGCTGCGCTACGCGGACAAGCGGCGCAAGTCCGAAGTGGCCTCGCATTTCGTGCGCGACCAGGGAAAAGTCGTCTTCAGCAACAACGCGCCGAGCGAGACGCTCCTGCCGGGCGCCCAGGATCAGCTCAGCGTCCTGATGCAACTCAGCGCCATGCTGGCCGGGGATCCGGGCCGCTATCCGCCCGGGTCGGTGATCGCGGTCCAGACCGTGGGGCCCCGCAGCGCAGAAATCTGGACCTTCAGCGTGAGCGAAGACGAGCAATTGACCGTGCCCGCCGGCGATTTCACGGTGCGAAAACTAACGCGCAACCCGCGCCTGCCTTTCGACGACAAGGTCGAAGTCTGGCTGGCCCCCGCGTTGGGCTACCTGCCGGTTCGCCTGAAGCTCACCCAGGCCGGCGGCGATTTCGCGGACATGCAACTCCGGGCGCAAGAGCCGCTGCGCGCGACGAACTAGGACGGGGAAACAAAAAAATACAGGCGAGTGCCTACAACGCAACGGTCGGTATTGAAACTGGCGCGTTGATTGCTATCTAACCACCATGAACGCCATCGACATCCTTACAGGACCCGAAATGCAAATGCTCTACGACTCCGACTCGTTCGTCGTCGTGCACGTGCAGCCGACAGAAGGCGAAGCGCCCGTGGCGCCTCACCTGCCGGTGCTCGCGCGCCACGGCTTCGAGATCGTCGACAAGCGCTCGGGCAAGGAGGTCTACCTCGATGGCTACTGGGCAGAGCTTTTCCAGCAGCAGATCGCGGCTTGGCAGCTCAACACCCCGACCCAGGAAGAGGTCGAGGACACCCTCGAAGGGTACGCCGAACTGGCGCACACCCCGGTGCTGGTTCACTGAGCGTTGCGCGCCTCCCTGCGAACCAGCCAGCCGTACATCGGCCCGACACTCACCAGCACCGCCACGAGCCGGCAGATCTGGAACGCCGTGACGACCGGCGCGCCCGACTAAAGCCGTCACCAGCACCGCCCGCAAGCTGTGCGCGGCAGCCACCAGATCCGTCCGGGCGCCGGCGTGAGAGGACGCCCGGGCCGGGGCATTAGTATGGCCGCATGCCACTCCGACGTTCCTTGACGCTTTACTGTCTGGCGCTGACGCTCGGCGCCGCGCTCATTTCCGGCTGCACCGCCCTGGTGCCGACTGCCGACGCCCCGGTCGACCGCCGTGTCGCAGCCCTGTTGCCCGTCGACGCGTTGCTGGTTGGCGAACAGCACGACGCTTCGGAGCACCAGGTCATCGAACGCGAAACGGTCCAGGCGCTCGCCACACGCGGCAAATTGGCCGCAGTGGCGATCGAGATGGCGGAGGAAGGCAACAGCACCGCGCATCTCCCGGCCGACGCGACCGAAGCGCAAGTGCAGACCGCGCTGAGCTGGAACGACAAGGGCTGGCCCTGGGCCGACTATGGGCCGGTGGTGATGGCTGCGGTCCGCGCCGGTGTGCCGGTCGTAGGCGCCAATTTGCAGCGAGCCCACATGAAGGATGCGATGGCCGACGTATCGCTCGACGCTCAACTGACTGAGGACGCCCGCGCCGTCCAGCGCGATGCCGTCCGGGACGGCCACTGCAATCTCCTGCCGGAATCGCAGATCGTCCCGATGACCCGCATACAGATCGCCCGTGACCGTGCAATGGCCCAAACCGTCGTCAAGGCCAGGCAGCCCGGCAAGACGGTGCTGCTGGTCAGCGGCGCCGGCCACGGCAACAAGCAGTTGGGCGTGCCGCAGCACCTGCCCACCGACGTATCGGTGAAGGTCGTGCGGTTGCGGGCCGGGCCGCCGGACGCCACCGACGGCGCCTTCGACGTCATTTGGGCGACGCCGGCCCTGTCCGAGAAGGACTACTGCGCCGGCGTCAAGCCGAAAACTTCCTGATCGAATCCGCCAGCGTATTGACCAGCGTGTCGATGTGCGACTTCTCGACGATGTACGGCGGCGCGATCACCAGCACGTCGCCGGCCGGCCGCACCAGCGCACCCTTGTGATAGCAGTCCAGGAAGATGTCGTAGGCCCGCTTGCCAGGTGAACCCGCGATCGGCGCGAGTTCGACCGCGGCCGCCAGCCCCAGGCTGCGAATGCCAATGACGTTCGGCAGGCCCTTGAAGGTGCTGTGGAACGCATCGCCCAGCACCCTGCCCATCTCGCCGGCGCGCGGGAAAAGCTGCTCCTTCTGGAACAGCTCCAGCGTCGCGATCGCCGCCGCGCACGCCACCGGATGGCCCGAATAGGTGTAGCCGTGGAAGAACTCGACCACGTGCTCGGGCGCCGAGGTCTTCATCATCTCGTCGTAGAGCTTGTCGCGGCAGATCACGCCGCCGAGCGGGATCACGCCATTGGTCACGCACTTCGCGAAGTTCAACATGTCGGGCACGACGCCGTAGTAGTCCGACGCGAAGTTCGTGCCCATGCGCCCGAAGCCGGTGATGACCTCGTCGAAGATCAGCAGGATGCCGTGCTTGTCGCAGATCTCGCGCAGCTTCTGCAGGTAGCCCTTGGGCGGCAGGTACCAGCCGGCGGATCCGGCGACAGGCTCCACGATGATGGCCGCCACATTGCTCGGATCGTGCAGCGGCAGGATGCGCTGTTCGAGGTCGGCCAGCGGATCGTCCGCCCACACCGGCTCCTGGTTGTGGATGTAGGCATGGTTCACCGGATCGTGGATGAAGCGCATGTGGTCCACGCGCGGCAGGAACGCGGAGCCGAACACCTTGCGATTGCCCGGAATGCCGCCCACCGACATGCCGCCGAAGCCGACGCCGTGGTAGCCCTTCTCGCGGCCGATGAAGACATTGCGATGGCCTTCGCCGCGCGCGCGGTGGTAGGCCAGCGCGACCTTCATCGACGTGTCGGCCGCCTCGCTGCCCGAATTGCAGAACAGCACCTTGTTGAGATCACCCGGCGCCATCGCCGCGATCATTTCCGCCGCCTTGAAGGCCTTGTCGTTGCTGACCTGGAAAGCCGTCGCGTAGTCAAGCGTGTCGAGTTGCGTCTTGATGGCCTCGTTGATCGGCTTGCGGTTGTGGCCCGCGCCCACGCACCACAGCGACGAGATGCCGTCGATCACCTTGCGCCCGTCGTGCGTGGTGAACTCCATGCCATCGGCGGCCACGAAGACGCGCGGATCCTTCTTGAAGTGGCGATTGGGGGTGAAGGGCAACCACTGGTTGTCCATGCTGAAATCGTTGTAGGCCATGAAGCGCTCCTGCTGGGGTTCGTTCTTGCTGGAAATGGGCATTTTGGCACTGGCGACGCGAAGCGTCGGGCCTGCGACAATGGCCGCCCTTATGAATCCCGCGTACATCCTCACCCTGTCCTGCCCCGACCGCACCGGCATCGTCCATGCCGTCTCCGGCTTCCTCCTCGAACGCGGCGGCAACATCGAAGAAGCGGCGCAGTACAACGACCACGGCACGGGCCTGTTCTTCATGCGCGTTCGCTTTGCATGCGACCAGAGCGAAACCGCCCTGCGCGAGCAGATCGCGGACCTGGCCTCGAAATTCGGCATGAGCTGGAAGCTGCATGCAGCCGCCGAACCGATGAAGACCGTCATCCTCGTCAGCAAGGAGGGCCACTGCCTCAACGACCTGCTGTTCCGCTGGAAGAGCGGGCTGCTTGCCATCGACGTGCGCGCCATCATCTCGAACCACCGCGACTTCTACCAGCTCGCGGCCAGCTACAACGTGCCCTTCCACCACATCCCGGTGACCGCCGCGACCAAGGCGCAGGGCGAAGCGAAGCAACTCGAGATCATCGAGGCCGAGGGTGCCGAACTGGTGGTGCTGGCGCGCTACATGCAGATCCTGAGCAACGACCTCTGCGGCAAGCTGGCAGGCCAGGCGATCAACATCCATCACTCCTTCCTGCCCAGCTTCAAGGGCGCCAAGCCCTACTACCAGGCGCACGACCGCGGCGTGAAGCTGATCGGCGCGACCGCCCACTACGTGACGGCCGACCTCGACGAGGGCCCGATCATCGAGCAGGACGTGGAGCGTGCCGACCACACCGACACCGTCGACGACCTCACCGCGCGCGGCCGCGACACCGAAAGCCAGGTGCTGGCGCGCGCCGTCAAGTGGCACAGCGAGCACCGCGTGCTGCTGAACGGCCACCGCACGGTCGTCTTCCGCTAGAGCTGCGCGCGGCTGCGCTCAGTCGGCCTTGATGTTGTTCGACTGGATCACCTTCCGGTAGAGCGCGTACTGCTCGCCGATCGCGCGTCCGAACTCCTCGGGCGACGTGCCGCGCACCGTGATGCCGAGGCCGACGAGCTTGGCGTTCGTGTCGGGGTCGTCCAGCGCACCGCGCATCGCGCCATGCAGCCGGTCGATGATGTCCTTCGGCGTGCCCTTGGGCGCGACCAGCGCGAACCACGAGTTGAAATAGAAGTCGGGCAGTCCGGACTCGGCCACCGTCGGCACGTTGGGGTACTGCGGCAGGCGCTTCGGCGTGGACACCGCGAGCAGGCGCAGCTTGCCGCCCTGGATCAGCGAGGTGACCGTGCCCAGGCCCTGGAAGGCCGCATCCACTTCGCCGCCGACCACCGCGACCGCCGCCGGCGTCGCGCCCTTGTACGGCACATGCGTCACGGCAATGCCGGCCCGTGAGGCGAACATCGCCATCGCGATGTGCTGCGGACTGCCGCTGCCGCCCGATCCGTAGTTCAGCTTGCCCGGTGATGCCTTCGCGGCCTTGATGAAGTCATCCACCGTGCGCAGGGGCGAATCCGGGGGGACCACTAGGCCCCATTCGATCGTGCCGACCAGCGAGATCGGCGCGAAATCCGTCAGCGCATCCCAACCCGCCTTCGGGTAGATGTGCGGGATCATCGTCAGCACGCTGTCGTTGAATCCGCCGATCGTGTAGCCGTCCGGCGGTGCATGCGCGACGCGGTCGGCGCCGATCAGGCCCGATGAACCCGGGATGTTCTCCAGCACGAAGGGTTGCCCCAGATCGACGCCCATCTTCTGCGTGAGGACGCGCGCGCCATTGTCCACCGCACTGCCTGCCGCCAGCGGAATCACCATGCGGATCGGCTTGGTCGGATAGGCCGTCTGCGCCAGGGCGGCGATTGCCGCGCCGCCGATCCACGCGGCCACCAGCACTCGTTTCAGAAAGGTCATGCGTGTCTCCGTTCTTTCTTGTACGTCGCTGCGCGCGTCAGCGCAGCGCCGGGATGCCGAGCCGCAAGGCCAGTTGGTCGAGGTCGTCGACCAGCGCCGCCGCGACGGGCACGCCGCTCTTCTCATACGCCGCGCGTCGGCCATGGCTCTGTTCGCCCGGCAGCCAGATGCGCTCGACACCGGGCAGGCGCTCGCTGTTGCGGATGTCGCGCACCAGCGCATCCACGGCCGCCTTGAACGGCCCCGCACCGCCGAAGGCCGCGAGATCGATCACCAGGATCGCCTGGCCCGTGTTGGTGGGCGTGACGTGGTCGGCGTTGAAGTCGATGAGATCGCGGCCCATTGCAGCGCCTTGCAGCGTGCCCGCGAGCAGCCCGACGATCAGCGCAAGGCCATAGCCCTTGTGTCCGCCGATGGGCATCAGGAAGCCCTCGTGCGCACGACGCGGATCGGTGAGCGGACGCCCTTCGCGATCGATCATCCAGCCCTCCGGCATCGGCTCGCCCCGCTTCGCCTTGGCCTTCACCTTGCCATAGGCCGCGACGGTGGTCGCCATGTCCAGCACCACCGCGGGTTCCTCGCCTGCGGGAATGCCGGCCGCGATGGGATTGGTCGACAGCAGCATCTCCATGCCGCCCCAGGGTGGCAGGTGGTTGGCATTGCCGACCGCGAAGTAGAGCCCGATCATGTCGTGCGCGACCGGCATGCGCGCATAGAGCGAAGCCGGCCCCGCATGGTTGCTGTGGCGCGTGCCCACCCAGGCCACGCCGGCGTTGCGCGCCTTCTCGATGGCGATGCGGACCGCGTGCGACACGACCAGATGGCCCATGCCATTGTCGCCGTCCACCACCGCCATGGCCGCACGCTCCTCGACCACGCGGATGTCGGGACGTACGTTGATGCCGCCCGCCTCGATGCGCTGCACGTACTGCGGCAGGCGGATGATGCCGTGGCCGTCCGAGCCTTGCAGGTCGGCTTCGGCCATCAGGCTCGCGACCCGGTCGGCGTCGGCTGTCGGCAGGCCGACGCGCACCAGCGCCGCGGCAGTGAAACGCTCGAGGCGCTCGCTGGCAATCCATATGCTTTTGCTATCGGTCGTCATGTGCCTCGCCGGTGTCTCCGTGCTGCTGGATCCGTACGCAGTCTAGGTAAGCGACGCACCATCGTCCAATGCCGATTCCGTTCGGCGCCATATCATTCTGCGATTGCTCGACCTCCGGCGCCATCCATGAACCTCCGCACCCTGCGCTATTTCGTCGCCATCGCCGATGCCGGCGGCTTCACTGCGGCGGCAACGGCGCTGTCCATCGCGCAGTCCGCGCTGACGCGGCAGTTGCGCGATCTGGAGGCCGAACTGGGCGTGCAGCTCCTGCAGCGCGGCCCGCGCGGCGTGCGGCTGACGCAGGAAGGCGCGACGCTCTACGAATCGGCGCAGCGCATGTTGGCTGAATCCGCGCGGGTGCGCCAACTGCTGACGAACGGCGATGCGGCCTCGGAATCCACCGTTGTCCTGGGCGTCTCGCCCACGCTCACGCGCGTCCTGCTGCCTGGCGTGTTCGAGCGCTGCCATCACGGCCTGGCCGGCGTCCGGCTCGTCGTGCGCGAAGCCTTCACGCCGCAGTTGCTCGAAAGCCTCGAGCGCGGTCTGATCGACATGGCGGTGGTGACCAACCCCGAGCCCAACCGCGCACTCGCCCATCAACCGCTGCTGGCCGAGCCCTTCGCGCTCATCACACCGGCGGACCGCCACATGCCCCCGGTGGTCCCGCTGGCCGTGCTCGCCAAGGTGCCGCTGCTGATGACGCGGCTGCATCGCGGCATCGTGGAGCGCACCCTCGCGCCGCTCGGGACACGCCTGAACATCCAGGCCGAGATCGACTCGGTCGATGCGATCCGCGAGCTGGTGTTGCAAGGCCGCTGGGCGACGGTCATGCCGGTGTCGGTCTTCAAGGAAGCGCGACGGGGCGGCGTGCGCCTGTCCGAGGTCTCCGGCGCGCAGCTGCACCGCATGTTGATGCTGGCCACGCGCATCGAGCGCGCCCAGAACTCGGCCATCGCCGTCGTGGCCGACGTGGTGCGGGCCGAAGCGGGCAAGCTCGCGGCCGCCGGCGTTTTCAGTTTCGGGTCCGCGCCGTCGTCGACCAAGGCGTACACAATGGCGGAATGAACACTGAGACGGTCGAGCCCCCGGTCGCCACGCCATCCCGCAACGCGCTTCGGAACAAGGTCGTGAGTGCCTTGCGTGCGAAGCTGCCATCGCATGCGGTGCTGTCCAACGACGAGGACACCACACCCTATGAATGCGATGGCCTCACGGCCTACCGGCAAAGGCCCCTCGTCGTCGCATTGCCCGAGGACGAGGCGCAGGTGCAGGCCGTGCTCAAGACTTGCCACGCGCTCGGCGTGCCGGTGGTGGCGCGCGGCGCGGGCACCGGGCTCTCCGGCGGCGCGATGCCGAATGCGGTGGGCGTAACGCTGTCGCTCGCCAAGTTCAACCGCATCCTCAAGGTCGATCCCGTGAGCCGCACGGCGGTCGTGCAATGCGGTGTGCGAAACCTCGCCATCAGCGAGGCCGCCGCGCCCTTCAACCTCTACTACGCGCCCGATCCTTCGAGCCAGATCGCCTGCACCATCGGCGGCAACGTGGCGGAGAACTCCGGCGGTGTGCATTGCCTCAAGTACGGCCTGACGCTCCACAACGTGCTGCGCGTGCGCGGCTTCACCGCCGAGGGCGATCCGGTCGAGTTCGGCGGCGAAGCGCTCGACTGCGCGGGGCTCGACCTTCTCGCGCTCGTGATCGGCAGCGAAGGCATGCTGGCGGTGACGACCGAGGTCACCGTCAAGCTCGTGCCCAAGCCGCAACTCGCCCGCTGCATCATGGCCAGCTTCGACGATGTCCGCAAAGCGGGCGATGCGGTCGCCGCGGTGATCGCCGCGGGCATCATCCCCGCCGGCCTGGAGATGATGGACAAGCCAATGACCGCTGCGGTGGAGGACTTCGTCCGCGCGGGCTACGACCTCGAGGCCGCCGCGATCCTGCTGTGCGAATCCGACGGCACGCCCGAGGAGGTCGAGGAGGAGATCGGCCGCATGACCGAGGTGCTGCGCGGCTGCGGTGCGACAGCCATCGCAGTGAGCGAGAACGAGGACGAGCGCCTCAAGTTCTGGAGCGGCCGCAAGAACGCCTTTCCGGCATCGGGCCGCATCAGCCCCGACTACATGTGCCTCGATTCGACGATCCCGCGCAAGCGCCTGGCCGACATCCTGCTCGCCATCCAGGAGATGGAGAAAAAGTACAACCTGCGCTGCTGCAACGTGTTCCATGCCGGCGACGGCAACCTGCATCCGCTGGTGCTGTTCGACGCGAACAACCCGGACGAACTGCACCGCTGCGAGCTGTTCGGCGCCGACATCCTCGAGACCAGCGTCGCGATGGGCGGCACCGTGTCCGGCGAACACGGCGTCGGCGTCGAGAAGCTCAACAGCATGTGCGTGCAATTCACCGCCGCCGAGAACGAGCAGATGTTCGGCGTCAAGCGCGCCTTCGATCCCACCGGCCTGCTCAACCCCGGCAAGGTCATCCCGACGCTGCAGCGCTGCGCCGAATACGGCAAGCAGGTGTTCCGCGCCGGACAAGCCCAGCCCTTCCCCGACCTCCCCCGCTTTTGAAATGAGCTCACTGCAACCAAGGCCGTCGCGGAACCGGCTCCGCCGGGCCGCAGGCGGCGCCCCCTCGAAGGGGGTGGGCGGCCACACGAAGTGGGCAAGCCTGGGGGTGGGCGAATGAATGGTTTGCGCGGCATGGCATGGCTGCTGGTGTTCCAGTCAGTCGGGGAAGTCCTCTCGCGAGGCCTGTCGCTTCCGCTGCCCGGGCCGGTGCTCGGCATGATCCTGATGCTCGTCGGCCTCCGCTTCGAGGTAGTCCGCACGCCCGTCGCGGAATGCGCGAGCTTTCTGCTCACCCATCTTTCGTTGCTCTTCGTCCCGGTCGGCGTCGGCGTGATGACGCACCTCGACCTGCTCGGGCAGTACGGCGGGCGCATGCTGGTGATCATCGCGCTCTCGACATGGATCGGACTGGGCGTCGCCGCGATGGTCCTCTACTGGCCGGACCGCAAGAAAAAGGCCTGACCGCATGCCGCGTTTCGTCGAACTCTGGATTTATCTCTCCGCCACCCCGCTCTTCGGGCTGACCGCCACGCTGGTCGTGTACCTGCTCGCGAACGCGGCGTATACGCGGGCCGGCGGCGCGCCCTGGGCCAATCCGGTGCTGTGGTCCGTCGTCGTGCTGGCCAGCGGACTGCTGCTCACGCATGTGGACTACCAGACCTACTTCGCCGGCGCGCAGTTCATCCACTTCCTGCTTGGCCCGGCCGTCGTGGCGCTGGCATGGCCGCTCTGGCAACGGCGCACCGGACTGCGCGCGCGCTACGGCCGGCTGGTGCTCGCGTCGCTGCTGGGCGGCGCCGCCGCGAGCGGATCGGCCGTCGCGCTCGGATGGGCAATGGGCCTGCCGCACGACGTGGTCCTGTCGCTCGCGCCGAAATCAGTCACGGCGCCGGTGGCCATGGGCATTGCGGAAAAGATCGGCGGCATCCCGGCGCTCTCCGCCGTGTTCGCGGTTCTCACCGGCATGATCGGCGCCCTGTCGGGCAAGTATCTTTTCGATGCGCTCCGGATCGCCACCAGCACCGAAGGCTACGCCGCACGCGGCTTCGGACTCGGCACCGCAGCCCATGGCATCGGCGCTGCACGGGCGCTGCACGTCAATGCCGATGCGGGCGCGTATGCCGGCCTCGCACTCGGCATGCAAGTCGTGCTCGCCGCGCTGCTGATGCCCTTGGTGTTCAAGCTGTTCTAAGTCAATAAAAAAGCCGGCCCATGCGTCATGCACGAGCCGGCTTTCAGAAGGGGCAACCAAGGCCACCCTCGAAGGGGGCAGGCGGCCACACGAAGTGGGCAAGCCTGGGGGTGGACTACAGGGACAACGCGTTGCTACGTGCAGCAGCGCGTGCTTCTGCGCGTACCGCGTCACGGTTCACGGTGCTGGCAACGATCGGTGCTACACCTGCGTTGGCACCTTCCGCATAAGGGTCGGCGCTGTGTGCAGCGGCCACGGCCTGGCTGCGAACGGTCGGGCGGCCGACGGAGCTGACGATGACAGCCGGCAAGCCGGATTCCGCGCCGTCGGCGTAGGGGTTGTCGGCGCGCGCGGCAGTCACGGCCTCGGCCCTGACCGTGGCGCGGCTGTTGGCCGATACCAGGGGATGCACCCCTTCGTAGGTTTCTGCCTGCGCGCCTGCGGCGGCGAGAAGCGTGAGGGCGGCGGCTGCGATGATCTTCGAGGTCTTCATTTCGATGTCCTTTGACGTGCGTAGGATGAATTCGAACCGGTCTTGGGTGGGCGCCGTCCCCGCTGGGGCGACTACCTCGCTCGGTGGCCTGTTCACCCAGAACAGCGTTGGTTCGCTGTCCCGTGGGCTCGATTCTGCGCCGACATCTAAGTAAAAACCCTAGTCAATCTGAACTGGACCGTTCACGAAAGTGAAACAGTCAAACTGCGGCCGGGGCGGCTTCGCAGTGCCCCGGCGCGCCTCGCCCGTTAGCTGCGCGAAGGATTGTTCGGCTTGCGGTCATACCGGTTCGGCACCCCGTCGTGATCGTTGTCCCATCCACCGGCCTGGTATTCCCAGTGGCCGCCGCGGTCATGCCATTGCGGCGCGCGGTAGGCATAGCCCTCGCGTGCGTGCATCCAGTTGCCATTGCGCCAGACATAGCGGCCATGGCTCCATTCGTAATGCCCCGGGGCCCACACATAGCCCGGCCGCGGCGGCGGCACATGCTCTGTACGAGGCGGCGGAGGTGCCACGCGCACCGAGACCACGGCCTGTGCCTGCGCCGCGGTCGGCACCATCACGGCGCCCAGCGACAACAGGGATGCGGCGCCCATCGCGAAAGTGATTGCGAGTTTTTTCATGGGGACTCCTATGAGTTGTTGGAAGCTTCATCCTCCCCGCCCCATGTGAATTGCTTGTAAGCCGCAAGCGAAGTGTCGTGTAGCGGTGTGTCGACCCTTCGTGCCCCGCCTTACCAGGTGTCGACGTACGCTGTGGCCGGTTGTTGCGGTGCCCCTGCCGAAGCGAGCCCTCGCACCAGCCATCCACGCGTGTCGGCCGGGTCGATCACGGCGTCGATCTCCAGCGTCTGCGCCATGTGGATGGCCTCGCCGTTCGCATACTGCTGTGCGACCAGTTTCTTGAACAGGGCATCGCGCTCGGCGCCTTCGGCCGCCGCTTCGAGTTCCTTGCGAAAGCCGAGGCGCACCGCGCCTTCGAGACCCATGGCACCGAATTCGCCCGTGGGCCATGCCACGGTGAAGACCGGCGCATCGAAGCCACCCGCCGTCATGGCCTGTGCGCCGAGCCCGTAGCCCTTGCGCAGCACGACGGCGAAGTACGGCACGCGCAGATGCGAAGCCACCATGAACATGCGGCACACATGCCGCACCTGCGCCTGTGCCTCGATCTCGGGGCCGACCATGAAGCCGGGTGTGTCGCACAGCGCCACGAGCGGCAGTCCGTGGGCATTGCACAGTTGCATGAAGCGCGCCGCCTTGTCGGCTGCATCGACATCGATCGCACCGCCGAGGTGGTGTGGATTGTTCGCGAGCAGCCCGACCGGCTTGCCTTCGATGCGCGCCAGCGCCGTCACGATGCCGGCACCGAAACCTGCGCGCAACTCCAGCAGCGATCCGGTGTCGACGACGCCTCGCATCGCGGCGCGCACGTCGTAGACGCGCAGCCGGTTCTCGGGCACCGCATGGCGCAAGGCGCGCTGGTCGGCGCATTCCCAGTCGCTGGTCGGCCCCTGGAAGTACGAGAGATACTGCCTGGCCGCAGCGACCGCATGCGCCTCGTCCTTCACGAGGATGTCGATCACGCCGTTGCGCGACTGCACGCTGCTCGGCCCGATCTGCTCCGGCGCGAAGGTGCCAAGACCGCCGCCCTCGATCATCGCGGGGCCGCTCATGCCGATGTTGCTGGCCTCGGTCGCGATGATGACGTCGGCGCACCCCAGCAGCGCCGCGTTGCCCGCGAAGCAACGCCCATGGACGATGCCCACCACCGGCACCTTGCCCGACAACCCGGCGAACTGGCTGAAGGTGTGGTTGTTCAGGCCCGCGACGATCGGCATGTCGGTGTCGCCCGGCCGGCCGCCACCGCCTTCGGCGAACAGCACCACCGGCAACTTCAGCTGATGCGCGATGCCGAGCATGCGGTCGGTCTTGTGATGGTTGCGCATGCCCTGCGTGCCGGCGAGCACCGTGTAGTCGTAGGCCATGACCACGCAACGCGACTTCTCGGGTCCGAACTGCCTTGCGTTGATGCTGCCGATGCCGGTCACCATGCCGTCGGCCGGCGTGTTGGCGATCAGGTCTTCCAGCGTGCGGCGGCGCGTCTGGGCCGCAATGGCGAGCGCGCCGTATTCGGTAAAGTTGCCGGGGTCCTCGGCCAGTTCGCAAAGGTCGGCGATGTTGGCGCGTGCGGTGCGGCCGCCCTGCGCGTGACGCTTCGCGACGGCCGCCGTCCGGTTCGCATCGAGCGTCGGCGCGTGGCGATCGATCACCTTTTGCAGATCGGGACGGATCTCGTCAAGATCGCGCTCGGCATGGGCCTCGGCCTCGACCGTGTGCGCATCGACCGGCTCGAGCCGCACCAGCGACTGGCCTTCGACCAGGTAGTCACCGGCTTGCGCCAGCAACGCAACGACCCGGCCCGCGAAGGGTGCATGCAGCAGATGCTCCATCTTCATCGCCTCAAGCACGCCCAGTTGCGCACCGGCCGGCACGATGTCGCCGACGTCCACCTCGAGCTGCACGAGTCTCGCGGGCATTGGCGCCTTGACGACGAGGCCGTCGTCCTGCGACGCCGCGGCCGCTTCGCTTTGCGTTGCGACTGGCCGGGCACTCTTCGATGCCGCGGCATCGATGTGCGCCGCTGCGGCCAGGAGATCGGCCAGATGCGCCTCGACGAAGCGCGTATGAACAGCCTGCGTCTCGAATTCCGGCCGCAGCCCGATCGCACGGAGCAACGAGAGATTGGTCGCGATGCCATCGATGTGGCATTCCTCCAGCGCGCGCAGCGAACGCCGCACCACGTCCGCGAAGCGCGGCGACGATGAATGAACGATCAGCTTGGCCAGCAAGGTGTCGTAATGCGGCGATGGCGCCAGACCGGTGTAGCCGTGCGAATCGACACGCACGCCGGACCCGGCCGGCAGGTCGAAGCGCGCGAGCGTGCCGCCGGATGGCCGCGCATTGCCTTGCGCGTCGAGCGTCTCCGCATTGATACGCCACTGCACCGCGAAGCCGCGCTGCGCCGCGGTGCGTTGCGTATCGATGCCCAGGTCCGCCAGCGTCTGCCCGTTCGCGACGCCGATCTGGAGCTGGACCAGGTCGAGTCCCGTGACCGCCTCCGTCACCGTGTGTTCGACCTGCAATCGCGGGTTGGCCTCGATGAACACGAAAGGCAGCGCGGTCGAATGTTCATCGACCAGGAATTCGAAGGTGCCGAGGCCCTGGTAGCCGACCGCCTTCGCCATGCGCAACGCGGCCTGGGTGACCTGCTCGCGCAGCGCCTCGGGCAATGAGGGGATCGGTGCGATCTCGACGAGTTTCTGGAAGCGCCGCTGCAGCGTGCATTCGCGCTCGCCCAGGCTCGACACCGCCTTGCCGTCGCCGAGCACCTGCACTTCGATATGGCGCGCGTTGCGCATCAGGCGCTCGATGTACACGCCCTCGACACCGAAGGCCGCCTTGGCTTCCGACATGCAGCGCGCATGGGCCTCCGGCAGGTCGGCAGCGTCCAACACCGCACGCATGCCGCGACCGCCGCCGCCGCCGATGGCCTTCACCATCACGCCCGCGCCTTCGGCCTGCTGCGCGGCGAAGAACGCCTGCGCCTCGGCCAGCGTCACGGCGCCGCTGCTGCCCGGCATGACCGGCACGTCGCACTGCCCGGCCAGGGCGCGCGCGCGGGCCTTGTCGCCGAACAACGCGAGTTGATCGGGTGTCGGACCGATGAAGCGCAGACCGACATCGGCGCAAGCCTGCGCGAAATCCGCCCGCTCGCTCAGAAAGCCATAGCCGGGATGCACCGCGTCGCAACCGTGTTCGCGCGCAATGGCGATCAACGCCGCCGCATCGAGATAGGCGGACGGCCCCGTGGCGTCCAGCGCGACGGCCGTGTCGGCCAGTTGCACATGCAACGCGGCCGCATCGTCCTTCGCGTAGACGGCAACACTCGCGACGTCCAGGTCACGCAGCGCGCGGACCAGACGCACGGCAATCTCGCCACGATTGGCAATCAGCACTTTCTTCATCACGTGCTCAGTCCTTCAACAGTCGGCGCAGCACCTTGCCGGCGCCGGTGGTGGGCAACGCATCGATGAATCGAACCGTACGCGGCGCCTTGTAGCTGGCCATGTTCTCGCGCGACCAGGCGATCAATGCCTCCGCATCGAGATCCATCTCCGGCTTCTTCACGATGAAGGCCTTGACCACCTCGCCCTTCTCGGCGTCGGCCTGCGCGATGACCGCGGCCTGCGCCACGGCCGGATGCTTGATCAGGATGGTTTCGACCTCCTCGGGAAACACGCTGTAGCCCGACACCTTGATCATTTCCTTGAAGCGCCCGATGAAGGTGAGATAGCCGTCGGCATCGAGCTTGCCCATGTCGCCGGTGTGCACCCAGCCGTTGCGCAATGTGGCGGCCGTGGCCTCGGGCTTGTTCCAGTAGCCCTTGAAGGACCCCGCACTGGTCAGCACGATCTCGCCGACCTCGCCCACCGGCTTGTCCTCGCCGGTGTCGCTGTCGACGATGCGGATCGTCACGCCCGGCACCGCGATGCCTTGCGTGCCCCACCGCGGCGCGTGGTGCGGCGTGTAGGTGTCGCAGGTGTGGGTCTCGCTGAGACCGTAGGCGGCCTCGAAGGAACTGCAGTTCCCTGCGAAGCCCCTCCATTGCTGCGCCAGTGGCTCAGTGAAGGCGATGCCGAAGCTCGTGACGGGGTTCATGCGCAGGCTCGCGAGGTCGAATCCGTCGATGCCTTCCACCTGCATGCAGGCCACGTTCATCGGCGCGATGCTGTACCACCAGCTGACCTTGTAGCGGTCGATCGCCTGGAGCACGGTACGCGGCTCGAAGCGATGCAGCAGCACGGAGGTGGCGCCGGTGAGCACCGGCACGTTGACGCCCATCAGCATGCCGGCGATGTGATAGAGCGGCGCGACCGACAACAGCACGTCGCTGCCGGTCACGCCATTGCAGTCGGCGGCGGCGCGGGTCTTGAAGAGCGCATTGCCGTAAGTCAGCATCGCGCCCTTGGGAAGCCCGGTGGTGCCGGAGGTGTAGGTCATCAACGCGACGTCGTCGAGGGAGACTTCCACCGGCGCCGGCCGATGGCCGCTCTTCATGACCGCCAGAAAGTCCTCGCTGCCCGAAGGCACAGTGCGTGGTTCGCGTCGTGCTGCGACCAGATCGGCCGGCACGTCGATCGTCGCCGCGGCCGGCAACAGGTCGGCATAGTGCACGACGAACACATGCGCGAGCGCACTCGCCGCGCGAACCTTGTCGACCACGGGCATCAGCGACGAAGCCGCGACGATCACGCGCGCCTTCAGGTCGTTGACCTGGTAGGCCAGCTCGTGTTCCTTGTTGAGCGGACCGCTCGGGCACACGATGGCGCCGATCTTCTGGATGCCGTAGTGCGCCACCAGGTACTGCGGACAGTTGTTGAGGAACAGCACGACCGGCTCGCCCTCGCCCACGCCGATCGCCTGCAAGCGGGCCGCGAAGGCATCGCTGGCGGCATCCAGCTCGGCATAGGTGAAGGTTTGTCCGTACCAGATGCAGGCCGGCTGATCGCCACGCTCGCGCGCATGCGTGCGAAGGTACGCGTGCAGCGGCTGCTGCGGGCGGTCGGGAAGCTGGGTTGTCTCCATGGCGTCAGTCTCACAGGGTTATCGATAGGGCCGGGCCGCTTGTCATCGCTGCATGGTGCACCAACAATCCTACCCATGGGTATAACTTCGGCGACACCGCACAAACCCTCTGGGCGCGGCAATACGCCTTCGACGAGAACCGACCTGCCGCAGGGCACGGGCCGCCAGCGCGCCGCCACCGCAGGCACGGACGTGCAGCGCGAGCGCATCCTCCAGGCCGCGGCGCAGCTCTTCGCGGCGCAGGGCTACGCCAACACGACGATGGCGCAGATCGTTCGCGCGCTCGGTGCCACCAAGCCTTTCGTCTACTACTACTTCCGCGACAAGCAGGAGATCTTCGAGACCCTGTCGTGGCGGCCCGCGGTCGACTGCTTCACCGCGATGGACTTCGCCGCCGGCGATACGCGCCCCGCGGTCGAGAAGGTCAAGGAAGGCATCGAGCGACTGATTCGCGCGACGGTGTCGCACCATCCCTGCGCCTTCTTCGCCTACAGGGAACCGCAGGTCTACCGGCCCGAGTACATCGACGCGCAGAAGAAGCTGGCGCATCACTTCTATGACCAGCTCTTTCCTCTGCTGGAGGAAGCACGGCGCGACGGCGATCTCGACTTCGTCGAGACCAAGATCACCGCCTTTGCCGCCCTGAGCCTGCCCGGTTTTCTCTACAGCTGGTACCGGCCCGATGGCCGCCTCTCGCCCGACGAGGTCGTGGCCGAGCTTTCGCGGCTGGCCTGGCGCGTGCTCGGCGTGCGGGCGCGCGGCGTCTGACAGCCGCCCCTTCCGCGACCCTTCTTTCCTCACCACGGAGACAGTCCATGAAGTTCCCCAGCCTGCTTGCGCCCGTCGCGGCCGCGGCCCTGCTCACGGCCGGCGCCGCTCACGCCCAGCAGACCTACAAGATCGCCTACATCGACCCGCTCTCAGGCCCGTTCGCGAACGTGGGCGAACTGATGCTGACGCACACGCAATTCGCGATCGAGGACATCAATGCCAAGGGCGGCGTGCTGGGCGGCACCAGGCTCCAGTTGCTCCAGTTCGACAGCAAGCTCTCGGCACAGGAAAGCCAGAGCGCGCTGCAGGCGGCCATCGACCAGGGTGCGCGCGCCATCGTCACGGGCGGCTCGGGCTCCTCGGTGGTGAGCGCGCTGGTCCAGGCGGTGAACCGCTGGAACCAGCGCAACCCGGGCAAGGAACTGCTGGTGCTGAACCATTCGTCGATCGACCCGGAACTCACCGGCAAGTCGTGCAGCTTCTGGCACTTCCAGACCGATGCCAACACGGCGATGAAGATGAAGGCGATCGCCAACTACATCAAGAAGACGCCGGACGTGAAGAAGGTCTACCTCCTCAACCAGGACTACGCGCACGGCAAGCAGTGGGCCGGCTACGGCCGGCAACTGGTCGGCCTGGCGCGTCCCGACATCCAGTTCGTCGGGGAGACGCTGCATCCGATCGGCAAGGTGAAGGACTTCGCGCCCTACCTCGCCAACGTCAGGCAATCGGGCGCCGATTCGCTGATCACCGGCAACTGGGGGCAGGACATGACCCTGCTGCTGAAAGCCGCCGGCGATGCGGGCTACAACCTGCGCTACTTCAACCACAGCGCGGGTGCGGTGCCCGGCACGGTGCTCGCCGTGTCGCAGGCCGGGCTGGGCCAACTGACCTGGGTGGCCGAGTGGCACCCCGGCGAGGCCGATTCGCCCAAGGTCGATGCGCTCGCGAAAAGCTACAAGGCGAAGACCGGCAAGGACTTCCTGGCGCCGCGCATCGACATGACGCCGCGCCTGCTGGCCGCCGCCATCAACAAGGCCGGCAGCACCGACACGCCCAAGGTCGCCCGCGCCCTCGAGGACCTCAGTTTCGATTCCGTGGTCGGCCCGGTCCGCATGCGTGCCGAAGACCATCAGCTGCTGCTGCCGCAGGTGGTCAACACCATTGCACCGGTCGACGGCAAGACGGTGAAGGTCGGCTGGGAAGGCACGAACTACGGCTTCCGCACCGACGCGGTCTATACCGGCAACGAACTGGCGCAAGGCACGGACTGCAAGATGGCCCGCCCCTGATCGGATCAGGGAATACCCCGGCCTGCCGCCCCCCTCTGCCGTCGAGATACTGCGGGACCCGCACCCGCGGCCCGCAATCGGCACGAGCAAAGGGCATGACCATGGCAGGCAAGAACGCGCTGTATCCGATTCCGCATCCGGCGAAGAAGCCCTTCGTCGGCAACATCCTGTCCATCGGTTCCGACTCGCCGGTGCTGGACATGTGGAAGATCGCGCAGGATCTCGGCGCGATCTACTGGCTCGACATGCCGGGCATGCCGGTGATCGTTGTGTCGTCCGCCGCGCTGGTCGACGAACTCTGCGACGAGAAACGCTTCGACAAGAGCACCAAGGGCACGCTGCGACGACTGCGTGCGCTCTCGCACGGGCTCTTCACGTCGGACACGCACGAGTCGACCTGGTCGAAGCCGCACAACATCCTGCTGGCGAACTTCAGCCAGCGCGCGATGCAGGCCTACCACCCGATGATGCTGGACATTGCCGAGCAGCTGGTGACCAAGTGGGAGCGCCTGAACTTCGACGAGGAGGTCGACGTGGTGCGCGACATGACCGCGCTCACGCTCGACACCATCGGCCTGTGCGGCTTCGGCTACCGCTTCAACTCGTTCTACCGCGAGGGTTTCCATCCCTTCGTGGATGCGATGGTGCGCACGCTGGAAACGGTACAGAACCGGCGTGGCATCCCGCTCGAGGAGTTCATGCTCAAGAAGGAACTCGCGCAGCAGCGCAAGGACGTGCGCTACATGCACAAGATGGTCGAGGACATCGTGCGCGAGCGGCGCGAGAGCGGCGCCGACATCGCGACCAAGCCCGACCTGCTGAGCTACATGATCGCCGGCGTCGACAAGAAGACGGGCGAGCGCCTGGATGACCGGCAGATTCGCGACGAGTGCATTGAATTCCTGATCGCGGGGCACGAGACGACGAGCGGCCTACTCTCGTTCGCCATCTACTTCCTGCTGAACAACCCGGAGGCGATGGCGAAGGCGCGGGCAGAGGTCGACAGCGTGTTCGGCCCCGATTCTTTGGTGAAGCCGACCTATGCGCAGGTCAACCGGCTGACCTATGTGCTGCAGGTGCTGAAAGAATCGCTGCGCATGTTCCCGACCGCACCGGCGATCGCGATGGCCGCCAAGCAGGACACGACCATCGGCGGGCAATACACGATCAAGCGGCGGAACATGGTCATCCTGCATGCGCTGGCGCTGCATCGCGACAAGGCGGTGTGGGGCGAGGATGCCGACCGCTTCAACCCGGACCACTTCAGCCGGGAGGCGGAACGCGAACGGCCGGTGAACGCCTTCAAGCCCTTCGGCAACGGCCAGCGCGCCTGCATCGGCCGCCAGTTCGCCTTGCAGGAGGCGGTGCTGACGCTGGGGATGATCCTGCAGCGGTTCGAGCTGGTCGACCACACGGGCTACCAGTTGAAGATCAAGGAGGCGCTGACGATCAAGCCCGAGGGTTTCAGGATCAAGGCGGTGCTGCGCGATCCGGCGACGCGGCCGCGCGGCGAGGCGGCGGTGCAGGTCGTGCAGGCCACTGCGGAGAAGCCGGCGGCCGCCAGGTCGCACGCGGCACGCCATGGCACTTCGCTGCTGGTCCTTCAGGGCTCCAACCTCGGGACGGCCGAGGACCTCGCACGTCAGCTTGCCGAAGCCGGAGAGATGCGCGGCTTCTCGACGCAGCTCGCGTCGCTCGACGACTATGCCGAGCGCCTGCCCGCCAACGGCGCGGTCGCGATCGTCTGCGCTTCGTACAACGGCGCGGCGCCGGACAACGCGGCCGAGTTCCATCGCTGGCTCGACAAGGCGGACGATTCGCTGAAGGGTGTGCACTTCACGGTGTTCGGTTGCGGCAACACGGACTGGGCATCGACCTATCAATCGGTGCCGCGCCGCATTGACGAGCGCCTCGCGGCGCTGGGCGCCACACGCCTGCATGCACGTGGCGAGGGCGATGCGCGTGAAGACATGGATGGCGCGTTCCAGGATTGGAGCGATGCGCTGTGGCCGACGCTGGTGGCGGCCTTCGATCTCAAGGCGGGCGCGGACACGCCGGCGCAGAGCGAGCCGCTCTATACGCTGGAGGAACTGCCGCCGCCGCAGAAGAATGCGCTGGTCGACGCGCTTGGTGCCGTGCCGATGCGGGTGATCGAGAACCGGGAACTGCAGCGCACTGGCGCCGAGTCGACGGAGGCGCGCTCGACGCGCCATGTCGAACTGCAGTTGCCGGAAGGCGTGAGCTACCGTGCGGGCGATCACTTGAGCGTGGTTCCGCGCAATGGCCCGGCGCAGGTGGAGCGTGCGATGGCGCGTTTCGGCTTCGAGCGCAACGCCCATGTGCGATTGCAGGCGGCGGCGGGTCGCAAGGCGGCCTTGCCGGTGGACGAGGTGATCGCGGTGGACCGTCTGCTGGGCGACTACGTGGAGCTTCAGGACGTGGCGACGCGCAAGCAGATCGCGCTTCTTGCGGCACACACGGAGTGCCCTTTCACGAAGCCGAAGCTGGTGGCGCTGTCGGGTGCGGACGAGGGCTCGGCGGCGCTCTACAAGAGCGAGGTGTTGGCGAAGCGCAAGTCGGTGCTGGATCTGCTGGAGGAGTTTCCGGCCTGCCAGCTGCCCTTCGCGCAGTTTTTGGAGATGCTGTCGCCACTGACGCCGCGCTATTACTCGATCTCATCATCACCGGTGGTGGATGGTGGGCGTTGCAGTGTGACGGTGGGTGTGGTGTGCGGGCCGGCACGCTCGGGGTTCGGCAAGTTCGAGGGTGTCTGTTCGAACTTCCTGTCGCGCGCGCAGGCCGGGGAGGTCGTGCATGGCGTGGTGCGGGAGACGACCGCGGAAGGTTTCCGGCTGCCGGACGATCCTGCACGGCCGGTCATCATGGTGGGGCCGGGTACGGGTCTGGCACCGTTCCGCGGCTTTCTGCAGGAGCGTGCGGCGATGATTGCGAATGGCGCGAAACCTGGAGAAGCGATGCTCTTCTTCGGGTGCCGGCATCCGGAGCAGGATTTCATCTACGCGGACGAACTCAAGGGATGGGCGGATCGCGGTGTGACCCAACTCCACACTGCGTTCTCGCGTGCCGGGGAACGGAAGGTCTATGTGCAGGACCTGATTCGTGAGCAGGCTTCGCATGCCTGGCGTTTGCTCGATGAGGGTGCGATCGTCTACGTGTGCGGGGATGGGTCGCGGATGGAGCCTGATGTGCGGCGAGCCCTCTCCGACATCGCGCGCGAGCATGGGAAGGATGGGAGCGCCTGGATGGATGGGATGATTGCTGACAAGCGCTATGTGTTGGATGTTTGGGCGGGGGCTTAGGTCTATTGCTCGCGCTGGTGGGAGCGCCCGGTAGGCGGTGCGGGCCGGTCGACCCCGCTACGCCGGTCCTTCGGACTGCCCTGCAGTGCTCGCTTCAGGCGGGGTCCGCGCAAACTCGCTTCGCTCAAACACGCGCGGCCCTTTTTCCGCCTGAAGCTGCGCGCTTCGGCGGCGTAGAGGGGTCGCCCAGCCCGCACCACCTACCGGGCTCCGTGAGTGGACAACGGTTGCGGGCGTCTCTAGCGTTGCAGCCTGCGCGCAATCACAACGGTTGCGGCGGACAGTTCCACCACAGCGTCCCAGCGTCGTCGGGCGGTGTGCCCTGTGCCGGCCGTTGAGGCACCGCCGAGCAGCGCAGCGGTGCGCGGAAAAAGGGCCGCGCGTGTTTGAGCGAAGCGAGTTTGCGCGGACCCCGCGTACCGTGAGCAGCGCAGGGAAGCCGCGAAGCGGCCGGTGACGTCGGCCGGCACAGGGCACACCGCCCGACGACGCCACCCGCGGCGTCAAAACAAAGCCTCAGTGAGCCCGAGCAGGATCCGGATAAACCAAAGGCCCAAAGGTCCCCCGATCAAACGGCTTCCACTGCCCCTCAGGCTGAGCGAGTCGATCCGCCAGCGCATACATCACAGCCGGATGCGCCCCCAACCCCAGATGGCTGGCCACCACCTCGATGTTCTCCGACTGCGGCCCCGTCTCTTCCAAACTGCAGCGCCACGCCACCACACCATCGCTCCGGCTGAAGATCGAAGTCGTCGGCATCGACGGTGTCGGTTGAACATGCTTCATGCGCCTCGGGTCTTCCGAACTCTGGCCGCTCACGCCTTCATACACGCGCCATGCATTGGTGGCCCGCGTGCTGCCCGTGAACGGACTGCCCAGCGTGACCACGCTGCGCACGAGCTCGGGATGGGTCGATGCCAGCAGTCGCGCGTACACGCCGCCGAGGCTCCAGCCCACCAGGCTCACCTTGCGACCGCTCGTCTCATGCAGTTCCTGGAGCTTCTGCAGCATGCCGGCCTCCACGCCCTTGCGCGGCCCCAGATTGCGGCCCAGGCCCCATCCGTGCGCGTCGTAGCCGCGACTCTTCAGATAGCGACGCAGCAGCTTCGTCGAAAGATCGCTCGCCACCAGCCCCGGCAAAACCAGCACCGAATGGCCATCGCCGCGAGGCGCCAATTGCAACAGCGGCCACAAGGCCAGGGCCGCGCCGGCCTCCCAGAGGGCACGCGTCTCGGCGAGCAGCAGGAGGCGCGAAGGCGGGGCGATCGGTTCGTGAGCGGCGGTCATCATCGTTGTTTCCTTGTCATTCCTTCGAATATGCGGTCACGCTGACGGTCTGCCAGTCGGACGGCGGCTCATTTATCCGAGGTATTTGCCCCGCAGGTAATCGAGGTAAGCCCTCGATTCGCGCGATACATACGGTGCAATCAACGTGAGCGTGTAGAAAGCAGCAAGGCCCGGGTCGGCCTGCTGCAGGGCATCGCGCCCCGGCACCAGCCGCTCGAAGGACAGCCAGCACGTGGTCGTGAAGACCATCTGGAGCGCCAGCATCTGTGCCTCCTCGGCCGTGGCCTCGATGACGCCGGCGGCAAGCAGCGTCTCGCACAGCGCCTGGGCCGCCAGCAGGTTCTGCGCGGTCAGCGCCTGCGCACGCTCACCGAGCGCGGGGTATTCGCTGGAAAGATAGGCCATGTCGCGGTAGACGAAACGGTATGCGTCGATGGCCTCGAAGCGCAGGTGCAGCGCCAGCCACAGGTCATCGATCGCCCGCACAGTGTCCGACGATGCATTGAGCGATTCAAGCCGTTCCTCGAAACGCCTGAAAAGGCGGTCGACGATGAGCTGCTTGGCCTTGAAGTGGTAGTGCAGGTTGCCGGGACTGATCTCGAGCTCTGCCGCGATGCGGTGTGTCGACACGGCAGCGAGTCCCTGCGCATTGAACAGCGCCAGGCTGGCCTGCAGGATGCGTTCTCGCGTGTTGGGGCTGGCCACGGTCGGAGGATGTGGGCTCGGTCCGCTGGGCCTCAGCGCTTGCGTCGGCCGGCTTCGGCCCGTTCGAGGTGTTCGAGCACCTGACGCATCTGTTCGCGTAGTTCCTGGATCTCCTGCGCGGTCGGCATGCCGAGGCGCTCGAGCGCGGTCGCGACGCGCTGGTCGAACACGTCCTCGAACTTGCGGATGCCGAAAGTGTCGAGGACCGGCGGCTTGCCCATGCCGAGCAAGCTTTCGATCACGTTGGTCTGGCGCTTGACGACGTCGTCGCGCACCGTGCCCAAGGCCTTCAGGCCTGCACGCAGCAGACCCTTGGCGCCGGCCTGCTCTTGCGAGACAGCCGCTTCTTGGGCAATGGTCTCGGGCGCCGCGGCCTTTTTGGGCGCCGCCCGCTTGCGCGGCGCGGCTTTCTTGGCCGGCGCCGCCTTCGTGGCCGGGGCCGCCGGCTTCTTCTTCACGCTGACAGTTTCATCGCGGCGAGTCGCCATGCGTTGCTCCAGAAGGACGTTTCAGAAGATGCGCGGCTGCCCGCGGTGGCGATCAGTCCGCCTTGGTCGCGACCGTGCGAACGGCGCGGCGGGTGGCGGTCTTGGCCTTCGGCTTGGCGGCCTTGACCACCGGGGCGGCTTCCGTCGCGCCCGCGACGCGGCTTTCGATCTGCTTGGCGCCGGCGGCGATCTTGTCGGCGATCTTCACCGACACGTTGGCGATCGGCTGGTTCACGCGGTTGAGGGTCTCGATG
Organism: Variovorax glacialis; assembly: GCF_051216375.1. Taxonomy (NCBI): domain Bacteria; kingdom Pseudomonadati; phylum Pseudomonadota; class Betaproteobacteria; order Burkholderiales; family Comamonadaceae; genus Variovorax; species Variovorax glacialis. Next base: position 106,061 of record NZ_JBPJZT010000009.1, on the reverse strand, counting down.
ACCGACGCGCCCAGGGGGGCTTCGACGCGGGCCACGACGTTGGAGATCGATTCGATGCCGCTGGTGGCGCCGGTGGCGACACGGTCCATCAGGTTGACGACGCGGCTGGTGTCGATGTCGAGACGGTTGGCCAGGAAGCCCGTGACCTTTTCCTGCGCGCCGAGCAGGCGGGCCTTGATGTCGTCGCTCACCATCGGCAGCTCGCGCTCGCCGAGGAAGGCGCTGTAGCGCGAAGCGGCGCCGCCCAGCAGGCGGTGCGCGCCGGTGCGGTAGGCGCTGACGAGGGTCTTGCCGGCGTCGTTGTACTGGCCGACGACGTGGATGGCAGCGGTGGAGATGGTTTGCGTGGACATGGTGAATTTCCTTGAAGTTGATGGACACATGCGCCGGGATTCGGTCCCTGCGACAACTCGCGCCATGCATTCCGACGCGATGGGGTCATCTTCTTCTGAAAGCCCTAGGCGTGAAAAACTAGAACGGTTCGATAGTTAGGCCAACTGCCCCAATTTCCTGCCAGGGCGATGCTACGACGAGAGCCTGCCCGCGCAAGCGCCGGCGCCATCGGGGTTACCCGCTATCGGGGCCTGTGCACATTGGGGATCATTTCCCTTCGCGCCGCGCCCGACGCTGCGCCAAAACGCCAGGAGGGGACACCCATGAAACATCTCAGCGGCCTTGACGCGACCTTCCTGCACACCGAGACACCCGAGACGCCGATGCACGTCGGCGGCCTGCACGTGCTGGAGCTTCCGGCCGGCTACAAGGGCGACTTCTACGAGGACGTGAAGGCGCATGTGCAAAGCCGCATGCACCTCTCCGAAGTGTTCACGCGCAAGCTCGCACTGATGCCCTTCGAGCTGTCGAACCCGGTGTGGGTGGACGACGACGATGTCGATCTCGACTACCACGTGCGGCGAGTCACCCTGCCGCGGCCCGGCACCATGCGGCAGCTCGAACAGTACGTGGCGCGTCTCCATTCGACGCTGCTGGACCGCAGCCGGCCGCTTTGGGAGTTCTTCGTGATCGACGGGCTGCAGGACGGCGGCGTGGCGCTGTACTCCAAGCTGCACCATGCCGGCATCGACGGGCAGGCGGGCGCGGCCTTCGCGGAGGCGATCATGGACCTGACGCCCGAGCCCCGCGCGATCAAGGCCCCGCGACAGATCGCGCGACGCAACCGCTACCAGCTCGGCGTGGCCGAGCTTGCCGGCGCGGCCCTCACCAACACGCTGCAGCAGTACGTCAAGCTGGTGAAGACCTTTCCCGACATGGCGCGCGCGGTGAAGAGCATCGTGGTCCCGCAGCCGAAGAACAGGGCCGGCAGCCTCTGGAAGCTGCCGAAGAACCTCAACCTGCTCGGCCCCAAGACACCGCTCAACGTCGCGATCACCAACCAGCGTGCCTATGCCGTGCGTTCCATCCCGCTCGCGGAAGTGAAGCAGGTCGGCAGGCGCCTGGGCGCGAGTCTCAACGACGTGGTGCTCGGACTCTGCGCGGGCGCACTGCGCCGCTACCTGTCGGACCACGGCAAGCTGCCGAAGAAGCCCTTGACGGCGGCGATCCCCGTCACGCTGCGGGAGCCGGGCGACACGACCTCGAACAACCAGGTCTCGATGACCGTCATGACGCTGGCGACCGACGTGGCCGATCCGATCGAGCGGATCCGGGCCATCGGCGAATCGTCGGCGGCCGCGAAGTCGCTGATGGGCAACATCAAGGCGGCCATACCGACCGACTTCCCCTCGTTCGGCGCGCCTTGGCTGATGTCGGGCCTGGCGTCGATGTATGGCCGCTCGGGCTTTGCGGACCGGCTCCCGCCGGTCGCGAACGTGGTGATCTCCAACGTGCCGGGCGCGCCGGTGGCGCTCTATTTCGCCGGCGCGAAGCTGAAGACCTACTACCCGGTGTCGATACCGAGCCACGGCATGGCGCTCAACATGACGGTGCAGAGCTACAACGGCATGCTGGATTTCGGCCTGATCGCCTGCCGGCGCGCGGTGCCCGACGTGGGCGACATTGCCGACTATCTGGTCGATGAGCATCACGCGCTGCTGGCGAAGGTGAAGGCGTTGGACGCACCAGCGGCAACGGCCGACACGGCACCTGCAAGCACCTCGAGCGAGGCGCCAGCGCGTCCACGCAAGGCGCCGGCTCGCAAGCCCGTGCCGCAAAAGATCGTGGCGCGCAAGGCGGTCAAACGCAAGACCGTCGCGGCTTGAGTCACGGGCATGCTGTACCGTAAGGTGTCGGACGTTCGACACCTTACGGAGGCCCCTGCCCATGACTGCCACCCTTCAACTGATTGGCGCGCCGACCGACATCGGCGCCAGCACCCGCGGCGCCGGCATGGGCCCCGACGCGCTGAGAGTGGCCGACTTGGCGGGCATGCTGGCGCGGATGGGCTTCGAGATCGTCGACCGAGGCAATCTCGCCGGACCCGCCACGCCCTGGGAAGCCCCTGCTGAAGGGCTCCACCATCTCGACGAAGTGGTGGCATGGAACCGGCTGGTGTACGACGCGGTCGACCAGGCGCTGGGCGCGAACCGCCTGCCAGTCGTGCTGGGCGGGGACCACTGCATCGCCGTCGGCTCCATCAGCGCCATCGCGTGGCATGTTCGCCGGCGTGGGCAGAAGCTGCGCGTCCTGTGGCTCGACGCGCATTCCGACGTCAACACCGAAACCACCAGCCCCAGCGGCAACCTGCACGGCATGCCCGTATCCTGCCTGCTCGGCCACGGGCCGGCGGCGCTCACCGGCTGGAGCGGCGAGCGCGCCGCCTTCGAGCACGACGCGATCCGCTTCATCGGCATCCGCAGCGTCGACGCGGAGGAAAAGTCTGCCATCCGCGCGCTCGGCCTCAACGTGTTCGACATGCGCCACATCGACGAGCATGGCATGCGCACGACGATGACCGAGGCGCTGCAGGACGTCGACGAGGACACCCATCTGCATGTGAGCTTCGACCTGGACTGCCTCGATCCGGACTACGCGCCCGGCGTCGGCACCGGCGTGCGCGGCGGACCCACCTGGCGCGAAATGCAACTCTGCATGGAAATGATCGCCGACACCGGCCGGCTCGGTTCGCTCGACGTGGTCGAGCTCAACCCGGCGCTGGACGTGCGCAACCGCACGGCGGAGGTGGCGGTCGAGCTGATCGAAAGCCTCTTCGGCAAGTCGACGCTGGTCCGCTGATTCAGGCGGTGCGTTCCGTCTCGGTCGCAGTCGTCTCGGACAGGTCGGCGCCGGGGTCCGAGATGGGGCGCAACTTGTCGCTGCGGCAGTAGAAGGTCCAGCCTTCGAACATCACGTCGTAGTACGTGCCCGGCAAGTAGGTCCAGTCGGGAGCCTCGTACGGCGCCGACACCACCTCGACGATCCTGCCGACGGCCTTCTGCGTGAGCGGGCTGGCCAGGCAACTCGGGACCACATAGCAGAGCGTTCCGATCTTGATCATCCCCGCAGAATCGCACAAACGGCGCTGCAGGTCCAAGGGCAGGCTTCCTACATGGAAATCCGCGCTTCGGGCAATCCCGCTTCGCGCGCCAGCGTTCTACATTGAGGTTTTCCCCAGAAAAAGATGATGGCAAACACAGTGAAGGACGGAGCGGGACTGCGGGCGGAACCGGCCAAGGGGCTGCGCGTTCTGGTCGTGGAAGACGATCCCGACGCGCTGTCGGCCACCGTGGAGATGCTCGAGTTGCTGGGCCACTGGGCCGCCGGTGTGCGCAGCGCCGAGATTGCCAAGGACCGCTTCCTGGACGGTGCCTTCGACGTCCTGCTGACCGACATCGGCCTGCCGGCGCTCTCCGGCATGGACCTGGTCGAGAGCCTGCGCGCCCGCCATAAGCTCGAAGTGATCTTCGCGACCGGGCGGCCGCCGCCCGCGACGCCCATCCCGGATTCGTCCTGGCTTCAGAAGCCTTTCAGCGTCGAGCAGCTCGAATCGGCCCTCAGCCGCGCGATGGGGCGCGCGGAAGCCTGAGGCGAAGCCTCAACCGCGCGTCGGCGAGAGCGGCACGTCCCGCAGCGGTGTTTCGATGGGCGGCTGCTGCGGAAGAACCGGTCTTGCCTCCGCCGGCGACTCCTCGGCCGCCTCGGGCAGGAAACGTTCGATCAGCGCAAAGAAGCGGTCGTAGAAGCGCTCGTCGGTCAGCGTCTCGCTCGCCACCTTGACCAGCGCGTCGTCGCTGGACGAGAACGGCAACGACAGCGAGCCGATCGCCCCGACGCCCACCGTCGCCGAGTTGTTGACCTTCTTGATCCCATAGCGGTCCTGCAGCGCGCTGGCGAAGGCGATGGTGCTGCGCGGCCCGTTCCGGCCATTGCTCTCCCTTGCACAGACCACGCGGAATTCGACCTCCACATGCACTTCCGATGCGGGCTGGAAGCTCTTGCGGCCGGTGACGAGTTCGTGATTGCCCGCGGTGATCATGTAGCCCTGGCTCAGCAGTGCCCGGCGGGCTGCCTCGCAGGTCTGTGCCTCGGTGGCGACGTAGGTGCGGGTGTGGGTGGTGGTGGAGTCGAAACCCTCGGGTTCGTACGAGACGCGACGCGTCGCCGTGCTGCATCCTGCGACGAGCAGCGAGAAGAGCAGCGCGGCAGCGGCTGCGTGGGAAATCGGGAAGCGCATGGCGGACATGGGAAGACGAGACTCGGAATGCTAGCGGCAACTGGCCGCCAGCGGCTCCCCTTGGACATGCCGCGGCGCCGCGCGTTCCCCTGTCCGTCGACTCAATCGTCCAACCGGACCACGCGATGCGCCCTGCCGCGCGTGGCGGCGATGCAGCGGGCATTGGGCTCGTCGGTCTGCTCGACCCAGGCCAGCGCGTCGGCACGGCTGCGACCGAACTGCTCGTGGCGCCGCACGAGCCGATCCCGTCGAAGTTCATCCTCCACGTCGACGTACCAGATCTCGTCGAGCAGCGGTGCAGCCCCGGCCCAGGGCCCTTCGTCGAGCAGCAGGTAGTTGCCCTCGGTGATGACCAGCTGCGTCTGTGGGAGTACGGCGATGGCGCCGGCGATCGGCTCCTCGATCTCGCGCCGGAATTCAGGCGCGTAGACGATGCCATTGCGTTGCTCGCGCAGGCGCCGCAGCAGGGCGACGTAGCCCGCGCTGTCGAAGGTATCCGGCGCACCCTTTCGACCGGCGCGGCCCAGCCGCTGCAGCTCCACGTTGGCCAGGTGGAACCCGTCCATCGGCACGACCTGCGCGCGACCCGGCAACGCCTTCAGCAACGCCTCCGCCAAGGTCGACTTGCCCGAGCCGGGCGCGCCCACCAGCCCGAGCAGCTTGCGCCGCCCGTCGGCCAGCAAGGCATCGATGCGCGCCAGTTCCGCGGCGGGCACCTCGATCATGCGCAGATCACGGGTAAAGGCCGCGTTCCTGGCGAGCCATCAGGATGCGTTCGCAAGCCACCGCGTAGGTGGCGGTGCGCAGGCTGATCTTGTGCTGGTCGGCCTTGTCCCAGATGCCGTTGAGCGCGTTCATCATGATGCGGTCGAGGCGCTCGTTGATCTCGTCCTCGTCCCAGAAAAAGGACGAGAAGTCCTGCACCCATTCGAAGTAGCTCACCGTCACGCCGCCGGCATTGCAGATCACGTCCGGCACCACCAGCACGCCGCGTTCGGCCAGGATGTCGTCGGCCGTGGGCACCGTCGGGCCGTTCGCGCCTTCGAGCACCAGCCTGGCCTTGGTCTTCTGCGCGCGCTCCGCGGTCACCTGGCCTTCCAGCGCCGCGGGGATGAGGATGTCGCAGGCCACGTCCCAGAAGGACTCGTTGTCGATCACGTCACCGCCCTTGAAGGCGACGACGCCGTCGGTGCGGGAGATCGGCACCAGCGTGGCGAGGTCGAGGCCCTTGTCGTTGAAGATCGTGCCGGTGTGGTCCTGTACAGCGACGATCTTGGCGCCCGCCTCGGCAAAAAGCTCGGCCGCGACCGAACCCACATTGCCGAAGCCCTGCACTGCGATCCGCGCGCCGCGCAGGTCGAGTCCCAGGCGCCGCGCCGCTTCGCGTCCGGTGACGAAGACGCCACGGCCGGTGGCCTTCACGCGGCCGAGCGAACCGCCCAGGTGGAGCGGCTTGCCGGTGACCACGCCGGTGGCGGTGCCGCCGACGTTCATCGAATAGGTGTCCATCATCCAGGCCATGATCTGGGCGTTGGTGTTCACGTCGGGCGCCGGGATGTCGCTGTGCGGGCCGATGATGAGGCCGATCTCGCTGGTGTAGCGGCGGGTGACCTTCTCCAGTTCCTTCAACGAAAGCTTCTTGGGGTCGACGCGGATGCCGCCCTTGGCGCCGCCGTACGGCAGGTTGACCGCGGCGGTCTTGACCGTCATCCAGGCCGACAGCGCCATCACTTCCTCCAGCGTCACATCCGGGTGGAAGCGCACACCGCCCTTGCCGGGACCGCGCGAGAGGTTGTGCTGCACCCGGTAGCCCTCGAAATGGGCAATGGAGCCGTCGTCCATCTCGATCGGCACGTCGACGATCAGCGCACGCTTGGGTCGCTTGAGCGTCTCGACCCAGCGGGCCAGACCGCCGAGGTAGGGGATGACGCGATCGACCTGCGACAGGTAGGTGCCCCAGGGGCTGTTGGCGGTGGGCTGGACGTAGGACAGGACGGAGCTCATGGCGATCCCTTGTTGTTGAACGGATAGGCGCGACGATAGTCCTCCTGCGCCCGCCGCGCCACGCCTATGCATGTTGCTTTGGCGGTTATGCGCTTGCGGCAAGCAGGGCCGCATTGCCGCCTGCGGCGGTGGTGTTGATGGTGAGCGTCTGCTCCGCGCAGAAGCGCAGCAGGTAGTGGGGGCCGCCCGCCTTCGGGCCGGTGCCGCTCAGGCCCTCGCCACCGAAAGGCTGCACGCCGACCACCGCGCCGATGATGTTGCGGTTGACATAGATGTTGCCGACGTGCGCCCGCGCAGCCATCGCCAGGGCGCGGCTGTCGATGCGCGTCTGGATGCCGAGGGTGAGCCCGAAGCCGAGTTCGTTGATCCGGTCGATCACCGCCTGCGGCTCGCCCGACCAGCGCACGATGTGGAGCACGGGGCCGAAGATCTCGGTCTTCACGCTGTCGATGGAAGGCACTTCGAATGCCTGGGGCGTCACCAGGTTCGGCACCGCCCGGGCCGGCTGCGAAGGGGCGACGAGCACCCGGGCTTCCGCGCTCAGGCGCTGCAGGTGGCGCAGGATGCCGTCGAAGGCCTCGCGGTCGATCACGGGGCCGACATCCGTCGCCAGCAGCGCCGGGTCGCCCGTGACCAGTTCCATCGCCGCGCCGCGGATCATCTCGATCAGGTCGGCAGCGATGCTTTCGTGGATCAGCAACAGGCGCAAGGCCGAGCAGCGCTGGCCCGCCGAGCGAAAGGCGCTCTGGACGACCGCATCGACCACCTGTTCCGGCAACGCGCTGGAGTCGACCACCATCGCGTTGATGCCGCCGGTCTCGGCGATCAGCGGGACGATCGGGCCGTCCTTGGCGGCGAGTGCGCGGTGGATGATCTTCGCGACCTGCGTCGATCCGGTAAACACCACGCCCGCCACGCCGGGGGCTGCGACCAGCGCCGCGCCGACGGTTTCGCCCGGGCCGTGAAGCAATTGCACGGCGTCGGAAGGCACGCCGGCGGCATGCAGCAGCTTGACCGCTTCGGAGGCGACCGCCGGCGTCTGCTCGGCCGGCTTGGCCAGCACCGTGTTGCCGGTGGCGAGCGCGGCGGCCACCTGGCCGAGGAAGATCGCCAGCGGAAAATTCCAGGGGCTGATGCACACCCAGGGGCCGCGCCCTGTCAGCCGGAGCTCATTGCTCTCGCCGGTCGGGCCGGGCAGTGCGATCGGGTGCATCACGCGCTCTGCCTCGTCGGCGTAGTAGCGCAGGAAATCGACGGTCTCGCGGACTTCGGCCACCGCGTCGCCCCAGGTCTTCGCGGCTTCCTTGACCAGCAGCGCGCAGAAGCGCGGCATGGCGGTTTCGAGGGCATCGGCTGCATGGCGAAGCGCGGCAGCGCGCTGCGTGACGGGCGTGCGGGTCCACGAGCGATAGCTGGTTGCCGCGGCGGCGACGGCCTCCGCCGCGCGATGCGCCTCGAATTCGGGGACGGCGGGGACGACGGTCGCGGCCAGCGCGTCGAGCAACGGGGCCCGCATCGATTCGACGGTCAGGTCGACGCCCTGGCTGTTGCGGCGCGCGGGCGGCGGACCGTAGAGCGCGTGCGGCAAGGGCAGCGATTCATTCCGATCCAGCCACAGGGGGGAGACCAAGAGTTGATCCATACCGACCGACTCGTCACCCAACTGGTTGACGAAGGACGAATTGGCGCCGTTCTCCAGCAGGCGACGCACGAGGTAGGCGAGCAGATCCTTGTGCTTGCCGACCGGCGCATAGACACGCACCGGCACCGCGCTGCTCTTCATCACTTCGCGATAGATGCCCTCCCCCATGCCGTGCAGCCGCTGCAGTTCGAACCTGGCCCCCATGCTCGCCACTTCGTGTGCTTCACCGCCCCTCGAGGGGGCTTCCTTTCCCTGGGGCGGTCCGGCGAATAGGCGCACATCTCCGGCCATCTGCAGGATCGCCGCGATGGTGCCGGCGTTGTGCGTGGCGAACTGCGGATAGATGGCATCGGGCGCCGCGAGCAAGGCGCGGGCGCAGGCCAGGTAGCTCACGTCGGTGTGGTGCTTGTGCGTGAACACCGGGTAGTGCGGCAGGCCCAGTTCCTGGGTGCGCTTGATTTCCGCGTCCCAGTAGGCGCCCTTCACCAGCCGGCACATGAGGCGCAGCCCGTGCTTGCGCGCGATCGCCGTGACGTGCTCGACCAGCTCCAGCGCGCGCGTCTGGTAGGCCTGCATCGCGAGGCCGTAACCGCGCCACTGCGGTCGCTTTGCGGCCACCTGCGCCGCCAGCGTCTCGAAGACATCGAGCGACAGTTCGAGACGGTCGACCTCCTCCGCGTCGATCGTGAGGTTGAGGTTGGCGTCGGCCGCGAGCTCACAGAGCTGCCACACGCGCGGCACGAGTTCGCGCATCACGAGTTCGCGCTGGGCATCTTCGTAGCGGGGATGCAGCGCGCTGAGCTTGATGGAGATGCCGTCGTTGTGCTCCGGCGTGCCGGTGCGGTCCGCGCCCGAGGCAATCGAATGGATGGCGTTGATGTAGCTGTCGAGATAGCGGCGTGCGTCCGCGTCGGTGCGTGCTCCTTCGCCCAGCATGTCGTAGCTGAAGCGCAGTGCTGCATGTTTGCGGTGTGCAGAGCGCGCTTCGCCCATGGCCTCGTCGATGGTCTGGCCCAGCACGAACTGGCGGCCGAGCAGCTGCACCGCGCGCAGCGTCGCGGCCACCACGGTGCGGGCACCGAGCCTCGCCATCAGGCCCGGCTCCGCATCCACCTGACCCGTTTCATCGGAAGGATGCGGGAGGAATTTCTTCGACAGGGCGATCGCCGAGGAGGACAGGCGGGAGAGCGTCGAATCGGCGCTGCCATCGAAATCGGCCCGGCCCAACTGGTCGGCGGTCAGGGCGATCGCTGTCTCGGCGTCGGGCACCCGCAGCAGCGCTTCGGCCAGGCGCATCAGTGCCAGGCCTTCCGCGCTGGAGATCGGGTATTCGCGCAGCAGGCTTTCCATGGCCCAGAACGGTGGCGGCTTGTCGCGCACGGCGCGCACCCACCGGGATGCGGGGGGCACGACCAGGGCCCAGTCGAGAGCGGCTTTCAGGGAGGCGAGGCGGTGCGAGACGATCTCGGCTTCGGGTCGGTAGGGAGTGGGCAGGCGCATGGCGGCGATCCGTTAGTGAATACGTCGATGCTCCAACTTCGCACGGCGAGTTATTCACCAAAAATCGGTCGTCGACCGGATAATTCGCTACGCATGAACGAATACCCAGCCGATCTCGACCGCATTGACATGAAAATCCTGAAGGTTCTTCAGGAAGACGGGCGGATTTCCAATCTCAAGCTGGCCGAGACCGTGGCGCTCTCCCCCACCGCTGTGCTGGCGCGCGTGCAGCGCCTCGCGCGCGAGGGCTTCATCCTGGGTTACGAAGCGCGGCTCGACCCGCACAAGCTCGGCCGCGGCTTCACCGTCTTCGTCGAGGTGCTGCTGGACCGCACGACGCCCAACGTGTTCGACGCGTTCAAGGCCGCCGTGCAGGTGCGCGACGAAATCATGGAATGCCACATGGTCGCCGGCGGCTTCGACTATCTGATCAAGACCCGCATGGCGGACATGGCGGCCTATCGCGCGTTCGCCGGCACAGTGCTGTGGCAGCTTCCGGGTGTGCGCGAGACCCGCACCTACGCGGTGATGGAGGAAGTGAAGAACAGCGCCAGGCTGCCGCTCGGCATTTGAGCCCCCTGCGCCCTACCGCATTTCGTCGAATTCGATCACGCCTTCCTTCATGACCAACGGGATGCGCTCGCCCTGGCCCAGCAGGCAGTTGACGTCTTCCAGCGGATTGCCGTCGACAACCAGAAGGTCGGCCAGCGCGCCTGGCACGAGACGGCCGAGACGGTCGCTCATGCCCAGCACCTCCGCGCCCACGACGGTCGCGCTCGCCACCGCCTCGGCGGCGGAGAGAACTTCCGCGCGCAGTCGGAACTCATCGCTCTGGAGGCGCTGCGATTCGCCGAGCAGGTCGGACCCGAAGCCCATCTTCACGCCAGCCGCCTTGTAGATCTCCAGCGAGCGCAGGCCTGCTTCGCGTACGTCGGCCACCTTCGCCACGCTTTCCTTCGGCAGTCCATACCTTTCGCCTTCGCTTGCGAGCGCGTCATAGGTCACCAGGGTAGGCACCACGTAGGCGCCTGCCTGCGCCATCAGCGCCGCGGCGGGCGCGTCGACCAGGTTTCCGTGCTCGATGGTCCGCACGCCGCATCGGACGGCCCGCGCAATGGCGGCCGCCGTGTAGGCATGCGCGAGCACGTAGGTGTCGCGCGCCCGGGCCTCGTCCACGATGGCGCGGATTTCGTCCTCGCTGTAGCCGAAGGCGCCGACCGGATCGGTCGGCGAGGCGACGCCACCGGAGGCCATGATCTTGATCTGGTCCGCGCCCATCTGCAGTTCTTCCCGCGCGGCCTTGCGCACGGCATCGACGCCATCGACCACGCGCGACAGCGCGCCGACGCGCACACAGGAGCAGGCCGGCTCTTCGTGCAGGAAGTCGGAGCGCGCTCGCATGTCGCCGTGACCTCCAGTCTGGCTCAGGGCGCGGCCCGAGACGAACAGCCGCGGGCCTTGCGCCAGGCCGGACTCCACCGCCTGCTTGAACGCGTGGCCCGCACCGCCGGCGTCGCGCACCGTCGTGAAGCCACGCCGAAGCATCCCGCGCAGGATCGGCACGCTGCGCAAGGTCACGAGCACATTGGGCATGTGGACCTGCCGCGCGATGTTGAGTTCGATGGCGATGACATGCACGTGCAGATCGATCAGCCCGGGCATCACCGTCTTGCCCATGACGTCGATGACACGCGCCGCGTTCGTGCGGATCGGCCGATCGGAGATTTCCTTGACGGCACCCTGCTCGACCAGGATGTCGCGCCCCTCCTGCAGTTCGCCAAGCAGGGGATCGAGCAGATTCGCGTTCTTGAAAAGCACTGAATGGGTCATGGCTACCTCGGAGAAATAAAGTCGGCCGGCCGGCACCCTAGCGCCATGACGGCCGGTACCGCCAACTGCGCGAACACCGTCGCGAGTTCGACGTGCTCGTCCCGATACCAATCCTTCTGATGGAGAAGGTTGACGGTCCCCACGGTCTCTCCGCACCAGCGCATCGGGATGTTGAGCACACTCTCGCAGCCGAGCGAACGGATCAGTTCGTGGTCGAAGAACACCTCGCGGATGTCATCGGCGTTGCGCCCGATGTAGGGCAGGCCCCGCTCCATGACTCGCTGCATCCATTGCGAATCGGTGATGGGCTTGCGTCCCTGCACGGGATAGGCGTCCGGCATGTTGGTGTAGGCCCGTTCCGATTCCCGCTCGTCGCGGTGATGGACCAGGATGGTGAACAACCGGTGCCCGACGGTGGCCGCCAAGGCGTGGTCGATCGCTTCGAAAGTGGATTGCGGCTGGCGGACGTCACCGTGGGCTCGCGCCACATGGGCCAGCAGCCGGGTGACCTGGAATTCCATCATCGGCATTTCCTCAGGAGAGTTCGGCGGCGGCGATGTCTTCCAGCGACCGGCCGCGTGTCGGTACGCCCATCACCATCACGGCCGCCGAGCCCAGCAGCAGCATCGCGGTCGTCATGCCGAAGACGCCGCCGAAGCCGAGCGTCGGATAGACGAAGCCGACCAGGATGGGCGCCGTGATGCCGCCGATGCGTCCGATGGCGGATGCCAGCCCGGCGCCCGTTGCACGAACCTGCGTGGGAAACACTTCCGGCGTATAGGCATAGACGCCCGCATAAGTACCGTTCATGAAGAAAGACAACAGCACGCCCGCCACCATGATCTGCCCGTCGCTGTGCGTGAATGCGAGCCCGAGGGCGGCCAGCCCGCCCAGCAGCATGTAGCTGACGATGGTGGCCTGGCGGCCGATGCGGTCATTCAGCCACGCAGCCGAAAAATAGCCGGGCACCTGTGCCGCGTACATGACCAGCGAATAGCCGAAGCTCTTGGTGATGGTCATGCCGCTCTGGACCAGCAGGCTCGGGATCCAGGTGAAGAAAGAGTAGTAGCTGAAGGTGATCGAAAGCCACATCAGCCAGGTCATGCTGGTGATACGGAAGAGCTTGCGCGACAGCAGCGTCGCGTAGTTCTTCCACAAGCCGCCCCGGCTGTCGCTGGGCGGGGGTGCCGCGACGTCCTGCGGGTCGAGCGCCGGAAGCGCATGGCCGCGTTGCACGACATCGGCCTCCACTGCGTCCATGATCTTGTTGGCCTCGGCCAGGCGCCCCTGGCTTTCGAGCCAGCGGGGCGATTCGGGCAGCACGCGCCGCCACCACAGCAGCATCAGCACCGGCGTCGCGGTGAGCAGGATGACGATGCGCCAACCTTCGGCATGCGCCGGCACGATCAGGTAGCCCAGCAAGGCCGCGGCCACGAAGCCGAAGGAGAAGAAGCCGGCCAGCGCGCCGGTGAAGGCGCCCCGGTAGCGACGCGCCACGAACTCCGACAGGTACGGTGCAATGATCACGCTCTCGGCCCCGGTACCGAAGCCGGCGATGACGCGCAGGACCAGGAAGGTGCTCCAGTCATTGACCATCGCGCTGAAGAATGATGCGACGCAGTAGACCGCCAGCGCCGACATCATCACCTTGCGTCGACCGATCAGGTCGCCGAGCGAGCCCGCCACCAGCGCGCCGAAGAAGAATCCGATGAAGTTCGCACTGGCCAGCACACCGATCTGCACGCTGCTCAACGCCCAGGCCGTGCGCAGCACCGGCAGCACGAAGGCGATCACGGCGGCGTCCATCGCATCGAAGCTGTAGCCCAATCCACCCACGAGAAGCAACCGGCGATGAAAGCCGGAGAACGGCAACCGTTCGATGCGAGCCGATAGCACGGTCATGTGAAGCCCTTGTCTCTTTGAATGTGACGGCGTGGATGCCGCGTCGAATCGTAGGTTCAGTGCAATATGGCCACAAATTTATAGTTACTATGGTGTGTATTGATGTGCTGAATGAATTGCCATGGCCACGAGCTACCGCAGCGCCGACCTCAATCTGCTGAAAGTGCTGGAAGCCCTGATGACCGAAGGCAGCGTCACTCGCGCAGCGCACAAGCTGTCGCTCACGCAGCCCACCATCAGCAATGCGCTGCGCCGCCTGCGAGACACCTTCGACGATCCGCTCTTCGTGCGAAGCGGCGCCGGCATCAAGCCGACGCGACGGGCGCTCGATCTCTGGGAGCCGCTCGCCCAATCCCTGCAGACGATCCGGGGCACGCTGGAGATCGACAGCTTCGATGCACTGCGCAGCACCTCAACCCTGAGCATCGCGATGTCCGACTACGTGGCCAGCGTCGTGATGCCCCGGTTGAGCAGCCGGTTGAGCCAGATCGCGCCGTCGATGCAGATCCACACCATTCCCAACACGCTGGTGGACTTCGGCCCCGTGCTCGCGAACAACCAGGCGGATTTCGCGATCAGCGTCTATGCCGAGGAAGTGCAGCGGCCCGCCTTCCTCAAGTCGCGGGCACTGTGGTCGCCTGATTTCGCCTGCGTCATGCGGACCGGTCATCCGTTCAGCCGACTCGAGCGGATTCCGCTGAAGAAATTCCTCGCGGCGCGCCACATCGACGTCAGCCTCGCGGGCAAGACGCTGCCGACCTACGACGTGTTCCTGCGCAGCCGGGGTCTCCAGCGCAATCTGGTGACCACCGTGAATCACTACGCGACGGCCTACGACGTGGTCCGCCGTTCGGACCTGATCGCGGTGCTACCGCTGTCGAGGGGCCTCGACCCGCCGCGCATGGCCGGTCTGCGGCATGTGCCGGTGCCGCTCGAAGCCCCCTCGCGCATGGTGGAACTGTTCTGGCACCAGCGGCACGAGACTTCCGCGCTCCATCAATGGGCGAAGGGCGTGCTGCTCGGGTTGTTCGCCTGAGCGGCGCCTATCGCCGGCCGAAGATCGCCGTCCCGACCCGCACCATCGTGCTGCCGGCCGAGATCGCCGCTTCGAGGTCGGCGGACATGCCGAGCGACAGGGTGTCGAGCGCAATGCCCGCCTCGCGGATCTGGTCGAAAACACGGGCCGCGGTCAGGAAAAGCCCACGTTGCGCGGCGAAATCGGGCGCCGGTTCCGGGATCGCCATCAACCCGCGCAGCCGCAAACGTGGCAAAGCCGCAACGGCACGCGCAAGGGAAATCGCTTCTTCCGCGGTGACGCCGGATTTGTTAGCCCCGCCGTCCACATTGACCTGCAGACACACCTGCAAGGTCGGAAGATGCAACGGCCGCTGCTCGGAAAGCCGTTCGGCGATCTTGAGCCGGTCGATGCTGTGCACCCAGTCGAAATGCTCCGCCACGACCCGTGTCTTGTTGCTCTGCAAGGGCCCGATGCAGTGCCATTCGAGCTGGCCGCGCAGATCTGCCAGCACTTCGATCTTCGCGACGCCTTCCTGCACGTAGTTCTCGCCGAAGGCCCGCTGCCCGGCTGCATGCGCCTCCCGGACCGCCTCCGCCGGGAAGGTCTTCGACACCGCTAGCAAGTGCACGCTCGCCGGATCGCGACCGGCAGCCGTGCACGCCGTCACGATCCGGTTCTGAACTTGCTGGAGGTTGTCGCCAATCATCGTCATAATCCCAAAAGCGTATCAAAACGTCACCGAGGAGCTTCGTGGACATTACCCAATTGCTGGCCTTCAGCGTCAAGAACAAGGCGTCCGACCTGCACCTGTCGTCCGGCCTGCCGCCCATGATCCGCGTGCACGGCGACGTGCGGCGCATCAACGTCGACGCGCTCGACCACAAGGCCGTCCACGCCATGGTGTACGACATCATGAGCGACACGCACCGCAAGCACTACGAAGAGTTCCTCGAGGTCGACTTCTCCTTCGAGATCGACGGCCTCGCGCGCTTCCGGGTGAATGCGTTCAACCAGTCGCGCGGCGCGGCGGCTGTGTTCCGGACCATTCCCTCGAAGATCCTCACGCTGGAGCAGCTCAACGCGCCGAAGATTTTCGGCGACCTCGCGCTCAAGCCCCGTGGCCTGGTGCTCGTGACCGGCCCGACCGGCTCCGGCAAGTCGACCACGCTGGCCGCGATGATCAACTTCCTGAACGAAACCGAGTACGGCCACATCCTCACCGTCGAGGATCCGATCGAGTTCGTGCACGAATCCAAGAAGTGCCTGATCAACCAGCGCGAGGTCGGCCCGATGACGCTCTCCTTCGCAAACGCGCTGCGCTCCGCTCTGCGCGAAGACCCGGACGCAATCCTGGTCGGCGAAATGCGCGACCTGGAAACCATCCGCCTCGCAATGACCGCGGCGGAAACGGGCCACCTGGTGTTCGGCACGCTGCACACCTCGTCGGCCGCCAAGACGATCGACCGGATCATCGACGTGTTCCCGGGCGAAGAAAAAGAAATGATCCGCGCGATGCTGTCGGAGTCCCTGCAGGCCGTGATTTCGCAGACACTGTGCAAGACCAAGGATGGCCAGGGCCGCGTGGCGGCGCACGAGATCATGCTGGGCACGCCCGCCATCCGGAACCTGATTCGCGAAGGCAAGGTCGCGCAGATGTATTCGTCGATCCAGACCGGCAGCGGCCAGGGCATGCAGACGCTGGACCAGAACCTGACGGACCTTGTGCGCCGGAGTGTCATTTCCGCAGCCGAAGCCCGCGGCAAGGCCAAGATCCCCGAAAATTTCCCCGGATGATATGGCACACCCCCAGGCTGCGCGCACTTCGTGTCGCTTCGCCTACCCCCCTTGCAGGGGGCAATACCGGCGGACCGGCCGAGCCGGGCCGCGGTATTTCTGGAATTGAAGGGCCCGGGCCCTTACGACTGCACTAGGAGCTCAGATGGAACGCGATCAAGCCAGCCAGTTCATCAACGACCTGTTGAAGCTCATGGTGAGCCGCAACGGCAGCGACCTGTTCATCACGGCTGATTTTCCGCCTGCGATCAAGGTCGACGGCAAGGTGACCAAGGTGTCGCAGCAGGCGCTTGGCTCGCAGCACACGCTGGCGCTGACGCGGTCGATCATGAACGACCGGCAGACGGCCGAGTTCGAGCGCACGAAAGAGTGCAACTTCGCGATCTCGCCGACGGGTATCGGCCGCTTCCGCGTCAATGCCTTCGTGCAACAGGGCAAAGTCGGCATGGTGCTGCGGACCATTCCCGCCAAGCTGCCGACCATCGACGGGCTCGGCATGCCGCAGGTGCTCAAGGACGTGGCGATGACCAAGCGCGGCCTGACCATCCTGGTCGGCGCGACCGGCTCGGGCAAGTCGACCACGCTCGCCGCGCTGATCGATTGGCGCAATGAAAACTCCTTCGGGCACATCGTGACGGTCGAGGACCCGGTCGAGTTCGTCCACCCGCACAAGAACTGCGTCGTGACGCAACGCGAGGTCGGCATCGACACCGACAGCTGGGAAGCCGCGCTGAAGAACACCCTGCGCCAGGCGCCCGACGTGATCCTGATGGGCGAAATCCGCGACCGCGAGACCATGGAACACGCGGTGGCCTTCGCAGAGACCGGGCACCTGTGCATGGCGACGCTGCACGCCAACAGCGCCAACCAGGCGCTGGACCGGATCATCAACTTCTTCCCCGAGGAACGCCGGGCGCAGCTGCTGATGGACCTGTCGCTGAACCTGCGATCGCTGGTCTCCCAGCGCCTGATTCCGACCGAAGACGGCCATGGGCGCATCGCGGCCGTCGAGATCCTGCTCAACACCCCCCTGATCTCCGACCTGATCTTCAAGGGCGAAGTCGGCGAGATCAAGGAGATCATGAAGAAGAGCCGCAACCTCGGCATGCAGACCTTCGACCAGGCGCTGTTCGACCTGTTCGAAGGCAATGCGATCAGCTTCGAGGATGCGATTCGCAATGCGGACTCGGCGAACGACCTGCGGCTGCAGATCAAGCTCAACAGCCAGCGTGCGCGTACGACGGACCTCTCAGCGGGCACCGAGCACTTCGCGATCGTCTGAAGGCCGGCGCAGCCAGGCCCGTTCGTGAAACACCGCGGAACCGGCTTTGCCGGGCCGCAGGTGTTGCCCCCGGCAGGGGGTGGAGAGCGACACGAAGTGCGCGAGCCTGGGGGCGAGCTCGGATTAAGCTAGGGGCATGAGCAGCCTCAATCCCAAAACCTACGACTCCATCCCATCGCAAAAGGTCGCCTTTCTCGGCCTGGGCGTGATGGGCTACCCCATGGCCGGCCACCTTGCGTTGGCCGGCCACACCGTGACGGTCTACAACCGGACCGACGCGAAATCCAAGGCCTGGCAGGAAGAATTCAAGGCGCAGGCCCAGGGCGCCCTGACCCACTCGGCGACGCCGAGGGGTGCGGCCTCCAATGCGGACATCGTCTTTTGCTGCGTCGGCAACGACGACGACCTTCGCTCCGTCGTGCTCGGCGAAAACGGCGCCTTCGCGGGAATGGCCAAGGGCTCGGTGTTTGTGGACCACACGACCGCCTCGGCCGACGTGGCGCGTGAACTCGCCAAGGCGGCGCTCGATCTTGGGCTGCAGTTCATCGATGCACCTGTCTCGGGCGGCCAGGCCGGCGCCCAGAACGGCGCACTGACGGTGATGTGCGGCGGCGACTCGGCCGCCTTCGACCGCGTCAAGCCGGTGATCGCCGCCTTCGCGCGCGCCTGCACCCTGCTGGGCGAGAGCGGCGCGGGGCAGCTGGCGAAGATGGTCAACCAGATCGCGATTGCCGGCCTCGTTCAGGGGCTGTCCGAGGCCATCGCCTTCGGCCAGCGTGCCGGCCTTGACATGAACGAAGTGCTGGGCGTCATCGGCAAGGGCGCGGCGCAGAGCTGGCAGATGGACAACCGCGGCAAGACGATGATCGATGGCAAGTTCGAATTCGGCTTTGCGGTGGACTGGATGCGCAAGGACCTCGGCCTCGTGCTTGACGAGGCCAAGCGCAACGGCGCCCGGCTTCCGGTGACGGCGCTGGTCGACCAGTTCTATGCCGACGTCCAGCAGTCCGGCGGCAATCGCTGGGACACGTCGAGCCTGATCACCCGGCTCAAGTAGCCCCCCGGCGCCCGCCCTCAGCGAACCGGCGCCGTGGTCGCGCCGCCGCCGGGTGACGACGGCAGCGGCGGCAGCGGTTCCATCGGCGGAAGCGGGACGTTCGAGCGGGAAGCCGGCGCCGGGCTCGTCCCGCCCTGCGTCGCGCCCGAGGCCGCCGGCTGCTGCTGTTGCTGTTGCTGCTGCTGCTGCTGCTGGCTCTGGATGTTCGCCAGATCCTGCTCGCTGACGACCTCGACGATGCGCACCACCTTCTGCACGCCCGACACGCCACGCGCGATGTCGGTCGCGCGATCGGTCTCGCGGCGGGTGGCGATGCCCATGATGTAGACCACGCCGCGGTCGGTCACGATCTTGAACGAGTTCGCGAAGATGTCCTTGGCGTCAAGCAGCGAAGCCTTCACCTTGCCGGTGATGAAGGTGTCGTTCGAGCGTTCCTGGAAGCTGCTCGGCGGCCCGACCACCAGTTCGTTGTAGACCGTCTTCACGTTGTCGACGCGGCGGATGGTGTCCTCGACCTTGCGGCGATCGGCCTCGGTGCCCACCGAGCCCGTCAGGAGCACCTGGCGGTTGAAGCTCGTGATGCTGACGTACATGTTGTCGTTGGCGATCTCGCGGATGCGCGCCCCGCCACGCAATTCGATGCCCTGGTCGTCCACCTGCGCGCCGGAGCTGCGGCGGTCGGTCGCCACCATGCCCACGCCGACGGCCGCAGCCCCCCCGACGGCCAGCGGAACGCAGGCGGAAAGGCCGGCGACCATGAGAGCGCCTGCAGCCAATGCCATCGCGATGCGTTGAGTGGATCTCGTCGTCATAGGTAGGACCTTCCTTTGATTGTTCGTATGGGGTGGGCGTCAGGCGGACAGGAGCGACGAATCGCTGTCCTGGTCGCCGAGCAGCTGCGCATCGACGCCATCACACAGGCAATGCAGCGCGAGAAGGTGGACTTCGTGGATGCGCGCCGCGCGCTCGTGCGGCACGCAGACCTGGACGTCGGTTTCGCGCAGGGCACGACCCACGGCCCCGCCGGTGCCGCTGCCCGTGCTGGCGGCATTGCCGAGCAGGGCGACGACCGTCATGTCGCGTGCATGGGCTGCTTCGACCGCGGCGAGCACCGCAGCCGACTGGCCGCTCGCGCTCAGCGCAAGCAGCACGTCGCCGGCTTGGCCGAGGGCGCGGACCTGCCGTGCGAACCGGTCGGCATCGAGCGCGTCAGGGGTGTCGGCTGCAGGGTCGGTGGCATCGCCTGGCAAGGCGATCGCCGCCAGTTCGGGGCGATCACGCTCGAAACGGCCGACGAACTGCGAAGCGAACTGCGCCGCGAGGAAGCCCGAGACGCCCGCGCCGCACGCGAGGATCTTGCCCCCGCTGGTGACGCACGCAAGCAGCGCCTGCATGGCCTGCGAAATCGGTTTGCCGAGGAGAGGGCCTGCCTGGTACTTCAGGTCGGCGCTGTCGATGAAATGCTGCTGGATGCGTTGCTCAAGCATGGGGCGGGATGATAACTGCGCGATGGTGCGCGCCTCGTGAAACAAAACGTGTTGCGTTGTGGAGCCGCGATCGGCGCGCAGGTTCCCGAAAGGATTCAACCCGCATCGAAGGCGCCCCGGATCCACTCGATCCGCTCCTCGATCAGCACGACATCGAAGCGACAGGGTGGCATCACGCGCAGCCGGCTGATGTAGTGCCGCGCCGCAAAAATGATGCGGCGTTGCTTCACCCCCGTGATGCTGCCGCCCGCGCCGCCATGCGTGCCACTGGCGCGCCGGCGTACTTCGACGAAAACCAGCGTGCCATCGCGCGGATCGCGCATGATGAGGTCGATCTCGCCGCCGCCGCGGCCGGGGGTTCGATAATTGCGCGCGACCAGGCCCAGGCCCGCCGCCTGCAAGTGGTCGAGCGCGTCATCTTCTGCCGCGTCGCCTCGCTTCTTCGTCGTCACTGTCGCGACCTCCCTGTCGTCTTGTTCTGGAGAAACCTTTGAACGCACTCGCTCCCGCTTCGTTTGGCGCTGCCCTGCAGGCCGCACGCGATGCCGCGGGCGCGCAGCATTATCCGCAGGCGACGCTCTACGTGGTCGCGACGCCGATCGGCAACCTGGCGGACATCACGCTGCGCGCGCTGCACGTCCTGGAGATCGTCGATGCGGTGGCCTGCGAGGACACCCGCCACACGCAAAGCCTGCTGCGGGCCTACGGCATCGAGCGGACATCGGCCCAGTTGCTGGCGCTGCACCAGCACAACGAGGCGGAGGCCGCGCAGTCGGTCGTCGCCAGGCTCGCGAACGGCGAACGCGTCGCCTACGTGAGCGACGCCGGCACGCCCGGCGTGAGCGACCCCGGCGCCCGCCTGGTCGCCGCGGTGCGCGAGGCCGGCTACCGCGTGCTGCCCTTGCCCGGTGCGAGCAGCGTGACCACGCTGGTCGGCGCGGCGGGACTGGTCTCGGGGGGCGACGCCGGCAGCGCCTTCGTCTTCGCGGGCTTCCTCCCGAGCAAGGCGGGGGAACGCGATGCCGCCGTGCTTGAACTTGCCGACGAAGCACGCAGCGTGGTGCTGCTCGAAGCGCCGCATCGCATCGAGGCATTGGCGCGCGCACTGGCGACGCTGGGGGATCGCCGGATCACCGTGGGCCGCGAGCTCACGAAGCAGTTCGAAGAGATAGCGACCGTGACGGCAGCCGCCCTGCCCGACTGGTTCGCCGCGAGTCGCGACCGCACGCGCGGGGAGTTCGCGCTGGTGTTGCATCCGAAGCCCGCGGCCTCCGACGACGGAGTCGAAGGCGAGCGCGTTCTGCGCCTGCTCCTGGAGGAACTGCCACTCAAGAGCGCCGTGCGCATCGCGGCCGAAATCAGCGGTGCGCCGCGCAACGCGCTCTACGACGCGGCGCTGCGCATGCGCGAAGAGCCGAACGACTAGCCTCTCGCTACGCCTCAGCCGTCGAGTTCGGCATACGCCCGGAAGATGCCGTCCTCGTTGAAGGCGATGCGGCGAGGGCTTTGCAGATAGTCATGCACGCGTTGTCGGCGGCTGACGTTCGTCGCGAGCTTGGCGACGGCTGGCGTCTGTGCAAGTGCTCGCGCCGTCGCCTTGGGGAACGCATAGCGCAAGCCCGACACGAGCTGGAACAGCGAGAGATCGGCATAGGTCAGGACATCGCCGACCAGATGCACATCGCCCGCGGGATTGCGCTGGAGGATGGTCTCGAACCAATCGAGGAACTTGGGGATGCGCTCTTCGCGAAACGACTTCGCCCGCGCCAGCGCCGCCTCGCGCTGATCCTCGTAGTAGAGGCCGTTCGATAGCGGATGGTGCGTGTCGTGCGCCTCGGCCACTGCGTCGGCGATGGTGAGTTGCAACTGGTGCGTCCACAACCCGTCGGCCTCGCCCACGCCCGCCAGCCCCAGGCGCGGCCCCAGATACAGCAGGATCACTGCCGTCTGCCCGACGACGATGTCGCCATCGACCAGAAAGGGCGGCGCGAACGCGGGCCGCGGGGTGTCCGGGTCGCCGAGCCGTCGCCCCAACGCGGCTTCACCGCCGCCTTTGGAGGGCGGCTCGCGCGCCACGTCGACATAGGCCGCGCCCGCGGCCTCGAGCGCCAATCGGACGAATTCGCCGCGGCCCTGGATCGTGGGCCAGTAGTGCAATTGATAGGTCACGGGTCCTCCGCGCGAGAAGGCTGTCACCAGCCGCTGTCTACTGCCCGACCACCGACCAGCCGGCTTGCTGGTTCGTCTTGTCGTTCTCGTATTCCCAGCGCGTGCCGCAGGCGTCGCAGCGGTAGCTGGTGAGGGTGACCGTGTGGCTGCCGCCATCGGGATCGCTGCGCTCGGCCTTGCGGCTGGACAGTTGCACCAGTTCGGCGTGGCCCGGTGCGCGGCGCCAGTTGCGCTGGATGCCGGCGCAGGAGGCGCAGAGCGTCATCTTCTTAAGTTCGGCTCTTCGGTTGTCTTCGGTTGTCATGGGGCCTCCGCTCACTGTCGTTTCATCAGGTCAGCGGGCATGTTAACGACGCGACGACCCTGACAACGCCAGCGCCAGCCTCGCGCCGACGTCGGCGTTGTGCTTCACGAGTGCAATGTTGGTAGCGAGGCTGCGCCCGCCCGTCAGCGCCTTGATCCGCGCCAGCAGGAAAGGCGTCACCGCCTTGCCCGTGATGCCCTGCGCCTTCGCCTCGTCGAGCGCCTGCACGGTCAGCGCATCGATCTCCTCGCGCGGCATCGCAGCGGCTTCAGGGACGGGCGTGCTCAGCACGATGCCGCCCGACAGGCCGAGGTCCCACTTGGCACGGATGAACTTCGCCTGCGCTTCCGCATCGTCGAGTCGGTAGTCCGCCCGGAAACCGCTGTCGCGCGTGTAGAAGGCCGCGAAGTTGTCCTGCTCGCAACTGAGCACCGGCACGCCATGCGTTTCGAGGTATTCGAGCGTGAGCCCGATGTCGAGGATGGACTTCGCACCCGCGCACACCACGGCCACCGAGGTCCGCGCCAGTTCCTGCAGGTCGGCGGAAATGTCGAAGCTTTCCGATGCGCCGCGGTGCACGCCGCCGATGCCGCCGGTGACGAAGACTTCGATGCCGGCCAGCGCCGCGCAGATCATCGTGCCGGCGACCGTTGTCGCGCCGAGTCCGCCGCTGGCGAGCACCGCCGGCAGGTCGCGCCGGCTGACCTTCATCGCCTCCTTCGAACGGCCGAGCAGTTCGAGCTCGTCGTCGGACAGACCGATGCGGATGCGCCCGCGGATCACGGCGATCGTCGCCGGCTCGGCGCCCAGGTCGCGGATCAACGCTTCCACCTCGCGCGCCGTGCGCACGTTTTCCGGGTACGGCATGCCGTGGGCGATGATGGTCGATTCCAGCGCGACGATCGGCCGGCCGGCCGCCTGCGCCGCGGCCACGGGCGCGCTGAAAGTCAGCCAGGTACGTGGGGGGTCTGAAGCCATGAGTGTGTATCTACCTCCAAAGGCCAATGCGCAGTGATACCCATGGCCACGGCGCCGATTCGCACTCGGGAGGGGTCCGAGGCGACCCTCGGGAGGACGCCGGCGGCGTGGTATCCGAGCATACTGCGGCACCGCTTTCCCCCTTTCCCACCCACTCCCAAAAGGAAACCCGACCATGCCCACCATCACCACCAAGGACGGCACCGAGATCTACTACAAGGACTGGGGCACAGGCCAACCCATCGTCTTCTCGCACGGCTGGCCGCTGTCGGGCGACGACTGGGACAACCAGATGCTGTTCTTCCTGGCGCAGGGCTTCCGGGTGATCGCGCACGACCGCCGCGGCCATGGCCGGTCGACGCAGACGCATACCGGCAATGAAATGGACACCTACGCCGACGACCTCGCCGCCCTCACCGCCGCGCTGGACCTGAAGGATGCCGTCCACGTCGGCCACTCCACCGGCGGCGGCGAAGTCGCGCGCTACATCGGCCGCCACGGCACCAAGCGCGTCGCCAAGGCCGTGCTGATCGGCGCCGTGCCGCCCATCATGCTGAAGACCGAAGCCAACCCGGGCGGCCTGCCGATCGACGTGTTCGACGGCATCCGTGCCGGCGTTGCCGGCAACCGCGCCGAGTTCTACCGCGACATCACCCTGCCCTTCTACGGCTACAACCGCCCCGACGCAAAGATCTCCGAAGGCATCCGCCTGAACTGGTGGCGGCAGGGGATGATGGGCGGCATCAAGGCGCACTACGACTGCGTCAAGGCCTTCTCGGAAACCGACTTCACCGAAGACCTAAAGAAGATCGACGTGCCCACCTTGGTCATGCACGGCGACGACGACCAGATCGTGCCCATTGCCGATTCCGCGATGCTGTCGTCCAAGCTGGTGAAGGGCGCGCAGCTCAAGGTGTACCCGGGGCTGCCGCACGGCATGTGCTCCACGCACCCGGAGCTGATCAACCCGGATCTGCTGGCCTTCATCAAGGGCTGAGCGCCCGTCGCCATTCACAAGCGCCGGTGAAGCCATGACCAGCAGCATGACAACCATCACCTCGCCCGACGGAAGCTGGGCCGCCTACGTGGCCCGCCCGAAGGACGACGCGAAGCCCGCGCCGGCCATCGTGGTCTGCCAGGAGATCTTCGGCATCAACGGCGACATGCGGCAGAGCTGCGACGAACTCGCCGCGCAGGGATTCATCGCGCTGTGCCCCGACCTGTTCTGGCGCCTGGAACCGGGCGTCGAACTGTCGCACCTGACCGATTGGCCCAAGGCGCTGTCGCTCTATCAGGCCTTCGACCTCGATGCCGGCGTGCGCGACGTCGCCGCCACCCTTGCGGCCGCACGCGGACTGCCCGGCGCCTCGGGCAAGGTCGGCGTGATGGGCTATTGCCTGGGTGGCCTGCTCACCTACCTGAGCGCGGCGCGCGGCAAGGTCGACGCGGCCGTGGCGTACTACGGCGGCCGGACGGATGAGTTCCTCGGCGAGGCAGGCAACGTCACTTCACCGCTGATGATGCACCTGGGCGAGGAGGACGAATTCATCTCCAAGCCCGCGCAGGAGGCGATCGTCGCGGCGCTCGCGGGCAAGCCGAACGTCGAGGTGTACCGCTACCCGGGCTGCATGCATGCCTTCGCGCGGCACGGCGGCACGCACTACGACGCCGCGGCGGCAGCATTGGCCAACGGGCGAACCTTCGACTTTCTGCGGTCCAGACTCGGCGGCTGAGCCGAAGGAGACGACCATGAGCGAGCTTTCATCGACCGGCTTGCTGCTGGTCGACCCGTACAACGACTTTCTGTCGGAAGGCGGCAAGCTGCAAGGCCGCGCCAAGGCCGTGATCGACCAGACCGACACAATCGCGAACATGCGCCACGCGGTCGCCACTTGCAGGAAGGCGGGCATCCGCGTGTTCTACGTGCCGCACAACCGGGCAAAGCCTTCGGACTTCAGCGGGTGGGCGCATCCGACGCCCTACCAGTTGGGTGCGCATCGGATCCAGCTGTTCGCCGAAGGCACTTGGGGGGCGGAGTGGCATCCGGATTTCCAGCCGCAGGCCGAGGACGTGATGATCAAGGAGCATCGCGGGTCGAGCGGGTTTGCGAATACGGACCTGGATATTCAGTTGCGGCAGCATGGGATCGGCAAGGTGGTGCTGATCGGGATGCTGGCGAATACGTGCATCGAGACGACGGGCAAGTTTGCGATGGAACTGGGGTACCACGTGACGCTGGTGCGGGATGCGACTGCGGCGTTTTCGGGGGAGGCGATGAAGGTGGCACATGAGATCAATGGGCCGACTTATGCGCATGCGATCGTGACGACGGCTGAGCTGGTTGCGACGCTGGGTGGCGGCGAGAGCGAGCGACCCTGACGAGGGGCGGGGCGCGCGCTGCCGCGGCTCGACTTTCTTAATCCTGGGCAAGAAACGCACGCGCGGCCGGCCCTGTGAGCAGCACGAGATCGACGCCCTGCTCGATCAATTGCGCCTGCACGTCGACCGTCCGTATCGCGTGCCTGATCGCAGCGGCCAGCTTGTCGACGATTGCCCCGGGCGTACCGGGTGGCGCATAGATGCCGTCGACTTTGGAGCCGCTTTTTCTCAACCAATCGATGCGAGCCTGCAGGTCGTGCGCGGAGACTGACGAATTCGCCGCAAATCCCTCTGGCAACGGGCTGAACAGCGCCACGGGCACGAAGTCGCCGCGCGGGCCGTCCGGGAGTTCGTTGTACAGGTGCCGCGCGACCCACATCGTCGTCGTGCTGGTCATCAGCAGCGTTAAGCCGTCAGGCGCTGCCCGCGCCGCCACTGCGAGGCCCAGTGTGCCGCCCACGCGTGGGCTGCTGTCGAGAACGAGCGGCTGACGGAATTCGGTGCTTAGCTTGGCGGCGACTGCCCGCGCAATGCTTTCGATGGCGCCGCGGTGCAAGTAGCCGACGACCACGCGAATCGGCCGATCGGGGTAAGTCGAAGCGGCCGATTCGGCGGCGGGGGTGGTCTGCCGCAATGTCGGAGTCGCGGCGGCGAAGGCGCGGTGTCTGAGCACGTGGTGCATGGTGTCTCCCTGAAGACTCGTTAGTAGAACTGCCGCGAAGAGACCCAGGTCCGCTAGTAGAGATGCGCGAGTTGACTAGACCCGCATCACATCCGAGGCCCTGCGTTCGCAGCCACAATATCCTGAAACGGGATATTCTAAAACGGGATGTACGTTCGCCCGCGTGCCCCGTGGACTGCAACCCAATCCCTATTCGAAGCTTCGGCAACTGCTCGCTCAGGCGCGCAGTGAGGCGGCTTTGACGCAGTCGCAGGTGGCGGATCGATTGAAGCGACCGCAGTCCTTCGTGTCGAAGTATGAGAACGGCGAGCGGCAACTCGATGTGGTCGAGTTCATTGACGTTTGCAAGGCGCTTGGCGTTTCGCCAGATGTGCTGATCAATCAACTCTTGTAAGCAGTCCCAATGCACGGCTCCGTTGAACACCATCCGCCAGTCCCTTGAACATGGGTCGATAGCGATGACCGACTCCCTCCGCCAGCTTGCAAAGCAGCTTGACCGATTTGCAAAGGACCGTGACTGGCAACAGTTCCATTCACCGAAGAACCTTGCGTCTGCACTCGTCGTGGAAGCGGGAGAACTCCTGGAGCACTTTCAATGGATGACAGAAGAGCAGAGTCGCGGATTGGCGCCTGATAGGCGAGACGCAGTGGGCGCCGAACTTGCGGACGTTTTGCTCTACGCAATTCAGCTCGCGACTGCGCTTGGCATCGACCCCATCGAGGCAGCACAGGCCAAGCTGAAACTCAACGAGCTGAAGTACCCGATCGATCGGGCGCGGGGCAACAGCAGGAAGTACGACGAAGTGTGAGCCCGACGACTTTGGACATAAGTGCCATCTCTACATTTCAAGAAAGCCGGCAGTTGGAGCACAAGCATCTGATATGAAAACGACCTGCTTTCGAGTTCTTGGCTCGAATACCAGAAACATGTTCTAGATCCCGGCGCGGCACCCTACAACTGCCGACGCCCCCCACGCCGAGCCTTAGAGCGACCAGCAGGCCGGCGACGCTTAGGGCTCCCTACGGTTCAGTCCCAGAAAACTAAAAGGCCGGAAGCATGCAGATGCTTCCGGCCTTTTGATTTGGTCCCGCCGCCAGGAATCGAACCTGGATCTCAGCCTTCGGAGGGCCGAATTCTATCCGTTGAAATACAGCGAGATGGGTGTCCCTGACCGTGTCAGGAGCCCGCCATTATCGCCTATCAGCCAGCGCTCGCCAAAGCCCGCTCAAACCCCAGCCCTGAAAGATAGACCCGGAAGGTCCGCCGCCCCGTCGACACCAGGTCGAAGGCCTCGGGGTCCAGCAGCCAGTCCTGGATCAGCCCGCTGATCAGCGCGTGAAGCCCCTGCGCCGCCGCCGCGGCGGGAATCGGCAGCCGGGTGCGGGCGCGGCGGGCGCCGGCGAGCAGGGCTTTCTCGAAATCGATCACGCAGGCGTTGCGCGCTTCCAGGTGCCGCTGGTGCACCGATTCCATGTCGTGCGTGTATTCGACCTTGTGCGTGGCCACGTCGAACACGCGGCGCAGTTGGGGGTCGGTGGTCATCTGCTTCAGGGCCTCGACCATCATGCGTTCGACGTCTTCGACGGGGTCGGCGTCGGGGCCGCCAGCCACCCTCTGCGCGGCGGCCTCCAGCGGCAGCTTGACGCGGTCCATCATGGCGTTGAAGAGGTCGGCCTTGTCCTTGAAGTGCCAGTAGATCGCGCCGCGCGTGGCTCCGGCCTGCTGCGCGATCTGCTGCAGCGAGGTCTGCGAAACGCCCTGGGCCTGGAACAGCACTTCGGCGGCATCGAGCAGGCGATGCCGCGTCTCCTGTGCTTCTTCCTTTGTACGACGAACCACTTAGTCTCCTTCTTAGAATCAACCCGTTTCCGTTAAGGGTGTCACTATACATGCATGAATGTATGTAAACTACCGCCCTTCCCCGATGGTCATGTTCGCCGTGTTGCTTTAGGCGCTGGCGCGAACCATGCACTGTCCCAGTTCTCGCTTCAAAGGAATCGCATGCCCGTCCTGCATGTCTCGCGCCATTCATTGTTTTCGCCGCGCCTCGCGACCGCTGCCGCCGCCACCGCCTTGCTCCTGGCACTGTCGGCTTGCGGCAAGGGTGAGGCCCCGGCCAAGGCCGGCGGCGGCGGGCCGCCCCCGCCCGAAGTCGGCGTGGTGATCGCGACGCCGACCAATGTCGGCCTGGTCACCGAACTGCCGGGCCGGCTCGAAGCCTCGCGCGTGTCCCAGGTGCGTGCCCGTGCGGCCGGCATCCTGCTTGAAAGAACGTTCAAGGAAGGCTCGGACGTGAAGGCCGGCCAGTTGCTGTTCCGCATCGATCCCGCCCCCTATGCCGCCGCCCAGCGCAGCGCCGAAGCCAGCCTGACGCGCGCCGAAGCCAATGCGGTGCAGGCCAAGGCGTTGGCCGAGCGCTACAAGCCGTTGGTGGCGGCCAACGCGGTCAGCAAGCAGGAGTACGACAACGCGGTGGCCGCGCAGAAGACGGCCGAGGCGGATGTGGGCGTGAGCCGCGCCGCGCTCACGACCGCCAAGATCAACATGAGCTACGCCGCCGTGACCGCGCCGATCTCCGGCCGCATCGGCCGCGCGCTGGTGACCGAAGGCGCGCTGGTGGGCCAGGGCGACGCCACGGAGCTGGCGATCATTCAGCAGATCGATCCGATGTACGTGAACTTCACGCAGTCGGCGACCGACGTTCTCCGCCTGCGCCGCGCGATGGAAGCGGGTCAGTTCAAACGTGCGAGCGGCGCCAATGCCGCCAGCATCCGCGTGGTGCTCGAAGACGGCACCGAATACGCGCTGCCCGGCCGGCTGCTGTTCTCCGACCTGACGGTCGACGCCACCACGGGCCAGGTCACGCTGCGCGCCGAGGTGCCGAATCCCAAGGGCGAGCTACTGCCGGGCCTGTATGTGCGCGTCCGACTGGAGCAGGCACAGGCCGCCGACGCGATCGCGGTTCCGCAGCAGGCGGTCACGCGCACGCAGCAGGGCGACACGCTCACGGTGGTCGACGCCGACGGCAAGCTGATCAAGCGCAACGTGAAGATCAGCGCCGCGCAGAACAACCAGTGGGTGGTGCTCGAAGGTCTTAAGGCCGGCGAGCAGGTGATGGTCGACGGCTTCCAGAAGCTCCAGATGATGCCTCCCGGCACGCCCGTGAAGGCGGTGCCGTGGAAGCCTTCCGCACCGGCGGCGCCTGCTGCCGCGGCAGCCGCTCCGGCTCCTGCCGCGAAGCAGTAAGGAGCCCGCCCGCATGGCCAAGTTCTTTATCGACCGACCGATCTTCGCGTGGGTGATCGCGCTGTTCATCATCGTGATGGGCAGCGTGGCGATCACGCAGCTTCCGATCTCGCAATACCCGCCGGTGGCTCCGCCGGCCATCGTCATCAGCACGGCTTATCCCGGCGCCTCGGCCCAGACACTGGAAGACAGCGTGCTGTCGGTGATCGAGCGCGAGATGAACGGCTCGCCCGGCCTGATCTACATGGAGTCGGTCGCGCAGGCGGACGGCACCGGCACGATCACGATCAGCTTCGAGACGGGCACCAACCCCGACCTCGCGCAGGTGGACGTGCAGAACCGCCTCTCGCGCGCCACGCCGCGCCTGCCGGCGGCCGTGACGCAACAGGGTGTGCGCGTGGACAAGTCGCGCAACAACTTCCTGCTGTTCACGATCCTGTCCTCCGACAACCCGGCCTTCGATCCGATCGCGCTGGGCGACTACGCCTCGCGCAACGTCGTGCCTGAACTGCAGCGTGTCGCCGGCATCGGCCAGGCGCAGCTGTTCGGCACCGAGCGCTCCATGCGCATCTGGATCGACCCGGCCAAGCTGAACGGCTACAACCTGTCGCCGAACGATGTGAATGCGGCCATCCGGGCGCAGAAC
Source organism: Variovorax glacialis (assembly GCF_051216375.1). NCBI lineage: Bacteria > Pseudomonadati > Pseudomonadota > Betaproteobacteria > Burkholderiales > Comamonadaceae > Variovorax > Variovorax glacialis. The sequence goes on along the minus strand of NZ_JBPJZT010000009.1, from coordinate 75,510 downwards.
GCGCAGGTGTCCTCCGGCATCATCGGCGACCTGCCGAATTCGCCGGGGCAGGCCATTGCGGCCACGGTGGTGGTCAACGGCCAGCTGACGACGGTCGAGCAGTTCGGCAACATCATCCTGCGCGCCAACACCGACGGTTCGGCGGTGCGGCTGCGGGACGTGGCGCGCATCGAGCTCGGCGGCCAGTCGTATTCGACTTCCGCACGCCTGAACGGCGAGCCGGCCGTCGGTATCGGCGTCCAGCTCGCGCCGAGCGGCAATGCGCTGGCTTCGGCCAAGGCCATCCGCAAGAAGATGGACGAGCTCTCGCGCTTCTTCCCCGAAGGCGTGAAGTGGACCATCCCCTACGACAGCTCGCGCTTCGTGAGCATCTCGATCACCGAAGTGGTCAAGACGCTGTTCGAGGCCGTCGCGCTGGTGTTCCTGGTGATGTTCCTGTTCCTGCAGAACTGGCGCTACACGATCATCCCGACCATCGTGGTGCCGATCGCGCTGCTGGGCACTTTCGCGACCCTGCTCGCGCTGGGTTTCTCGATCAACGTGCTGACGATGTTCGGCATGGTGCTGGTGATCGGCATCGTGGTGGACGATGCGATCGTGGTGGTCGAGAACGTCGAGCGCATCATGAGCGAGGAAGGGCTTTCACCGCTCGAAGCCACGCGCAAGGCGATGCGGCAGATTTCCGGCGCCATCATCGGCGTGACGGTGGTGCTGATCTCGGTGTTCGTGCCGCTCGCGTTCTTCGCGGGCTCAACGGGCAACATCTATCGCCAGTTCTCGGCGGTGATGGTGGCGTCGATCGGCTTCTCGGCCTTCATGGCGCTGTCGCTCACGCCGGCGCTGTGCGCGACGCTGCTCAAGCCGGTCGACCCCGACCATCACGAGAAGAAGGGCTTCTTCGGCTGGTTCAACCGCGGTTTCTCGCGCACGGCCAAAGGCTACGAGAGCGTGGTCGCCCGCATCCTGAAGCGCGCTGCGCGCTACCTCATCATCTACGCGGCGATCATCGGCGCCGTGGTGGTGGTGTACACCCGGCTGCCCACCTCCTTCCTGCCGCAGGAAGACCAGGGCAACATCATCATCAACGTGCAACTGCCGCCGGGCGCGACGCAGGAACGCATGCTGTCGGTGATCAAGGACGTCGAGGGCTACATCCTCAAGCAGCCCGAAGTGGAGAGCATGGTCGGCGTGCTGGGCTTCAGCTTCTCGGGCCAGGGCCAGAACGCGGGCCTTGCCTTCGTGACCCTGAAGGACTGGAAAGAACGCCATGAGCCCAGCCACTCGGCCGATGCGCTGGCGGGCCGCGCTTTCGGTGCGCTCTCCAGCATTCGGGATGCCTTCATCTATCCGCTGAGCCCGCCGCCCATTCCTGAACTGGGCAATGCAAGCGGCTTCACCTTCCGGCTGCAGGACCGCGCGGGCCTGGGGCACGAGGCACTCGTGAACGCACGCAACCAGTTGCTGGGCATGGCGAGCAAGAGCCCGCTGCTCACGCAGGTGCGGCCGGACGGCCTCGAAGATGCGCCGCAATTGCAGATCGAGATCGATCGCGACAAGGCGAATGCGCTGGGCGTGACTTTCGATGCGATCAACACGACGCTGTCGACGGCGCTCGGCTCGACCTATGTGAACGACTTCCCCAACCGGGGTCGTCTGCAGCGGGTGGTGGTGCAGGCCGATGCGCCGGCGCGCATGCAGCCCGAGGATCTGCTCAAGCTCAATGCCAGCAACACCAAGGGCGTGCCAGTGCCGCTGTCGGCCTTTGCGACCACGCGCTGGATCACCGGCGCGCAGCAGACGGTGCGCTACAACGGCTATCCGGCGATCCGCATCTCGGGCTCGGCCGCAGCGGGCTACAGCTCCGGCGCGGCGATGGCCGAGATGGAGAAGCTCGCCGCGCAGTTGCCAGCCGGCTTCGGCTACGAATGGACCGGGCAGTCGCGTGAAGAAAAGCTCGCGGGTTCGCAGGCCATCATCCTGTACGGCTTCGCGATCCTGGCGGTGTTCCTGTGCCTGGCCGCGCTTTATGAGAGCTGGACGATTCCGCTGGCAGTGATCATGGTGGTGCCGCTGGGCGTGCTCGGCGTGCTGCTCGCGACGCTGTTCCGCGCGTATTCGAACGACGTGTACTTCCAGGTGGGCCTGATCACGATCATCGGCCTCTCCGCGAAGAACGCGATTCTGATCATCGAGTTCGCCAAGGACCTGCAGGCGCAGGGCAAGGGCGTGATCGAGTCGGCACTGGCCGCGGCGCACCTGCGGTTCCGGCCGATCGTGATGACGTCGCTGGCCTTCGGGCTGGGCGTGCTGCCGCTGGTGCTGGCGACGGGTGCCGGCTCGGCGAGCCAGCGCGCGATCGGCACGGGCGTGCTCGGCGGCATGCTGACCGGCACCGCCCTCGCGGTGATCTTCGTGCCGGTGTTTTTCGTGGTCGTTCGCAGCCTGTTCAAGGGCAGCGAGCGCCAGCGCGAGGCTGACCGGCGCCATGCGCAGGCGGCTGGTATCGAGGAATCTCATGAGTAAGCACACCCCCAGGCTCGCGCACTTCGTGTCGCTCTCCACCCCCTTGCAGGGGGCAATGCCTTCGGACCGGCGGAGCCGGATCCGTGGCATTTCACGTACTCGCCTTGTTGCGCTTGGCGTTGCCGTTTTTCTCAGCGGGTGTTCGCTGATTCCCAAGTATGAGCGGCCGGCTTTGCCGGTGCCGGCGGTTTATCCGGGGGCGCAGGCGCCCAGCAATGGGCAGCCGCTGGCTTCTACGGTGGCTTGGCAGACGTATTTCACTGATCCGCGGCTGCAGAACCTGATCGAGATTGCGCTGGACAACAACCGGGATCTGCAGGTCGCGGTGCTCAATATCGAGCAGGCGCGGGCGCAGTTCCAGATCACGCGGTCGGCCTTGTTCCCGGCGGTCAATGCGAGTGCGAGCGAGACTCGGCAGCGGCCGTCGTTGACCGGGAACGGCGTGTCGGAAATCTATTCGGTGGGGCTGGGATTCACGTCCTGGGAGATCGACTTCTTTGGTCGCATCAACAGCCTCAAGGACGCGGCGCTCGCGCAGTACCTCGCGACCGAGGAAGCGCGAAAGGCGACGCAGATCAGCCTGATCGCTGCCGTGGCCAACGGATGGCTCGCGGTGCTGGGCGATGACGAGGTGCTGGAGATCACTCGCCAGACGATGGTGACGCGCGACGAGTCGCTGAAGCTGACCAAGCTGCGCTTCGACAACGGTGTGTCGTCGGAGATCGACTACCGGTTCGCGGAATCGCAGGCCGAGACGGCGCGCGCCGCCTATGCGGAGCAGCAGCGCGTGCGCATGCGGGACGAGAACGCGCTTGCGCAACTCATCGGCGCGCCGGTGCCGCCCGAGGCCATGGAAGGAAGCAAGGAAGGGCTCAAGGCGCTGGCGCCGATGCCGGATCTGCCGGCCGGGCTGCCGTCCGACCTGCTGGGCGAGCGTCCGGACATCCGCGCCGCGGAGCAGCAGCTGATCGCGGCCAATGCCGACATCGGCGCTGCGCGGGCGAACTTCTTCCCGCGCGTGACCTTGACCTCGTCGATCGGCACGACGAGCACTGAGTTCTCGGGGCTCTTCAAGAGCGGGTCGAAGGCCTGGGCGTTCGCGCCGCAGATCACCTTGCCGATCTTCAACGCGGGCGCCAACCAGGCCACCCTGGATTCGGCGCGCGCGGGGCGCGAGATCGCGGTGGCGCAGTACGAGAAGTCGATCCAGGCGGCATTCCGCGAAGTGGCTGACGCCCTGGCGGGCCGCGCGACCTTCGACGACCAGCTGCGCGCGCTGGTGGCGCAGTCGAATGCCGAGCAGGTGCGCTTCAACCTGTCGGACATGCGCTACCGCAACGGCATCGCGAGCGGGCTCGACCTGCTCGACGCCCAGCGCTCGCTCTACACGTCGCAACTGGCCACGGCGCAGACGCGGCAGTCGATGCTCCAGAACCAGGTGACGCTCTTCAAGGCGCTCGGTGGCGGCTGGGCCACGCAGTGATCAGGCGAGGTGTGAAGGAGGTGCCCTCGGGCGCCTCCCTATAATCCCCGGTTGATCCGAAAAAAGCCCCCGATACCGAGGACGCAATGAGCGACGAACCGCACTACCAGGCGACAGAAGAAGCCCACACCGGCCCGATCAAGAACCCGAAGCAACTCCTGCTGGCGGTATTTTTCTCCTTCATTGCGCCCATCCTGATCATTGCGGGCCTCGTCTCGTATGTGGTTTCAGGGACCCATCCCTCCGGTACCGCCGAGGGCGAGGGCATGTCGCTCTACGGTGTATCGAAGGATTCGCGCGATCGCGAAGTCGCGGAACGCCTGAAGAAGGTGGGCTCCATCGAGATCCGCGACGCCAACCGTCCCCTGGCCACCGGCGAAGCGGTGTTCAAGGCCCAGTGCGTGACCTGCCACGGTTCCCCCGGCATTCCCGGCGCGCCGCACTTCAGCGATGCAGCAGCCTGGGGCCCTCGCATCGGCCAGGGCTTCGCCACGCTGCTCGAGCATGCGCTCAAGGGCAAGGGCGCGATGCCTCCGCAAGGCGGCGGCGACTTCGACGACCTCGAAATCGGCCGTGCGGTGGTGTACATGGCCAATGCGGGCGGTGCCAAGTTCCCGATCCCCGATCGTCCGGCCGCTGGCGAAGCGGCCGCTGCGCCTGCAGCCGACGCACCTGCCGCTGCGCCCGCAGCCGCCGATGCAGCGGCACCGGCAGCCCCCGCGCCGCCCGCATCCGCTGATGCCGCTCCAGCAGCGGCAGCTCCAAAGTAAGAAGGTCGCCTCCCAAAACAAAGAGCCCGCATCCGCGGGCTCTTTTCATTGGTGCCGGTCGTTCAGTGTGGCGCGGCGGGCTTGACGGGCTGCCTCGCTGCAGGACTGAGCACGTGCCCGAAGCGCGCGGGCAAGTCTTCGACCCTCACGCTCTCCGGCACCCAGCGCCCTTGCTCGACGGCCTCGACCGCCATGCTCATGTCGAGCGTATGGACCAACCCCACGCCGACGGGAGCGACCAGATAGAGCTTGCCCTCCTCGTCGAGCAGGCAGGCGGATGGCTCGATCGCCACGCCCGTATGCGACTTGACCGACAGGTCCTCATGCACGCGCCAGATCCAGGGTGTCGCCTCGAGTTCGACGTACACGCGCTGCGGGCCGTTCTGGAAGAACCACTGCCCGGCCTCGTCATGCTCGTAGTTGCGCTGGATGAAGTCGATCAGCTTCTCGTGCCGCAGCATCGAGCCCTTCGCCGCGGGAAATGGGCCGGCCGCCTGCGTGGCGTCATCGCGCAGATACCAGTTGCCGCGCGCGTCGAGTCCGAGCCAGCCGTAGCAGTGCGGCACGTTCGGCCACTTGGCAAGCGCTTGTCTGACCATGTCATCCATAAAGCCATTCTGCTCTCTCCAGCCCCTTCACAGGCCGGGGCTGCCGAGGAACCGGCTCCGCCGGTCCACCGGCAGCGCCCCCTGAAAGGGGGTTGGCGGCCACACGAAGTGGGTAAGCCTGGGGGTTAGCGACTATCCATCCAATCGACGACTCTCTCGGGCATGCCGCGGACGTGGCCGGGCGGCATGCCGAGCGGGAAGCCGACATGGCCGCCGTGCGCAGGCTGCCAGAGCGTGACGTAACTGCCGACTTCACCTGCGCGGGGCAGGCTGTTCGCGGGCACGAAGGGATCGTTGGCGGCGTTCACCACGAGTGCGGGAACGCGGATTTCGTGCAGATGCGGCTTGGCGGAACCGCGCGCCCAGTAGTCGTCGGTGTCGCGAAACCCGTGCAGCGGCGCGGTGAAGACGTTGTCGAAGGCGTACAGGTCGCGGGCCGCCATGAGCTTGTCGCGGTCGAACAGGCCCGGATGCTGCGCCAGCTTGGCCAGGGCCTTCGGCTTCATGGTCGACAGGAACATGCGCGTGTAGACGAGCCGGTTGAAGCCCCGCCCCATGGCGGCGCCGCCTGCCGCGAGGTCCAGCGGCGCCGAAATCGACGCCACCGCGCGCACCACCTTCGCGGCCTCGCCGCCCGCTTCCTCGGCCCAGCGCATCAGCGCATTGCCGCCCAGCGAGACGCCGGCCGCCAGCATCGAACCGCCCCCGTTCTGGTCCTGCCGCGCGCGCAGTCGCCCAAGAATCCAGCCGATCTCTTCAAAATCACCGGAGTGATAGGCACGTGGCGCAAGATTCAGTTCACCGCTGCAGCCGCGAAAGTGCGGCACGGCGTAGTCCCAGCCCCGCGCCATCGCAAAGGCGGCAAAGGCTTCCGCATAGTGGCTGCGCGAGGAGCCTTCGAGTCCGTGGAACAGCACCAGCAGCGGCTTCGGACTCGGCCCTGGCGCATCGAGAAAATCGACATCGATGAAATCGCCATCCGGCGTCGTCCAACGCTCGCGCCGGTAGCCGGGCAAGGGAGCCTCGACACGCCGTGCCAACAGCGCGGGCCAGATGGTCTGCAGGTTGCCGCCGGGCAACCAGTGCGGGGCGACATAGTCCATCAATGCAGGGTCTGGGGTGCGTCGCTGGTGTCGCCCGGTTCCTGCGCACTTCCGGGGCTGGCGTGATGGGCCACCATGCGCCAGCCCTGCGCTGTCTTGTGATACACGTTCGTGGCCAGCACGAAGGCATGGCGCGGGCCTTCGGCCGTCAACACCTCGATGCGCTCCAGCACGTTGTGCACGGCGCTCGCGAGCGATTCGACCTTGCGCACGCGCGCCGGCGTCGCATGGATGGCGCCGTTGCTGAACATGTGCTCGAAAGCCGCGCGGATCGCGTCGGCGCCGACGAGGCGCGGGCCGCCGGGGTGGACGCAGAAGATCTCCTCCTCGTCCGCCCAGCAGTCCATCAGCGCGTCGACGTCGCCGCGCTGCAAGGCCTCGTAGAAGGCCGATTCGATGTCGTCGGCAGTGCCGCCGACGGTGGCTGCACGGAGTTTGGTCTTGGTGGACATGGATGGTGCGGTCGAATGCGCCGATTTTGCATCGGCTCGGGCAGGACGCGGTGACGCGCCGTAGCGCCGTTTTCGCATCATGAAGACGAGGAAGCAGGCGACACCCAGCCCTCCACGACGGCGCGCAACTCGCCCTGCGACGCCTGCCACACGAGTTCGGGCGCGGCCACGTGCACGCCGGGCGGCGCGATGCGCAATGCCACGTCGACCAGTTCCGCCACCTTGGATGCGCGCACCGGTTGCTCGCTTTGCGGAACCATGAATCGGGTGATCGACAGCATCCATGCCGCCAGCCGTTCGCCCGGATTCGCGAAGCGCCCCTTCGCCGGCTTCTGCGCCGAGCGCACGAGGATCACGCGCTCGAAGCCGAGCGACACCACGGCCTGTTCGTCGAGGCTCGCGAGGCCACGCTTCAGCGCTTCCGGCAGGCGACCCTGGGCATGCGGCTGTACGACGGCCAGGGTCCGCACGCCGCACGCGTGCAGCCAGGCGGCGAGCGCCGGCAGTTGCGCGGGTTCCGGCGTCCACAGTGCGCGCTCGCGGTCGTAGTAGAGGCGCGGCGGTTCGAACAGCACGAGCGCGGTATCGGCCTTGACCAGCGGCCATTGCGCGATCGGCGTACTGGGTGTCAGCACCGTCTCGACGCCCTTCAGCGCATCGCGAATCGGCTCGCGTGCGAGCACCAACGTATGGTCGAAGCGGTGGCGGCCCGCAAGGCGGCGCACCAGCTCATGGCCCAGCACGCCGGTCGCGCCGGCGATCAGCAAGGTGCCGGCTGCATCGCCGGGCGCGAGGACGGGCGCGGACGCGCGGTTCGCGGCCTGCAGGACTTGAAGAGGGTCGACCGCCATGCATCTATGCTACCTTTGCCGACTTCGCAACAAGGGGGCTCCGTCATGGTGAAACGCTGGCTATTGATCATCTTCACGGCGCTGTCGCTGTCGGGCTGCGGCTACAACGATTTCCAACGCCTCGACGAAGCGAGCAAGTCGGCCTGGAGCGAGGTGCTCAACCAGTACCAGCGCCGCGCGGACCTGGTGCCGAACATCGTGGCCACCGTCAAGGGCGAAGCCAACTTCGAGCAGGAGACGCTCACCAAGGTGATCGAGGCGCGCGCCAAGGCCACGTCGATCCAGGTGACGCCCGAGACGCTCAACAACCCCGAGGCCTTCAACAAGTTCCAGCAGGCACAGGGCGAACTGACGGGTGCGCTGTCGCGGCTGATGGTCGTGGCCGAGCAGTATCCCAACCTCAAGGCCAACCAGGCGTTCCGCGATCTGCGCGTGACGCTGGAGGGCACCGAGAACCGGATCACAGTGGCGCGCAACCGCTACATCAATACAGTCCAGGAATACAACGTGCTCGCGCGCAGCTTTCCGACGAACCTGACGGCCAAGGTGTTCAGCTACGCGCCGAAGCCGACCTTCACCGTGCAGAACGAAGCCCAGATCTCGACCCCGCCGACGGTCGATTTCAGCGCGCCAAAGAAGTAGGCAGGGCAAGCCCGACATGATGGCTGTCCGCATCCGGCTCGCGTTGACGGCCCTGCTCCTGCTGGTGGGCGCGCTCTTCGGCGCCCACGCGCAGGGACTGCTGCCGGTGCCGCCGCTCAGCGCGCGCGGCATCGACCAGACGGGCACGCTGAGCGCAGCGCAGCGCGAGGCGCTCGAAGCCAAGCTCAAGGCTTTCGAGGACCAGAAGGGTTCGCAGATCGTCGTCCTGATGGTCCCGACCACGCAGCCCGAGGACATCGCGAGCTACGCCAACCGGGTCGGCAACGCATGGAAGATCGGGCGCAAGGAAGTCGGCGACGGCATCCTCGTGGTGGTCGCGAAGAACGACCGCAAGATGCGCATCGAGGTCGCGAAGACGCTCGAAGGCGCCGTGCCCGATCTCGCGGCGGCGCACATCATCGATGACGTGATGAAGCCCCACTTCCGGCAGAACGACTTTGCCGGCGGGCTCGACGCAGCGGTCGACCAGCTCATCGCGCGCGTCAAGGGCGAGGCGCTGCCGGAAGTCGACGCGCGCGGCGGCGACTTCAGCGAAGGCACTGCCGGCAGCGGCTTCAACTGGCAGGACCTCGCGATCTTCCTGTTCGTCGGCGTGCTGGTGGCCGGGCCAATCGCGCGCCGCATCCTCGGCAAGATCCCGGGCTCCCTCGCGATGGGCGGGCTCACCGGTGTGGTTGTGATGGTGCTGACATCCAGCATCGTTGTCGCGGTGCTGGCCGGCCTGGGCGCCCTGCTGTTCACGCTGCTGTCGATGGCCTTTGGCGCAGGCGCCGGCCGGCGCGGCGGCGGCTTCGGGGGCGGCGCATTGGGCGGCGGCCTGGGCGGCTGGGGCGCCGGAGGTGGAGGCGGCGGCTTCGGCGGCGGCTCCTCGGGCGGCGGCGGGTTCAGCTCCGGCGGCGGTGGCGATTTCGGTGGCGGCGGCGCCTCGGGGGACTGGTGACCATGGCATCGATGTTCTCCCGTCTCGCGCGTCTCTGGCGCCATCGCTGGGTCGATGAAGCCGAGGTGCGCCGCGCGCTGCCGGCCGATGTGCTCGACCGCCTGGAACGCCGCGTGGGCGCGAGCGAGCGGCGGCACAGTGGCGAGATCCGCATCTGCGTCGAGGCGGGCCTGCCGATGTCCTACCTGTGGCGCGACGCACGTCCGCGCGAGCGCGCGATCACGCTGTTCGGCAAGCTGCGCGTGTGGGACACCGAGCACAACAACGGCGTGCTGATCTACCTCCTGCTCGCCGAGCATGCGATCGAGATCGTGGCGGACCGCGGCATCGATTCGCATGTCAGCGATGCGCAGTGGGCCGCGATGGCCCAGCGCATGGGCGCGGCCTTTCGCGAGGGGCGCTTCGAGGACGGGCTCACGCAGGCGCTCGAAGAAGTGTCCGCGCTGCTCGTCGAGCACTTCCCGCTGGCCGAGGGCGAGCCCGACCGCAACGAACTGCCCGACGCACCCGTCGTGCTCTGAGGGCCGCCTCAGGAATCCTGCGAATCGAGGAGCCTGCGGTTCACGGCGTGCACCGCGTCCAGTTCGGCCTGCAATGCGCGCGTGACCTGCGAGACCGTGCGCAGCCGCCGGTTGCTTTCGCGCAGCCGTTCGGCGAGCCCCCGAGCCAGGCCCAGCATCAAGCGCGCGGCGGCGCCCGGATGGGCCTCGATGAGATTCATCAGCGCGGCACGCGACAGCACGCCAAGCTTGACGTCGGTGATCGCGGTGCAACTGGCGGAGCGCGGACTGCCGTCGATCACGCCCATCTCGCCGATCAGGCTGCCGGGGCCGATGACCGAGATCACCACGTCTTCACCAGGCAGGCCGGTGCGCGTCTCGGCACGCACTTCGCCGTCCAGCAGAAGCGCCATGTAGTCGTTGTCGACCGCGTCCCCTTCCTCGAACAGCAAGGTGTCGGCCAGCACGTGCAGGGGTCGCATGGCATCGACCACCAGCTGGGCTTCCTCGTGGGCCATGCCGGCCATCGGCGCGGCTTCCGTCAGCAGGTAGACGGCGTGCTCGCGCAGGTCGACGCTCGCGTTCAATTCGACAGAGTTGTCCATGCGGCTATTTTGCACACGGCGACGACGAACTCATACCTTCCACACGGCGTCGCCCCCGACCGCGTAGAAGCGGCGATCCGGCGAAGACTCGACGCGCCAGCCTCCCGTGAACTCGCCGAAGGCGGGCAGGACGAGCTGTTCGCCCTCCTGCACGAAGCAGCGCAAACGCACGCTGTCGCGGCCGCGCCCATGCAACTTGAGGGTCGGATGAACATGCCCGGCCAGCACGAAGTGCCCCGGCTGCCGTTGCGGGTGATGGCAGGCGGCGAACGGACCGATCGCCCAGGGCTCGTCGACGACCCGGATCCGCAGCGAGACCGGCGGATCGCCGGCGCGGCTGTCGTGGTTGCCTCGCACCAGCGTGCAGCCGAGCGCCGGATGCGTTCCGCGCCAGGCTTCGATGGCGGCCAGCAACTGCGGCGTGCGCGCCTCGGCGGCGTGGAGGAAGTCGCCGAGGAAGACGAGTTCGACCGGATCATGGCGTGCGATCAGCCGGTCGAGCCGCGCCAGGTTCTCGAGCGTCGTGCCACTCGGTACCGGCTGGCCGAGCGCACGGAAGGTCGCGGCCTTGCCCAGATGAAGATCGGCGATGAAGAGCACGCGCTCGGCCGGCCACCAGAGGGCGGGGTCGGGCAGGAGGTCGATCTGCTGGCCTGCAAGCTCGATGCGGCAGGATGTCGGAAGGGAAGGCACCCGTGAAGTGTCCCAGATGCCGGATCACAACGGCGGAAGCGGCCGTGAAGGCTTGCGCTTGCGGCGCGAAGGCGACTCGCCGGTCGTTCGCGCCGTCGTGTCCAATCCGAAGCGCAGCGTCTCCTTGACCTGCTCCGAGCCGCCAACCAGCACGGCGCCGCCTGCCGCGGATTCGAGCTGCTGCACCATGCGCGCGATCCGGTCCGCGACGTTTTCGTTGGAGAGCTTCTCGCGAAAGCGCTCGACCATCAGCGGAAAGGCAAAGGGCGTGGGCCGGGCCAGCGGCTGCATCACCAGTCGCTGCGTCGCCATGCGCAGGAGGCTGGCGCGCAGGCGGCCGATCTCCAGCTCCTGGGCGAGCAATTCCTCCTCGGCCTGGCGGAGCAGGCGATTGGCCGGGTCGTACTTGCGGAACACCTCGTAGAACAACGATGACGACGCCTGGAGCTGCTTGTTGCTTCGCCGCTCCCCCGGATAGCCCTGGTAGATGAGGCCGGACACCCGCGCGATCTCGCGGAAGCGCCGCCGCGCGAGTTCGCTCGCGTTGAGCGATGCGAGCACCTCATGCAGCAACGCGGTGCGCTCGTCGTGCTGCGCGATGGCGGCCTGTGCCTCGGCATCATGGCCGGCCACCAGCACCTGCGGCAGCAAGGTCGGCCAGTCGACTTCCGTGGCGCTCAGCAGTTCGAAGCCGTAGTCGTTCACGGCAATGGAAAAGGTGCGCGGCTCGTGCTGCGCCACTCGCCATGCGATGAGGTTCGCGAGGCCCAGGTGCACGGGTCGACCGGCGAACGGGTACAGGAACAGATGCCAACCCTCGCGCGTCTTCAGCACTTCGGCGAGCAGCGTCACCGGCGTCGGCAGCGCAGACCAGCGCTGCTGGATTTCGAGCAAGGGTCGCACGCATTGCAGCTCGGCCGTGTCGTAGCGGCCCTCGCCGGCGAGTGCGAGTTGCTGCACGACCGCATCGGCCAGCGTGCTCGACAGCGGCATGCGCCCGCCATTCCAGCGCGGCACGGCCGGGCGCTTTCCGCTCGCGCGGCGAACCCAGGCCGTCATCTCGTGGATGCGCACCAGCTCCAGCAGGCGTCCACCGAAGAGGAAGCAGTCGCCGGGCTTGAGCCGCGCGACGAAGCTCTCTTCCACGCTGCCGATCTTCCCGCCGCCGACGAATTGCACCGACATGCTCGCGTCGCTCACGATGGTGCCGATGTTCGTCCGATGCCGGCGTGCGAGCCGTGTGTCGGGCACGCGCCAGACGCCGTCCTCATCGGGCACGGCACGGCGATAGTCTGGATACGCCGCCAGCGACGGACCACCCTGCGAGACGAAGTCCAGGCACCACTGCCAGCTCTCGCGCGACAGGCGCGCGTAGGCGGCGGTCTCGCGCACCTCGTCGTACAGCGCATCGGGCTGGAAGCCACCGCCCAGCGCGATGGTGACGATGTGCTGCACCAGCACGTCCAGTGGCTGCTCGGGCGAAGTCCGCGCCTCGATGTGACCGGCCGCGATCGCCGCACGCGCCGCCGCACCCTCGACGATCTCGATGCTGTGCGTCGGCACGAGCGTGATGCGCGACGGCCGCCCCGGTGCATGACCCGAGCGTCCCGCGCGCTGCAGCAGACGGGCCACACCCTTGGGCGACCCGACCTGCAACACGCGTTCGACCGGCAGGAAATCCACGCCCAGATCGAGGCTCGACGTGCAGACGACGGCCCGGAGTTCGCCGCTCTTCAGGCCGAGTTCGACCCATTCGCGCACCGCCCTATCGAGCGAGCCGTGATGCAGCGCGATCACGCCGGCCCAGTCCGGCCGCGCCTCGAGCATTGCCTGGTACCAGATCTCGGATTGCGAGCGTGTGTTGGTGAAGACCAGCGTGGTCGCACTCGCCGCGATCTCCTCGATCACTTGCGGCAGCATCGTCAGGCCCAGGTGCCCGCCCCAGGGGAAGCGCTCCGCACGGCCGGGCAGCAGCGAGTCGATGACCAGGGTCTTGGGCACCTCCCCCTGCACCAGCACGCCGGGCGCATCGCCGAGCAGCGTGCGCATGGCTTCGTCGAGGTTGCCGAGCGTGGCCGACATGCCCCAGACGCAGAGCGTCTCGTTCCATCGGCGCAGCCGGGCGAGCGCAAGCTGCACCTGCACGCCCCGCTTGTTGCCGAGCAGTTCATGCCATTCATCGACGACCACCATGCGCAGCGTGCCGAGCACCTCCCTGGCATCGGCGCGCGACAGCAGCAGCGAAAGGCTCTCCGGCGTGGTGACCAGCACCGTCGGCAGCCGCTGGTTCTGCGCGCTGCGTTCGGCGCTGCCGGTGTCGCCGCTTCGCGCCCCGGCGCTCCAGGCGCGGGCCTCGTCGCCGAGGCCGTCCAGGGCGCCCTGCAACGCGCGCAGCGTGTCTGCCGCCAGGGCGCGCATCGGCGTCAGCCAGAGCACGGTGAGCGGCGGCGGCCGGTCGGTGCGCCGGTTGTGCGATGCGCCGGCGAACGCGAGCAGCGCGCCGAGCCAGACCGCGTAGGTCTTGCCGGCACCCGTCGTCGCGTGCAGGAGACCCGAGTGACCGTCCGCGATCGCCTTCCACACCTCGCGCTGGAACTTGAACGGCTTCCAGCCCCGCGCCGCGAACCAGTCGGTCAGTACGCGCCGGTTGAGCGTCATGACGGCAGCAACGCAGCCAGCGTCTGCAAGGTGTCGGCCTCCGCCACCGGCTTGTCCTCCCGCCAGCGGAGCATGCGCGGGAAGCGCACCGCGATGCCGCTCTTGTGCCGCGTGCTCCGCGCGATGCCTTCGAAGCCGAGCTCGAAGACCAGCGTCGGCCGCACGCTGCGGACCGGGCCGAAGCTTTCGATCGTCGTCTTGCGGATCACCGCGTCGACGCGCGCCATCTCGGCATCGGTCAGGCCCGAATAGGCCTTGGCGAAGGGCACGAGCTTGCGGTCATCGGCGTCGGGTGGCGCGTCCCACACCGCGAAGGTGTAGTCGCTGTAGAGGCTCGCACGGCGCCCGTGGCCGCGCTGCGCGTAGACCAGCACGGCGTCGACGGACAGCGGGTCGATCTTCCACTTCCACCAGACGCCCACGTCCTTCGTGCGCCCGACGCCGTAGCGGGCGCTGCGTTGCTTGAGCATCATCCCTTCGACACCCATCGAGCGTGCGGCTCCGCGCTGGCGGGCCAGATCGTCCCAGCTTTCGCCATGAAGCATAGGACTCGCAATGAGCGAAGGATGCTGCGCGTCCGCCAGCAAGGTGTCGAGCAGCGCGCGGCGCTCCTGCTGCGGTATGGCGCGCAGGTCGCGGCCCTCCCATTCGAGCAGGTCGTAGGCCAGCAGCACGACAGGGATCTCGCGCAGCAGCTTCGGCGTCAGGGTCTTGCGGCCGATGCGCTTCTGGAGCTCTGCAAAAGGTTGCACGCGATCGTCTCGCCACACCACGATCTCGCCATCGAGCACGGTGCCTTCAAGTAGCGTCTCGCCCATCACTGCCAACTCCGGGAAGCGATCGGTCACCAGTTCTTCCCCGCGCGACCACAGCCAGACCTGGCCGGCGCGCTTGACCAGTTGCGCGCGGATGCCGTCCCACTTCCATTCGATGATCCATTGCGAGGGAGGCCCGAGCGTGGCGTCGAAGGCTTCGAGCCCGAGGTTGAACGGATGTGCCAGGAAGAAGGGATAGGGCTGGCCGCTGGTCTGCTGGTCGAGCTCGCCGGTGTTTTCGGGTGCGATCAACGCTGCGTAGTCAGCTGCGGTCGGCTGGCCGCTGATGTGCGTGTAGCCCATGAGCCGTTGCGCGACGCGCTTGGGATCGAGCTCGCCGACCGCCGCCAGCGCCTGCGTGACCTGCAGCCGCGACACGCCGACGCGAAAGCCGCCGGTGATGAGCTTGAAGTACACGAGCCGTTCTTCCACCGCGAGCCGCCGCCATTGCGCGCGCAGGGCATCGGCGAGCGCCTCCGGCGGCGTCTTGCGCAGCGGCAGAAGGTGCTGCTCGATCCACGTCGCGAGCCCTATGTCGTGCGTCTCGGCCGGCGGCGGCAGCAGGAGCGCGATGGTCTCGGCCAGGTCGCCGACGGCCTCGTAGCTTTCGTCGAAGAGCCATTCGGGCAGCCCCGCCGCCTCCTGCGCCAGAAGTCTCAGCAACTTCGCCGGCACAAGCTGCCGCGGCTTTCCTCCGGCGAGAAAGTACACGGCCCACGCCGCATCCTCGGGCGCGACGCTTTGCAGGTAGCGTTGCAGCGCCGCCTGCTTGGCCAGGCTGGAGGTGGTCGCGTCCAGTTCGCGATAGAGCGCGGCGAACTGCTTCATGGGGCCGCAGCGGCGCCTCCGCCCTCCACGTCCTCGTCGCCGTACTCCGTCTTGAAGCCCTGGGCGTCGAGGCCGATCTCGCTCAGCCATCGCACCATCACGGCCACGCTGCCATGTGTGACGAACACGCGCTCCGCGCCGGTGCCCGCGACCGCCTTCTGCAGGCCGGGCCAGTCGGCGTGGTCGGACATCACGAAGCCGCGGTCCACGCCGCGACGCCGTCGCGTACCGCGCAGTTGCATCCAGCCGCTCGCGAAGGCATCCGAATAGTTGCCGAAGCGGCGCATCCACGGCGTGCCCTGCGCCGACGGCGGCGCGAGCACCAGCGCCCGCTGCAGCAGCGAGGCATCGACGCCGGGGTCGCTCACGCGCAAGGTCGGCGGCAAGGCGACGCCGGCTGCGCGATACACCGCGTTCAACGGCTCGACCGCGCCATGCACCACGATCGGCCCGATGCTTGCATCGACGCCATGCAGGATGCGCTGCGCCTTGCCGAACGCGTAGCAAAGCAACACCGACGCCCTGCCCTGCTCCGCGTTGGCGCGCCACCAGTCGTTGATCTCGCCGAACAGCACCTCCTGCGTCGGCCAGCGGTAGATGGGCAGGCCGAAGGTGGATTCGGTGATGAAGGTGTCGCAGGGCACCGGCTCGAAGGGCGTGCAGGTGCCGTCGGGCTCGGTCTTGTAGTCGCCCGACGCGACCCACACCCGGCCGCCGTGCTCCAGCCGCACCTGCGCCGATCCGAGCACATGGCCCGCCGGATGCAGCGAGAGTCGAACGCCGTGGTGGACGATCTGTTCGCCATAGGCCAGCGTCTGCAGCGTGATCTCGCCGAGCCGGGTGCGCAGGGTGCCGGCGCTGTCGGTGTGCGCCAGATAGTGGCCATGGCCGACGCGCGCATGGTCCGAATGCGCATGCGTGATGACCGCGCGATCGACCGGGCGCCACGGGTCGATGTAGAAATCGCCCGGGGGGCAGTAGAGGCCTTCGGGACGGGCGACGACGAGGTCGCCTGAAGCAGAGGCGTCGGACGATGAATGAGGCATGGACGCCGCCATCGTAGGACCTGCCGGCGCCCCGCGCTGTCGGCAAGTGCCTACGCGCGGGTCAGCTCACCAGGGCATCCACTTGACGTCGCTCCGCGACGACGCCACGGTCCGTTCGATGAAACGCACACCGCGCGCACCGTCCTCGACGCGCGGGTAGTCCGCGGCCAGAGGGTCCGCCGTCGTACCCGAGTGCCGCGCACGGATGTCCGCGACCACGCCACCGTAGACATTCGCGAACGCCTCGATGAAGCCCTCCGGATGCCCCGTCGGCAACCGGCTCGCACGCCGGGCCGCCTCGCACAGCCAGGGCGCGCCGCGCGTGAGGACGCGCTTGGGCCCGTCGTGCGGCAAATGCACCAGTTCGCTCGGCCGTTCCTGGCGCCAGACGAGCGTTCCGAGCGCGCCGGAGACCCGCAGCCGCAGATCGTTCTCGAGCCCGGTATTGATCTGCGAGGCAATCAGCACGCCCCGAGCCCCGCCGCGAAATCGCAACAGTACGCTGCCGTCGTCATCGAGCGCACGCCCCGCCACCATCGAACTCAGGTCCGCGCAGAGGCTCTCGATCTCCAGCCCAGTGACCGCGGCCACCAGATTCTCCGCATGCGATCCGATATCGCCGATGGCACCCGCAGCACCACTGCGCGCCGGATCACTGCGCCAGGCCGCCTGCTTGTTGCCCTCGCCTTCGAGCCGCGTCGCAAGCCATCCCTGGTTGTATTCCACGACCACCTTGCGAACCTCGCCCAGCTCGCCCGAGCGCACCATCTCCCGCGCCTGACGAACCATCGGATAGCCCGTGTAGTTGTACGTGACGCCGAACACCGTGCCCTGTCGCGCCACCGCAGCCACCAGCGCGTCGGCCTGCGCGCCCGTATGCACCAGCGGCTTGTCGCACACCACGTGAAAGCCCGCCTCCACGAAAGCCTGTGCCACCGGAAAGTGCACATGGTTCGGCGTGACGATCGATACGAAGTCGATCCGCTCGTCCGCCGGCCGCTTCAGCTCGTCATCCAGCAGGGAGCGCCAGTCGCCATGGTTGCGGTCGTCGGCCAGGAAGAGATCGCGCCCCGACGCCTTGGCCTTCTCGGCACTCGAAGACAACGCCCCCGCAACCAGCTCGACCTGCCCATCCAGCGCAATCGCCTTGCGATGCACAGCCCCAATAAAGGCATCCCGCCCCCCACCAACCATGGCGTAGCGCAGCCTGCGTTGAAAAGTATCGTGAGTCATGGATATTCATGCGCCGCGAAGCGCGCGCCGTTGGTGAAACACCGCGGAACCGGCTTCGCCGGGCCGCAGGTGTTGCCCCCGGTAGGGGGTAGGCGTAGCGACACGAAGTGCGCGCAGCCTGGGGGCGAGCCGTCAGAACGGGCTGTCCGGGTGATAGAAGCTCTTCGCGTTGTCCTTCGTGATCAGCACCGAAGGAATGATCGTCGTCGCCGGCATCTTCTCGCCCTTCAGGCGTGCCTCGGCCGTGAGCTTGATCGCGTCGTAGATGAACTTCGGCGAGTAGCTCACGTCGGCCTGGATGCGCGGGTCCTTGCCGTCCATGATGGTCTTGACCATGCCCTTGGCACCGGCGCCGCCGAACACCACCAGGATGTCGTCGCGCTTGGCCTGCTCGATGGCCTTCAGCACGCCCACGGCCATGTCGTCGTCGGCCGCCCAGATGGCATCGATCTTCTTGAAGCGCGTGAGGTAGTCCTGCGTGACCTTGAAGGCATCGTCGCGGTTCCAGTTGGCGTACTTGGCGTCGAGCAGCTTGATGTCCGGGTAGTTCTTGAGCACGCTGTTGAAGGCGTCCATGCGCTCGTTGTCCAGCGTGGTGGCGATGCCGCGCAGCGCGACCACATTGCCCTTGCCGTTGAGCTTCTTGGCGATGTATTCGGCGGGGATCTTGCCGAAGGCGGTGTTGTCGCCGGCCACGTAGGCGTCCTGCGCGCTGGTGTCGGTCAGGCCGCGGTCGACCACCGTGACGTAGGTGCCCTTGGCCTTCACCTGGGCCACCGGCTTGGTCAGCGCCGCCGACTCGAAGGGGAAGATCACGAGGGCGTTGATCTTCGTCACCGTCGACAGGTCCTGCAGCTGGTTCGCCTGCTCGGGCGCGTTGGCTGCCGTCTTGATGGTGATCTTCAGGTCCTTGTATTCCTTCTCGAGGTCTTTCTTGGCCTGGTTGGCCCAGTAGTTGATGCCGCCCATGAAGCTGTGCGTCGCGGCCGGGATGGACACGCCGAGATTCACCGGCTCGGCCGCGAGGGCCGGAAAGGCCGCGAAGCTCGCGGCGGCGACGGCGCTCAGCGCCAGGCGTCGGGTGATGGAAGTCATGCTGCTTGTCTCCTTGTGGTGAATGAAACGGAACGGACGGAAATCGATGCGCATCAGCGTCGGCCGCGCTGCAGGAAGGCGACGACGATGATCACGATGCCCTGCACTGCGGCGTTGAGGTACACGCTGATGATGCTGGTGAGGTTCAGGATGTTGCTGATGACCGAGAGCAGGATCGCGCCGATCACCGTGCCGGTGATGCTGCCCGCGCCGCCCTTCAGCGCGGTCCCGCCGACGATCACCGCGGCAATGGCCTCCAGCTCCCACAGCAGGCCGGTGGTCGGCGATGCCGAGCCGAGCCGCGGCACGTAGAGCAGCGTCGCGATGCCGACGCAGACGCCGAGCAGCACATAGGTCAGGATCTTCACGCCGTCCACGCCGACGGCCGCATAGCGCGCCACCTGCTCGTTCGAGCCGATCGCCTGCACGTAGCGCCCATAGGCGGTGCGGTTGAGGATCAGGGCGCCGATCACCGCGACGATGAGAAACACCCACACCGGCACCGGAATGCCCAGCAGGCTTGCGTAGTAGACCGGTGCGTAGAGGTCGGAAAGTTCGTTGTCGAGCGTGAGTGCACCGCCGTTCGCGAAGTACGTGAGGTACGCACGGAAGATACCGAGCGTGCCCAGCGTCACGATGAAAGGCTCGATCCGCCCCTTCGTGATCAGCAACCCGTGCGCAAGCCCGAACGCCGCGCCCAGCACCACGGCAAGGACGGCCCCCAGGATCACAGCTAGGAGCGGCGATCCGAGCGCCGGCCCCATGGCGTTGATGAACATGATCACGCACCCCGCGATCAGCGCCGCCATCGAGCCCACCGACAGGTCGATGCCGCCGGAGATGATCACGAAGCACATCCCCACCGCGATGATGCCGATGAAGGCCGTGCGCGTGAGCACATTCATCGCGTTGTCGAGCGTGGCGAAGTCGCCATTGAGCAGCGTCCCGGCGATGCACAGCAGCACCAGCCCGATGACAGGCCCGAAGCCGTGCAACCGCTCAGTCCACCGCGGCTTCGAGTCGCTGCGATGCCCGGCAGCGGAATCAGGTGCGGACGCCATTGGATTCCAGGTTCACAGCGGATTGCAGTTGAACGGCTAGCGAAGCAAAGCCCCTTCGGGAAACACCGCGGAACCGGCTCGGCCGGGCCGCTGGTGTTGCCCCCTGCAAGGGGGTAGGCGAAGCGACACGAAGTGCGCGCAGCCTGGGGGTGGGTTCAAACAGTTCCGGTGGCATGAGCAATCAGCTCCTCTTCGGTCAATTGATTGGCGTCCAGCGTGGTCACGAGGCGGCCGGCCCGCATCACCGCGACGCGGTGGCACAGGCCGATCAGCTCCATCAACTCGGACGAGACGACGATCACTGCCAGCCCCTGGCGGGCCAGGCGCTGGATCAGGAAATAGATGTCGCGCTTGGCGCCGACGTCGACGCCGCGCGTGGGCTCGTCGAGCACGACGACCTTGGGTTGCGGCTGCAGCACTTTCGCGAGGGCCAGTTTCTGCTGATTGCCGCCGGAGAGGGACGAGGCGCGCGCGTCGAGATCGCCCGTGCGGATGCCGTAGTCCTTCACGGCCTCGGCGAGTGCCGCACGCTCGGCATCGGGCTGGAGCCATGGCCTGGCATAGCGTTCGAGTGCCATCAGCGTGAGGTTCTGGCGCAGGCCCAGGTGCACATGCAGGCCCTTGCCCTTGCGGTCCTCGCTGAGATAGGTCAGGCCGTGGCGTGCGGCGTCGCGCGGGTTGCGCAGGTGCACGGCGCGGCCCTCGATCTCGACCGTGCCGCTCGAAGGACGCAAGCCCAGCAGCCCTTCGAAGAGTTCGGTGCGTCCGGCACCGACCAGTCCTGCGAAGCCGAGGATCTCGCCCGGGCGCACTTCGAAGCTCGCGTTGTCCGCCCAGCCCGGCACGGTGAAGTTGCGTACCTGCATCGCAGGCGCCGTGGCCATCACCACCGCGTCGCGCGGCGGATAGAGATCGGCGAGTTCGCGGCCGACCATCAGGTTCGCCATCTGGTGGCGCGTGACGTCGGCGGTGGGCGCCCGGGTCACGAATCGACCGTCGCGCATCACGATCACCTCGTCGGTCACCCGCTCCACTTCGTCGAGCTTGTGCGAGATGTAGACGATGGTCACGCCGTCCGCGCGAAGCTGGGCGATCAGCTTGAAGAGCCGCTCGGTCTCGCCGGGTGTGAGCGTGGCCGTGGGCTCGTCCATGATCAGCAGGCGCGCATGGCGCGAGACGGCCTTCGCGATCTCGACCAGCTGCTTCTCGGCGACGATCAGGCGGCGCACCTTCGTGGTCGGGTCGATGCTCAACCCGACCTGCGCGAGCGCTGACGCGGCGTCGCGCTCCATTGCCGCATCGTCGAGCAGCCAACCCTTCTTCTTCTCGTGGCCCAGGAAGATGTTCTGCGCGACGCTGAGGTCTTCCGCGAGGTTGAACTCCTGGTGGATCAGCACGATGCCCAGGGCTTCGGCGTCACGCGAACTGGTGAACTGGTGCAGTTCACCGTTGACGCGCAAGCTACCGGCCGTCAACGATTCGTAGCCCGCCAGGATCTTCATCAGCGTGGACTTGCCGGCGCCGTTCTCGCCGAGCAGGCCGTAGATGCGGCCGGGTTCGAGCGAGAAGCTCACGCCGTGAAGCACCTCCACCGGGCCGAAGGATTTCACGACCTGATCGAACTCGACAGAGACGGCGGACTTGGGCGTCATGGCGCCACCCCACGTGCCTTGAGCGTCTCTTGCATGGCGAGCACCCCCGCGCCGATCAGGCCGGCTTGCGCGCCGAGCGGGGTGTACTGGATTTCCAGGTGCCGCGTGGAAAGCGCGAGCGAGCGTTGATAGACGCTCTGCCGCACCGCCGCGAGGAACAGCGGCCCGATGCGCGTGATCCCTCCGCCGATGAACACATGCGACGGGTTGAAGAAGTTGACGATCGACGCCAGCATCTGGCCGATCAGGCTGCCGGCGCGCTGCACGATCGCGTTGGCGGCCGCATCGCCCGCACGGCTGGCCTGGCCGACATCGACCGCCTCGATGCGGCCCTGGGTGCGCAGGCATTCCGCGAGCGCGGTGCTCTCCCCGGCTTCGGCCGCCTGCACGGCCATGCGCGTGATCGCAGGGCCGGCCGCCATCGCCTCGACGCAACCGAGGTTGCCGCAATGGCAGCGCGGACCGTCCTGGTCAACGCAGATGTGGCCGACATCGCCCGCGGACCCGGCTGCGCCGCGATACACCTCGCCATGGCACACGATGCCGCAACCGATGCCGGTGCCGACCTTGATCACGAGGAAGTTAGAGAGCGAACGCTTCAGCCGCCACAGCTCGCCGAGCGCCATCAGGTTGACGTCGTTGTCGACGAAAACGGGCGCGGCGTAGTCTTCGCGCAGGTAGTCGCGGATCGAGAAGCTGTCCCAGGCCGGCATCAGTGGCGGGTTGACCAGTTGCCCGATCTCGAAGTTGACCGGGCCCGGTACGCCGATGCCGATGCCGATGACCTGCCTTGCATCGAAGCCTGCCTGCGCGAGCAGGTCCCGGATCAGGACCTTCACTCGGGCAAGGACCACGCCGGGGCCTTCGCGCACGTCTGCCGGCTCCGCGTGATGGGTCAGCACAGTGAGGTCGGGTGCGAGAACGGCCACGTCGAGACTCGTAGCGCCGATGTCCACGCCGACGAGTGCGCCGAGTCCGCCGTGGAGTTGGAGGTTTTCGGGGCGGCGGCCACCTGACGAGCGTTGCAATCCGGCTTCTGCAAGCAAGCCCTGCTCGACCAGCCCGGCGATGAGCGCGTTCGCCTTGCTCTTGGAAAAACCAAGCTGTTCCGCCATGCCATGGCGCGAGCCGCCGGCCGACCAGAAGGTGGTCTCCAGCAGTTGCATCTCGTCGGCAGTCAGTCGGCTCCAGGGGGCCAAGTGCTTTGTCTCCGTCGCATTCTTGTTTGCTTCCGCCGTGGACCGGTCGGAGCTGTCGCGAATACTAGGGGCGGAGCTTCAGCCGAACAAGACTTAACTTCGACCAAATAAAGTTCGAAGTCAATTCTCAAGTCCGAGCGCCATGCAAAAAGCCGCCCAAAGGCGGCCTTTTCTTCACCAGTAACACCGCAGAACCGGCTCCGCCGGGCTGCAGGTGTTGCCCCCGGTAGGGGGTGGGCGGACTACACGAAGCGAGTCCAACCTGGGGGCGAGCTAGTTCACTTCTTTTCGCGGTACTTACGGAGTGCCGCCAGCTGAGCAGCCATGACAGCCAGTTCAGACTGCGCCATCGCAATATCGATGTCCGTCTTGGCGTTCTTCAGCGCTTCCTCGGCGGCGGCCTTGGCCACGTTGGCCTTCTCGTCGTCAAGGTCCTTGCCGCGGATCGCGGTGTCGGACAGCACGGTCACCGTGGTGGGCTGCACTTCGAGAATGCCGCCCGCCACGAAGACGAATTCCTCGCCGCCGTCGGCCGTTTCGATGCGCACGGCGCCGGGGCGGATGCGCGTGATCAGCGGCGTGTGGCGCGGGTAGATGCCGAGCTCGCCGGCTTCACCCGGGAGCGCGACAAACTTGGCTTCGCCCGAGAAGATCGACTCTTCCGCGCTGACCACGTCCACGTGAATAGTGTTAGCCATCTGTTGTCCTATGCGAACTTGAAGAAGGGTGCGGAAAGCAAGCCTTACGCGACCTTCTTGCCCTTCTCGAACGCTTCGTCGATGCCACCCACCATGTAGAACGCTTGTTCCGGCAGGTGGTCGGCTTCGCCGTTCACGATCATCTTGAAGCCGCGGATGGTCTCCGACAGCGGCACGTACTTGCCGGGCGAGCCGGTGAACACTTCGGCGACGTGGAAGGGCTGCGACAGGAAGCGCTGGATCTTCCGTGCGCGGGCCACGGCCAGCTTGTCTTCCGGTGCCAGTTCGTCCATGCCCAGAATCGCGATGATGTCGCGCAGTTCCTTGTAGCGCTGCAGCGTGCCTTGCACGGCGCGGGCCACGTTGTAGTGCTCTTCGCCGACCACCAGCGGGTCGAGCTGGCGCGAGGTCGAGTCCAGCGGGTCCACGGCGGGGTAGATACCGAGCGAGGCGATGTCGCGCGACAGCACCACGGTCGAGTCCAGGTGGGCGAAGGTCGTGGCGGGCGACGGGTCGGTCAAGTCGTCGGCAGGGACGTACACGGCCTGGATCGAGGTGATCGAGCCGACCTTGGTCGACGTGATCCGCTCTTGCAGGCGGCCCATTTCCTCGGCCAGCGTCGGCTGGTAGCCCACGGCGGAAGGCATGCGGCCCAGGAGCGCCGACACTTCGGTACCGGCCAGCGTGTAGCGGTAGATGTTGTCGACGAAGAACAGGACGTCACGGCCTTCGTCGCGGAACGACTCGGCGATGGTCAGGCCGGTCAGCGCCACGCGCAGACGGTTGCCCGGGGGCTCGTTCATCTGGCCGTAGACCATGGCCACCTTCGAGTCCTCGAGCTTCTCGAGGTTCACGACGCCGGAATCGGCCATCTCGTGATAGAAGTCGTTCCCTTCGCGAGTGCGCTCACCCACGCCGGCAAACACGGACAGACCCGAGTGCGCCTTGGCGATGTTGTTGATGAGCTCCATCATGTTCACGGTCTTGCCGACGCCGGCGCCACCGAACAGGCCCACCTTGCCGCCCTTGGCGAACGGGCAGACCAGGTCGATCACCTTGATGCCGGTTTCCAGCAGGTCCTGCGAGGGCGAGAGTTCGTCGTACTCGGGGGCCTTGCGGTGGATCGAGGCCTGGAGTTCCTGGCCCACGGGGCCGCGCTCGTCGATGGGACGACCCAGCACGTCCATGATGCGACCCAGCGTCGCCTTGCCGACGGGCACCGTGATCGGCGCGCCGGTGTTGGTCACGATCAGGCCGCGGCGCAGGCCGTCGGACGAGCCGAGCGCAATGGTGCGCACCACGCCGTCGCCGAGTTGCTGCTGCACCTCGAGGGTCAGCCCGCCGCTTTCGTACTTCAGGGCGTCGTAGATCTTGGGCATCTTGTCGCGCGGGAATTCCACGTCGACCACGGCGCCGATACATTGAACGATCTTGCCTTGAACTGCTTCTGCTTGAGCCATGTCTGCTCCGATAAAAATTGAAATCTGTTGAGGTCCGAGGGGCTCAGACGCCCGCGGCCGCCGCGGCGCCCGAAACGATCTCCGACAGCTCTTTGGTGATGCCTGCCTGGCGGGTCTTGTTGTAGACCAGCTTGAGTTCGTTGATGACGTTGCCCGCGTTGTCGGTGGCCGACTTCATCGCGACCATGCGTGCCGACTGCTCCGACGCCATGTTCTCGGCCACGGCCTGGTACACCAGCGATTCGACGTAGCGCACCAGCAGCTCGTCGATCACGCTCTGCGCATCGGGCTCGTAGATGTAGTCCCACGAATGCTGGCCCTTCTCGACCTTCAGCGAATCGGCCTGCAGCGGCAGCAGTTGCTCGACCACCGACTCCTGGCGCATCGTGTTGATGAACTTGGTGTAGCAGAGGTAGACCGCGCTGAGCTTGCCTTCGGCATAGGCGTCGAGCAGCACCTTGACGGGGCCGATCAGCTTGTCGAGGTGGGGCGTGTCGCCGAGCTGGGTGACGTGCGACACCACGCGTGCGCCGACACGGTTCAGGAAGCCCAGGCCCTTGTTGCCGATCGCGACCGCCTCGATGGCGACACCGGCCGACTGCTCTTCGCGCATCTTGGTGGTCAAGGCGCGAAGCACGTTGGTGTTCATGCCGCCGCACAGGCCCTTGTCGGTCGTGACCAGGATGAAGCCCGCCGCCTTCGCGTCGTGCGTCTTCATGAACGCGTGCGTGTACTCCGGGTTCGCCTGGCCGAGATTGGCCGCGATGTTGCGGATCTTCTCGCTGTAGGGGCGGGCGGCACGCATGCGTTCCTGCGCCTTGCGCATCTTCGACGCGGCCACCATTTCCATGGCCTTGGTGATCTTCTTGGTGTTCTCCACCGATTTGATCTTGCCGCGGATTTCCTTACCAGCTGCCATTGGGGCTCCTTGCGTGGTCGATCAGGCGAACGACTTCTTGAACGACGTGACGGCTGCGGTCAGTTCGGTCTCGGCGTCCTTGTCGATGGCCTTGGCCTGTTCGATCTTGTCGAGCAGCGGACCATGGCTGGACTTGAGGAACTGGTGCAGGCCGTGTTCGAAGGGCAGAACCTTCTTGACGTCCAGGTCGTCCATGAAGCCCTTGTTCACCGCGAACAGCGAGGCACCCATCAGCGAGATGGGCAGCGGGCTGTACTGGGCCTGCTTCAGCAGTTCGGTCACGCGGGCACCGCGGTCGAGCTGCTTGCGGGTCGCTTCGTCGAGGTCCGAAGCGAACTGCGCGAACGCGGCCAGTTCACGGTACTGGGCCAGGTCGGTACGGATACCGCCGGACAGGCCCTTGATGACCTTGGTCTGCGCCGACGAACCCACGCGCGACACCGAGATACCGGCGTTGATGGCGGGGCGGATACCGGCGTTGAACAGGTTGGTTTCCAGGAAGATCTGGCCGTCGGTGATCGAGATCACGTTGGTCGGAACGAAGGCGGACACGTCGCCGGCTTGCGTTTCGATGATCGGCAGCGCGGTCAGCGAACCGGTCTTGCCCTTGACTTCACCCTTGGTGAAGGCTTCGACATAGTCGGCGTTCACGCGGGCTGCGCGTTCGAGCAGCCGGCTGTGGAGATAGAACACGTCGCCCGGGTAGGCTTCGCGGCCTGGCGGGCGGCGCAGCAGCAGCGAGACCTGGCGATAGGCCACGGCCTGCTTGGACAGGTCGTCATAGACGATCAGCGCGTCCTGGCCGCGATCGCGGAAGTACTCGCCCATCGTGCAGCCCGAATAGGCCGACACGTATTGCATGGCGGCCGATTCCGAAGCGGAGGCGGCGACCACGATGGTGTATTCCATCGCGCCGGCTTGTTCCAGGGCGCGCACCACGTTCTTGATCGACGAAGCCTTCTGGCCGATCGCGACGTAGACGCAGGTCATGTTCTGACCCTTCTGGTTGATGATCGCGTCGATCGCCACGGCCGTCTTGCCGGTCTGGCGGTCGCCGATGATCAGCTCGCGCTGGCCACGGCCGATCGGCACCATCGAGTCGATGGACTTCAAGCCGGTCTGCATGGGCTGGTCGACCGATTTGCGGGCGATCACGCCCGGTGCGACCTTTTCGATCACGTCGGTCATCTTGGCGTTGACCGGACCCTTGCCGTCGATCGGCTGGCCCAGGGCGTTCACCACGCGGCCGATGAGTTCGGGGCCGACCGGCACTTCCAGGATGCGGCCCGTGCACTTGACGGTGTCGCCTTCGGAGATGTGTTCGTATTCGCCCAGGATCACGGCGCCGACCGAGTCGCGCTCGAGGTTCAGCGCGAGGCCGAACGACGGCGTGCCGTCGGCGCTGGGCGGGAATTCGAGCATTTCGCCCTGCATCGCGTCCGACAGGCCGTGCACGCGCACGATGCCGTCGGTCACCGACACCACGGTGCCTTCATTGCGAATGTTCGCGCTGACGCCGAGACCCTCGATGCGGCTCTTGATCAGTTCGGAAATTTCTGCGGGATTGAGTTGCATGACTCTTTCCTTCTTTCTTTGTAAGGGGCTGACGGCCTCAGGCGGCTGCCAGCGCAACTTTCATTTGTTCAAGACGCGCTTTGACCGAGGTGTCGAGCACCTCGTCGCCGACCACCACGCGGATGCCGCCGATCAGCGACGGATCCTGCTGGACCGTGACCTGCAGCTTGCGGCCGAAGCGCTTTTCGAGCGTCGCGGCGACGGATCCCAGGGCACTGGCATCGATGGGGAAGGCGCTGTAGACCACCGCATCGGAAGAACCACTCTGTGCGTTCGCCAGCGTGCGGAACTGCTTCGCGATTTCCGGCAACGCGCTGAAGCGACCGTTCTCGAGCAGCGCCGTCAGGAAGTTGTTCGCTGCGGGCGGCAGCGGCGAACCATGGGCACCGGCAATCACGCCGAGCACCTGCTCGGGCGTGGCCTTGGGGTTGTCCGCGAACTGCTGGAGTTCGGGATTGCCGGCGATGGCCGCGACACTTTCGAGCCATGCGCCGGCGCCGGACAGGTCCGACGAAGACGCCTTGAACAGCGCTTCGGCGTAGGGACGTGCAATGGTGGCGAGTTCTGCCATGGCTTGATCAGAGTTCCGTTTGCAGACGGGCAAGCAAGTCGGCGTGGACGGCCGGATTCACTTCCTTGCGCAGGATCTGCTCGGCGCCCTTGACGGCCAGCGCAGCGACCTGTTCGCGAAGTGCCTCGCGTGCCTTCAGGGCCTGCTGGTCGGCTTCGACGCGGGCTGCCGCAACGATCTTGTTGCCTTCTTCCGTGGCGCGGGCCTTGGCCTCTTCAACGATGGCCTGCGCACGACGTTCGGCATCGGCAAGACGCTGTGCGGACTCGTTGCGCGCCTGGCCGAGCTCGACTTCCACGCGCTTGTTGGCGGCGGTCAGTTCGGACTTGGCCTTGTCGGCGGCTGCGAGGCCTTCGGCGATCTTCTGGGCACGATCGTCCAGCGCCTTCGCGATCGGCGGCCACACAAACTTCATCGTGAACCCGACAAGAATCAGGAACACGATCATCTGGATGATCAGGGTACCGGTAATGCTCACTTTTCACCCTCTCTTTGGGAATGAATCCGAGGCCATTCAACGAAGAACGACATGGGTTCGACGAGAAAGCCTGGACCCGATTACTTCGGCAGGTTGGCGATTTGCGAGAGGAAAGGGTTGGCCGTTGCGAACCACAGCGCGATACCGGTACCGATAATGAACGCGGCGTCGATCAGACCAGCCAGCAGGAACATCTTCGTTTGCAGTTCGCCCATCAGCTCGGGTTGACGCGCGGCCGATTCGAGGTACTTGCTACCCATGATGCCGATACCGATACAAGCGCCGACTGCGCCCAGACCGATGATCAGGCCGGCGGCCAGTGCGACAAAGCTGATAACTTCCATGATGACTCCTAGAGGACTTTGGTTGAAGAGAAAAGAAAAACGAAATCGAACGGGATGATCAGTGGTGATCGTGCGCCTGGCCCACGTAGACCAGCGTCAGCATCATGAACACGAAGGCTTGCAGCGTGATGATCAGGATGTGGAAGATGGCCCATGCCGTGCCCGCGATGATGTGGCCCAGCGCCAGGAAGATGCCGGTGGCCGACAGCGTCCATGCGCCGCCCATCAGGGCGATCAGCAGGAAGATCAGTTCGCCGGCGTACATGTTGCCGAACAGACGCATCCCGTGCGAGACGGTCTTGGCGACGAACTCGATCATCTGCATCGCGAAGTTGAAGGGGTACAGCGCCCAGTGGTTGCCGAAGGGCGCGGTGAAGAGCTCGTGCACCCAGCCGCCCATGCCCTTGATCTTGATGTTGTAGTAGATGCAGATCAGCAGCACCGAGACCGAGAAGCCCATGGCCACCGAGAGGTCGGCGGTCGGCACGACGCGCAGGTAGGCGTGGTGCGGGTCGCCGCCGGCGACGGTGTAGGCCTGGCCCCAGAGGTACGGGAGCAGGTCGACCGGCAGCAAGTCCATCGCATTGAGCATGAAGATCCACAGGAAGATCGTCAGCGCGAGCGGGCCGACGAACTTGCGGCTTTCCGCGTTGTGGACGATGCCCTTGGCTTGCTGGTCGACGACTTCGACCAGGATCTCGACGGCGGCCTGGAACCGGCCCGGCACACCCGAGGTGGCCTTGCGAGCCGCCAGCCACAGCAGCCAGCAACCCACCACGCCGAGCAGGATCGAGAAGAAGAGCGAATCGAAATTGAGAACGGAAAGGTCCGCGACCCCTCCGGGCTTGGAGCTTTGAAGATGCGTCAAATGGTGAACGATGTATTCACCAGCGGTCATCCCGTGTTCCGCAGCGTTTTCAGCAGCCATCCGTTACTCGTCTCAAAGTTTCAGGCGCCTGGGGGCCAGCATCACTGCCACCCAGGCCGCCTTCATTGTCACCACCAAGCCCACCAGCATCGCCGGCCAGCTCAGCGCCACTATCAGCCTTGGCGCGGCGATCAGCATCGCCACCGTCAAGGCCATCTTGACCATTTCCCACAAGAAGAATCCGAACACCGCAGTGCCCGGATTCAGGGAAGAAAACCTTCCGGTCAGGCCCCGTGCGAACACCGCAGAGGGAATGACCACTGCCAGCGCGCCATACCCGGCGGACCACCCTAGATTTTGCCTCCCTGTCAGACCCCAGGCGGCCAATGCCACCAGCAGCCCCGCAACGACCTGAATCGCGATCACGCGCCACGGCGAGATCGACGGCTTCCTGTCGCGCAGCCGTTGGGCCTCCTCGGCGGTCAACGGCTTGAAGTCGTCTTCCGGGTCAGGCATGTCCTCATGGACGTCCTTCAAGGTCTCGCGGGCGATTGTTTTCATTTCGAATGAAGCCCGGATGACGACCCAGAATTTCTACAAAGCCATTGATTATAGGTAAAAAGGCACGCCAATCCGGCAGGTTCCGGGGGTCCAGCGCGGAAATGATCCTTGCCCCGAGCCATGGAATCGCCCTCGGGTTGGAAACCGTCGGGGCGTCCCCACCATAATTCCTCATGCACCCGATCACCGACGCCCTGCCCGAAGCCCCCTGCTACCTCGACGGAAATTTCACCCCGCTGCGGGATGCCAAGGTCAGCGTGCTCGACCGGGGTTTCATCTTCGGCGACGGCGTCTACGAGGTCATCCCTGTGTATGCCGGCCATCTGTTCTGCTTCGACGAACACATGGCGCGCCTCGGGCGCTCCCTGGCCGAGTTGCAGATCAAGAACCCCCTCTCCGTCGCGGAGTGGCGCAGCATTGCCGTCCGCTTGATCGAAGGCGCACCGGCGGCGGCACGGGCGGGCATGCAGGGCGTCTACATCCAGGTGACGCGCGGCGTGGCGCCTCGGGACCATGCGATGCCGCAAGGCCTGACGCCGACGGTCTTCGTGATGGTCAACCCGATGAAGCCGGTGCCCGAGGCGGTGCGGGCGAAGGGCGTGGCCTGCGTGAGTGCGCCGGACTTCCGCTGGCAGAAGGCGCACATCAAGAGCACCAGCCTGCTGGGCGCGGTGCTGGCACGACAGATCAGCATCGAGGCCGGCGCGGCCGAAACCATCATGTTCCGCGGCGACTGGCTCAGCGAGGCTTCGTCGAGCAACGTCTGGGTGGTCAGGAACGGCACCGTCAGCGGTCCGCCCAAGGACGAACTGGTGCTGGCCGGTATTCGCTATGGCGTGATCGAGCGCATCTGTGCCGAGGCCGACATCCCCTTCACATTGCGGCGCATCTCGCGCGAAGAGGTGTTCGGCGCCGACGAGCTCCTGCTGTCGTCGGCCAGCAAGGAAGTGCTGCCGGTCGTGACACTCGACGGACACACCATCGGCACCGGCCACCCCGGTCCCGTCTACGACGCGCTGTACGCCGGCTACCAGCAGGCGAAGGCACGCAGCACGCACGACAACGGAGTCACAGCATGAGCACCCCCACCCCTCCGGACGCACCGGCTGCGCCCATCGACGCACGCAAGGAATCGCTGATCGAGTACCCCTCGAAATTTCCGATCAAGGTGATGGGCGCCAAGGTCGACGGCTTCGTGCATGCGGTGACGCTGATCGCGGAACAGTTCGATCCGACCTTCGACGCGACGACGATCGAGCTTCGGCCCAGCAAGGCCGGCAACTACCTGGGCGTGACCATCACCGTCACCGCGACCAGCCGCGAGCAACTCGACGACATCTACCGCGCGCTGTCGAGCCATCCCATGGTGAAGGTGGTGCTCTGACCACTGCCTGGGCTCCCGAGCTTGCACTGCGCGGCCGCATTGACTACGCGGAGACCTACGCGGCGATGCGGCAGTGGACGCTGGATCGCACGCCGGAGACACCCGACGCGATGTGGCTCTGCGAGCACGCGCCGGTCTACACGCAGGGGCTCGCAGGCAAGGCCGACCACGTGCTGAACCCCGGCGACATCCCGGTCGTGCAGACCGACCGGGGCGGCCAGGTCACCTTCCACGGACCCGGCCAGGTGGTCGCCTACCCGCTGATCGACCTGCGGCGTGCCGGCTACTACGTGAAGGAGTACGTCTATCGCATCGAGGAATCGGTGATCCGCACGCTGGACCATTTCGGCGTCACCGGCCATCGCGTGGGCGGTGCGCCCGGCATCTACGTGCGGCTCGACGACCCCTTCTCGCATGCCGCGCTGACAGGGCCGACGCATCCCGACGACCCGTTCCGCGGTCTCGGCAAGATCGCCGCGCTCGGCATCAAGGTCAGTCGCCATTGCACTTACCACGGCGTCGCGCTCAACGTGGCGATGGACCTCGAACCCTTCTCGCGCATCAACCCTTGCGGCTACGCGGGGCTGAAAACCGTCGATCTTTCTACAATCGGCGTTCAAACAACCTGGGACGAAGCCGCGCAGGTGCTGGGCAGGAAGCTCGGCGCCTACCTCGCACCCTGAGCCCCGCCAGAGAGAAGCCATGAGCACACTCAACGTTGTCCGCGACGCCCAGAGCACCGAGGACTACAACCCCCTCGCCAAGCAGAAGGCCGCGGCCAAGCTCTCGCGCATCCCCGTCAAGGTGGTGCAGGGCGAAGTCCTGAAGAAGCCCGAATGGATCCGCGTCAAGGCCGGCTCGCCAACGACCCGCTTCTACGAGATCAAGCAGATCCTGCGCGAGAGCAACCTGCACACGGTCTGCGAGGAAGCCTCCTGCCCCAACATCGGCGAATGCTTCGGCAACGGCACCGCGACCTTCATGATCATGGGCGACAAGTGCACGCGGCGCTGCCCCTTCTGCGACGTCGGCCACGGCCGGCCCGATCCACTCGACAAGGACGAACCGCTCAACCTTGCGAAGACCATCGCGAAGCTGCGCCTCAAGTACGTCGTGATCACCAGCGTGGACCGCGACGACCTGCGTGACGGCGGCAGCCAGCACTTCGTCGACTGCATCCGCAACATCCGTGAGTTGTCGCCCATCACGCAGATCGAGATCCTGGTGCCCGACTTCCGCGGCCGCGACGACCGCGCGCTCGAGATCCTCAAGGCCGCGCCGCCGGACGTGATGAACCACAACCTCGAGACCGCGCCGCGCCTCTACAAGGAAGCGCGCCCGGGCAGCGACTACCAGTTCAGCCTCAACCTGCTGAAGAAGTTCAAGGCACTGCATCCCGGCGTCCCGACCAAGAGCGGGATCATGGTCGGCCTCGGCGAGACCGACGAGGAAATCCTGCAGGTCATGCGCGACATGCGCGCGCACGACATCGACATGCTGACGATCGGCCAGTACCTCTCGCCCAGCAACAGCCACCTGCCGGTGCGCCGCTACGTGCACCCGGACACCTTCAGGATGTTCGAGGAAGAGGCTTACAAGATGGGCTTCAGCCATGCGGCCGTGGGCGCGATGGTGCGCAGCAGCTACCACGCGGACCAGCAGGCGCACGCCGCCGCCACGCACGCGGCAGACCACGCGGCCGACGTCAGCGCCTTGCCGCAAGCCTGACGCGCGCGGCCCGCGAAGGCGGGCGTGAACGCAGGCTGTCGATCGTCGCCGCCACGAGGCGGTTGATGCCCGCGATGTCGTAGCGCCCGGTGTGCGCCCGCCCCAGCCGCACCACCACCAACTGTTCAGAGGGCACGACCACCACGTACTGCCCCAGGTTTCCCAGCGCATAGAAGGCATCCGCCGGTACATCGGGCATCGCGCGCATGCCCGAGCCGGCGCGGCGGTTGGTCCACCAGCCCGCGCCGTAGGCCGTGCCCAGGGTCGGCGTGGTCGACCAGTCCACCCAGCCTTCGGGTAGGAGACGCTGCCCTGCTGCCGTGAGACCGTCGCGCCGGTACAGCTCGCCGAAGCGTGCCCAGTCGCGCGCCGAGGCCAGCACATAGTGACCGCCGACCGGTGTGCCGGACCCATCCATCTCCATCGTCGCGTGGCGCATGCCTGCAGGACCGAACAGGCGCTTGTGCACGAAGCGCTGCACTGCCTCGGCGTCGCCGCCGACCGCGTCGCGAATCTCGCGCGCCGCGAGTTGCGTGCTGGCGCTGCTGTAGCTCCAGCGCCTGCCAGGCGGCGCCAGAACGCGAGCCTGCCGGGCGAGCCCGGCCATGTCGTCGCCATGCACGTAGAGCATTCGATTGGAAGGATCGAAGCCGCTGCCCATCTCGTCCAGCGCGAGTCCGCTCGTCATGCGCAGGAGTTGCTCGACCGTGATGCCGGCTTTCTCTCCGACCGCCCAGGCGGGCATCGCGTCGACATTCAAGCGACCTTCGCGCACGAGCACGCCGACCAGCGCATTGGTCACCGACTTGCTCATCGAGAACCCGAGCAGGGGTGTGTCGGGCCCGTAGCCCGGCGCATAGCGCTCGCCGATCAAGCGGCCCTTGCGCATGATCACGACGGCCTTGGTATGGCGCGGCGCGTGCGGATCGTCTTCGGCGAAGGCATCGGCCAACGCCGACTCCAGGATCGGTGATCGTGCGGCGATCACAGCGCCTTCGGAAGGGACCGGCGCGGCGGCCCGCGTGGATGCAGCGTCCGCGGACACACGCGCATCCCGATCTTTCACCAGCATGCATCCTGTGGCACCGAGAAAGGCCGCGCGACTCGCGAATGCACCAGCGATGGTGGCCCGCACTTCGCGATCCTCCCGGTCGACGTCGTAGCGCATGAGCGGCGCGACCCAACGGAACCAGGGACGAGGCGCCAGGCTCTCGCTGAACGCCTGCTGCGGATCCAGTCCGCTTACGAAGGACTCCACGCAGAGGTCGTGGGCGGTCACGCCCGTTGCAACGCGCAGCGCCAGATCCGGCCGCAGCCAGGCGCCGAGTCCCCAGAGGCCGACGCACAGAAGGGCCGCCACCAGCGACCCGCGCAAGAGTTTCATCGTGAAGATTCCGTAGGTGCCGCTGTCTGGCCGCGGGTCTGGTTCAGCACCAGTTGCACGATCACCAGCACGATGGCGAGCAGCAGCGTGACCTCGATGCCCGCCAGCGGCACGCAGAGGCCGAGTGCGATCGCGGCGAAGCGGGCAAAACGGGTGTCCCGGCGTGCGCTCTGCCAGCCCGCGCACACCATGCGCCATCCGACCAGCGCCAGCGTTCCCGCGATGGCGGCGTGGGTCACATGGGCGAGCGCCGGTGATGCGATCCATGCGAGCAGGAGCAGGAACACGGAGCACATCACGGCCGCCGAGCGGGTGACGGCGCCGGCCTCGACGTGGGCCGACGTGCGGTTGAAGGAGCCCGAGCAGGCGAAGCCGCTTGTGGCCGACGCTGCGAGGTTGGAAAAGGCCTGCGCCAGCAGTTCGCGCCGGCAGGCACGGTGATCGGCGTCCGGCACGACCGACCGAAGCAGGATGACCGACTGAAGACTCCCCACCACCGCGATGCCGACAGCGCTCAACACCAGTTGCTTGAGGATGTAGAACTCGTCCGCATTGAAGGTGGGCCATTGAAGGACGTTCCACGTCGGTTGCAGATGGCCCACCCGTTCGAGCCCTGTCGCCTCCGCGCCGACGAAGAGATCCAGCATGCCGCCCGCGATGGCGCCGAAGAGCATGGCGGCCACGAGCGATGGCATCCACGGCGTGCGCAGCCTCGCGAAGACCTGTCCGGCCACGACAGACGTCAGCGTGACCAGCAAGGCCCACGGATTCGCATCCGCCCAGCGCTGGAAGGCCACCCAGGGCATCGCCCAGGTCGGCAGGTCGGGCGCGGACAGCAGGCCCATCGCGGGTGCCAACTGGCTGCCGAGCATGAGCATGCCGATCCCCATGTTGAGGCCGGTCGCCGTGTACGTCGGCAGCAACGAGAAGAAGCGGCCGATGCCGCACCAGGCGCCGGCGAACTGCACCATGCCGACCATCGCGGTCAATGTGGCCGCGAAGAGAAGGTACTCCCCGCTGCCGGGCACGCCGAGCGGGAGCAATGCGATCCCGAGCATCATCGCGACCGCCGTGTTGGGGCCCGACAGCAACACGCCGGATGGTCCGATCAGCGATGCGACGATGACAGGGATGACCGA
Source organism: Variovorax glacialis (assembly GCF_051216375.1). NCBI lineage: Bacteria > Pseudomonadati > Pseudomonadota > Betaproteobacteria > Burkholderiales > Comamonadaceae > Variovorax > Variovorax glacialis. Next base: position 39,623 of record NZ_JBPJZT010000009.1, on the reverse strand, counting down.
CGCGTAGATGCCCATCTCCGGCGGCAACCCGGCAAGCATGGCGAATGCGATGGCCTGGGGCAGCATGATCAAGGCCGACACCCCGGCCGCCCGGAGGTCGCCCCGGTGAGGCCGCCACGTCAGTCTGGAACTTCTTCCGCGCGCGGCGCGAGGCTGCCGCATCGAACGCGCGGCGCCCTGCGCCACTGCCAGGGCTTTGGCGGAACCATCGGACACCGGCGGACCTACTTCGCGAGGAGGCCGGGCAGCAAGCCCTTGCGCGGATCCGGCCAGCGTTCCTGAAGTCCCATCCACGCGGCCACGTCCAGGGCTTCCTGGTCGGTCAGGTTCGGATTGCCCAGCGGCATGTTGGCCTTCAGGAATCCGGCGAGCAGGTCCGTGCGATGCATCCCCGCGCCCTTGTTGAAACTGCTGAAGCCCCACACGGGCGGCACGACATGGGTGCCCGCGCTGTCTTGGTAGCCCTGGCCTTCGCCTTGTTCGCCGTGGCACAACGCACAGCGCTGCGCATAGATCTGCTTGCCCCGAAGCGGATTGGGGTCGGAGCCGGTGCGCGCAATGGTGGGAAAGCCTCGCCCCGGCTGTTCGACGCCGATAGGGCGGTCGATCGCCAGCCATTGCAGGTAGGCGATCAGGGACCGCATCTCATGGCTGTCCTGGGGCGGCGAGAAGCCGTTCATGCTGAAGCGGAAGCACTGCTGGATGCGCTCTTCGAGCGTGACGACGCGATCGACCTTGGCGACATAGGCCGGGTACATGCCGAACGCCGCCCACATCGGCGCCGCGTTGGCCTTGCGTCCCGCATCGAGGTGGCAGCTCGCACAGGTCAGGCGATTGCCTGTGTAGATGCGCGCGGCCTTCGGCGTCTGGGTGAACACGCGGTAGCCCTGGTAGACCAGTTCGCCGTGCTTGTCCGGCGGGAACTGCGCTCGCGCGCTGCGGTCGTCGACCTCGGGTTCGGCGGAACGACCGCAGCCCGCGAGCGTCAGCGCGACCGAGAGCCAGAGCACCACGCGCTTCATGGCTCAGGGCTTGATGTAGGCGTAGTGTTCGGCGCCCTGGAGCCGCGTCAGTTCGACCACGCCGGACGGAACCGTCGAGACATTCGCGGCGAGCGTCGACGCGGCGATGTTGTTCTTCTTCATCGAAATCTCGCAGGCCACGAAACGCACGCCCTTGGCCTGCAGGGCCGCGATCGCGCTGCCGAAGTCGCCCTGGCGATCTCGCTCGCCCTTGACCAGCGAGAAGATGCCGCGCCCGTTGGCCACCAGCGAAATGCTGGCATCGGGCGTGGCCGACAGTTGGTTGTTGATGTTGTTCAGCGCACCCCGCAGCGAGCCGACGTCGTTCACGTGATAGACCACGCGAAGGCCGGCGGGTGCGGTGTTCGCGGCGGTCGCCGGATCGGCAGCGTTGGTCTGGGCAATGGACGCAGGCGCAGCGGCAATCAGCAGACTGGCAACGACGGCCGAGAGGAGGGAAGCTTTTTTCGATTTCATGGGAGTTCCGGTTTCAGGAAGAGACAAGGGAGGGAGGCGTGACGGCCCAGGGCGACGCATCGATCGCCCCGGTCCAGGATCGGGAGATGCCCAGGGCGCAGAAGACACCCGAGGTTGCGGAAGCGAACAGGACCGCATTGCCGCTGCCCACGGCACCCGGATCCGCGAAACGCTGCAGGAAGTTCGCGAAGGGATCGCAGCAGAAGACATGGCCGACCTCGCCGATGTTCTGGCTGTGCAGCTTGTGCGGCGGCAGGCCCAGCAGGGCCATCACGCGCTTGAATGCCGAGAGGTTGGCATTCATCGGCAGGACAGCGTCGACATCCTCGGGCTGCCATTCCGATTGCGCCATCACCTGCGCCATCATCCGATGCGCGAGCAAGGGGTAGTTGAGGACGTAGCGCTGGCCCAGTTCCGCGCTCTTTGCCGTGCCGCGGTAGTAACGGCTGTCGATCGAGCAGGCGATCTGCCCGATGCGATTGAGCGGGTTGTCTCGGCGGATCAGCAGGGCCAGCGCGCCGTCGCTCTGGATCGCGTAGGCGCCGACGTTCCGGTAGCGCTCGCCGTAAACCTTGTCGGCGCTGACGATCAGCACGTTGTCCAACGTGCGGTTCTGCCACATCAGCGTTCGGATGATGCGCACCGCGCACATGATCGATGCGCAGTTCTGCTGGGAGATCGAATAGCCGATGGCGTTGCGCATGCCGAAGCGCTTCATGACCACGGCGGGAATGCTGGCCGGCGCCGCCATCGTGCTCATCGTGCCGGCATGGCAGAAGATGACGAGGTCGATATCGGCCGGCGCAACAGAACCGGCATCGATGAGCTTCTGCACGCCTGTGCAGCTGAGACCTTCGACGTCGAGGTCCGGCGCCACGTGGTAGTGCGCGAGGCCGTTGGACACCATCGTGGGCAACAGTGCCCGCGCGGCCGGTCCCGCGGATGCGGCCCATTCGTCGAGATGCCTCCGGATCGGCGGCACGTAGCTGGCGCCGGCCGCGATGCCGAACTGGGGAAGCGCCAAGGGGTCGACGGTCTTCAGACCGATCGTGTCAGGACGCAGCATGCGAACTCTCCGTTGTTGCCGGTGCACCAGGCCAGCACCGGGCGGTCAAGGCCGGGCTGGCGCTCGAGCGCGGACAGCCGCACGAGCAGGTCGGCCGATGCGATGTACTCGGCCCGGAAGCCGTCGGGTTTTTCGGCCCGAAGCGTTGCCAGGCCGGTGAGGTTGTGGATTTGGCGCTCCAGGGCGGCGTCAGGGCATATTGGCACCACCGCACCAAGGTCCCTGGCCGTGAGGCCCACGTGGCCCAGGCATCCCGCGATGTGCTCTGCGCAGGCATCGGCGAAATACGCCAGTTCGGCCCGGGGCCAGCGCTGATGCGCCCGCAGAGGGGTCGGGAAATGATGAAGGGCGACATGATGCAGGCGCCAGCCGACCCGCTTCTCGCGGCCGACCACCACCGCGGCGGCCACGTCGCGCCAATGCATGCGCCAAGGGCGGTTGGGCGCCTGGCCGAAGAGCAGCTTGTCGGCTGCGACCACGAGCACGTTCTCCAGCGCCTCCGGTCCCTCGATGAGCCCCGCCGCCAGATCCAGCGCAATCGGCACGCCGGTGTTGTGCACTTGCGAGACCGAGAGAGGAAAGGCGCCGCGCAGTCCCAGTTCGAACTGCACGCGTCCGACGCTGGAGTCGGTCGGCTGCTCGTCCGGCGAGGCGTGGCAATAGACGATGCCGCCGACTGCCGCCTTGTCGACGCCGACCACGGCACGCTTGGCAACCAGCAGCGCCAGCTCCACGGCGCTGAGATCGCCGTCCCGCTTGCTGGCCAGCGGGATCACCGCGGCGGGGTAGCGCATGGAGGACCTGGACAGGATGCGACGGAGGACGCTGAGCACGTCGAAGCCATCGCCCACGTTGGCGCGCCGCGTGACGAGCGCACGGCGCAAGCCCATGCGTTCGTCGACCTGGCCTTCGTGCGGCACGATGGAAGAGAGATAAACCATGACGCAGCTATGAGGTGCAGAGGGGGGGCACGCGCGCACCCTCCAGAGGGACCATGCGGTGCGGCGCGGAGGGCGGCACCTCGATATCGGAAAGGGTGTCGTGGCCGGCCAGGTCGAGCGCCCCGCCCGCGAGGCGCCGAAGTTCGACCGAGGTCCAGGGCCCGACCTGTACGTCGCAGATCGCGTAGTACCCGCTGAAGGCGAAGGAGCCGAGGGTGACGCGCTCCGGCACTGCCTGCGGCTGGGCGCGCAGCCGCTCGAGCACGCCGATCCACGGATCAGCGCCGAAGCAGTGACCATAGTCGGCGTGCCGGTTGGGCGCCAGGCAATCACCGACCGAACGCCTGGCAATGCCGTCGAGGCCTTCAGGCATGAACGGCAGGAAGGTGGCCACGGGACCGGTGGCCCTGCGGCGCGCGCGCAGCGCATGCAGCATGTCCGTGAAGCCGTGGTTCGGAAGCGGCCCGTCGCAATCAGGCGGCACGAGGCCCGACGGCAATTCCAGTCCGACCGTCGTGACGCCACAGCCGATCGTCCCGAGATTGACTTCGTACTCGCGTGAAAAGAGTTCATGCAGGTCGACGTCGAGGATCGTGAGCGTCAGCCAGCGGCAGTCCGTGTGCTGCGCCGCGAAGCGGATCGCGTAGCCCCAGCCCGCGCACTGGTAGGCCTGCACCAACCCGGCCGGACGGTCACCGCATTGGGCGGTCAGTGCATCGATGAAACCCTGCCGGTAGCGGTCCCATCCGGTTACGACCTTGCTCAGCATCGAGGTGCAGACCAGGTGCATGCGGGAGCCGCCGCCCATGGCGACGCTCACGCGCACGGCCTGGTCGCCCACCTCGTCCCGCAGCCATGCCAGGCGATCCTCGAAGCACGCCTCGTCGCCCAGCAAGGGGCCGACGACGCGTGCATGCGTGATGGCATGCAGCTTCACCAGTGGGCGGTCTTCGTCCCCATGGAAGGACTTGCTCATACCGCCTCGGCAAGCGATTGCACCTGCAGCCCCTGAAGTTTGCGGATGAAGGCGCATTCGGTGGCGAAGCGCGAGAACGCCGCGAGCCCGCACTCGGTGGCCGCAGGCGCCACCAGCGCGACCGACAGTGCGTTGCCCCCGCGCTCGATGCCATCGGCCCGGAGATCATGCTGCACCACCGCCACGTTGCGGCGGCCAGAGGCCAGCACACTCGGCAGCATGTCCGCCGGCCAGTGCACCAGGATGACATCGTCGGCCAGCAGTTCGGTCGGCAACTGCACATTGAAGTCCGGCCCGTACGAGCGGACCAGCATGCAGCCGAGGTCCGGAACGTGGGTGCGCAGATCCCGCGCGATGCCGGCCAGGATGGCGTATCGCTCGCTCAGGGACATCAGCACCGGCGACTCGCATGGGTGCTCGAACTCGACGACGTGGGCGTATTCCCCGGCCCCGTTCATCGGCACGCACTGCAGCTCGGCCTTGTGATAGCTGCCGGCGAACGGCGAACGCGCATAGATCCCCCCGACACACCAACCGCTCAGTGGCCCCAGCCCCGTCAGATGATCCGCCATCCTGTTCATGCCGTTGCGCTCGTTCATGCGGCGATGTAGCGCTGGGGCTGCGGCAGGTTGAGGAACCCGGTCGGCGAGTAGCTGTGGTACGCGCCACAGTGGTCGAACACCAGCATGTCGCCGGGATTCGGCAACGCCGCAACGGGCAGGCTTCCGATCACGTCGGCCGGACTGCAACTGCTGCCCACCACCTTGAGGGTCCGAGTGCCCGTCCCCTGCGGCGCGGGGCTTTCCGAGAGCCTCACCAACACAGGCTCGCGCCGGCGCTTCACGAAGTGCTCGGTCTGAGCGAGGCTGAAGCACTGGGCCATGCCGCCGTCGCAGACGACGATCGGCTCGTCGCGCAGCGCCTTGGTCGCGACCACGCGCGTGACGAATCGGCCGGCGCGCGAAAAGATCGAGCGCCCGGCTTCATGGCAGACGCGCACCTGCGCTTGCAGGCCCCGCAGGCTTTCGCGATAGCCCGCGAAATCGGGGCCGGTCTGCCGCCAGTCACCGCCGAGGCCCGCACCGATCAGCGCGAGTTGGAGATTTACCGCGGAATACCGGCCGAGTTCGGCGACCAGCGCGGTCAGCCGCTGCGCGATCGGTCTGGCGCTGCGCGCGAAGCTGTGCGAGCCGGCGAAGACATGCAGCCCGATCACCTTGAGCTTCGAACCGATGGCGGAGAGGCGCGCGATCTCGCTGTGCAGCGCGGTCACTTCCATGCCGAAGTGATCCGCCGCAGGACCCTGCTGTTCGAGCAGGCTGGCCGCGTTGACGCGCAGCACGATGCCCAGGGGCGCGCGATGCGCCGCCTTCGGCTCGTTCAGGACCTGCTCGATCAGCCGGATCTGGTGCGGACTGTCCGCCACCAGCGTGGCGCGACAGGCCACGGCGGCGGCGGCAAGGTGGCGGTCCATCGCGGGCGTGTTGACGAAGCGCGGGACACTCATCCGGCCCATCGTGAGGTTCAGCTCGCCGAGGGAGGCGATCTCGATCCCGCCCGCAAGCGCATGGCTGCACCGCACCAGCAGGTCGAGCAACGGGCAGGCCTTGACCGAAGCGACGACCTCGGTGCCGAGCAGTCGCCGCAGTTCGGCAAGGTCGTCCATCACGACTGCCGGGTCGAAGAGATAGCAGGGCGTTTCGAGTCGGGCCAGTGCGGCCGGATCCAGCGCGTTCGATGAATGGGCGGCGAGCTCGGAAGTCATCGCCTCTGCTCGTCCTGCAAAAGCACCGGTGCGCGGAACTGGGCGTCGATCTCGCGCAGGGTCGTGTACTGCGTCAGTTCCATCGACGCGGGATCGATGCTGGTGCCGTAGATCTGTTCGCAGATCACGATGAGCTCGACCACGCCCATCGAGTCGAAGCCCAGCTCACCGATGGCCACGTCCGGTTCAACGATGTCGCGCGCCAGCGCTTTCCTGACCTGGTCGGTGAGAACGGCCAGGGTGTCTTGTTCGATCATGTTGTCGATTCCTTGGAGATGAAGATCAGAGATGGCTATTGCTCGTGCCAGCGGAAGCTGAGCGACGCGACGAGCGCGAACAGCCCGGTCCACCCCGCCATCTCGGCCAGGCTGCCCAGGTGCGGGCCGAAGCTGTCGCCCTGGATGAAGACGTGGCGCAGAACGTCCACCAGCAGCGCCGGCGGGAGGTGCGCCATCACTGCGCTGACCGCCGGCGGCATCGCGTTCATGGGCATGGTCAGGTCGCACAGGAAGAGCAGCGCGATATAGACCAGGCCGGTGACGAAGGTCGCGGCGGAGAGCGTCGCGATGCGCGCTCCCATGGCGGTGCCGAGGGCGAGCAGCATGCAACCGCCGAAGAGCATCACCACGCCACCTCGCAACACCTGGCCCAAGCCCAGGGAAAGCGGAACATCGAAGAAGCAGTGCGCTCCGACGACCAGCGCGCACTGGGCCAGCATCAGCATCGACAGGCGCGCCAGCAGCATGCCGAGCAGGAAGGTGGAAGCTTTGACCGGCATGCACGCCAGCATCTTGAAGCCGTTGCGCTCGCGGCGGTAGGCCAGCGAATTGCAGATGGAGTTCATGCCGGCGGCCAGCATCGCCATCACCATCGTGCCGGTCAGGATGTAGTGCACGAAGGACAGCGCCGGCAGCGCACCGCGCGGGTCGTCCCTGACCTCGATCGCCGGTGGGTGGTCGCGTACGTCGGCCTCGAACTTGAGCGTCAGCGCGCGCATCACGCGAACCACCAGCTGCGCCGGCAACCCATCCTGTGCAAAGCTGACGTCCACGGGAATCGGACGACCCTGCTCGACGTAGTGGCCGAAGCCTTCGGGGATGGTGACCCGAGAGGCGCCGTCCGCCACCGGCACACCCTCCTCGGCCATGTTCAGTTCGGCCGGAATCGACTCGCCAGCGGAAAAGGTCCGTCGGATCTCGTCGATGTAGCGTCTGGAGATCGCGGTGCCGTCCAGGTCCACGATCTCCACGGTCTGCTGCGGGAGGTTTCCCTCGCGCCCGAACGCGAACAGCATCATGAACATGAAGAAGAACGGGAAAAGGAAGACCCAGAACAAGGAGGACGAATCCCTGGCCAGGATCTTCAGTTCGTTGACGACGAGACGGGGTAGGTTCCAGCGCATCACGATGCCTTGGCGCAATGGCGCAGCAGGTCGGCGAGATGGCTCCGTCCGACTTCGATGGCCAATGCGTCCGGATGGCCCATCAGGGCATTCGCGACATCGGCCAGGGAGGTGGACGACGCCACACTGAGGCTCTGCTGTTCGACCAGCGGCGCGCGCTCCAGATCGAACTTGCGCTGCAGATGGAACGCCAGGTTCCTTGCGCTCTGCGCGTCCCTGCACTGGACCGTCAGCCTGAACGCCCCGACCAGATCGCGGCACAGGTCCCCGGTCGGCGCGTGGCGCACGATGCCGTCCCGGCTCAGCCAGGCGGCGTGCGAGACCAGCGAGAGTTCCTCGGCGGTGTGGCAGCACATCACGACGGTGGTGTCCTGCATCTCTCCCAGCAGATCGCGGAGGCGGCGGACGAACTGCGGATCCAGGCCGGTGAACGGTTCGTCGAGGAACAGGATGCGCGGCTGGTGCGCCAGGGCGAGGAACAGCTCGACCCGCTGTGTCTCGCCGCGCGAAAGGAACTCATACAGCCGCCGCGACAGCGCGGGAATGCCTAGCGCCTCCATGACGCGCCCGGAGGTCGAGGGATACAGGCTGCGGTGCAGCGCGACCATTTCGCTCACGCGGGGGCGACCCGGAAAGAACGCCCGCTGAAGCTGCACGCCCAGCTGCCGACGCAAGGCCGGGCGACGCTTCCACTGACCGAGCGCAAGGCCGAACATGTCGCCGTCCAACGCCGTCGTGGCGCGCAGACCGAGGAGGGCCTCCATGAGGCTGGTTTTCCCGACGCCGTTGCGGCCGATGATGGCCACCTTCTCGCCGACGCCGATCCGCCAGTCGCTTACCTGCAGGGAGCGCTCCGCCATGGGTACGACGAGCCGGCGCAGGTCCAGGGCCCAGGACGACATTGCGGTGCTCATACCCCGCCTCCGCTGTGCAGTTCGATGCACAACCTGCGCAGCTGGGGCCGATCGATCTTGCCGTTGACCGAGCGCGGCAGCTCGGGCAGGGGCACGAGCCGGGGCATCATGTAGGACGGCAAGGCCTTGCGGCACTTCGATTCGAGGCTGTTCTTCAGCTGCTCCGGCTCGGCGCCGTCGGCAGCGGCCACGACGGTGGCGTAGATGGCATCGCCCAGGTCACCGGCCGGCACACCGAACACGGCGACTTCGCGAACCTCCGGCCAGGCCGCGATGAGGCTCTCGATCTCCGTCGGGCTGATGCGGTAGCCGCTCGACTTGATCATTTCATCGCGCCGGCCGACGAAGTACAGGAAGCCCTCGGCGTCGCGCGTCACGATGTCGCCGGACCAGACGGCATATTCAGGCGTCAGGCCGCCGCACAGCCGGCTGGGGAGCGGACGGAAGCGCTCGGCCGTGCGGGCCGGTGCATTCCAGTAGCCCAGCGTGACCAGCGCCCCGCGATGGACCAGTTCGCCCGGCTCGCCGGCAGCGCACTCCTCGCCGTCGGCATTCAGCACAAGGATCTCCGCGCCGGGGATGGCCTTGCCGATGGAGCCGGCGCGCCGATCCACTTCCGAAGGATCGAGAAAGGTGGAACGGAAGGCCTCCGTGAGCCCGTACATGAGGAAGGGGCGTGCGGCAGGAAAGATCGCTCTCAACTGCGCCAGCAGGCCCGCGTTCATGTGCCCGCCGGTGTTGGCGAACAGCCGCACGCAGTGCGTGTCAACCTTGTCCCACTGGGTTTGTGCGAGCAGCGACCAGAGCGGCGGCACCGCGGTGATCATCGTCACGCTTTGGCTGGCGACGAGGCGCGCGACGGTCGGGGCGAGCATCGGCGTGTGCAGGACGACGCGGGCGCCGACCGCCAGGCCGGTAGTGAGCTGGCTCAGGCCCGCGTCGAAGCTGATGGAAAGCAGCGCCAGCACGACATCGTCCGCCGTCGTGCCAAGGTAGCTGTTCACGGACCGGCATCCGGCGACCAGGTTGCGGTGGGAAACCACGACACCCTTGGGCAGGCCGGTCGAACCGGAGGTGTAGAGGAGCGCCGCAGGGTCTTCGTCGATGCTGCGATGCAGGGGGGCGGACCCGCGCACGATCTCCGGCAGCGAGCCCGGCTGGTCGCACAGGACCACGCGGACGTTCAGGTCATCGAAGCCGCCGAGTTCGTCCTGGCGCGCGGTCGTGGTGAACAGCAGCTGCGACGTGCAGTCGAGCAGGATGTGGCGCAGCTGGTGCTGCTTGAGCTTGGGATTCAGCGGCACGGCGATGCCGCCCGCATACATGGCCGCGATGACGACCGCGCAGGCGTCGATGGACTTGTCCATGAGGACCGCGACGCGACCCTTGTCGCGCAGACCGAGCGCGATCATCGCCTGCGCGAAGTACGCGACCCGCTGCGCCAGCGCGGCGTAGCCCAGTTCGCTTCTTTCGTCGACCAGCGCGATCTTTTCGGGATGGCGTGCCGCCGAGTCCAGCAGCAGCGTGGCTATCGATTCCATCAGGAAGGTTCCCCCGGCACGCAGGCCGCAATGAATTCGCGCATGGCTAGAGAAAGTAGGTGAAGCCGACCAGGAAGGCCCGGCGAACGGGGTCGCTGCCGAAGACGCTGTCCGGGGCGCCACCGGTCGTGACCAGCGTGGCGCGCAACCGGGCAGCCGGACTCAGCCGGTACTCGAGGGCCATCTGGAAGAGCCAGGACCGGTCGTCGAGGCTTCGGTTGAGGAAGGTGCTGAAGTAGAGGTCACGGAAACCGACCTGGTCCCACTGCGCGCGAAGGAAGACGCTGCGCTGCGACAGCGGCTCCTGCATGGCATTCGCATAGCTCCTGACGTACCACGCCAGCGCGGCGCCCTGGGGGCCGGATGAACCCGTGGCCAGCCAGCGCTGCCATTCGGCCGAGTCGAAGCCGGCCTGGTGGTAATTCAGCTGCGCGCTGAGGCTCAGGCCCGAACTGCCGGTCCATGTGGCGCCGATCGCCGCGTCGTTCTGCCAGGACTTGCCGGGCCGCGCCTGCCCCATGGCAAGGGCATAGGGCGGCAGGTCGCCGAGCGCGACACCGCTTCGGAGCGCCTGCTGCATCAGCGAGTACCCCTGTCCGCCTGAATACTCGACGAACATCGTGGTCTGCTGGCCGATGCCCTGCGCGAGGTTGGTGCCGAGGCGCCAACCCTGCGCGTCCTTGAATGCCAGCACCTCGGGGCTGCCGAGCGAGGGCGCATCGAAGGCCGCCTTCAACAGCACGCGTTGCTCGCCGTTGGTATCGGCCAGGCGCAGGCGCTCGGTGGGCGGGTCGAAGGCAATCCCCTTCGGACTCGTGAGCTTTGGCGCCACCGCCACCATCAACGCGCTCTGCGCGTCGATCCGCTGTGCCGCCAGCATGACGATGCCAAGGCGATTGTTCCGCTGCACCTCGGGATCGCGGGTGCTGTAGTCGACGGCCGAGCGCGACTTGAAATAGTCGGTCGGGTTGTAGCCCACCGCGGCGCCGCTGCGGACGTTGATGCGACCGACTTCCAGCAGGTCCCGCTCGTTGGCCCGCCATTGAACGGCCGCCTCCCGGAGGTCGAGCTGTTCGTCGCGCGAAGTGACGCCGTCCTTCGTGCGCGAGACGCCGGCTCGCGCGCTGGCCCGGGCGCTCAGGTCCGGCCGCAGTTGCCACTCGCCCCGAGCGTCGACGATGCCGCGCCCGACCTGGCGCGTGGATGCAGTCGAGGCGATCGGCACCACCGGCTTTCGCCGATCGTCCGATTCCACGTTCAGGTCGACGAAGATCGCGCCGACGCGCTGCGGCTTCATCATGGGCTCGTCGTCATCAAGCAGCACGGCGGACGGAATGCGGTCAGCGTCGTCCGCGGCCTGGTGCACGGCCGCGCCGGCGTGCGCCCCGAACACGCACAGGCTCATCGCTAGCAGCTTCATGGACGTGCGGCCTCCCCGCCGTCTCGCAGCCGGGGCAGGTATTGGCGGTTGAACCAGTTGTCCGGAATCTCCTGCGCGACGTAGCCGGTGAGCACGAGCCGGGTGATCACGCTCTTGTCCACCTCGTCGAGGATGACGACCTCGCCGGGCCGCAGTTCGCCGAGTTGCTCGCTGAACTTCCGGTAGAAGGCCAGCTTGAGCGCCCGCCCGCTGTCTACGAAGAAGCGTGCCTTGACGGGTTGAAAGGTGTCGCGTTCGATCCAGTATTCGATGCGCATGTAGACCGCCGCTGGAGACGCCGCCATCAGTTCGATGCGCCAGGTCTCTCGCTGGACGTTGTCGGCGTCCTTGATGGTCTCTTCGCCCAGCATGCGCGGCGTGTAGTCGAGCCCGAAGTTCACGCTCATCACATCGCTGTTGGCCGCCTGCCCCACCAGGCGTTGCTGCGGCGAGATGCGGATGCTGGCGGACGAAGCCGGGTCGTAGAACCAGAAGGCCTCGTCGTCCATCAGGATGGCCTTGCCGTGGTCGGCGGCCGGCTCCAGATAGCGCGCCAGGTTGCGAAAGCGCCCCGTGCCGGCTTCGGGCTTGGAATGCAGCACCAGCGTCGCCGCGTCGCGTGCCCGTCCGTTGCGGAATTCGGTCAGCCGCAGCCGGACACGGAAGGGCTGCTGCGGATTGCGGATCTGGTCTGCGCGCGCGACGGCGCGCCGGGCGAGATCGTCGTCCTGCGCGAACGCGCCCCATGGCGAGATCGCGAACGGCGATGCAGCGGCAAGCTGCAGGATAAGACGGCGACTAGACATGGCGAAGCGCATCGACGACGGGCATGCGGGAGGCGCGGTGCGCCGGAAGCCATGCAGCCGCGGCGGCCACGGCGATCAGCAGCAACCAGGTGCAGCCGATGAAGCCGGGGCTGCCGAACAGGTACAGCCTGAACGGCAGTACGCCCGCGGAAGTCGGCGGACTCCAGACCAGACCGCTCCGGTTGACCACAAACACGACCAGGACGGCCAGCAGCACGCCGACCGTGACACCGAGCAGCCCCTGCAACGCGCCTTCGAGGATGAACAGGTTGCGCAGGCTGCTGCGCTGCACGCCCAGCGCGCGGGCGGTTCCGATCTCGTTGAACCGCTCCATCACGCTCATGCTCATCGTGTTCATGATCGTGAAGAGCACGATGGCGCCGATGACCACGGCGATGAAGCCGAACAGGAAGGCGAAGAACGCCTGCGTCTGCGCGTAGAGCGAATTCAGTTCGACGAAATCGCGAACCTCCAGATCGAGCCCTCTCGCCTCGAAGAGCCGCTGCAGCGCGGCGCGTGCCGCGGGCACGTCTTCGGTGCGCTGGAGCTGGATGTTGATCGCGGTCGCGCGCGGCGCGCCACGACCGTAGACCAGGCGTTGGGCGTTGCCCAGTTGCATGACGATGAAGTTGTCGTTCAGTTCCTTGACGCCAAGCACGTCGACCCGCTCCACCGCGGCCGACATGACGTTCGGCGCTCCGCCCGCAGTCGCGGCCAGGAGTTCGATGCGGGGCACGTCGTCTTCCGGCGCGTCGTCGTCGCTCGCCTGTTCGCGCAGGCTGAGCAGGGCCAGGTCTTCGTCCTGCGAAGCAGGCGCCGAAGGTTCCATCCGGACCTTGGGGTGACGGGGGCAGCTACCAGGGCTCGCGCCTTCGCACAGGTGCAGGATGCGGGCCAGACCCGCGCCGACACCGACACCATCGCCACGCGCCAGCGGGGAACTGGTCGCCCCGATGCCTTCGAGCCCATGCTGGTTCCAGGTCCGCATGCGGAGCCGGTCCGCCGGGACCACGCCCTGCCCGAAGAAGGTCTTGGAAGCACCCGCCTTGTAGTTTCCGGCCACGCCGGCAACCATCTGAACCGGCGTCGCGACCCGCAGCAGCGGCTGCATGGCGGGGTCGCTGCGGATGGCGTCCATGACCGGGACGTAGTCCGCGATGCCATAGGCCGCCGGGTTGCCGGCGCCGTAGAGGAAGTAGCCGTTCTGGAACACGGCGACGTGGCCGCTGCGCCGCACCGTCGCGGTCTGGAACTCCAGCACGATGTAGTTCATGAGCGCGCCGAGCAGCAGCAACGCCGCCGCACCCAGGGCGATGGTCATCGTCGTGATGCCGGTGCGGCGCCGGTTGCGGCGCACGTTGCGCCAGGCGAGGGACAGGTTCAGCACGCGGCGCGCTCCCCGGCTTGCGCCATCGGCGCCTCGCGCCTTACCCGGCCGTCGTTGGCATAGAGCACCTGATCGGCGTGCCCCAGCAGCATCGGATCGTGGGTGGAGAAGACGAAGCTCGTCCTGAACTTCCGCTGCATGTCGCGCATCAGTTCGACGATGGCGAGACCGTTCGACGAATCCAGATTCGCCGTCGGCTCATCGGCCAGCACCAGGGCCGGCCGCTTCACCAGCGCGCGAGCGATCGCCACGCGCTGGCGCTGACCGCCGCTCAGCTGGTTCGGGCGATGGGCGCGATGCGCGCCGAGGCCCACTGCCTCGATGAGCTCGTCGGTCCGTGCGCGTCGCTGCGAGCGGGACATGCCGCTTTCCAGCAGCGCGTATTCCACGTTCTCGTAGGCGCTCAGCACCGGCATCAGGTTGAAGGACTGGAAGATGAAGCCGATGCGCTCGGCGCGGAAGCGCGTGAGTTCGTGGTCCGGAAGGAGGTTGACGTCACGCCCCTCGATGACGATCCGGCCGCGTGTGGGCCGATCGAGCGTGCCGATCAGGTTCAGCAAGGTGGACTTGCCGCTGCCCGACGGGCCGACGACCATGCAGAAGCTCGACGCATCGAGGCCCACGTTCACGTCTCGCAAGGCATGGACCTCGATGGCGCCTTCCCGGTACGTCTTGCTGACGCGATGAAGCTCAAGCATCGGCCCGCCCATCAGACCGTCGCGGCCGACGCAACGGCGAGAACGGCGTTGTGTCCGCCGAAGGCGAAGGAGTTGCTGAGCGCACAGTGCCCGTCACCTAGCACCTGCGCTTCGTTGGGCACGCAATTGAGGTCGCACTCCGGATCGGCTTCGAGATGGTTCAAGGTCGGCGGCGCGAATCGCTCCTGCAGGGCCACCAGGGTGGCCAGCAACTCGATGGCCCCTGCCGCGCCCAGCGTGTGGCCATGCATCGACTTGGTGGAAGACACCTGCAGGCGATCGACATGCGCGCCCAGCGCCTGCCGCAGCGCACGCGTCTCGGCGACGTCGTTGGCCGCGGTGGCAGTGCCGTGGGCATTGACGTAGGCGAGGTCCAAGGGTTCCATCTGCGCATCGCGCAGGCACTTCCGCACCGCATCGGCCTGCCCGTCGATCGAAGGACTGAGGATGTGATGCGCGTCGGATGTCAGCGCGTAGCCACGGATCTCGCCGTAGATGGCGGCGTTGCGTTGCCGCGCATGCGCCAGCGACTCGATGACGAGCATGGCCGCACCCTCGCCGATCACGAGCCCGCGGCGATCCTTGGAGAACGGACGGCAGGTGTCGGGCGCCAGCACGCGCAGCGACTCCCAGCCCTTGAGATTGCCGTCGACCAGGCTCGCTTCGGTGCCACCAACGATCGCGACATCGACGGCACCCGATCGGATCATCTGCAGGCCCAGTCCGACTGCATAGGCGGAGGACGCACAGGCGGTGGACACGACGAACGCCGGTCCCGTCACCCCGAAGGCCATGCTGATGTGGCTGGCCGGCGAATTGGCCATGATCTTCGGCACGGTGAACGGCGGCAGCCGCCGACGCCCTTCCACCAGATTGGACCGGTAGGACGCCTCGATGCTGCAGATGTTGCCGGAGGCCGCGCCTACGATCACTGCGGTGCGCGGCCCCAGCCCCCCGGCGATCTGGAGACCACTTTCGAACAAGGCCTCCCGCGCACACAACAATGCAAATTGCGCCGACCGGTCCAGGAACGCCAATTCGCCCGGGCTGAATTCCGCCGAAGCGTCGAAGCCGGCCACCGGCGCCGCCACGTTGACCGGCAGGCCCCGCACCGGAACGATGCCCTGGACGCCGGTGCGCAGCGCCGCCGAGAAAGCGGGAACACCTCGGCCGATTGCGGAAATCACACCGCGGCCGGTGACGACCACCCGGTTCATGCAGCCTCAGCCGTTTCGGACTGCTTGGCCTGCACGAGTGCGACCACCTGGTCCATCAATTGCCCGACCGACTCGAAAGCGGCGGCGGAACGTCCCTGCTCGTTGGCGTTGAATTGAATCGAGATGTCGTACTCGTCCTCGATCGCGAAGATGAGTTCGACCAACCCGAGCGAATCGATGCCCGTGTCGGCAAGCAACAATTCCGATTGGAATTGCGCCACATCGAGTTTGGTCGTTTCGACAAAAAGCTCGACAACCCGTCGCTCAATGGATTCACGACTATTGTCAGTCATGGTTATATTAATTCCTGAAAGATTCGCAGATCCGACGGGAAAAGCGATTTCCCTTTGACCCCTGTGCACCGAGATGAAAGATGCGGACACGCCAATTCGCAGTGCATCACCACGCACAAAAGGCAGACGCGCCGATTGGCCTTGTCGGGAAGGGAACGGATTGGGCCACGGTATTGCTCGAATTGGCGCCTTGAATTGGCGATTCAGCCGCTTCTGGATGCAACAAGGAATTTTCGGCGCGACAGAAATAACAATTCCATCCGGCCAGAAGAAATGGTCAATTGAATCCCGTAGTTTTTGGCCACTCGGGGCATCGGGCGGCCCCCGGCGCGGCGAGCAGAACGGCACCAACCCGGTGTGGCCGGACTCGGGCCGACCGACATGAAAGCGCGTAAGCCTGCGCCGCGTCCCCGCGTCGATCACCGTTATCCTTTCAGGCACACACGGGTAGCACTCATGAATGACATCCAGGCGGCCATCGACCGCGACTTCGGCGTGATCGCCGACCTGATTCGGCTTCATGCGCACCAAGCGCCTCACAGGACCGCGCTGGCCGACGCGACGCACGTGCTCGGCTATGGGGCGCTCGACGCGCTGATGGACCGCATCGCGGCCAGCCTGCAGCGCGACGGCCTGCGGGCCGGCGACGCCATCGCGGTGTGCGCGGCGTCCAGCGTCAACTACGCGGCCGTCTTCCTCGGAGCGCTGCGTGCGGGCGTTGCGGTTGCGCCGCTGGCGCCGGGCTCCACCCCTGCGAGTCTTGCGCGAATGATCGAGGACGCCGGCGCGCGCATCCTGTTCGTCGACGAAGCGGCCGCGCAGGTCATCGGAACCGCGGCGTCCGGTGCCATCCCCCGCATTGCGCTCGACGCCTCCGGCGCGGGCCGCGACTTCGAGGCCTGGCTCGCGCCGGCGGACGTGCGGCCGGCAGCGGTCGCGCTGCAGCCTTCGTCGCCCTTCAACATCATCTATTCGTCCGGCACCACGGGCGAGCCCAAGGGCATCGTGCAAGGCCACGGCATGCGCTGGGCCCATGTCAGGCGCGGCGCGACGTACGCGTATGGGCCCGAGACGGTCACGCTGCTGTCGACGCCGCTCTATTCCAACACCACGCTGGTCGTCTTCTTCCCGACCATCGCCTTCGGCGGCTGCGTCGTGCTGATGCCGAAGTTCGACGCCGCCGGCTACCTGGCACTGGCCGAGCGCCGTCGTGTAACGCACACGATGCTGGTGCCCGTGCAATACCAGCGGCTGATGGGGCACCCCGATTTCGGTGCGCACGATCTGTCGAGCTTCCGCTTCAAGTTCAGCACGAGTGCGCCGTTCAACGCCGCCCTGAAGGCCGAAGTGCTCGCCCGCTGGCCCGGTGGCCTGATCGAGTTCTACGGCATGACCGAGGGCGGCGGCACCTGCATCCTCGAAGCCCACCTGCATCCTGACAAGCTGCACACCGTCGGCCGCCCGGCCGAAGGCAGCGACATCCGGCTGATCGACGAGTCGGGCAGGGAAGTCGCGCGCGGCGAGGCCGGCGAGGTCGTGGGCCACTCGGCCGGGATGATGGTCGGCTACCACCGCCAGCCTGAGAAGACGCGCGAGGCGGAGTGGTTCGACCCTGCCGGCAAGCGGTTCATCCGCACGGGCGATGTCGGCCGCTTCGATGACGACGGATTCCTCACGCTGTTCGATCGCAAGAAGGACATGATCATCAGCGGCGGCTTCAACATCTACCCGAGCGATCTCGAGGCGGTGCTGCGCGACCATGCGTCTGTCGCGGACGCCGCGGTGATCGGCGTTCCCTCGACGCAATGGGGCGAGACGCCCGTGGCCTTCGTGGTGCGTCGCCCCGGCGATGGCACGTCCGCGGAGGCGCTGCTGCAGTGGGCCAATGCCCAGCTCGGCAAGACGCAGCGGCTCGCGCGCCTGCAGTTCATCGACGAACTTCCGCGCAGCGCGATCGGCAAGGTGCTCAAGCGCCAGCTGCGTGAACTCGACGCCGGCTGAGGCCGCTGCCGACGGCGACAAAGGCGGCGGAAACGGCCTCCTGTGGGTGCTGCTGGCCGCGGCCGTCGTCTTCGCGGTGTTCCGCCCGCGCGCGCCGATGGACTATGTCCGACTCGTGGACTGGCAGACGGTCGGCGCCCTGGCCGGCCTGCTCGCGATCACGCAGGGCGTCGAGCGCAGCGGCATGCTTCAGGCGGCGGCGGGCCGGCTGCTGTCGCGCACGACCGAGCTGCGCAGCCTCGTCTTCCTGCTTGCCGCAAGCGCGGCGGTGTTGTCGGCGCTGGTGACCAACGACGTCAGCCTGTTCCTCCTCGTGCCACTCACGCGAGTGCTGGCGACACAGGCGCACCTGCCGCTGGCACGGCTGGTGGTGATCGAGGCCCTGGCCGTCAATGCCGGCTCCGCGCTGACGCCGATCGGCAATCCGCAGAACCTCTTCCTCTGGCACCGGTCGGGCGAGAGCTTCATCGGCTTCATGGCCATGATGGCGCCGACCGTGGCGGTGATGCTGTTCTGGCTCTTCGCGTCGATCCGCTTCCTGGTGCCGCGTGCGCCGATCGCGCTCAAGCCGTCGAGCGAAGCTACGCCGATCGAGCCGCGGCTGCTCGCCTTGTCGGGTGTGCTGTTCGTCGGATTCGTCATCGCGCTCGACAAGCACTGGCTGCTTGCCGGACTGGCGGGCGTGTTCGGCGCCTTCCTGCTGCTGCGTCCGCGCGTGCTGCTCGGCGTGGACTGGGCCTTGCTCGCAATCATCGCGCTGATGTTCGTCGACCTGCGGCAGTTGGCCGAGCTTCCCGCGATCGCGGGGCTGCTGGGCCGGTTGCCGATCGGGGAAGGCTGGCGCGCGTACCTTGCAGCGATCGTGACCTCGCAGTTCATCAGCAACGTGCCGGCCACCATCCTGCTGGACAGCTTCGTCCATGACCTGCCCGCGCTCGCCGCGGGTGTGAGCGTCGGCGGCTTCGGCTGTGTGCTGGGCTCGCTCGCCAACCTGATCGCGCTGCGCCTCGCGAAAGTGCCGAAGGGCCTGCGCGAGTTCCACCGCATCAGCTTTCCTTTCCTGTTGGTCTGCGGCGCGTCGGCGCTGCTCTTGCGCCTGGGGTGACAGGCGACGGCGGGACGAGGAGAATCGTCCGCCTCCCATGCAGATCCGCGACGCCTCATCCCACGCTTCCGGCCTTTCGCTGCGCCGCTATGGCGCTTCGCGCGGAAGTCACGCGCACGCGCATTTCCAGGTGCTGGTCGGACTCGATGGCGTACTCGACCTGGAAGTGGAAGGCCGCGGTCGCCGGATCGGTGTCGGGGACGGCTGGGTCGTGCAGCCAGGCGATGCCCATGATTTCGAGTCGAGGAACGGCAGCCGCTGCCTCGTGCTGGATTCGACACAGGATCTCTGGGCGCAGCGCGCCGGGCGCTCGCCGATTGCGCCACAGGTGCTGTCGCTCGCCCGCTACCTTGCGGTCTGCCTGTCGCAGCCATCGACGCCTCCGCTGGCGCTTCATCATGGTCAATCCTTGCTGCTGGAAGCCTGGGGCCCATCCCTGCAGAGCACGCGCGGGCGGACAATCGATTGGGCAGCCCTCTCCGCGTGGGCGCAGGCCCGCTGGCATCGACCCCTGGGCGTGGCGGACCTGGCCTCGGTCGCCTGCCTCAGCCCCAGCCAGTTCGCCCAACGCTGCCGCGACGAATTGGGCGTGAGCGCCATGCAGTGGCTGCGCACGCAACGCTTGATGCATGCGCAGCAATTGCGAGCGAGCGGCGTGGCCGTGGCGGAGACGGCGCGTCGCACCGGCTACCGCTCGCCTTCGGCCCTGACGGCCGCGCTTCGCAGAGCCACCTGACGCGACGTCGGAGCCAGCGAGATCGTCGCCTCGCGACGATGCGCCGTCGTTGCGCGACGACCGGCCCGCTTAAGCTCAGCGGCCATGTCTTCCACGCTGAACGCTCTCGCCGCCATCGCGCTCTGGGCCACGCTCGCCTCGCTGGGCACTGCGCTCTCGCACGTGCCGCCCTTCCTCCTGACAGGGCTCGCGCTCATGATCGGCAGCGTCATGAGCTGGCCGCTCGTCCTGCGCGATCGCCGCGCATGGGCGGTGCCGGGGCGTACGCTGGCGCTCGGTGTCTACGGCCTGTTCGGCTTTCACTTCCTGCTCTTCATCGCGCTGCGCAACGCGCCGCCGGTCGAAGCCAATCTTGTCAACTACCTGTGGCCGCTGTTCATGGTGGTGTTGGCGCCGGTGCTGCTGCCCGGCATGTCGCTCCGCCCGCTGCACGTGGTGGCGGCGCTGCTGGGTTTTGCCGGTGCGACCATCGCGATCCTCGGCGCGCGCGGTGGCGTGGCGACGAGTTCGGACGGAAGCTACTGGGGCTTCCTGCCCGCACTGGGCTCGGCGTTCATCTGGGCCAGCTATTCGCTGTGGACGCAGCGCGTACCCGCCTTCCCGACCGCTGCCATCGGTCTCTTCGGACTGGTATCGGGCGCGTTGTCGCTGGCGTGCCACGCCATGCTGGAGCCGTCCGTCGCACTTTCACCGCGCGACTGGCTCCTCGTCACCCTCTGCGGACTCGGCCCGCTCGGCGCGGCGTTCTTCTTCTGGGACATGGCGCTCAAGCGCGGCGACGCGCGACAGATCGGCATCCTGAGCTACATCACGCCCCTCGCATCGACCGCCCTGCTCCTGATCGTGACGCAACGCCCCCTGAGCTGGACCATCGCGCTTGCAGCGGCCCTCATCATCTCCGCAGCAGTCTTGGGAACGCGAGCGAAGACTTTGTCACCCATCGAGCGCCGCCCAACCTCCCGATTCCAGAAATACCGCGGAACCGGCTCGGCCGGGCCGCTGGTATTGCCCCCGGCAGGGGGTAGGCGGCTACACGAAGTGAGCAAGCCTGGGGGCGAGCTTATATGTTGAGAACGAGCTTCCCGAAGTTCTCGCCGGTGAAGAGCTTCGTCAACGCCTCGGGGAAGGTCTCGATGCCCTCGACCACGTCTTCACGGCTCTTCATGCGGCCATCTTTGAGATACCCGGCCATCTCGGCCACCGCGAGGTGATAGCGATCGGCATAGTCGAACACGACCATCCCCTGCATCCGCGCGCGGTTCACCAGCAGGCTCAGGTAGTTCTTCGGCCCCTGCACCGGCGTCGTGTTGTTGTACTGGCTGATGGCGCCGCAAATGATGATGCGGGCACCGCGCGCGAGCTTGGCCAGCGCCGCGTCGAGGATCTCGCCGCCGACGTTGTCGAAGTAGACGTCCACGCCCTTCGGGCAATGCGTCTTCAGTCCTTCGCGCACGGCGGCAGGCCCGGCCTTGTAGTCGATGCAGGCATCGAAGCCCAGTTCCTTCACCACCCATTCGCACTTGGCCTGCCCGCCGGCGATGCCGACGGCTCGGCAACCCTTGATCTTCGCGAGCTGCCCGACGGTCTGGCCGACCGCGCCGGCGGCGCCGGAGACCAGCACGGTTTCGCCC
Organism: Variovorax glacialis; assembly: GCF_051216375.1. Lineage (NCBI taxonomy): Bacteria > Pseudomonadati > Pseudomonadota > Betaproteobacteria > Burkholderiales > Comamonadaceae > Variovorax > Variovorax glacialis. Next base: position 18,225 of record NZ_JBPJZT010000009.1, on the reverse strand, counting down.
GGCTTGGGCTCGCCGATGTCCATCAGGCCGAAGTAGCCGGTCATGCCGGGCATGCCCAGGACATTGAGCCACTGCGTGATCGAGCCGACGTTCAGGTCGATCTTCGTGAGCCCGGTGCGCTTGATCTCCTCTTGCGGGATCAGCGCGTACTCCTGCACGCCGAGCGTGCCGTAGACGATATCGCCCACGGCGAACGCCGGGTTGCGGGAAGCGGCCACGCGGCCCACGCCGCCCGCGCGCATGACGGCGCCGATCTCGACCGGCGGGATGTAGCTCTTACCCTCGTTCATCCAACCGCGCATGGCGGGGTCGAGCGAGAGCGACAGGACCTTGACGAGAACGCCGCCTTCGGCCGGCTCGCCCGCCGGCTCGGTGGTGAACTGCCAGTTGTCGCGCGTGGCCATGCCTTCGGGCCGCTTGGCGAGTCGGACCTGTCGATTGGCGGGGGTGCTGCTCATTCTCGTGTCTCCTTGGGGGTCTGTTCGGGGCAGCCGCATCGTAGCGCCGGCCGCATCGCGCGCCGGTAGCGAAGGCGACAAGCTTCGGCCCGAGACGACAAGTGCCTCGGCCGGTGGCAACCGCGGTCGTTTCAGGCCGCAGGCAGCACGACGCGGACCGCGAGCCCGGGATCGGCGTTGCGCACGGTGAGCGTGCCGCCGTGGGCCTCGGCGACCAGGCGGCACAGGTACATGCCGAGCCCGACGCCGCCGGTGGCGCGCTGGCGGGCACCGTCGGTGCGGTAGAAGGGCTCGGTCAGCCGTTCGAGCTGGGCCGCGTCGACGCCCGGGCCGAAGTCGCGCACCTCCAGTTCCACGCCCTGCCCCGATCCTTGCAGCACGATGCGGGGAGGCTGCATGGCATCGCCGCCGTGGCGCAGTGCGTTGTCGAGGAGATTGCGCACCAGGAGCCGGATGCGCGAGCGATCGAATGCCATTGCCGGCAGATGGGCGGCGAGATCCAGCGTGACGCGTTGGCCTTCCGGATGCTCGTTCACCGCCTCGCGGACGAGCGCCGCCAGATCGACCGGCTCGCGATGCAATGCCGCATGGGGACTGGCGAGCCGCTCGCTTTCGAGCAGGTCGGTGATGAGGTCGCGCATCTCCGCCAGATCCCGCAGGAGCGCGGCACGCTCGGTCGCGCCCTCGGGCGTCGCCGGCAGCAACTCGGCGTTGAGCCGTGCACGGGTGAGCGGCGATCGCAACTCGTGGCTGAGCGCCAGCAGCAGCGCGCGCTTGGCATCGAGCATGCCCTGGATGTCGTGCGCCATCGTGTTGATGCGCTGTGCCAGGTCGCCCAGTTCGTCGCGGCGGCGCAGCGGGATCGGTACGTCGAACGCCCCGCGACCGAAGCGTTCGGCACCGGCACGGATGTCATCGAGCGGCCGCAGCAGCCGGCGGACGTAGGCATAGGCCAGCACGATCAGCACCAGCAACAACGCGAGCGTGATCCAGCCGATGCCCTGCGGTTCACGCTGCCAGGGCAAGGTGCCGATGCCGAAGCTCACACGGTGCCCGTCGGCGGTGGTGCGGCTGAGCCAGTCCCCGCGCGGGCCGAACCCGTGCGCATGGCGATCGGGATGCGAGTCCCAGTTCACGCTCGGGCCTTCGATGTGGATGGCGATCGGCAGCCGGGTCACCAGTGCCTGCGCGCGCGCCACGTCGGGCGGCGTGCCGAGCTCGGCCACGATGCGATCCATGTAGTCGCTGACGACCGGCCGTGCCGCGTCGCGCCAGCCGGTGGAGAAGGCCCGCTGCATGCCGCCGAGGAACACCGCCGTCATTGCCAACGCGAGCAGCACGAACACGATGATCAGGCGAACGCGCAGGGAATGACGCCAGCGGTGTCGCCAGCGCCGGTTTCGGCCCGCGTTCACGTCGATCCGCCCCGGCCGACGGCCAGCGTGTAGCCGGCGTTGCGCAGCGTCTTGATGCAGTCCAGCGGCTCCAGCTTCTTGCGCAGCCTGCTCACGACGATATCGACGGCGCGCGTGTAGAGCTCGGCTTCGTGGCCTCGCAGCCGGTTCAGGATGTCGTCACGGCTCCAGACCTTGCCGGGCTGGTCCGCGAGCAGGGCGAGCAGTTCGAATTCCGTGCTCGTGAGGTCGACGAGTTCGCCCTGACGAAGGACCTCGCGCCTCTCGAGGTCGATCGAGAGTCCCTCGAACACGCGGCGCTGGGCGGGCACCGTCGAGGGCGCCGCGCGCTGCCGCCGCAGGATGGTCTTCACGCGCGCGACCAGTTCGCGTGGCTCGAAGGGCTTGGGCAGGTAGTCGTCGGCGCCCAGTTCGAGGCCGACCACCCGGTCCATCACGTCGCCGCGTGCGGTCAGCATGACGATGGGGATGTCGCTTTCCTTGCGGATCTCCCGGCACAGCGCGAAGCCGTCCATCTCGGGGAGCATCACGTCGAGGATCGCGGCGTCGTAGCTTGCGGCCCGGAGCTTGGCCAGTCCCTCGCTCGGGCTGGTGGCACTGTCGAGCACGCAATCGAAGCGGGCGAAGTAGCTCGCGAGCGGCGCGCCGAGGTGCTCGTCATCGTCGATCAGCAGGATTCGCATAACGCATTCTCGCCCCCAGGCTTGCCCACTTCGTGTGGCCGCCTACCCCCTGCCGGGGGCGCGGCCTGCGGTCCGGCTGAGCCGGTCCCGCGGCAGCTCTGGAACAGGCAGCGCGTTTCGGGCCGGCGCTCACCATGGATCGGTCGGGCCGATGCGGCCGAGATGAGTGGTGCCGAAGCCGGTTGCGTACTTGAGGCCGTAGCCCAGTGCGCGGTCGAAGCCGATGTGGGCGCACCAGATCAACCCTGCCGCCATCGCCACCGGCGACCCGCCCAGCGAGCCGAGCATCAGCGTGGCGATCGGCCCGATGTACGAGTGCGCCGCGTTGTAGGCTGCGGCACCCACCCGCGGACCTGCCAGATAGCCGAGGAAGGACAGATCGGGCAGCAGGAACAACATCGCGAAGGCGCCCCAGCCGGCGCCAAGCTGCGCATAGGCGGCGACGGCCGCGACAAGTACGAGCAGGCCCTCCGCCCGCAGCATCCAACGAACACCACCGAGCGTTGCGCCCGCCGCAACTCGGCCATCCCCCTCCAGGGGGCCGCCGCGCAGGGCCGCTCCCAAGCGGCCGGCCCGCCCCCGGTAGGGGGTAGGCGAAGCGACACGAAGTGCGCGCAGCCTGGGGGCGAGCGTTGGGCTCCTGGGGGCGAGCGTTGGCATCTCACCCCCTCCAGCGGCGTCCGCGTTCCATGAAGTCACGGACCTTCTGCTGTTGTGCGGGGTTGAGGCTGTCGAAAAAGTCGGCCGCCGCGGCAATCACTTCGGGGCTGCCTGCTTGCATCGCCGCAGTCTTTTCCTCGACCAGCTTCCTCGCGCGCTCCTGGTCCAGCTTGGCGCCGGCGAACAGCGATCGGAACTCGGCGCGCGGATCGCCGCCGCCGCGCAGCGCGGCACGCTGCGCCTGAAGCTTCTCGGTGAGTACTGTGAGCTTCTGCTTCTGCGAGACGTCGAGCTCGAGCTTGTTGCTCACGCGCTCGACCATCCTGGCGCGGAACTCGGCGCGGTCCTGCTCCGAGGCGCCACTCCAGCCGGGACGATGACCACAGCCGGCAAGGCTGCCGGCGACCAGCGCCGCGCCGGCGATACCGAAGATTGAACGTTTGAACCAGCGATTCATGAGAGTCTTCCTTCAACAACGATCGAAATCGATCAGGGAGACCCCGATGGTGCTTTCCGGAGGACGCGAAGTCCTTTCGAGGCGGTTTCGCTGTGTTTCGTTTTATTGCATCGCAGCGCCGGTGCCGCGCACTAGCGGACAAGCGCTGCGGCGGGGTCCTCGGACTCCAGCACGCCCTGCGCCCAGGCCTCCAGCTTGGTGGTGTCGGCCCGCAGCACCTCCTGCTTGACCGCGAGGATCTGCGAGGGATGCATCGAGAAGCTGCGCAGGCCCAAGCCGAGGAGCAGCCGCGTGAAGACGACATCGCCTGCCATTTCGCCGCACACGCTCACGCCCTTGCCTTGCCGGCGGCACTCGGCGATCGTGTCGGCGACCAGTCGCAGCACGGCCGGATGCGCCGGGTCGTAGAGGTGGGCCACGGACTCGTCGGCGCGATCGATGGCGAGCGTGTACTGGATCAAGTCGTTGGTGCCGATCGACAGGAAGTCGAAGTACTTGAGGAAGGTCTTCAGCGTGAGGGCCGCCGCGGGGATCTCGATCATGGCGCCGAGCTTCACGTTGCCATACACGATGCCGCGGTTGTCGAGTTCCGCGCGAGCGAAGTCGATCAGCGAGAGCGTCTGGCGGATCTCGCTCACATGCGCGAGCATGGGAATCAGCAGGTGGATCTCGCCGTGCGCGGCCGCCCGCAGGATGGCGCGCAACTGCGTGAGGAACATCGCCGGGTCGGCAAGGCTCCAGCGGATCGCGCGCAGGCCGAGTGCCGGGTTTAGGTGCGAATCCTCGCGGGCCGACTTGCCGTCGAGCGGCTTGTCGGCGCCGACGTCGATGGTGCGGATCGTGACGGGCATCCCCTGCATGCCTTCGACCGCGCGACGGTAGGCCTGGTATTGCTCTTCCTCGTCGGGCAGACGCGTCATGCGCTGGGCCTCGCGGCCCATGAAGAGGAACTCGCTGCGGAAGAGGCCCACGCCGACCGCACCGGCCTTCACGGCACCGACCGAGTCCTCCGGCATCTCGATGTTGGCGAGCAGGTCGACGCGCTGGCCGTCGAGCGTGACGGCCGGCTTGTGGCGCAGCCTCGACAGCCGCCCGCGCTCGAGGTCGCCCTGCCGCTGCTTGAAGCCGTACTCGGCCAGGATGATCGGCGAGGGGTCGACGATCATCACGCCGGAATCGCCGTCGATGATCACCCAGTCGTCCTGCCGCACCAGTTGGCTGGCGCTGCGTGCACCGACCACCGCCGGAATGTCCATGCTGCGCGCCACGATCGCGGTGTGCGAGGTGCGCCCCCCGACGTCGGTCACGAAGCCGGCGAACACGCTTTTCTTGAACTGCAGCATGTCGGCGGGCGAGAGGTCGTGGGCGATGAGCACCAGCGGCGCGTCGAAAGCGTCGTTCGCGGTGGGATCGGCCTGGTCGTCGTCGCTTTCGGCGGCACGTTTGCGTCGAGGGGGAGTCGGCGCCAGCACCGCCGCGGTCCCCTTCATGCGATGCAGCAGGCGCTCGACCACCTGCTCGAGGTCGGCCTTGCGCTCCCGCAGGTATTCGTCCTCCATTTCGTCGAACTGCCGTGCCACCACTTCGAGCTGCGTGGTCAGGGCCCATTCGGCGTTGTAGAGACGCTCGACGATCCAGTGCTTGACGCCGCCTGTGAGCACCTCGTCCTGCAACAGCATCTGGTGCACTTCGAGCAGCGCCGCGAGTTCGTGGGGTGCGTCGTTGGGCCCCATCAGGGCGACGCTGGTCTGGAGCTTCTGCAACTCCTCGGCCACCGCATCGCGCGCCTTGCGCACGCGATCGATCTCGGTCTCGACCTCGTCCGGCTTGATGAAGTAGTGGGCCACGTCGATGCGGCTCGACACGACCAGCACCGCACGCCCGATGGCAATGCCACGGGCAACAGGCAGTCCGTGGATCGCAAATGTCATCCCGGCCCTCTACGAAAAAAGCGAGCGCAAGGCGCAAGCGCCGTTCGTGAAATGCCGTCGAACCGGCTCCGCCGGTCGACAGGCATTGCCCCCTGGAAGGGGGTAGGCGTTTACACGAAGTGAAAAAGGCTGGGGGTAGGCCACTTATTCGCCTTCACCGAACTTGTCGTTCATGAGCGCGACGATCGCGTCCAGGGCTTCCTGCTCGCGTTCGCCGTTGGTTTCGATCTCCACCGTGACGCCAAGGCCCGCTGCCAGCATCATCACGCCCATGATGCTCTTGGCATTCACGCGACGGTCACCGCGCGCAAGCCATACCTCGCAGGGAAAGCTCCCCGCAAGCTTGGTGAGTTTGGCCGAGGCCCGCGCATGCAGGCCCAGCTTATTGCTGATGGTCACGGATGTCTTGGTCACTGTGCTTTCTTCTTGCCTGATTCTGAGGTGCCGCCACCGCCACCTGCATCACCCCTGCGGTTCCGCCGGTTACGGCGCGTTGCACCAGAGTATCGAGCGGTTCGTTGCGATAACTCACGGCGCGCAGCAACATGGGCAGGTTGACACCGGCGACGAGCCGGGAGCGGATGCCGTCGACCAGCTTCTGCGCCACGTTGCAAGGCGTGGCGCCGAACACGTCGGCCAGGACCAGCACCTGGGAGCGCGGCGCGCGCTGGAGTTGGGCCAGCGTGATGCGTGCCGCTGCAAGGGTTTCCTCCGGCGACACGTTGGGCAGGACGTCGAGCGCGACGATCGACGGCTCGCTGTCCGGAAAGACATGCAGCGCGCATTGCCGCAGCGCCTGGGCGAGCGGTGAATGGGCGATGATGAAGATGCTGTTCATGCAGATCGGTGAATGTCCCGCCAATTATGCGGGGGCGTTTGCCGGATGTAGAAATAAGACAACACACAGCATCCCACAAACGGACCGTGCGCGCGGCAACGTTGTCCGTGATCAAGGTATGCGCAATCCCTCGAAGAACGTCTGAACTGCGTCGGAGGACGACGGCGAACCGGCCACCGTCGCCTGGTAGACAGCCACCCCGTCGCGGCGTTGCTGCGCAAACCACAGGACATGCGCCGCCTCGTGGCCTTCCACGCCCTGCGCATCCAGCCGCACCGGTGCCGGCGCGGCCGCCGCCCGGGGCAGGATCGCCGGGATTTCGCCGACCGGTGCGCCCGCTAACTGCTGAAGCGTCGCCGCGCGCCAGGCCCGGATCCAGGTTTCGGCCTGCGCCAGATTGGCTGCCGAGGCGTGCGCCACCGCGAAGGTGGCGCCCCCGGTCTTGCAGCCCGCCATGTCCACGAGCACCGATTCGGTGCCGAGCGGCAGTTCACGTGTGGCGCGATCGGGCTTGCAAGGCAGCAGCGCCACCACGCCGCCGTTGCCGACCGGGACTTCGCGCCAGTTGAAGGTGGGGCTGCATGCGAGGGTGGCGACGGCAGCCACGGAAACGGCGGCGAGGCGCAGGTTCGGACGGAGGGGCATGGGAGATCGATTATCGAACGCCGCTCCGGCCCGTCAGTGCACCGGTCCGTACGCGGTCAGGCGATGGGAACTAAAATTCGCGGGCTCGCCCCATCTGCTATGAAAAAAGTCATCTTCGCCGCCTCCGTTGCGCTCGCCCTGGTCGTCGCCGGCGCTGGCGTCTACCTGAACACGGGAGTGTCCGCCGCCCCCGCGTCGACCTTCGTGCTCCTGGATGGCAGCAAGAGGACCACCGACGACCTCAAGGGCAAGGTGACGCTGGTCAATTTCTGGGCCACCAGTTGTGTCACGTGCGTCGGCGAGATGCCCAAGGTGATCGCCACGTACGACAAGTACAAGTCCCAGGGTTACGACACGCTGGCCGTCGCCATGAGCTACGACCCACCGAGCTACGTCGTCAATTTCGTGGAAACGCGCAAGCTCCCATTCAAGGTGGCGATCGACAACACCGGCGCCGTCGCCCAGGCCTGGGGCGATGTCAAGCTCACCCCGACCACCTACGTCGTCAACAAGCGCGGCGAAATCGTCAAGCGCTACGTCGGCGAGCCCGACTTCGCCGAACTGCACAAGCTGATCGAAAAGCTGCTGGCGGAGGCGTAAAGCCCGCGCCCAACGCGGCTGTCCCCTCCCAGAAACGCCGTGGATCCGGCTCTGCCGGTCCGCGGGCGTTGCCCCCGGTAGGGGGAAGGCGAAGCGACACGAAGTGCGCGCAGCCTGGGGGCGAGCTACTTACTCCTGAAAGTGTCGTGACACGTCTTGCAGGTCTCGCCAACCGCGCCCATGGCGGTCTTGAGCGCGTCGAGATTGCCGGCCTTGGCTGCGACCAGGAGCTTGTCGGTGTCCGACATCAACCGCTCGCTCAGTTCCTTGAACTTGGCCTGTTCCTTCCAGATCTCCGGCTTGGCCTTGCCTCCCTCCGTTCCAGGGCCGAAACCCGCCCAGGGCAGCCTCGAGATCTGCGCCACCACCTCGGCGTTGGCGACCGCGAGCGTCGCGTCGTAGGGCACGCGTCCGGCGGCCATGGCGCCGAGGCGCCCCACATGCTGGCCCTGAATGAACATCGCGCTTTGCCGGTACTTGATGGCGTCTTCGGTCTTTGCGAACTGCGCAACCGCCGGCGCGGCCAGGGCTGCGCAGGCGGCAGCCAGGCTGATCAGGATCACCCGTTTCATCGTGTCTCCTTCTTGTGGGCGCGTCGCGCGTACGGCGCGCAGAACAGTTTAGGGTTTTGCCGTCGTTCACGACTAGAGACAACCCGGAGGACGCGCCTGGCCGGAAGTTTGCTAATCTGCGCATCCAGCCGCCATGCGCCAGCCACCGATGCCCGCCTCCTTCGAGCCTACCTCCCGCCATCGCGGGCTGGACGGCGCCAGGGCGGCCCGCACGCGGATCTGGGACCTGCCGACGCGACTCTTTCACTGGACGCTCGCAGCGGCTGTGATCGGGCTGATCGCCACCGGTCTTGGCGGGGTGATGGAATGGCACTTCCGGCTGGGTTACCTCGTCCTGTCTCTGCTGCTGTTTCGCACGGTCTGGGGCTTCGTCGGCGGGCGCTGGTCCCGTTTCTCGGCGTTCACCTACGCGCCGGACTCGCTGGTTGCCTACCTTCGGGGCAGGGGCCATCCTGATCACCTGATCGGACACTCCCCGCTTGGCGCGCTGTCGGTGTTCGCCTTGCTTGGTTTCCTGATCGTCCAGGTCTCGACTGGCTTGGTGGCGGACGACGAGATCTCGGCATCGGGCCCGCTGACCCGCTTCGTTCCGGGATCTGTCGTCAGCGCGGCCTCGGCTTGGCACACGACGGCGGGCAAATGGATCCTCATCACCCTTATGAGCCTGCATGTGCTGGCGGTGCTGTTCTACGTGCTGGTCCAGCGGCGCCGCCTGGTGCTCCCGATGATCACCGGCGACAAGTTGGTCGCGGATGGAACCGCGGCACCGAGCCGCGACGATGTCACGTCGCGCTTGCTGGCCTTCGCCGTGTTCGCGGCTTGTGCGGGATTCGCGACCTGGATCGCTTCATTGCGCGTATGACCTACTCTGTCTCACGTCCGCTGCCCTTGGCAGACACGCCGGAAATCGTGCTCATGACGCCCGATGAACCGCACGAGATCGAGGCCACGCGCGCGATCTTCCGGGACTATGCGGCCTCGCTCGGCGTGGATCTTGGGTTCCAGAATTTCGATGAAGAGCTCGCCAAGCTTCCGGGCGAATATTCGGAACCGAGGGGCATGTTGCTGCTGGCGTTGGTCAACACGAGCGACACCGCCGTCCCGATCGATACGCCACCGATGCGCAGGGCACAGGGTGGTTCGGCACACGTGGCCGGTTGCTGTGCGCTTCGGCCGCTGGATACGGCGGACTATCCGAACGCCGCGGAGATGAAGCGCCTCTACGTGCGTCCGGCCTTTCGCGGCGTGGGGCTCGGCCGCCAACTGGCCGAAGCGGCCCTCGACGCGGCGCGCGGTGCTGGCTACACCTGCGTCCTGCTCGACACGCTCGACGACATGGAGTCGGCGCGGGCGCTGTACGAAGACCTGGGGTTCGTCGAGGTGCCACCCTACTATCACAATCCGATTGCAGGGTCGCACTACCTCAAAGTGGACCTTTGAGCTGGTACCGGGTGCTTTTCGCGAAAACGCGGCTGCTCAACCCTTCGCCTGGGCGAGCAAGGTATCGGCGTCGCTGACTTCGAACTTGCCGGGCGCTTCGACATTGAGCGTCGCGACCTTGCCATCCTTGACCAACATCGAATAACGATTGCTGCGGACACCCATGCCACGCGAGGTCAGGTCCAGCGTGAGGCCCGTGGCGTTCGCGAACGCAGCGCTGCCGTCAGCCAGCATGCGCACCTTGGAACCGGTGTTCTGATCGCGGGCCCAGGCGCCCATGACGAACGCATCGTTGACGCTCACGCACCAGATTTCGTCGACGCCGGCGGCCTTGAAGTCTTCGAAGTGCTGGACATAGCCCGGGACGTGCTTCGCCGAGCAGGTGGGAGTGAAAGCACCGGGCAATGCAAACAAGGCGATGGTCTTTCCGGCTGCGGCCTTGGAGACGTCCACCGGGTTCGGGCCAATGCTGCAACCCTCGCCTTCGACTTCGGAGTACTCCTGCAGGGTCGCTTGGGGAAGGGTGTCGCCAACTTTGATCATCTAATGCTCCAAAAAAGAAAAACGGCCCACATTGTGGGCCGTTTTTGAATGGGCTGCGTGAGCCTGCGATCAGACCAGGACGGCCTTCTCGACCAACCGGGTCACGACCCAGTTCTTCGACTTCGAGATCGGCCGGCTTTCGGTGATTTCGATGGTATCGCCCAGCTTGTACTCACCCTTTTCGTCATGGGCGTGGTACTTGCTGGTCTTTGCCACGATCTTGCCGTAGAGCTCGTGCTTCACACGACGCTCGACCAGCACGGTCACGGTCTTCTCGCGCTTATCGCTGACCACCTTACCGATCAAGGTGCGCTTGAGGGATTTTTTAGCTTCCGTCATGTTCACTCCTTACTTGGCGGCTTGGGCTTCTTGCTGCTTCTGAGCAAGAATGGTCTTGGCGCGCGCGATGTCGCGGCGTGTCACGCGCAGCGTCGAGGTGTTCGACAACTGTTGCGTCGCTTTCTGCATGCGCAGACCGAAATGGGCCTTCTGCAGATCCTTGATTTCAGCTTGCAGGCCGGCAACGTCCTTGTTGCGCAGCTCGGCAGCCTTCGAAGTCTTGGCCGGGGCCGCGACTTCCTTTTTCTTACGTGTTGCCATGGTGTTCTCCTCGATCAGGCGCCGAGCTGGCGCGCGACGAAGGTCGTACGCAGCGGCAGCTTGGCAGCGGCCAGACGGAAGGCCTCGCGAGCCAGTTCTTCGGGAACGCCGACGATCTCGTAGATCACCTTGCCAGGCTGGATTTCGGCGACGTAGTACTCGGGGTTGCCCTTGCCGTTACCCATCCGCACTTCTGCGGGCTTGTGGGAGATCGGCTTGTCGGGGAACACGCGAATCCAGATGCGGCCACCGCGCTTGACGTGACGCGAGATCGCGCGACGTGCGGCTTCGATCTGACGGGCCGTGAGGCGGCCACGGTCGATCGACTTCAGGCCGAAGTCACCGAACGACACCGCGTTGCCGCGGGTCGCGATGCCGGTGTTGCGGCCCTTTTGTTCCTTGCGGAACTTTCTGCGTGCAGGTTGCAGCATTTTTCTTACTCCGTAGTTCTAAGACCGATCACTCGGTCTTGGCACCGTCAGCTGCTGCAGCTGGCGCGGCTTTGCGGACGCGCTTAACGGCGGGTTTCGAGTCTGCACCTGGGGCCGCGGGAGCGGCGCCGGTGGCTTCTGCAGGCTTGTCGCTGCCATCGGCCGGAGCGACGTTGCCGCCGATCGGACCGCGGGCACCGGCGCGCGGGCCACGACGGTCAGAGCCGGGACGGTCGCCACCAGGACGGCCGTCACGACGCGGGCCGCGGGGGCGACGCTCTTCGTCAGGACGCGGCGTTTCGACGGCCGGCAGGTCATTGCGGCCCAGCGTGTCGCCCTTGTAAACCCAGACCTTGACGCCGATGACGCCGTAGGTGGTCTTGGCTTCCGAGGTGCCGTAGTCGATGTCGGCGCGCAGGGTGTGAAGCGGCACGCGACCTTCGCGGTACCACTCGGTACGGGCGATTTCGATGCCGTTCAGGCGACCGGCCGACATGATCTTGATGCCTTGGGCACCCAGACGCATGGCGTTCTGCATCGCACGCTTCATGGCGCGGCGGAACATGATCCGCTTCTCGAGCTGCTGCGTAATGCTGTCGGCGATCAACTGGGCATCGATTTCGGGCTTGCGCACTTCTTCGATGTTGACCGCGACCGGCACGCCGAGTTGCTTGCCCAACTCGCGCTTGAGGTTTTCGATGTCCTCGCCCTTCTTGCCAATCACGACGCCCGGACGTGCCGAGTAGATCGTGATGCGTGCGTTCTTGGCGGGACGCTCGATCAGCACGCGCGAGACGGATGCGTTCTTGAGCTTCTTCTTCAGGTACTCGCGCACCTTGATGTCTTCGGCCAGCATGCCCGCGAAGTCGCGGTTGCTTGCGTACCAGCGGCTGGACCAGTTACGGCTGACCGCAAGGCGGAAGCCGGTTGGGTGGATTTTCTGTCCCATATTTCTTCCAGGCCTGTTAGTTGCCAACCGTCACGTACACATGGCACGTGGGCTTGCTGATGCGATTGCCGCGACCCTTGGCGCGCGCGGTAAAGCGCTTGAGCGTAGCGCCCTGCTCGACGTAGATGGTCTTGACCTTCAATTCGTCGATATCGGCACCGTCGTTGTGCTCCGCGTTGGCGATGGCCGACTCGAGCACCTTCTTCACGATCACAGCGGCCTTCTTCTGCGTGAATTGCAGGATATTGAGCGCTTGATCGACCTTCTTGCCGCGGATCAGATCGGCGACCAGACGGCCCTTGTCGACCGAAAGGCGGACGCCGCGGAGGACTGCACGTGTTTCAGACATGGTCGTTCCTTACTTCTTCTGGACTTTCTTGTCCGCGGGGTGCCCCTTGAACGTGCGCGTGAGCGCAAATTCACCGAGCTTGTGGCCGACCATCTGATCGGTGATGTACACAGGCACGTGCTGCTTGCCGTTGTGCACGGCAATGGTCAGGCCGATGAATTCGGGCAGGACCATCGAGCGACGCGACCAGGTCTTGATCGGCTTCTTGTCCTTGGTCGTCACGGCCTTGTCGGCCTTGGCCACGAGGTGGTGGTCGACGAACGGACCCTTTTTGAGAGAGCGAGTCATTTGCTAACCCTTACTTCTTGCGACGCGACACGATGAAGACCTGCGTGCGCTTGTTGTTACGGGTGCGATAACCCTTGGTCAGGTTGCCCCACGGGTCGACAGGATGGCGGCCTTCGCCGGTCTTGCCTTCGCCACCACCGTGCGGGTGGTCGACCGGGTTCATCACCACACCGCGAACGGTCGGGCGGATACCCATCCAGCGCTTCACACCGGCCTTGCCGAGTTGGCGCAGGCTGTGTTCTTCGTTGGCGACCTCACCGATGGTGGCGCGGCATTCGACGTGGACGCGGCGCACTTCGCCCGAACGCATCCGCACCTGGGCGTAGACGCCTTCGCGGGCCAGCAGCGTGGCCGAGGTGCCGGCCGAGCGGGCAATCTGCGCACCCTTGCCGGGCTGCAACTCGATGCAGTGGATCGTCGAACCAACGGGAATGTTGCGAATCGGCAGCGTGTTGCCAGCGCGGATCGGAGCCTCCGAACCACTCAGCAACGTCGCACCGGCTTCCAGACCGCGTGGGGCGATGACGTACCGGCGCTCGCCATCGGCGTAGCAAACCAGGGCGATGTGGGCGGTGCGGTTCGGGTCGTACTCGATCCGTTCGACCTTGGCCGGAATGCCGTCCTTGTTGCGCACGAAGTCGACCACGCGGTAATGGTGCTTGTGTCCACCACCCTTGTGACGCGTCGTGATGTGACCGTTGTTGTTACGGCCGGCCTTCTGGAATTGGGGTTCCAGCAGGGCCGCGTGCGGGGCGCCCTTGTAGAGGTGGTCCCGCGAGATCTTCACCGCGCCACGTTGGCCCGGCGAAGTGGGTTTCATCTTGATGACGGCCATGATTAAGCGCTTTCCCCGACGAGGTTGAGCTCTTGACCAGCCTTGAGCGTCACATAGGCCTTGCGAACATTGTCGCGGCGGCCAACGGACTTTCCGAAGCGCTTGGTCTTGCCCTTGGTGTTGAGCACCGACACGCCCTGCACTTCGACCTTGAACATCAGTTCAACAGCCGCCTTGATCTCGGGCTTGGTGGCATCCTGCAGCACCTTGAAGGTGACGGCATTCGACTTCTCGCCAACCATCGTGGCCTTTTCGGACACGACCGGGGCGACTAGCACATTCATCAGGCGACCTTCGTCGAACTGGCGTTGTGCAGGAGTAGGGTTCATGCGGCTCATGCAAACATCTCCTTGAGCTTGTCGACAGCACCCTTGGTGACCAGCACCTTCTTGTAGTGCACCAGCGACACCGGATCGGCGTAACGCGGTTCGACCACGAGCACGTTGACCAGGTTGCGCGATGCCAGGTACAGGTTCTCGTCAACTTCCTCGGCAATCACGAGCACGGACTCGAGATTCATTGCCTTGAACTTGGCGGCCAGTGCCTTGGTCTTGGGCGAGTCGACCTTGATCGAATCGACGACAGCCAGCCGTCCCTCGCGCGCGAGTTGCGAGAAGATGGACGCCATGCCGGCGCGATACATCTTCTTGTTGATCTTCTGCGAGAAGTTTTCGTCGGGCATGTTCGGGAAGATGCGGCCGCCCCCACGCCACAGCGGCGAGGAAGTCATACCGGCACGGGCGCGGCCCGTTCCCTTTTGCTTGAAAGGCTTCTTGGTCGAATGCTTGACCTGCTCACGGTCCTTCTGGGCACGGGTGCCCTGACGCGCGTTGGCCTGGAATGCGACGACGATCTGGTGAACCAGATCTTCGTTGTAGTCACGGCCGAACACGGTCTCGGGGGCGTCGAATTTCGACGCGGCCTGGCCTTGTTCGTTCAGGAGTTCGAGTTCCATTACTTCGCTCCTTCAGCGGCTTGCGGCTTGGCCTTGACAGCCGGACGCACGGTGACAAAGCCACCCTTCGAACCGGGAATCGCGCCCTTAATCAGGAGCAATTGACGAGCCTCGTCGATACGGATCACATCGAGGTTCTGAGTCGTCACGGTGACGTCGCCGAGATGGCCCGTCATGCGCTTGCCAGGAAACACCCGACCGGGGTCTTGCGCCATGCCGATCGAGCCGGGCACGTTGTGCGAGCGGCTGTTACCGTGCGACGCGCGCTGCGAGCTCATGTTGTGACGCTTGATGGTGCCAGCGTAGCCCTTGCCGATCGAAGTGCCCTGCACGTCGACCTTCTGGCCAACCGCGAACACGCTGGCGGCGGCGATGACGCCACCGGCCTGGTGCTGGCCGGCTGTATCGGCGGTCACGCGGAATTCCTGGATGATTTCGCCCGCTTCGACGCCCGCCTTGGCGAGGTGACCGGCTTCGGGCTTGGTCACGCGCGATGCCTTGCGCGAACCGAACGTCACTTGCAGTGCGACGTAGCCATCGTTCTCTTGGGTTTTGACCTGGGTCACGCGGTTGTTCGACACATCCACCACCGTGACGGGAACTGCGTCCCCGTCATCGGTGAAGAGACGCATCATCCCCACCTTGCGGCCCAGCAACCCGAGGGAGTTGCTCAGACTCATTGGTTTTCTCCAAAACTCCCGCCGCTGCCACTTCAATTGGCGACAGCGTTTTGCTTACGGGAGAAGGTTGATAAAGATCCACGCAAGCACGCTCAGGGAGCGCAATTTGGGCAGAGCCGTAGATTATAGCCCGCGTACTTGCGCGCATGCAAGCGCACAAGGGGAACGCTCTCAACTGGCAGCTATTTCACCGGCATGGGCCGGATCTTGTCCCCGCTCGGGGTTTGCTTGACCTCCTCACTGCGAGGCAGTGCGGTCGCAGCCTTCCCGACTTGTATCGGAATCGACGTGGCGCTGGTAGCACCGTATTGCGTCGTGAACACGTGAAGATAGCCAACGCCTTCGGCGCCGGGCATGACTTCCACGGTCAGTGAGGTGGCGCTTCCCGCCGGGAGAGTCCTCGTCGCGTTGGTCGCTCCGAGTGATAACCCGCCGTCCACCGCCAGCCTCAACGTGGCCCCAGTCGGGTCGGTGATGCCGTCGAGAGTCAACGACACCACGACGGCCTTGCCGACCTGCGCCGTCTCAGTGTCTACGCGAAACTGAACAAAGACACCGGAGCCGTTCGCTTTCATGGGAGCAGTCTTCATCCGCGACCGCGAGTTCTCGCCCTTGGACGGCGAAGTGCTGCCGACGCCATCGGCGCTCGCCGAAATGTGCGCCGAGATCGCCAGCATCAGCACGACCACTCCGGCCCCGACTCGAATACGGGCGCCTGGAAGTGTGCGCCTCATTGAATGGTGACGTTGAAGCATGTTGCTGCCGTGGAGTTGTTGAAGTCGTTGATCACCAGAACGCTTTCGCCCGCCGGCAGGCTGACCGCGCTTGTCTCGGTCGTACCAAAGGCATCGGCTTCTGCGACCTGTCGCCCGCTGTAGACGACAAAGTCGGGGTCGGAACCCGATGGACCAACCACCGTGATCGTGTAGTTGCGTGCCATTGGGGCCGTAAATTTGAGGTAGACATAGCTTGCGAGCTTATTAACCGGCCCCGCCTGGTTTGAAACGCACGCCGATGTAACGCCGCCCCCCACCGTTGCCGTGCGATACATCGGGAGCGTGCTCGCAGTACCCGAGATGCCGCCGTCGTTAGTCTCCAACGTCCCGAACGGATCGTTGGCAGCAGCACTGATGTTCTGGGCGGACAGCAGCCCTGCCAGGGTGGACGCACTCGTCGGCGCCACCGCATCGAACGCCGCGGTGAAGGGATGGATGGAGGTCACCGCAATGCCGCTCTTGAACGCCGAACTGGTCAGCGTATCGTGAATCGGCTTGAAGCCGACAATGCTGTTCAGTTTCCAGAGGATGGAGTGAATGGACGCCTCGCGATACCACCCCGGATTGGGGCTAGCCCCCGCCGACAGGTCAACATTGGACCCTTGCGCCTGCCCTCCGCCCACCGCGTCCGTGTAATTCGTCCGGGCAAGTGCAATGCCAGACCACGCATTTCCCCAGCCTTCAGAGAATGCTACGCGCCGATCCAGGCTGTCGGCCATTGAATGGCTGCCACCCGGCGAATCGTCGCGGCTGAACGCAGATTGGTAGTAATGACCCCATTCGTGAGCGATCACCGAGGCGTCGTACTCATCAGTGTCGACGTCTTCCTTTCCCAACACATAGATCGCTGAAGTCCCGTCGTCATTGCTGAAAAATGTCGTACCGATCTGCCCCAACGCCGGGTTGCCAGTCGCAGGAACGTTGTTGGCGCTCCAGAAGAGGCGCAACGCCGGAAAGACGGTGGCAGGCGCAACTGACAGAACTTTTGCCTGGGCAGCGTAGACGGCATCTAACACGGCAAAAGGCGCTGCCACACGGGTCGACGTGTAGTTCGTTCCGCCCCAGCCGGATGGGGCGTGGACATTACGCGTACTTGCCGCCGCACCGGTGGAAAAAGACGCGGTTTCCATCGCGTAGATGGCATTCGACTGCGTATTGTCTCGAACGGTAACATCCCACGTGGCGCCCGATCCGCTCTGCACCATTTGCGCCTTGACTCGCACAACGACAGAGGTATTGGCCGGTACGGTCGCAGAGTACGCGCCGCTCGCATCCGTTGTGGTTGTGGTCAAAATGGCTGAGTTGCCGTCGACGACCTCGACAATGGCGCCCCGCACCGGTTTTGGCGTGCTCGCCGAATAGATAAGCGCACCTGCCGGGTTGGGAATCGAGTCGTAGGTGGCGACACCGTTCAGTGCGACAGTGGTCGCGCTCGGTGTAACAGCGCCGCCAAACAGGGCCGCACCGCCTCCACCGCCGCCACCTCCGCCGCACGCGCCAAGCAATGCCAGAACGACTGACGCCATTCCTCGCAACAACCAAGTTCGAATCATGCTCCGAGCCTCTCTGAGCGGTCGCGGCTGTGATTGCCGCAATTCTAGGATGCCACAGCTAGCGGCAAAAAAACAAAGCCCGCGTGCATTTCTGCAAGCGGGCCAGGCAGTCAACGAGGCGCTTATTGCAGCTTGATCTCGACGTCGACGCCAGCCGGCAGGTCGAGCTTCATCAGCGCGTCCACAGTCTTGTCGGTCGGGTCCACGATGTCCATCAGGCGCTGGTGCGTGCGGATCTCGAACTGGTCGCGGCTCGTCTTGTTGACGTGCGGCGAACGCAGGATGTCGAAACGCTTCATGCGGGTCGGCAGGGGCACAGGGCCCTTGACGATCGCGCCGGTGCGCTTTGCGGTGTCCACGATTTCAGCGGCCGACTGGTCGATCAGCTTGTAGTCGAACGCCTTCAGACGGATGCGGATTTTTTGCTTGGTAGCCATGGTGATTCCTTTGTGCGATCCAATCAGATGTCGAGGATCTTCGCCACGACGCCCGAGCCCACGGTACGGCCGCCTTCGCGGATGGCGAAGCGCAGGCCTTCTTCCATCGCGATCGGGTTGATCAGCTTCA
>NZ_JBPJZT010000008.1:0-400093 GCF_051216375.1 Variovorax glacialis | reverse complement strand
TCGGAGGCTTCGGGCACCGCTGAGCAGAAGCTGGAAGCCTTCCGGCAAACGCTTCTCGCCATCCGACACAGGCTGGAGCTTTGGGTCAATCTGCCGCTCGCGGGCGTGGACCACCTCAGCTTGCAGACGCAGGCGCGCGAGCTGGCCCTCAAGTCATGAGTCTCTGGCGCAAGGCGCTGGCCGAGCTGCTGGGCACGGCCGGTCTGCTGTGCGCAGTGGTTGGTTCCGGCATCATGGCCGAGCGTCTGGCGGGCGGCAATGTCGCCATCGCGCTGCTGGCGAACACCCTGGCCACCGTTTTCGCGTTGTACGTTCTCATCGAAGTTTTTGCTCCGGTGAGCGGCGCGCACTTCAATCCGGCCGTCAGTGCCGTCATGGCGCTGCGTCGCGAGCTGCCGGTGACCGACCTGGCGCCATATATCGCTGCGCAGCTCTTGGGGGCCATGCTGGGCGCATGGCTGGCCAACGCCATGTTCGACCTGAGCATTTTTCAGTGGAGCACAAAAGTCCGCGCTGGACCGGGCCAATGGCTGGCTGAACTTGTGGCGACGGCAGGTCTGATGCTCGTCATCCTCCGTTCGCCCCTTGGAAAGGCGCCGGTGCTGGTGGCCTGCTACATCGGCGCGGCGTACTGGTTCACGGCCAGCACGTCATTTGCAAACCCAGCAGCAGTCTTTGGCCGGATGTTCAGCAACACGTTCGCGGGCATTGCGCCATCGAGTTCCATCGCATTTATGGCTGCCGAGCTTTTGGGCGCGGCACTTGGAGCTATCGTCTATAGGGTAATTCGCTGAAGCCGTCGTTCGCGAAGTACCGCTCATGGCGGACTGCAGCCTGTTGCGGTCGTCAGAGCTTCGGGCCCGTTGCAGTCTCTCGCTGCGTTAAACGAGTGACTTCGAACCGATCATTCGGCTTCCTGAAGAACCCGGCTGTCGCGCTCCGCGAAGATACCTGCCATCTCCGCCGCGTTCTTCGTTCCCCAAGTGCACAGCGGAATAATCGCGTCGGCCAGGCTGCGGCCGAGCGGGGTCAGCGCGTAGTCCACGCGCGGCGGTACTTCGTGATAGCTGGTCCGCGCCAGCACCCGATCGGCCTCCAGATCCTTTAGCGACTGGATGAGCACCTTGTCGCTGACTCCCTCGACCAGTCGCTTCAGTTCGCCGTATCGCTTCGCGCCGTCGCGAAGGAAGAACAACACCAGCGGCTTCCACTTGCCCGAGATGACGCGGAGCGTGGCGTTGAGCCCGCAGCCTGTGCCGCAGATTTCAGGAGAAGTCGTCATTTTTAATACTTACCAAAAAGTGCATACTTGTCCTTAGGTTATCAGGAGTGCATATTCGTTGGCAAGGAA
Source organism: Variovorax glacialis (assembly GCF_051216375.1). Classification (NCBI taxonomy): domain Bacteria; kingdom Pseudomonadati; phylum Pseudomonadota; class Betaproteobacteria; order Burkholderiales; family Comamonadaceae; genus Variovorax; species Variovorax glacialis. The sequence goes on along the minus strand of NZ_JBPJZT010000008.1, from coordinate 398,742 downwards.
GCAGATGGCTGGTTCCAGACAACTTCAACGAAAGATGCACGTAATGAACAGACTGAATGGAAAGACCGCCGCGATCACCGGCGGCGCGACCGGCATCGGCTTCGCCGCGGCCAAGCGTTTCATCGAGGAAGGCGCATTCGTCTTCATCTTCGGCCGTCGGCAGGAAGCGCTCGACGCCGCCGTGGCCGAGCTCGGCCCCAATGCCCGCGCAGTGAAGGGTTCGGTGTCCGACGAGGCCGACCTCGACCGACTCTACGCCGCAGTGAAAGCCGAGCGCGGCACGCTCGACATCGTCTTCGCCAACGCCGGAGCGGGAGGCCCGCTCGTGCTCGGCAAGATCACCGCCGAGCACATCGACGAAGCCTTCGACACCAATGTGAAGGGCGCGATCTTCACGGTCCAGCAGGCGTTGCCGCTGATGGGACAGGGTGGTTCGATCATCTTGACCGGATCGAGCGCTGGCACCACGGGTGCACCGGGATTCAGCGCCTACGGCGCTAGCAAGGCGGCGGTGCGCAATCTTGCGCGAACCTGGGCAGAAGACCTCAAGGGCACCGGCATCCGCGTCAACGTGCTCTCACCCGGGCCGACTGCGACCGATCTCGCGAAAGCAGCACTGGGCGAAGAAGGGGTCAAGGCCTTCGGCGCGATGACGCCGCTCCAGCGCATGGGCGATCCGTCCGAGATCGCAGCGGCGGCGGCCTTTCTCGCCTCGTCCGACAGCAGCTTCATGACCGTCAGCGAGGTCGCCGTCGACGGTGGCCTGGCGCAACTGTGACCCGAAGGGCATTCCGATGTACGACCAGGCCAAGCTTTCCGAGTTGATCCAGTTTGCACAAGTCAAGGCGGGCTCCACCGTCATCGACGTCTATCCGGGCGATGGCGATTGGACCCGTCTCTTCTCTGACATCGTGGGGCCCGAAGGACGGGTCTTCAGCTTCGTGCCGGCGGAAGTCGCTCACTTCAAGAACGATCCGCTCGGGCAGATGCGCACGCTTGCGACGGAGCCGGGCCGAGAGAACGTTGAAGCCGTCTCGGCCGACCTGGTGGAGATGCCACAGGTCACGCAGCAAGCGGATGTCCTCTGGCTGCACCTGTTCTACCACGACCTCCATACAGCGCTGATCCAGACCAAGGGCGCGACGGCGGCCCGCTTCAATCGAGCTGTGTACGAGCAGCTCAAGCCCGGCGGGTACTACGTTATCGTAGACCACGCTGCTGCTGCGGGGCTGGGAACGAGCGACGCCCAGTCGCTGCATCGGATCGACCCTGCATCCGTCCGCGCGGAGGTGGAAGCAGCCGGTTTCGTATTGGACGCGGAAAGCGCGGTGCTTGCAAAAAGCGAGGATCTGCACTCGATCAAGGTTTTCGATCCTTCGATCAAGGGCGAGACCGATCGCTTCTCATATAGGTTCGTGAAGCCCTGACGGGCTGCGGTGCCCACGTCGGATCGAGTCCCCGAATGGCGCAACAGGCCTTCAAATAAGGCGCAGGCCGATCAGTTGGCAGCCCATAGCGGGTATTCGCCCATGCTCCACAGAAGACGTTCTGACAAACACTGTCATCGTTCGAGCTTCGGCGGTCGATGGCCGCGTGTCTAAGACACGATAAAAGGGAACGGATACCGACTGAGTATTCTTCGGGCGATGCTGGCCGTGGCTATGCGCGTCACGGTGACTTCGATCTGAATCCCGAGGCTGGGGTCATTGATGACTTCGAGCTGAGATGTCGGAACTCCTCCATCAAGCAGCGTCGCGCGCAGGGTATCCCTGATTTCGCGCCGCCTGAGCTCTGGCTTGAAGATCTTGCCGACGCCAGTCAGAGGCATGGCTGTCACCAACCTGATTGCCTTCGGGATCGCTGCGCGTTCGGTGATCTGGTCCCTGGCGAAGGACAGCAGCTCGTCCTCAGTCGCCTGTGCTCCGGGCTTGAGCAGCACATAAGCGACCGGCAGTTCCCCCGCGTGCAAATCAGGGCGGCCGATCGCGGCGGCGAGTTGCACGGCCGGATGGCGATGCAGCGGCTCCTCGATGCTGGCCGGGTCTATGTTGTGGCCACCACGAATGATGAGTTCCTTCTTTCGACCGGTCAGATAGAAGTAGCCTTCCGCGTCCTGTCGGCCAAGGTCGCCGGTATTCATCCATCGCAGTCCGTCGCCGAGATCAAGCCAGAGCCCTTCGCCGTGGTCGGGGTCGCGATAGCCTGCAAATGCATTGGGGCCGCTGATCGCCAACACGCCTGCCTCGCCGACCGCGCAGTCGCGCACGTAGGCCCCCGCGTCGTCGAGCACGACGGCTTTCATGGCCTGCAACGGCACGCGCAGGCCGATCGACCCGAAACGCCGCTCGCCCTGAGGGGGATTGCAGGTGCTGACGCAGGTCCCCTCGGTCAACCCGTACCCCTCGAGGATTCGCAGTCCCGTCAGTTCCTGGAAAGCGCGCATGAGCTCCGTCGGCATAGGGGCGGCCCCGCAAAGCCCGAACTCCAGCGAACTGAGGTCGCGGCCCTGCGTCGGCTGCTGCATCAGGGCCGCATAGACCGTCGGAACGCCACTGAAGAAGTTGATGCGATGGCGTTCGACCAGCTCCCAGAAGTGCTTGATGACGCCCTCGCCGCGATAGCCCGCAGGGGTGCCAAGGACGACGTGCGCCCCACGAGAAAACGGCAACAGGCCGGTCACCAGGACGCCGTTGACGTGAAACAGGGGTAGCCCGCAGAAGAGTGTCTTTCCCAATGCAATGCCGTCGCCAAGGAACTGTCCGACGCTCCACGCATTGGCGACCTCGTTTGCATGGGTGCGCATCGCGATCTTGGGCGCGCCAGTGGTACCGCCGGTGCAGAAGTAGGAAGACCGGTCGCCGGGGCGGATCACCCGCCCGCTGAGAAGGCGGTCCACGGGCTGTCGGCGCAGCCCTTGCGCAAAGTCGTGCAAGCTGAAGAGATCCCTTGTCTCGCTTGGACCCACGCCCGTGACCCCTTTGGCCTTACCGCCCAGATCGACCAGCACGACGTGTTCGAGGCAGCGGACACCGGCGAGCAGCGGCTGCAGCTTTGACCACAGGTCCATGCCGGGAACGGGTGCCAGTGTGATCAGCACCTTTGCATCGCCAGCGGCGAGCAGCTCGACAATGGCCGCGGGCTCGAGCATGGGATTGATCGCGAAGGCAATGCCGGCCGCCTGTCCGCCCCAGATCGCAAGGTGCGTCTGCGGCAAATTGGGCAAGGCGAAGGCAACGACATCGTCGGCGCCGACGCCCAGCTCATGGAAGAAGTTGGCCGTGGCCGTGATGCGAGCGAACAGCGTCTCGTAATTCCAGACTTCCGGCCGCGCATGATCTTCGACGCGGGCAAAGAACGATAGCGCCGGCGCGTCGGGGTGGGCGCGCGCTGCCGCGCCGATCATCTCGTAGGTACTGTTCGGCAGCAGGCGATCGTGCTCGCTTTCGAGAGCGAGCACGTCGGCGATGGATGCGATTCCGTTCATGTCTTCACCAATAGGTCGGTGGTGTCAGGGCAGAAGAACCGCTCGGCCAGGTCGGCCTGCCGCATGTTGGGCTCCCTGCATGTCGACGCCGGAGTCGTCGATGTCGCTGAAGGCGACGTCGCGGGCGGCGCGACAAGCTCAAGCGCTCGGCGCAGCATCGACTCGGAATCGGACGCCGGCCCTTCGGCCAGGACGCAGCGGTCGGGCCTCACGATCGCGACCCACCCAAGCGGAGCCCGGCGCGGTATCAGGGCTTCGTCGAGCGCCTCCAGCCGCTGCGCCGGGGGCGCCAGATGCTGGGCCTGCGAACGCTGGCACCACTGCCATACGCGTCCGCCCGCAGCTTGCCAGCGCTGCAGCAGTTCGGCCGGCATTCCGGCCGACGCATCCACACCAAAGCCGATCAGCGCCCATTGCAGCCCCAGGGCATCGTCGCTGAGGATTGGCACGTCGCCGGTGGCCAGCCGGACCCAGCCCTGCGGCAGCATGGCACCCGCACGCAGGCGCTCGTTGCCGCGGACGCGCCAGAACAGGCCTCGACCGAAGGTGTTCTGCGGCTTGACCTTCATGTCCTCGAACAGCGCGCGGCCGGCCGGCAGCATGCGCATCAGGCTCAGCAGTCCGTGTACGGCGAACGCGGCGCCGCGGTGTTGCGGCATGACGATCGCGCCAAGCATGCGCGCTAGGCGGATGATCTTCCTGGCATGGGGTCGTCGCTCGATGTCGTAGCTGTCGAGCACGCGCTCGTTCGCCCGTCCCTGCACGACCCCGGCGAGCTTCCAGGCCAGGTTGGCCGCGTCACGCAGCCCGGCGACCAAGCCCTGGCCCGCGAAGGGCGGCGTGATGTGCGCTGCATCGCCGACGAGGAAGCAACGTCCCTTTGAAAAGCGCTTCGCCTCGCGTGCGTGGAAACGGTAGACCGCCGTGCGTTCAATCCGGATGCGTTCGCTGTCGCACCATGGCGCGAGAAGCCGCCGCACCGACTCCGGCCGCGCCATCTCTTCCGGCCGCTCGTCGCGGCGGAGCATGAACTCCCAGCGCTGTCGTCCGCCGGGAGCCACCATCCGCGGGGTAGGGCGCCGCGGGTCGCAAGTGAACTCGACATGATCGATCGGATCCGGCACATCGAGCGCATCGACGATCAACCAGTCCTGGTGGAAGCTCTGGCCTTCGAAGTCCAGACCCAAGGTGCGCCGCACCAGTGAATTTGCGCCATCGGTGCCGACGAGGTAGCGCGCACGGACATAGGTCTCGTTGCCGTCCGCGTCCTCCAGCCGCGCCTTGATGGACCGGCCGTCGTCCACGAAGGCAGCGAGCTCGCAACCGAGCCGTACCTCGATTCCCGGGTATTGCGCGAGCTTCTCGCGCAGCAACCGCTCGAGCTCCGGCTGGTGGAAGGTGACGAGCGCGGGGTGTCCGTCGATGATGCCGGCACTGTTGATGCGGGCGAAGCGGCCGAACAGCGGCGAGTGGTACTGCACGTACGGGATGGCCACGGTTTCGAACTCGCCGTCGCGGACACCCGCCAGTTGAAGTATGCGCAGCGCCTCGTTGTCGAGCGCGATCGCGCGCGGCTTCTCGAAGATGGCACTCGCCTTGTCGATGGCCAGCACGCGCACGCCGTAGCGGCCGAGCAGATTGGCAAGCGCCGCGCCGACCGGGCCGAGCCCGACCAGGAGGATGTCGGTGTCGAGCCGCGGCACCGTGATTCTGGAGGCGTGCGTGTTCATGGCGCGGTGATGGAGGTCGTCTGTTCGCCGAGGTCGATGGCGCCGTCGTCGGTGCGAATTGACGCGTTGATGTGGTCGCCCGGGCGCAGGTACGCAGGATTGGTGCGCCCCTTGCCGATGAACATCCGCCATTTGCCAGCGTCACTGAGCAGATGCCTTGCAACGAACATCGTGGCCTTGCCGGGTGCGCGCGCCGCGCAGCCTGCCGGAGTGCCGGTGGCGATCAGGTCGCCAGGAAGCAGGTCCTGCAGCGCGGCAAGTTCGGTGAGCGTGGCCGCGGGCCCATGGATCATCTCGGTGCAATAGGCGTCCTGCCGCGTCTGGCCATTGACCGCCAGGCGCATGCGCAGTTCGGGCCAGCGCGCCCATTCCTGCGGCGTCAGCAGCACAATTCCGGGTCCGACCGGGCCGAAGCCTCGATAGCTCTTGCCCTTGTAGAACTGGCCCTGCGGCAATTGCACGTCACGTGCCGACAGGTCGTTGACGATCGTCACTCCCGCCAGCCACTGCGGCAGGTCGTCCAGGCCAACCTGCGTGCCGGCCGGCACCGGAGCGCGCAATACCAGGCCCAGTTCGATCTCGTAGTCGAGCAATTGCACGTGTGCGGGGCGGACCACGGGCACATTGGCTGCCGTGATGCTGGATGGCGCCTTCGTGAAGATCGTGTTGAAGGGGAAGTCTTCGACGCGCAGGCCTGATTCGGCGATGTGGCTGCGATAGTTGACGCCCTGGCAGATGAACTGCTGGTCACGAGTCACCGGCGGCAGCAGCTGGACGCGTTCGAGCGGCATCACGGCATGTGCGGCCCCAGTAGCCCACAGCAACTCCCAGTGGCGGGAGAGAAGCTCGCCGGTGCTGGGCGCATCGATTTGCAGAGGGGCGATGAGGCGCCCGAATTGAAGACCCCATTGGGGCGTGCCGTCTTCGGCGTAGCGAATGATCGTGCGTGACATGGTTTGGTTGGGGGAGAGTTAGAGCCAAGGGCGCGCGGGCGCATCGAGCGCCGCGCTCATGAGGTTCAGTCGCTGCGGCGTGATGGCCTTGCGACGAACGAGCTTCAGCACGTGCAGAAGGGTTTGCAGGTTCTTTCTCGGTTTCATCGAGGCGGGCGCATCGGCGCCCCACGCCCAGATGCCGCCGAATTCGAGCGGCGAGTAGGCGGTCTCGAAGTCCGCGGTGAAGACGTCGCCATCTGTGTAGTGCTCGAACTCGAAGCCGTCGGGATCGGACCAGTAGTCGAATAGCTGGCTGCCGAGAAGATGGCGACCGATGCCCCACATGTGCCGGTGGCCCTCGGCGCGCAGAACTTGCTGGCCCTGTCCGAGCGCATCCAGGTCCAGAACTTCGTAGGCGCTGTGCTCGATCTTCTCGTCGATGCCGCCGACGATCACCAGCGTGTGGTGGTCGGCCGGCTGATTGCCCAGGTCGAGACGGCAGAACGCGAGATTGGGACTGCCGTCGGCGAGGTACTGCACATCAGTGGGAATGAGTCCGAGCACACGCAGGTACCACTCGGTCATGCGCGCGAAGTCAATCGTCTGCAGGACCACGTGCCCGAGCCGCACGACGCGGGCCGGCTCGATGGGCGTGCGCACCGTGCGATTCACGCGAGGCCTGTCTTGGGCCGTGTTTGTGGTCCATGGAGCGACCTCGCGCAGCGGGAGCGGCTCGACACGTCGCTGATCCTGCAGCAGCCAGATGCTGCGGCCGCTCGGGTCGCACAGCTCCACGCCTCGGCCACGTGCGGGAAGGCGGCAGACGGGCAGCCAGCGAGCGCCCATCTGCTCGACGTAGCGGTGCAGATCGGTATCGGCCGACATGACGAACGCGGGCCCGATGAAACGATCCTGCGGACCACCTTCGGCGATCGCGATGCAGGGTGCGGTCCCGGCACCCCGGGCCACAAGACGTTGCGGTGTGGAACTGACGATATGAAAGCCGAAGTCGCGCCAGAAGCGCTCGGTTGGCGCCAGCCTGCGCTTTTCCCAGCGCAGGAAGGCCAGCTCGACGGCGCGGCCGAGGGCGGGCGGGCGGGCCAGTCGTTGGACATTGGCGGGCAGCCTGCTTTCCGGGGTCGACTCGGGCTGCCGAAGTACTGCGGTAAAGACTCTCATGGGTCCATCTCCCTTCAGAACGTGTAGTGGTCGCCGAGCAGGAACACATGGACCTTGCTCGGCGGGCGGCCAATATTGGCGTCGCCGGTTATCATAGTAACAAACACGTCATCATGACAAAATTGTCGTTTATACTTAGTCGACCACTGGGCACAATCCATCCATGCAACCGGAAAACCATCGCCATCGCGTCGCGGCCGAGCGGCGCGAACGCATGCGCGCACGCCTGCTCGCCAGTGCCATGAAACTCGTCGCGGAAAAGGGGCCAGCGGCGACGTCGATCGACGATGTGATCTCCGCCGCGGAGGTGTCGCGGGGCACGTTCTACAAATACTTTCCGTCGCCCGATGTGTTGGTCCGAGAACTCGCCGTCGAGATCGCCAACGAGCTGATCCGGATGGCCGAGCCCGTTGTGCGGAGCTACGACGACCCGGCTGAACGGGTGTCGACTGGCATTCGACTGGTGGCAAGGCTCGCCATCGACCATCCGCTGGCGGCCGCATTTCTGATCCGCCTCGGATGGCCAGACGCGCGAGGCCCCAACATGCTGCTCGACTTCGTGAAGAGGGACCTGACCGAAGGAATCCGGCAGGGTCGATTCACGCGCATGCCGATCGCATTGGCGCTCAACATCGTGACGGGCGCCGTTCTCGGCGCGACGCATCGCATGCTTGAGCCGGGCTGCGAGAGTGACTTTGCCGAGCAGAGCACCGCCGCCGCATTGCGTGGGCTGGGCCTGGATGCAAAGAGCGCCGAGCGCATCGCCCACAGCCCGCTGAAGCCGGTCGAGATTTTGTCAGAGGGTTTACTCACCGAGACCTCGGAAATCCCGGCGCCAGCCGTGGCGCAGACGATTCGCCACGTGGTCAGGGGCAGAAAGCTCAGTTGAGAAGCTCATTGGCGCGGCAGCAACGACATGACTTGAATCACTGGTCCATCGATAATTTATTCCCGTCCTCTCGCACGACGTACGTGGCGCACTCGCTGTCAAACCCGGATCCCGCTCGGATCAGCTTCGAGGAGTTCGATCTCGACGAAGCAAACGCGTGCCTGCTGCGCAATGGCACGGCCGTCGCGCTCGCGCCCACTCCCTTCAATTTGCTGTGCGCGCTGGCGCGCCATCCAGGCGCGCTGCTGACGAAGGATGCGCTGCTCGATGCGGTGTGGGGGCACCAGTTCGTCAGCGAATCAGTGCTCAAGACCGCCATCAGCGACCTGCGCATGGTGCTCGGCGACAACCCACGCGAGCCGCGTTTCATCGAGACCGTGTCGCGGCGCGGCTATCGCTTCATTGCGGTGCCGACCGCTGCGAGGCCGGCGTCGACTCGCGCAGCGACGACGGTAGCAGGGGCGGCGGTCGCGGCGGGCCCGCGGACCTCCCCGTCGTTCATCGGTCGCGCGGAAGCGATCGTCCGGCTGCAGGAGGGGTGGGACCAAGCCTGCAGCGGGAAGCGCGCGGTGGTCTGGGTCGCCGGCGAACCGGGTATCGGCAAGACCACACTGATCGAACACTTCGTGGCCAGTCTCGGCGGCATCGCCTGCGCGCGTGGGCAGTGCGTTGAGCACTACGGCACAGGCGAGCCCTACCTTCCGGTGCTCGAAGCGCTGGCCGAGTTGTGTCGCAGCGATCGCACGCTGCCAGCGCTGCTGCGTACCGTGGCGCCGACCTGGCTGTTGCAGCTGCCGTGGCTGAGCACGGCCGAGGAACGCGATGCGTTGCGTCGTGAACTCGCCGGTGTGGGCCCGGACCGCATGCTGCGCGAGATTGCCGAGTTGCTGGATCGCTACGCCGAGCAGCGTCCCCTGCTGCTTGTCACGGAAGACCTGCACTGGAGCGACCGGGCAACTATCCAGATGATCGACTACCTCGCGCGCCGCCGCGCACCCGCGCGCTTCATGTGGCTGTCGAGCTTCCGCTTGGCCGAGGTGATCGCACTGGACCATCCGCTCAACCCGCTGCGTCACGAGTTGCGTCAGCACCGGCTGTGCCAGGAGGTGGTGCTCGATCCGTTCTCGGAGACCGAGGTTGCCGACTACATCGCGCAACGCTCGACCGCGCTCGCACGGGACGAGGCCTTCGTGCGTGCGCTGCATGAGCGCACCGATGGCGTGCCGCTGTTTGTCGCTTCGATCACCGCCGATGTGATGGATCGCATCACGGACGACGCGGCGGTGGGAGCGCGGCTCGCGTCTGTGGCGGTGCCCGAGAACCTGGCCGCCATCATCGACCACCACATCGCGAGGTTGGGTAGCGAGCTGCGAGCCCTGCTTGCGGCAGCGGCCGTGTGTGGGGTGGACTTCCGCGTCCACACGGTGGCACTCGCCCTCGAACGTGATGTCGCATCGGTGGCCCATGCCTGCGAGGAGCTTGTGCGCGAGCACGTGTGGCTCACGTCCCCGTGTACGGGAGAGGGCGACGAGATGGCCGAGTCGACCTACGCGTTCCGGCATGCGCTGTTCCGGCAACTCCTGTACGAACGCACATCGCCCGCGGCCCGCACGCAGCTGCACCGCAAGGTCGGTGCGGCCCTCGAACGGGAGCGTGCGGCCCGCGTGCCCGTGGCTGCAGCCGAATTGGCCATGCATTTCGACCGCGGACGGGAGCCGATGACCGCACTGCGCTACTACGCCGAGGCCGCGGAAGCCGCGCTCCTGCACTTCAGCCCGGCTTCCTGCGTCAGCCTCACCGAGCGCGCCTCAGCCCTGCTCCAGCAGGCGCCGCTGGGAGAAGAGCGCAACACGCTGGAGCTGGTGATCGCCACGCTGCACGGCGTGGCGGCCTTCCAGTCGCTCGGCGTCGGCAGCGAGACGAGAGACGCTTTAAAGCGCGCGTACGCGTTGCTGCAGGCCCTGCCCGAGCATCCGATGCGCGGTCGGTTGCTGCATGGCTTCGGCTACGTGCTGAGCCTGCGCGGCGAATATGCCCAGGCGCTGGAGGTCGCGCAGCGCGCCGAGGCGCTCGCGGCGGAATCGAATGATCCGGTGCTGATGATGGCCGCGTGCATCGTTCATGGCGAGGTGCATCAGTTGCAGGGCCGGCCGCAGGCGGCGCTCGGGTGGATTGAGCGTGGCCTGGCCACCGTCGAGCGGCTCGACCTCGCGGCCAGTGAGATCTTCGTCGCCGATCCGCAAGTAACGCTGCTTGGAATGCTTGCCATCGAGTTCGTGCACCGTGGCCTGGTCGAGCAGGCACGGGCGCATGTGCAACGCTCGCACGACCGCGCGCGCGCGTTGCGCCAGCCGATGACCCAGCTGGTTGCCACGTGGCATGAGGCGCTGCTCGAGGTGCGTCTCGGCAATCCCGGGCGGGTTGCGGCCGTTGCTGAGGGGATGCAGGCGCTGGTCGACGAGTTCGCCTTGGTGCAAGGGCAGACTGCGTGCCGAGGATACAGCGGCTGGGCGCTGGCCTTGAACGGAACGCCGCTCGCGGGCCATCGTCTGATCCAAGAGGCCTGCGAAGGGAATGCCCGCCTCGGCATGCGATCCGGTGTCACCGAGGTGTTGGGCTATGCGGCGCAGGCCCTGCTGCTGGCTGGCGACCTGGATGCTGCGCAAATCCAACTGCAGGAAGCGATGCAGGTCGCGGATGAGCTGGCCGAACGCGTGTACTTGCCGCAACTGTGCTTGCTTGATGCCGCCATCGCCCGTGCACAAGGCCGCACCGACGCCGGCGCCGCCGCGGTCCGAGTCGCGATCGAGGAGGCACAGGCACAGCAGGTGCCCTGGCTCGAACTGCTCGCGCTCGTCGACCTGTGCGAGAACCACGACGCTTCGGTCCCGGAGCGGCATATGCTCGCCGCGCTCGTCGACCAAATGCCCGAAGCCCGCGGCACCGTGCCGGTGCAACGCGCTCGGACCATCCTGTGGGCCGCGAAGAAGGCCTGATAGCGCGCCCGCCGCCAGCGCTTCAGCACCGCGGATCTCGTACCCGCTGCTGCCACAGTTCCCAGGCCAGCGTCAACACGACGGGGCCGATCACCACCCCAGTCAGGCCCAGCACGCCCAAGCCGCCGATGCAGCCCATCAGAACCCAGACGAACGGCAACTGCATCCCGCCGCTCGCCACCATCGGTCGCACCAGCTTGTCGCCCGTGATCAGGACCGCGCAACCCAGCAGCAGCGACGTCAGGGCCGTCGTGGGCGCTCCCGTCAGCGCCAGTTGCACCGCCATCGCGGCCACTGCCGCGTAACCCAGGAAGGGCACGGCGGCCAGCGAGCCCGTGATGGCTGCCCAAGTAAGCGCGCGCGGTGCACCGGCGATGCTGTACGCGAGCGCAGTCGCGAGGCCGTCGAACAAGGCCACGACCAGCATGCTGTTCACCGAAGCGCGCACCGCGCGCTCGACGATCTCCACATACCGTTCAGCGCGATCGCCAACGGCCTCGCGCAGCCCGCGAGTCAATTCTTGGTTCAGCGACGCACCCTCCTGGTAGAGGAAAGCCAACTGCAGGATTGCAAACCCGACGATCAACGCATGCCGGGCCGTGAACTGTCCGAGCGACTGCGCCCAGCCGAAGAGAGCGGAAGGATCAGCGCTTTGCGTCAGCACCAGCAGCGCGCCCGGATGAACGAGGTGGGTTTGCCAGCGCGCTGCCAGCCAAGGCCCCATGACGGGGGCGTTCCCGAGCCATTCGGGTACGCCGAGCCCGCGACTGTCCGCGGCCGCGAGGCCCAACAACAAAGTGTGCGCCTCGCTCAGGAGTGCCCAGCAGGCAAAGAGCATGGGTGCCAGCACGAACACCGTGATCGCGCCGGTGAATAGTGCGGCGCCTGCGCTCTTGCCCACACGGATTGGCAAGCGGCGCCTGAATGCGGAATAGAGCGGCCAGCTCGCGATCGCGGTCACGCAGGCGGCCAGCAGGGCCTCGATGAAGTCGTGCACGATCCAGATGGACAGGACGACGATGGCGGCGGCGAGAAGCCGCCCAGGTGTGAGCTTGAGGTTCATGTGCCGGGCCTCGCGGGGGGCGGCCGTATTCGTAGTGATGGGCGCTGATGCTAGAGGCGCGAGCCGCCGGCGTCGTCAGCGACAGGTCGGCATTCCGTCGCTTCTGCATGCGAGCGCAGTCTCGACCGTTCGTCGACCTTTCGCTGACGACTCGACGCGGGGATCGGCCTACGCTGACGCCGAACTCCTCCCATCCACAGGCTGCCATGGTGCTGAACCCCGAATCCAAGTACCCGAATCGTCGGGCCTACGTGTTGAAGCTGCGCAGCGACGCGACCCCCGAGGCGTTCGCAGGCCGCCTCGAAAACCTTGTCACCGGGCGCCAGCTCGAATTTGCGAGCGCTCATGAGTTGCTGCAATCCATCGCCAGCGAACTGGGGGCTGGAGCTGCCGAGCGCCCGGCCGACGACCCGCCCGCATGAGCGCGCCAGCCGTCCGCCGACCGCGTGCACGGCGACCGAACGCCGACGCAACGCTGACGACTTCGAGCGCATCGCGCCCTACGCTCACTCCCTTCGAATCCAGACGAGTCCACTCTGATGTCACCTCCATCCGCATTTCCGCCATCTCCTCAGGCCAGGCAGAAGCCGCCCCAACGGGCGGATCTGCCGGCTGGACTTTTCGTCGCGGCGGCACTGGCCGCATCGATGGCCCTTCTGTTGCCCGGCTGTTCCACGCCAGCCGTCCGTCCAACGGTCGACGTGCCCGCCCAGTTCGCCGCGAGCACCGTTTCCGACGTCGAGCCCGAAGCTGCCTGGTGGGAAAGTTTCCAGGACCCGGTATTGACCGACCTGGTGCGGCGCGCCGAGCGCGAGAACCGTGATGTCAAGATCGCCGCCGAGCGGCTGCGGGCGGCGCGTTCCGGGGTCACGGTCAGCCGGTCCTTCCTGATGCCCAGTGTCAGCGCCGTCGGCGCTGCAAGCGATCGCAGCAGCGGCTTCGGCGACGCCGTGAAGAAGTTGCAGCCCGACACCCGAAGCGGCAGCGCCGGCCTCGACGTCTCGTGGGAGATCGACTTGAGCGGGCGCCTGCGTGCAGGCGCGGCCGCGGCTGCGGCGGACGCGCTGGCGGTGGAGGACGGCTTGCGCGGCGTGCGCCTGCTGGTGATGACCGACGTTGCCACCAACTACTTCACGCTCGCGGGCGCGGTGCGCCAGCTCGACACCCTGCGCGCGATCTCGACCGCCCGGGACGAGACTTTGCGCCTCGTGAAGGCGCGCCAGCGCGCCGGCCTGGCGACCCCGTTTGACGTCGAACGCGCGCAGACGGAGGCCGAGACGGCGCGGGCACAGATTCCACCGCTGGAGACGATCGAGGCCGTGTCGCGGCATCGCATCGCGGTGCTGATCGGCGAGCAGGCCTTCGACGCTGCGCGCATCGCTCCCTGGCGCGGCGACGTGGTCGTTCCCCAGGCCCAGCCGGGACAGCCTGCCGCGCTGCTGCAACGCCGGCCCGACGTACTCGCCCTGATGGCGCAGCTCGATGCGGCCAACGCACGCCGCCAACAGGCCGCTGCCGAATGGTTTCCACGGCTGTTCCTCGACGCGTCGTTTGGCCGCCAGAATGTGCAACTGAACGGCATCGGTCTGGGTGCCGCCCGCTACACCAACGTGGCGGGTCTGCTGGCGATGCCGCTCTTCAACGCCGGGCGCACGCGCGCGATCAACGACATCGCCGAGAGCGGCCAGCGCGAGGCGCTGCTTCGTGCCGAGGATGGCATGGTGCGCGCGCTGGAGGATGTCGAGAACGCCCTCGTCGCGCTCTCCTCGGAACGCCAGCGCTCGCAATCGCTGCAGAGCGCCGCTGCTTCCGCGGAATCGGCCCTCGGCCGCGCCCAATCGCTCTATGACCGAGGCCAGATCGACCTGTTGCCGCTGCTGGATGCGCAGCGTTCGCGCCTGGCTGTGAGTCTGAGCGCCAACGACAGCAACACCCAGCTGCTGCTGGACAGCGTGCAACTCTACAAGTCGCTGGGCGGGGGGTGGCAGGTGTTCGAGCCCGCCGCGCAGCCTGCAGCGCAAACCACTTCCGCCGGCGCCGCTCAGGCGTCGCATTCCTGAAACCCGTTGCTTTCCACGAGGTACTGTCTTGAAGAACTCTCTTTCCGTGGTCGGCGCTTTGGCCGTCGCCGCATTACTCACCGCGTGCAGCCGTGACAAGCCGCATACCGAGGCGCCCCGGCCGGTGCGCGTTGCCGATGTCCGCTATGACGCCGCCCGCGAAGCCAACCGCTATGCAGGGACCGTGCAGTCGCGCTACGAAGTCGACCAGGCCTTTCGCGTCGCCGGCAAGGTCGCGCAGCGCAAAGTCGATGTCGGGCAGTTCGTGCACGAGGGCGACATCCTCGCGGTGCTGGACGACAGCGACTACCGATTGGCCGAGGAGGCCGCGCGTCAGCAATGGTCGGCTGCCGTCACACAGGCACGCCAGGCCGAATCGGACCGCAAGCGCCTGGGCTCGCTGAAATCCGACGGCTCAGTCAGCGTGGCCGACGACGAACATGCCCACAGCGGTGCGCAGACGGCGCAGGCGGCCGAGGAGGCGCAGGCGCGCCAACTCGAACTCGCACGCAATCGCCTGAAGTACACCACGTTGCGCGCCTCGCGCAGCGGCGTGGTCACTGCGGTGCGCTTCGAAGTCGGCCAGGTGCTTGCCGAGGGACTACCGGTGGTCGCGATCGCCGACCCCGGCACACCGGAAATCGTCATCGATGTGCCCGAGGACCAAGTAGCGGCGTTCAAGTCGGCGCGCTTCAAGGCGTCGCTGGCGAGCGCGGCCGCCGACTTCTTCGAGGTCTCGCTGCGTGAGATCTCGCCGCAGGCCGCCGCGCAGACGCGCACCTACCGCGCTCGGTTGAAGCCGACGGGTGCCCGGCCATTGCCGCTGGGCGCGACTGCCGCGCTCGTGACCGACCGCGTGGTCACGGACGTGCAGGCTGCCGCGATTCCCGCTACCGCGCTCACCCAGGCGAACGGCCATCCGGCGGTGTGGGTGGTCAAGCGCGCCGGCAAGGAGCTGGTCGGCAGCGTGGACCTGATGCCTGTGGCGGTGCTTGGCTACCGCAACGATCTCGCGATGGTCTCTGGCCTGCCGGCCGGCGGGCAGGTCGTCACCGCGGGGGTGCAGAAGATGGCGCCCGGATTGAAGGTCGCGCTGCCCGACGCGGCGCTCGCTGAAGCCAGGCTCACGCCGGTCGACACGACGCAGCAGGTCGCCCAATGAACAATTTCAATCTCACCGAATGGGCGCTCGGGCATCGCGCCGTCGTGCTCTTCCTGATCATCGTGGTTTCGATCGCGGGCGTCTTCAGCTTCTCGAAGCTCGGCCAGCTCGAGGACCCCAAGTTCTCCGTGCCGTCGATGACGGCAACGGTCATCTGGCCCGGCGCGAGCGCGCAGCAGATTCAGGACGAGGTGCTCAACCGCATCGAGAAGAAGTTCGAGCAGCTCGACCATTTCGAGAAAGTCGTCACCTTTGCGCGCCAGGGCTACGGCGGCATGACGATCACCGTGAAGGGAGGCACCTCGCACAAGGACCAGCAGGAAGCCTGGTACCAGGCGCGCAAGAAGTTCTCCGACCTCAAGCTCGAACTGCCCGACGGGGTCGTCGGCCCGATCTTCAACGACGAGTTCGGCGACGTCTACTCCCTGCTCTATGCCGTCAAGGGTGACGGCATCGGGCACGCGGAGCTGTCCGACATCACCGAGGACGTCAAGCGCCGCCTGCTCAAGGCGCCCTACGTGAAAAAGGTCGACCTCCTGGGCAAGCGGGACCAGAGGGTGTACGTGGAATTCTCCAACCAGCGCCTCGCCACACTCGGCATCACGCCGCTCGCGATCGCCGAGAGCCTGAAGAGCCAGAACGCCATGATGCCCGGCGGCTCGATCGACACGAAGGACGACCGCGTGTTCGTGCGCGTGAGCGGCCAGTTCACGAATCTGGACGACATCCGAAACGTGCCGGTTTCCGCGGGGGGCCGGACGATCAAGCTCGGCGACATTGCGACGGTGACGCGCGGCTTCCAGGATCCGCCGACCTACACCATCCGCCACAACGGCCAGGACGTGCTGATGGTCGGCATCGTGATGACCGACGACGGCAACGTCGTCGAGCTCGGCAAGGCCGTGGAAGAGGCGGTCGCGAAGTTGCAAGCCGAACTTCCGCACGGCGTGGAACTGGAGCGCGTCGCCGACCAGCCCACCACCGTGAAGGACTCCGTCTGGGAATTCGAGCGCTCGCTGATGGAAGCGCTCGTGATCGTGATGGCGGTGAGCCTGCTGAGCCTGGGCTTGCGCACTGGCCTCATTGTTGCCATCTCGGTGCCGCTGGTGCTCGGCGTGGTCGCCATGGTGATGCTCGGGATGGGCTGGAACCTGGAGCGCATCTCGCTTGGCTCGCTCATCATCGCGCTCGGTCTGCTGGTGGACGACGCGATCATTGCGATCGAGATGATGGTGGTGAAGATGGAAGGAGGGTGGGACCGCACGAAGGCGGCCGCCTTCTCGTATTCCGCCACCGCCATGCCCCGCCTTTCGGGCGCGCTCATCACGGTCGCGGGCTTCATGCCGATCGGCTTCGCGCACTCCACCACCGCCGAATACGCGGGCGGCATCTTCTGGATCGTGGGCATTGCCGTGGTGTTCTCGTGGCTTTGCTCGGGCATGATCGTGCCGTACCTCGCGGTGAAAATGCTGCCGAAGGACTTCGGCAAGAACCACCACGGCGACCCCTATGACACGTCCTTCTACCGCAAGCTGCGCGGCTGGATCGACTTCGCCCTGGAGAAGCGCTGGCTGATCATCACCGTGACGGGGGCCGCGCTGGTGCTCGCGCTGGCCGGCATGAAGTTCGTCCCGCAGCAGTTCTTTCCGAACAGCGAGCGACCCGAGCTGATCATGGACATGCGCATGAAGGAAGGTTCATCCTTCCAGGCTACGACTGAACAGGTCAAGCGCATGGAGGCGATCCTGAAGAAAGAAGAGGACGTCAAGTTCTTCACCGCCTACACCGGCGCTGGTTCCCCGCGTTTCTACCTGGCGCTGTCGCCCGAGCTGCCCAATCCAGGCTACGCGCAATTCATTGTGATGACGAAGGACATGGAAGCGCGTGAGCGCGTGCGTTTGCGGCTGATGGCCACGGTCGACAAGGAATTCCCGCAAGCCTGGGTTCGTGTCACGCGACTGGAGATGGGCCCCGCGGTGGGCTACCCGGTGCAGTTCCGCGTGGTTGGCCCCGACACGCAGAAGGTGCGCGAGATTGCCCGCGAGGTTGAACACATCATGGCCTCGAGCCCGAAGGTGCGTGACGTGCAGTTCGACTGGAATGACCCGGTGCGCACGCTGAAGGTCGAACTCGACCAGGACAAGGCGCGTGCGCTGGGCCTCACGCCCTCCGACGTCAACCTCGTTACCCAGAGCCTCATGAACGGCGCGACCCTGTCGCAGTTGCGCGAGCACGAGAACCTGGTAGACATCGTTGCGCGTGCCGTGCCGCAGGAACGCCTGGACCTGGACACGCTGAAGGACGTGAACATCTACACGCGCGCAGGCACCGTCGTGCCGCTGTCCCAAGTGGCGAAGGTCAAGTCCGAGCTCGAAGAGCCCGTGCTGTGGCGGCGCAACCGCGACATGGCCATTACCGTGCGTGCCGACGTCAAGGATGGCGAGCAGCCTGTGTCGGTGACGAAGGAAATCGAGCCGCTGCTCAAGGACATCGAGGCGCGGCTCCCCGCCGGCTATCGCGTCGACACGGGCGGCGCCGTGGAAGAAAGCGAAAAGGCGAACAAGGCCCTCGCCGCCGTGGCTCCGGTGATGGTGCTCACCATCCTGCTGATCCTCATGCTCCAACTGCAGGACTTCTCGAAGATGGCGATGGTGTTCCTCACCGCGCCGCTCGGCCTGATCGGCGTGGTCGCTGCCCTGCTGGTGTTCCGCGCCCCGCTTGGCTTCGTGGCGATCCTGGGGATCATCGCGCTCGGCGGCATGATCATGCGCAACTCGGTGATCCTGATCGACCAGGTGCGCATCGAGATGGAGGAGGGCCGCGACGCCTGGAATGCCATCGTCGATGCCGCCCTGCACCGGACGCGCCCTGTAGTGCTGACCGCCGCTGCCACTGTGCTCGCGATGCTCCCGCTCACGCGCAGCGTGTTCTGGGGCCCGATGGCTCTCGCGATCATGGGCGGCCTGACCGTCGCCACCGTGCTGACCATCTTCTTCGTGCCCGCCCTGTACGCCGCGTGGTTCAAGGTCAGTCGCCAGGCGGTCGCGAGCACCGAGCCGGCTCTGGGGCATGTGGTGCCGGCAACGAACTGATTTCCAAAGGAGATACGGCAGTGAATCGTCCTGCGATGCCGCTTGCTGACCGGCAGGCGATCTCGGGTGGCGAGACCACGCTACTGGACGAAGTGGGGGTGGTCAGCGCTGTGTCCGGCGGCAGCATCCTCGCGGCCTACTACGCAGCTTTCGGCGATGAGGTCTTCACGCGCTTCGAACAGGACTTCCTGCTGGTGAATTTCCAGTCAGGGCTGATCCGCCAGGCGCTGTCTCCGGTCTCGACGTACCGTCTCACTTCGCCGTGGTGGGGCCGCACCGAATTTCTCGCCGATCGGCTCGACGCCGTATTCCGCGGAACGACCTTCGGCGACCTGAGGCAGCGCCGTCCTTGGCCCCGGCTTCTGGTCACTGCGACTGATCTGACCACCGGAGTGCCTTTCGAGTTCACACCAGAGCAGTTTGCGCTGATCTGTTCAGAACTGGAGTCGGTGCCTCTGTCGTTCGCCGTGGCCGCGTCCTCGGCGGTGCCCATCCTGCTGAGCCCAGTGACGGTTCGGAACTATGGCGGCTCCTGCACGCAGTCACAGGAGCCGGAGACCGGCATGTCGCATGAAGGGAACCTCTCCGCCCGCGTCCTGCACCGGATCGCGGAAAGCTACCGGAATGCGAAGAAGCGCCCTTACATCCACCTCGTCGACGGAGGAGTGGCGGACAACCTGGGGGTGCGCAGCCTGATGGATCGCACCGTCGCCAGCGGCTCACTTCTGGACACCTTCCGAGGCATGCCGTTCGCGTCGGTGCATACGATCGTTCTCGTCACGGTGAACTCCGAACGTGGCGTTGCCACGGACATCGCCATCTCCGACCGCGTGCCCAGCACAGGCCAGGTGATACAGACGATGGTCTTCGGAACCGGCTCCCGGTTCAGCGAAGAAACCACTGAGATGGTGAAGGACGCCGTACGGCGCCTCGAAGGCGAATTGCGCGAAGCAAGGGGTCGCGCAGACAGCCCGTTCGCTGCTGACGCGGAAATTTATCTGGTGAACGTGAGCTTGCACGACCTCAAGGACTCACGCCTGAGGCAACTTCTGCTGGACGTGCCCACAGCATTTGAAATTCTTCCTGCGCATGCACGTGAACTGCAAGCCGCTGGCCGGCAAGTGTTGCGCGAAAATCCGGAATTCCAGCGCCTACGGCGCAGCCTGGACTCGCAGTCAATGGCCGCGAGCATAGGGCCCCCGGGGGCGGAGACGCCATGAGAAAGGTCGCGCCATGTCTTCGCTGAACAGCCTGCAGGTGTACTGGTCTGGCAGCTTCATTGCGGCCAACGCTCTGATCGGGGCGAACCTGCTGGGCGCGCTCCTATTGGGGATGCTGATGGGATACGAGCGCTCATACAACGGTCGTGCGTCTGGGATGCGCACCTATGGCCTCGTCTGTATGGCGTCAACGGCGCTCACTGTCTTTGTGGGCTACGCGCCGCTCTGGTATGGCGGTGCGGCCTCACAGGTGACGCCGGATGCGACGCGCATCGTGCAGGGGGTCGTCACGGGCGTGGGTTTCGTCTGCGCCGGGGTGATCGTCAAGGACGGACTCAATGTCAGCGGGCTGACCACCGCCGCATCCATCTGGGCGGCGTCCGCCGTCGGGGTGCTGCTAGGCGTGGGCCTGTATGCCGCGGCTTTGGTAATGGCCGTGCTGTGCCTGCTCTCGATGTCGCTCGTCCACCAGGTGGAGCGCAAGCTGCCGGGGCGCGCCGTCTTCGACGTGTCGCTCAGCTTCTATCGCAATACGGCGCCAGACTTGGAGCAACTGGGCCACGTGGCGATGACGCATGGCTACCGCCTACTGCACCACAGCCTCAGCATCAGCTACGCGGACACCGTGCCGGTCTGGCGCTTCTGGGTGATCGCTCTGGACCGTTCTCGATCTACTTCTCCTGCCCGCCTTGCGCGCGAGCTCTCTCGATCGGACGAGGTCCTCCGATTCAGCATCGTTCCGTTGAAGAACTGAATTTCGAATCAGCTTGGACGCGAGCGATTGCGGACAGGTGAGCAACGTACTTGACCTGCACCCTCTTGCAGTGCCATTCATAGCGGGGAAGTCCGAGGGTTGCAAGATCAATTGATCTCGGTGGTGTTTGAGATGGATCGAGCTGCATCGCCAGCGCGCTGGCGATGCAGCTTGGCGAACTCGCCGGAGGCATCTGCTGACAACTGCTGTGCGGGCTGATGTCGTCATAGTCCTGGCGCCGGAGCGTGATGGCCGATCTGGCTTGCTGCAGCGTCTCAACCATTGCCCGTTCAGGCACTCGTCGCGGAACTTGCGTTGAAGCTCTCGATGTAGCCGTTCTGCCGAGAAATTCTCGACGAACAGTACGGAGGCCGCCCAAGCGCACTCCTGATTTCGAGCCCCATTGACAGACCGCATGGACTTCGACTTCCACAACCACACTTCGGCATCGTCCTGACCGCTTGAGCGTCTACCGGCGATGTCTGTACTACCTTGCGGATTAAAGCTGTTGGAAGGGGAGGTCAATGGTGAAAACGCACCCGACACCAGGCAAGTCCCTGACGCTCAAGACACCGCCGTCCGCCTCGACATGCCGCCGGGCGATGGAAAGGCCAAGCCCCAAGCCGCTCTTGTTGTCGCCCACCTGCATGAAAGGCCGAAAGATGCTTGCGGTCGCTCCTGAGGGGAGCCCTCCGCAGTTGTCCTTGACCTCGATCAGTACACGGTCGGCCCTGGCGTACGCGCTCAGGGTGACCTGCGTATGAGCATGGGTGAACTTGAATGCGTTGTGGAGCAAGTTGACCAAGGCCGCCAGAAGATGGTCCCGATTCCCGGAGATGCCCAGTTGGGCGTCTACGTCGGGCACCGCAAACGTGCAGCCCCTGACGTTCGCGTCGAGCGAAGCAGCATTCTTGGCATCTGCCACAAACGATGCGAGCGAAAAAGCCTCCACGTGCGGCGTTGCAACTGCGCCTCTGACCTGCGATAGCGACATGTCGAGCAAGGCGGCCAAGGAAGCCAGGCTCCTTTTCAACACGGCGCTGGTCGCCCCACCGATGGGTACTTTGCCCGATTCGAGTGCCGCGAACGCAAGCGTTGCTGTGTGCAGGTAATTTCGGAACTCGTGAACCAGAACGCCGAGACGCTCGTTCTCGTCAAAGGACTGCTGCAAGGCGACGTTCGCGTCGCGCCAGATGCCGAACTCGGTGACTGCATCGGCTATTGCGTTATCGAGACAACGATTCAACGTGCGGAATTCGTCGACGGAGAAGGGGGCCTCGCGCTCGACCGCGAGGTCCGTGATGGCCTGGCAAAGGTCGCCGTAATCGTGCACCACCTGGTCCACGGAAAATCCAAGCCCCAAGAGTGCCTTGCCATGCGCGGCGGCGCTCAGGCCCATCTCGGACAGCGCGGCTGCGTCTCCGCCCGCGGCACCGGAAATCCTGAAGCTCTCGTCAAGTTCGCCGTTGTCCTGCGCTTGCAGCGTTCTCATCAGTTGATCAAGGAACAGCGGAATGCCGTTGGCAAGCTGCACTTCAGTCGCAGCCCGCCTGGGCCGCTGCGCGACCTTCGCCTTGCAGCGCGCGATCAACTCTTCACGGTTGTTCGATAGGAATCTATGCATGTGGTAATTGTCCTCGGGATCAGCCACCAACTTGGACGACGGCAGTAGTCAGACCATGGACGAGAGTGGGGAGTTCCGCAAGCTCCATTCCACGGGGTCGGGTGATGAAAAGTCCGGCCATCTGTTCGGTAGCGCACAGACAGCCGCCCTCGGGTGACTAGCATTGAACCTGGGAACATCGAGACACCTCCGGGATCGACGGTGGTCGCCGCGCCGTCCTGAAATGGATCTTTGATGAAACTCAGCCTGCTCGACCTGCCGTGGTGGGGACTTGTGCTTGTCACGCTGGGCTTGACCCACGTCACCATCGCAGCGGTCACCATCTTCCTGCATCGGCATCAGGCGCATCGGGCGCTTGACCTCCACCCCGCCATCAGCCATTTCTTTCGATTCTGGTTGTGGCTCACCACCGGCATGGTGACCAAGGAATGGGCTGCGATTCACCGAAAGCACCACGCCGAATGCGAAACCTCGGAAGACCCGCATAGCCCGCAATTCCATGGCATCAGGAAAGTGCTGTTCGAGGGCGCCGAACTCTATCGCGTGGAAGCCCGCAATCCCGCAACGCTCGAACAACACGGACGCGGCACGCCGGACGACTGGATCGAGCGCAACCTGTACGCGAAACACGCCCAACTCGGCATCGGCCTTATGCTGGGAATCGACATCGCCCTGTTTGGCCCGATCGGGCTGAGCATCTGGGCAGTGCAGATGCTATGGATTCCGGTCTTCGCCGCCGGCGTGATCAACGGGATCGGTCACTACTGGGGCTACCGCAACTTCTCGCCCGACGACAACTCCAGCAATGTCGCGCCTTGGGGCATCCTGATTGGCGGTGAGGAACTCCACAACAACCACCATGCGTACGTCACTTCCGCCAAGCTATCCAACAAGTGGTGGGAGTTTGACATCGGCTGGATGTACATCCGCATCCTGGAGGCACTGCGCCTTGCAACGGTGCGCAGGGTTGCGCCCAGGATTCGCTATGACGCGTCCAAGACTCGTTGCGACGTGGGCACGCTGCAGGCTGTCGTCACTCACCGCTACGAAGTGCTAGCCAACTTCGCGCGATCGCTGCGTCCTGTTGCCGCGAGTGAGGTTTGCAAGCTCCGCGCGAGCGTAGTCCCCGGTTCAATGGACTTCAAGGCACTGGAGCCGGTCAAGTACCTCCTGCAGAAGGATGCAGGGGAACTGCCAGAACCGCAGCGCGCGGTCCTGAAACAAGCGCTGGACTCCAGTTTCGTGCTGCGCACGATCTTTTCGACACGGCAGGATCTCACTGCCCTATGGAGCCGATCCACGGCCACGAAGGAGCAGTTGGTGAAACAGTTGGAAGACTGATGTCGGCATGCCGAGGAAAGCGGTATCGGCGCGCTGCGTGACTTCTCTCGAACCCTGCGCTGCTATGACATTGCAGTCGCCGCTCCGGGCGGGTCTCTGAGCGGTAGCGCACAGATGCCGTTTGGGCAACGTTTTAGAGCGGTGGACCGCAGGTTCAAAGTCTCGCGGAGTGACGACACACGAAGGGAACTGTCATGAGCAAGCAACGTGTGGTCCTGGTTACCGGAGGCATGGGCGGTCTGGGCGAGACCATCTGCGCCAAGCTGGCCGATGCCGGCTACAAGGTGGTCGTGACCTATTCGCCGGGCAATGGCAAGCACGCTGAGTGGGTGGCCGACATGAAGTCCCGCGGCTGCGACATCCTGGCGGTGCCGTGTGACGTGGCCGACTTCGAGTCCTGCGCCAAGGCGGCGGCGCAGGTGGAACTCCAAGTCGGCGCCGTCGAGGTGCTGGTCAACAACGCCGGCATCACGCGCGACATGACTTTCAAGAAGATGGACAAGGTCAACTGGGACGCAGTGCTGCGCACCAACCTCGACAGCCTGTTCAACATGACCAAGCAAGTCGCAGACGGCATGGTCGAGCGTGGCTGGGGCCGGATCATCAATGTGTCCTCGGTCAACGGATCGAAGGGCGCCTTCGGCCAGACCAACTACTCGGCGGCGAAGGCCGGCGTACATGGCTTCACAAAGGCGCTGGCACTCGAGGTCGCGAAGAAGGGCGTGACCGTCAACACCATCTCGCCGGGCTACATTGGCACGAAGATGGTCACGGCGATCCCGAAGGATGTGCTCGACACCAAGATACTGCCGCAGATTCCCGTCGGCCGGCTGGGCAAGCCAGAGGAGGTGGCCGGACTCGTGATCTACCTCGCGTCAGAGGAGGCCGCGTTCGTCACGGGTGCCAACATCGCGATCAACGGCGGGCAACATATGCAGTGATGGGCGGGGAAGCGGACCTGGCGCGGGCCCAAGCAATTCGCGGGGTTCCCGACGGGGGATGCGCTGTGGCATCAGTCGAGTGGGGTCGTCGCGCGCCAGGCGGGGAAAAGTTGGACCCGACGGTCGAGGGCGTCGGGGGTCGCACGTGGCCCGATCACTCGGGCAGACCGCATTCGTCGCCTTTATCTGGCGCGCAGATGCTTGACAGTGTCCGACGCCCTCCCCATCGCGGTCGCCGTTGCCTTGCCCGATTCCGCGAGGAGATCCGACGCTGTTTGGACCTGTTGCGCCATCAAGCCCTGTCCCTGGGTGGACCAGCCCATAAGGCTTTCCGAGTACTCACGCGCGAACGTTGAATAGTTCTCCGTGAGCTTGCCGATGAGGTCCGCGTAGACGTCGGAGACTACGACGCGCCCGAAGGATTGCTGTGCCAACTCGAAGTATTTCTGGACGTTGGCATTTGCCATTTCCAGTATCGCCGGCGACTGCGCGAAGTTCGTCAAGAGCGCCGCGTTTGCCGAGGCCAGTTTGGTGAAGGGTTGGGTCATGTCGTTCATCGGTGCCTTTTGCCGGCTGCCGCCGGCCATCGAAGCTGCTGGGGGAAAAGGTGCCCCACCAACAGCTTCGGTAGCGGCGCACCGAACCGGAAGACAACGCCTGCTGCTTGCATTCCGACTCGCTCGCAGAGGCCGCCAGCTGTCGCGCCCAACCTCTGCCACCTTTATACGGGTCGACCTGGCTCGCGTCCGTGCGTTGGAGCACATACATAGCACTCAGGGCCGCTCCAATAGCCGGAAGATCGGTTTGATCGGATGAGGTGGTCCTGCGGGCGCCCAAAAGGACTTATTGCAGCAACGCAGCCGCGGCGGCGCGCGCATCCGGCACCACGTCGTAGGTATAGAGGCGCTTGCGGAATTCGGCGTGCGCGGCGAGCGCCGCGTCTCGGGCAGTGAGATCGATGTCGGTTGAGTCGAGACGCAGTCCATTCTGTCGGGCACCAAGCTGAATCTCCGCCACGCGCTTGCGACGCAACCGCTCGTAGGCAAGCAGCGACTTTCCTACTCCCGAGGTGTCCACCTGGGCCAGAATCGTGGCGAGCGCCATGCCGTCCTCGATGGCCTGGTTGGCCCCCTGACCCAGATGCGGGAGCATCGGATGTGCCGCGTCGCCGAGCAGTGTCAACCGGCCCTTGGTCCAGGTGGGTAACGGCTCGCGGTCGTAGAGCGCCCAGCGAAATGTCTCGTCGACCTGCTGAAGGACCTCGGCGATGCGGGGATCCCAGCCCTCGAACTCGCGGCGCAGCACGGATGGATCACCGGGCGCGGACCAGGATTCCTTCATCTCCTCATCGGTCGGCACAAACCCGACGTAGTTGACCATCGTGCCGTGGCGAACAGGAAAGACCAGGAAATGCCTCAACGGACCCGCCCACATTTGCCAGCGGTCCATCGGCCAGTTCGGCAGGCGCTCCCGCGAGACCAGACCCCGATATGAAATGGTGCCGTGAAACACGGGCCTCGAGGGCGGAAAGACGTAAGGACGCAGTTCGGAATGTATTCCGTCGGCGGCGACCACAACGTCGGCCTCGGCGATGGCGCCGTTGCCAAATTTGACGCGGGCTACGTCGTCGGTTTGCTCGAAGGCAATAGCACGATGGCTGGTATGGACGATCCCGGCGGGGAGGTGGGCGGCGAGGAAATCGATCAGGTCGGCGCGGTGCATGCCAAAGGTCGCGTTCCAGCCGGAGGCATCCGACACCTGCACCGGGGCGATCGGGGTACCGTCGCGGCGAAAGTAGAAGGAGTCGGGACCCACTCGCGCACCCCATCTTTCGACGGCAGGCCCGAGGCCCACACGCTCCAAGTGGCGCACCGCATTCGGCGTCACGAACACACCAGCACCTATCTCGCCCAGTGCGGACGCCTGTTCATAAACCGAAACACGCAACCCCTGTCGGATCAGCGCATTGGCGGCAAACAAGCCGCCAATGCCGCCTCCGATGATCACCACGTTTGGTCGAGATGCCATTTCAACCCAATCGATCATCATTCAACAGGGCATTGTGCGAGTGCGACCTGCGGAGGGCAACGGTAATTGTCGAGGAGCTTCTCGCTATGCAGGGCTGGACGAAACCTGCATGGCTCCCGGCCGACGCTCTTCGGTTCATCCCGCAGTCGATAGCTCGGGTAAGCCTATCCGCTGTTCGAACGCTTGGCAGTACGAAGGTTTTCCCAGCCGGCCAGCTTTGAGCGGTGGGTTTTCTCCGTTCCCGCCCACGCGACTTGCCGATAACTGCATAGCAGCTCTGTAGGAGCGATGGCTTCGTCGCGGCTGCCTCGTCACTAGACTGGCAATACCGAACAAGACGAGCGCGCTTTGCGCCGGAATGGAGACCATGAACGACCTGACCCAACTCAACTACGAACTGAACAACTTCGTAGCCACCCTCACGCTTAACAGCCCCCCTGTGAATGCGCTCACGCGCACGCTCAACGACGAGCTCACGCTGGCGCTCGACCGCATTTCCGAGATGGACGAAGTGCGCGTCGTCGTGTTGACCGGCGCAGGCAAGGTGTTCTGCGCCGGCGCCGACCTCAAGGGCCGCGCGTCGGTCATCAAGGGCCCAGGCGACCTGCCCGCACATTCGAGGCGGACGCGTGAGTGCTTCCATGCGATCCGGGAATGCGCCAAGCCGGTGATCTGTGCGATCAACGGCGCTGCGCTCGGCTCCGGTGTCGCGATGGCCGCCTCCAGCGACATCCTGATCGCATCGGAAAAAGCATCGCTCGGCCTGCCCGAAGTCGACGTGGGACTGCTGGGCGGCTGCCGCCACGCGATGCGGCTCTTCAGCCACTCCCGCTTGCGCCGGATGATGCTGACAGGCATGCGCGTGCCAGGGGCCGAGCTCTATCGCCTCGGCATCATCGAAGAGTGCACGACACAGGAGGACCTGATGCCCAAGGCGCTGGAGATCGCAGCCACCATCGCATCCAAGAGCCCGGTGTCGACACGCATGGGCAAGCACACGCTGAACGTGATCGAGGACATGAGCCTGCGCGACGGCTATCGCTACGAACAGGACATGACGGCGCTGATCGGCAAGACCGACGACGCGAAGGAAGCGCAGCGCGCATTCGCGGAAAAGCGCGCGCCGGTCTTCACGGGTCGCTGAGCCATGGCGCCCGCCGACTCACGCGCACGTCCGGGCAACCTGCACCCGACACGACGCGGGATGCTGCTGGCCTGCGGGTCGCTCGGTCTGTCGGCGCTGGGTCTGCCCGCCCGTGCGGCCGGGTACCCGGACAAGCCGATCCGCCTCGTCGTGCCGTTCCCCGCAGGAGGGGCGACCGATCTGATGGCACGCACCATGGGCCAGAAGTTGGCAGAACGACTCGGCCAGGCCGTGATCATCGACAACCGCGCCGGTGCTGGCGGCGGCATCGGCGCCGAAGCGGTGGCGACTGCGGCACCGGACGGCTACACGCTGCTGTTTGCCACCATGGGCTCGCTCACCATCAACCCGAGCCTGTACAAGAACCTGCGCTACGACCCGGCCAAGAGCTTCGAGCCCATCACGCTGACGCACAACACGTCGAACCTGCTCGTGGTCCATCCGGAGGTGCCCGCCAAGTCGGTGGCCGACCTCATCGAGCTTGCGCGCAAGAACCCCGGCGGGCTGACCTTTGCATCGGCGGGCAACGGCACGACCAGCCACCTGTCCGGCGAGCTCTTCAAGAGCATGGCCAAGATCGACCTGACACACATCCCTTACAAAGGGAGCGCGCCCGCGATGAGCGACTTCCTCGGCGGCCGCACTTCGATGATGTTCGACACTGCGTCGAACTTCGTCGAATACGTCAAGACCGGGAAGGTGCGTCCGCTCGGGCTCACCGGCCGCAAGCGCCTGCCGACCCTGCCTAACGTGCCAACCATCTCCGAAACACCTGGCATGGGCAACTACGAAATGTCGCTCTGGCTCGGCGTGCTCGCGCCCGCCGGCACGCCCGCCGGAATCGTCGCGAAGTTGCATGACGAGATCGGCGCGGCCATGTCCTCGCCTGACATCGTCCGCCAGATGGCGGATGCCGGCATCGAAGTTCGCCTGAGCACGCCGACGGAATTCGCGGCACTGATTCGCGCGGACACAGCGAAGTGGTCAGAGGTGGTGAAGCGCTCCGGCGTACGCCTCGACTGATCTCCGATCGCCAGCCGCCTCGTCACACGCGGGACGGCTTCTTTCCATCGGCAGCGTTCTAATCTTGAACAGCAAGCGTCAGGACCGGACGCGGCTCTCAAGACTGAAGGACACACCATGTTTGCCGAACCCTCCCCCAAGACGCAAGACCTGCTGCAGCGCATGCGGCAGTTCTTCGACCAGCACATCTATCCCAACGAAGGACGCTACTACGAGGAGATGGATGCTTTCCGTCGCTCGGGCAATGCCTGGCAGGTGTCGCCGCTGATCGAGGAACTCAAGCCGCTCGCGCGCGCCGCCGGCCTCTGGAACATGTTCCTGCCGCACGAGCATCGCGGCGTGCCGGGTATTTCGAACCTGGACTACGCACCTCTGTGCGAAGTGATGGGTCGTGTTTCCTGGTCGGGGGAAGTGTTCAACTGCTCGGCGCCCGACACGGGCAACATGGAAACCATCGAGCGCTACGGCACCGAGGCGCAGAAAGACCAATGGCTCGAGCCGCTGCTCGCCGGCCAGATCCGCTCGGGCTTCCTGATGACCGAGCCGGCCGTTGCCTCGTCGGACGCCACCAACATCCAGTGCACCATCACGCGCGAGGGCGACGAGTACGTCATCAACGGCCGCAAGTGGTTTTCGTCCGGCGCGGGCAGCCCGCGCTGCAAGATCTTCATCGTGATGGGAAAGACCGACCCCGACGCGCCGCGCCATGCGCAGCAGTCGATGGTGCTGGTGCCACGTGACACGCCCGGCGTCAGCGTGTTGCGCCACCTGTCGGTGTTCGGCTATGACGACGCGCCGCATGGCCACATGGAAGTCCTGCTGGAAAACGTCCGCGTGCCGGTCGGCAACATCCTTCTGGGCGAAGGCCGTGGCTTCGAGATCGCCCAGGGCCGCCTTGGCCCCGGACGCATCCACCACTGCATGCGTTCCATCGGCGCCGCCGAGCGCGCGCTGGAGATGATGTGCGACCGGCTTCGTTCGCGCATCGCCTTCGGCAAGCCGCTGGCCGAGCAATCCGTCTGGCATGAGCGAATCGCCGAGTCGCGCTGCCTGATCGACCAGGCACGATTGCTGACGCTGAATGCCGCGTACAAGATGGACACGGTCGGCAACAAGGAGGCGCGAGCGGAGATCGCCATGATCAAGGTCGTCGCGCCCAACACGTCGTGCAAGGTGGTCGACTGGGCGATCCAGGCGCATGGTGCAGCCGGCGTCAGCCAGGACTTCTGGCTGGCCGAGGCCTATGCGCACCAGCGCACTGTGCGCATCGTCGACGGCCCGGATGAAGTGCACCGCAATGCCATCGCCAAGCTGGAGTTGTCCAGGAGGCCGGTGGCAGCGTAAAGGAAAAAGACTTCAGCGCCCGCAAGCGCGCTGAAGTCTGGGTTCAACCGGCGAGATCGGCCGATGCATTCGGCCGCTGCGCCTATTCCATCTTGGCGCCCACCGCCTTGGCCAGAGTTCCCCAGCGTTCCGACTCCGCGGAGATGAATGCTCCGAACTCCTCCGGCTTGCTGCCGACGACTTCCACGCCTTGCTGATCGAATTGCTGCTTCAGTTCCGGCGAGCGCAATGCGGCACCGACGGAGGTGTACAGCTTGTTGATGATCTCGGGCGGCGTGCGAGCCGGGGCAAGCATCCCGTACCAGTTGTAGGCCTCGGCCTTGGGCAAGCCCAGCTCGCCGACGGTGGGCACATCCTTGAGAATCGGGATTCGCTTGGCGTTGGTCACTGCCAGCGCGCGCAGCTTGCCCGACTGGATGAAGGGCAGCACCACCGGGATGTCGACCATCATCATGTCCACCTGTCCGCCCATGAGGTCCGTCAGCGCGGGGGCCGCTCCACGATAGGGAATGTGGTTCATGTTGAGTTTCGCTTCTCGCTTGAGCAACTCCGCCTGCAGGTGCGGCGTGGTGCCGCTGCCGGCCGAGGCGTAGTTGATCGTGCTGGCATCGCCCGTGGCAGCGGCCTTCAAGTCGGCGAATGTCTTGAACTTCGAGTTGGCGGCCACGACCAGCACGGCCGGCACCTTGAGTGCCTGGGTGACGGCCACCAGGTCCTTCTGCGGGTTGTAGGGCATCGATGGCACGATGTGCGGAACGATGGCCAGCGCGCCTGCAGAGGAGAACAGCAGCGTGTAGCCGTCCGCCGCCGATTTGGCAACGGCATCGGCGCCCAGCAGGCCGCCCGCACCACCCTTGTTGTCAATGATGATGGACTGGCCCAGCGACGTGCCCAGCCGGGTGCCCAGCGCACGCGCAGTCTGGTCGACCGGACCGCCTGCGGGGAAGGGCACGATCACGCGGATCGGCTTGGTCGGGTAGGCCTGCGCCCATCCCGAAGTTGCGGCCAATGCGAAGGCAACTGTCGCGGCGGCTTTGAAAAGTCGATTCATGGTCAATGTCTCCGGTTCGTGATGAATGGACTTTAGAAACATGGCCGTCGCGTGGCACCGGTCTTCCGCGCAAACCTGCTATGCGGAACGGTGCAGAGCGGGCCGCCGGTATGCGCCGCGGCGCATCACAGCGTTGCGGCCGAGGGCGTAGCCCGGAACGTATCGCAATTCCAGAATTGTCTCCATCCACAGGAGACTTCACATGACCACCGCCAAGGGCCCCCTCTCGCACGTCAGGGTGCTTGACCTGAGCCGCATCCTCGCCGCCCCCTGGGCCAGCCAGATCCTTGCCGATCTCGGTGCCGACGTGATCAAGGTCGAACGGCCCGGCGCCGGCGACGACACCCGCACCTGGGGCCCTCCGTTCCTCAAGGACGCCGAGGGCCAGGACACCAAGGAAGCCGGCTACTACCTTGCCGTCAATCGCGGCAAGCGTTCGATCACTGTGAGCCTCGAAAAGCCCGAAGGCCAGAAGATCGTTAAGGCGCTGGCCGCAAAGGCGGACATCGTGCTGGAAAACTACAAGGCCGGCACCTTGAAGCGCTACGGGCTCGACGAGGCTTCGCTGCGCGAGATCAACCCGCGCCTCATTTACTGCTCGGTCACCGGCTTCGGCCAGACGGGACCGCGGCGCGACCAGCCCGCGTACGACTTCCTCATCCAGGCCATGGGCGGCCTGATGAGCGTGACTGGCGAGAAAGACGGTCGCCCGGGCGGCGGACCGCAGAAGGTCGGCATCCCGATGGTCGACCTGATGACCGGCATGTACACCGCCGTTTCGGTGCTGGCCGCATTGGCACGGCGCAACGAAACGGGCGTCGGCGACAACATCGACATCGCGATGCTCGACGTGCAGGTCGCCACCCTGTCCAATCAGGCCATGAACTATCTGGTCTCGGGCAAGGTGCCGCGCCGCAACGGCAACGCGCACCCCAATATCCAGCCGCAGGACGTGTACGGCTGTGCGGATGGCGATGTGATCCTGGTGGTGGGCAACGACGGCCAGTTCGCGAAGCTGTGCGAGGTGTTCGGGCGGCCCGACTGGATCGTCGACGAACGCTTTGCCACCAACGCACAGCGGGTGCGCAACATCGGTGAACTCTCGGGCATGCTGCGCGACGTCTTCGCCGAGTGGGAACGTGACCGGCTGATCGCAGCCCTCGACAAGGCGGGTGTGCCTTGCGGCCCCATCAACACCGTGGCGGATGTCTTCAAGGAACCGCAAGTCAAGGCGCGCGAGATGCTGCGCTACGTGCCGCACCCCAGCGGGGTCGACGTGCCACAGGTGGTCAGCCCGATGCGCTTTGCCGAGTCGCCACTGCAGACACAGTCCGCACCGCCACTGCTCGGCCAGCACAGCGACGACATCCTGGCCGAACTGGGCTACAGCCCCGGATGCATCGATTCATTGCGCGCCGCGGGAGCGATCTGATGACGGAAAAGATGAAACTGCACTGGTCGCCCAAGTCACCCTACGTGCGAAAGGTGATGATCTGCGCGCACGAACTCGACGTCGTGCACCAGCTCGAACTCGTGCGCTCGGTGGCGGCCATGCTCAAGCCCAACGCGGCCATCATGGTGGACAACCCGTTGTCGAAGATCCCGACGCTGGTGCGCGCAGACGGCTCGACCCTTTTCGATTCGATCGTGATCTGCGAATACCTGAATGACCGGGCCGGCGGTTCGCTGTTCCCGGTGCAGGGCGAGGCGCGATGGCAGGCGTTGCGCTGGCATGCACTGGGGGATGGTCTGCTCGATGTGCTGATCCTGTGGCGCAACGAGCGCGAACGCGAGCATCCGTTGCAGGCGCTGGCGGATGCCTTCGAACTCAAGACCCGTGCGTCATTGAAATTGCTCGACGCAGAGGCCGACCTGATCGGCGGCGCGCCGTTCTCCATCGGTCACGTGACGCTTGGCTGCGCCCTCGGGTACCTCGACTATCGCTTCGACTCCCTGGGCTGGCGTGCGCTGGCGCCCCGTCTCGCTGCCTGGTTCGAAACTTTGCAGGCTCGCCCGTCCTTCCAATCCACCGAGCCTGTCGATGGCTGATCAGCACACTTCAAGCTGCGACGACGCAATGGGCGTTCTCATCGGTAGAGGCCTTCCGGGTTGTTGCGCAGTATCTTGTCCACAACAACGCCGCCGCCCGCCCACGCCTTGAACATCGAGAGCAATTGACCGGAGTCGGGAACCGGCGTCACGCGCAGGTGGGGCCAGTCGCTACCCCACACCAGGCGCTCGGGATTGGCTTCGATCATCCTTTGCTGGAACGGTCGCCCCGCTTCCCAATCGGGTGCACCGAGCAGATTGCGGTAGGCGCAAAGCTTGACCCAGACCTTGCCGGTTGCCAGCAGGTCGAGCAGTGTGCGGAAGCCCGCATCGTCGACGCCGGCGTTCACGTCGAAGCCGCCCATGTGGTCGATCACGATCGGGACGGGCAATTTCAGCAACTGCGGTGCAATGGCCGGCAAGGCCTTGCAGTCCGTCCAGAGTTCCGCGTGCAGGCCGGCGTCCGCCAGTGCAGGGGCCAATTCGCACAGGTCGTCGAATGACGCGCTGCCGGTGAAGTTGGTGCCAGGGCCGCTGCGATGGCTGAAGCGTGCGCCACGCACGCCGCGCTCACGCAAGCCGCCAAGCGCCAGTGGATCACCCGGTTGCACCACGACCACGCCGCGCAGGGTTGGCTGCGCGGCCAGCGCGTGCAGCAAAAGCGAATGGTCCTTGCCATAGGCACTTGGATGCACCAGCACGCCATGCCCAAGGCCAAGTCGTGCGAGCACGTCCAGATAGGCCGACTCGATGGCTTCGGGTGGCGTGTAGCTTCGCTCGCCCGCCAACGGGAAGCGATCGTACGGACCGAACAGGTGGGCGTGGCAATCCCACCCCTCGGCAGCACGCCGCGCGCTCAACGCGTCGCTCATTGCAGCGTTGCCTTTTGAGGCAACGGGAACGCTGGCGCCACGCCTTCCGGCAGCGGAATCTCGTGGCAGTTGAGCGTCATCGCGACCATGGTGTAGTAGCCGACCAGCGCCGTCAGTTCAACGACGGTCCGCTCGCCGAAGCGCGCGAGGGCGACTGCATAGGTCGCATCGGAAACCGAGTTGTGCCGGTTGAGCTCGACCGCGTAGTGGTAGACGGCGGCGTCGTCCGCCGACATGCCCGGCGGTTCGGTCTGCGCGAGAAGCGCTTCGATGATCGGCGGCTCGATGCCGGCCTTTTCTGCCTCGACGCGGTGGGCGTACCACTCGAAAGGCGAATTACAGGCACGCCCGGTGACGAGGATCGCGATCTCGGACAGCCGCGGCGGCAGGGTCGTGCCATAGCGCAGCAGGGCGCCGATCGCCTGCCATTTGTCCGCGAGCTCCGGGTTGTGGAGTGCGGCGCGAAGCGGACCCTGGATGCGCCCGCGCGGGCCGGAAATGATCTTGTCGTAGACGGCGCGCTGCTCGGGGTTCATCGTTTCAGGCGCGGGCAGGGAAATTCTTGGCATGCGGGTGTCTCCTGTGATCGATCGTTGCCGACGAGCTTAGGGGACAAGCGCAGGCTACGCATGCGCAGCCTCCGCAACGCTGCTATGCGCACGCGTGCAAGGCGGCGGCTACGCAGGACCGCCGAAATGCCACATGCCGGTGCGTGCGCTGTCTTCCACGATCCCGACGATCTCCGACGCAACAGCGGACACGGCCCGGCCAGGCCCCTTCGTGCGCGCCAATGCCATGGAGACGATCCGTTGCAGTGGCGGCGAAACGATCCTGGCGGCTTGCAATCGGCCTTCCTGCACCTCCGTCCATACGGCGTGAATGGGCAGGACGGTGTAGAGCCTGGCTTCGGCGACCGTCGATCGCATGAGCGGAAGCGAATCGGCTTCCAACGCCGGCGCAAGCGTGATGTGCTCCTGACGCGCCATGGCGTCGAGCGCCGTCCGCAGTCCGTTGGGTGCGCTGGGCAGAATGAACGGCAACTCGTGGAGGGAGGAGAAGGGAATCTCTGGTGCCTTCGTCAACCGGTCGCCTGCCGGGCCGATCAGGTAACTGTCGACGGTGGCCAGCGCTTGCTCCAGTTCGTGCAGCGCGTTGCCGTAGCGATAGAGGATGGCGATGTCGACGCGCGCATCGGCCAACCATTCCTCCACCTGTCCACTGGAGCCCTCGAGGATCTTGAGCTGGATGCCGGGATGACGATCGCGCAACTGCTTGAACAGGCGGCCGACGATCGGATTGGTGATCGAGGGCAGCGACCCGATGGTGACCCGGCCGGCGGGCTCCCGTGCCTCACCGTGGATTTCCAGTTCGAGTTGCTCCGCATCCGAAAGGAGTGCCTTCACCAACGGGAAGATGCGTTGCCCCACATCCGACAACGCCACGCCACGCCCGGTGCGGTTGAAGAGGCGAGCCTTGCATTCACGTTCCAGCGCATTCAGGTGACGACTCAACAGCGACTGGTTGCTGTCGAGAAACAGCGCCGCGCGCGTCAGGCTGCCGAGTTCGGCAATCGCGAGAAACGCGCGCCATTTCTGCAGATCGGATGTGATGTCGAGCTGGATCTGGGTGGCTTTGCCGGACTGCATGGGACTTTGCTCGCATCGTTGGATACGCGCGATTGTCCCGCGTGCGAGCGGCAGCCGAATGCCGGCTTTCCCTTGGTTCGGAGCTCTGATCAGGCCATCGCCCTGAGTCGTGGGCGGCGGGCCGCGCGATTGCTGTTGTGGTGCCCGATCGCGACCACGGTGACGGCGCCGACGATCATCAGTGCCGCAAGGTAGTACTGTCCTGCTGCGAGCGTCCTGGTGTATTCATTCAGCCACCCGATGATCACGGGACTGATCAGACTCCCGACTCCCGCGAGCGTGCTGATCAGCGCGATGCCGCCGGGTGCAGCCTTGGCGCTCAGGTAGAGCGCAGGCATCGACCAGAAAGGACCCATAGCAGCGAATGTGCCAGCGGCGGTCGCAATCAGCGCGAGCAGCGACAGGGCCGGATTGCTCGAAACCATCGGCAGCAGCATCCAGCCCAAGGCGGAAACCGTGGCGCAGGCGGCGGCATGCCAGCGGCGTTCATCGCGCACGTCGGAGCGGCGGGCTACCCATTGCTGCGCAACCACACCGACGACGTAGGGCGCCATGGCCATCAGGCCAATGGTCCAGGTGCTCGTGACGCCGGAGCGTTGAATGATCGTGGGCAGCCAGAAGGAGATGTTCGATGCGCTGGCCAGCAGCGCGACGCCCATGCCCACGAGGAGGTAAAAGCGCGGAGAGCGCAATGCGTCCATGAACGAATGGTGCCCGCCGCCGCCGGTCCTGTTGCGGTCCGCTTCGAGGTCGGCTTCGATCAGGTCGCGCTCCCGCGCGCTGAGCCATGTCGCGGAGGCCGGTGTGTCCTTCAGGAAGAAAAACACGACGATGGCGAAGAGCAGCGCCGGTGCACCTTCGATGAGGAACAGCCACTGCCATCCCTTGAGTCCGTGCCAGCCGTCCATGCTGTGCATGATCATCCCGGACAACGGCCCGCTGATGACACCCGACAGCGGAATCGCAGCCATGAACACCGCGGTGAAGCTCGCCCGCCTTGCAGCCGGCACCCAGTAGGTCAGATAGAGCAACACCCCCGGGAACAGTCCGGCCTCCGCGGCCCCCAGCACGAAGCGCGCGAAGTAGTACGAATTGGGACTCGTCATGATGGCCAGCAGCACCGAACAGGCGGCCCAGAGCAGCATGATGCGCAGCAGCGTCTTCCTGAATCCGATCTTCGCCAGCATGAGATTGCTGGGTATTTCGAAGATCATGTAGCCGGCATAGAAAACGCCTGCGCCGATACCGAAAACCGTGTCGGAAAAATTCAGATCCCGCATGAACCCGAGCTTGGCAAAGCCGACGTTCGAGCGGTCGATGTAGGCAATGATGTAGACGATCACCAGCATCGGAAGCAGGTGCAGAAGCACCTTCCGGTACACGGCGTCCGCATCGATGTTCTGCGACTGCGGGCGCACATCGTCGCCGGCATTCGATGGACGCGGGTGCGCCTGTTGGCTGCTCATGGGTTGTCTCCGTTGTAGGCCCGATCGGCGCGACCGTTGCCAGTCACGTCGAAAGGGTCTCTACTTGGCCAACCGTGTGACTGCCTAGTTGGTTCGCTGAATTCTGGCGATCGAACGGCCGCAAGACATTGCGCGAGCCGCATAGCTGCTATGAGAGCGTCGGTTCAATCACGAGGTCGGGTTGCACGCAGTGCGACGGGCTGGATCCCAGCCAACAGTGCCCCCGCCGGCATCGTCGATGGATTCAGCACGCTTACCAACGAGACGCCGCCCCGTTCGCTGGTCTTTCGCTCAATGCATTTCAGCCAGCGCCTCCTTGACACCCTCCTCACGAAGCGGAAAGTCGGCCCCTTCCAGATGCAGCGCAGCCTCCGCAGGTACGGGGGTCGCGCAATCCTTGTAGAT
The DNA here is from genome assembly GCF_051216375.1 of Variovorax glacialis. NCBI lineage: Bacteria > Pseudomonadati > Pseudomonadota > Betaproteobacteria > Burkholderiales > Comamonadaceae > Variovorax > Variovorax glacialis. The sequence goes on along the minus strand of NZ_JBPJZT010000008.1, from coordinate 361,244 downwards.
CACGCCATCCTTCATCACGAGCTGGATCTTCGCCGGATCGGTCAGGAGCGAAAGATCCTCCAGCGGATTGCCATCCACCAGCACGATGTCTGCCAGGAAGCCCGCCTTCAACTGGCCGAGTTCATCCGGGCGCAGCATGATCTGGCCGCCCAGCTTCGTCGCTGCCAGCAATGCTTCCTTGGGCGTCATGCCGATGTAGTCCACGAAGTACTGCAGGTCATTGGCGTTGGTGCCGTGCGGCATCCACGCAAAGCCGTAATCGCCGCCCGGCAGGATGCGGATGCCGCGCTGGTGCATCTTGCGCAGCGATGCCGAGGCGATCTCCAACTCGCGCTTGTAGCCCATCTGCGTCGCGACGGCCTCGGTGATGCCGTACTCGGCGGCGTTGTAGGTGGTGCGGATGAGCCAGCCGATACCCGGAGCGACAAAGTGCTTGTCCTTGGCCGCCTCGAGCATGTCTAGAGCTTCCTCGTCCGCAAAACTCGCGTGGTAGACCATCTCGATGCCGTGGCGGACACACTGCTTGACCGATTCGCTTGACCGCGCGTGAGCGGCCATGCGCTTGCCGTAGCGTTTGGCTTCCCGCGAAAGCATTGCCACTTCTTCCTCCGAGAATGGCGACATCTCCGCCGGCAGGCCGGCGATGTACTCGCCGGACAAGTTGATCTTGAGGTGATCGACGCCGTACTTGATGAACTTGCGCGCAGAGCGACGAATCTCCTCCGGCCCACTGCAGACGCTCCCGAAGCTCAATTCCTCGAAGTCCATGTGAGGCAGCGTGTTGTCACCCAACGCCCCGATGGTTGTGATTTCCTGGCTGCCGGCGAGATAGCGCGGGCCCGGAAACTCACCCGCCTCAACTGCGTTGCGAAGCACGACGTCCAGCCGCGGCTTGGCAGCAGCCGCGCCGATTGCGGACGTCCAGCCCATGTCAAGGTAGCGCTTGGCCACCCGCACGCACCAAAGAATGTGCTCCTCCGGCGGCATGAACTGGATGGCCGCCAGGCTGGGCTGGTCGTTCCACGAGAAATGCGTGTGGGCCTCGGTCATGCCGGGCATGAGGAAGCGGCCCCGTCCGTTGATGACGCGGGCGTCGTCGGTGCTCACGCGATTGGGCGCGCGGGCCACCTCGACGATGCGCTTGCCTTCGACGAGCACGTCGCCGGTGTAGGTGTCTTCGCCCGTGCCGTCGAAGATGCGGACGTTGGTGAATGCGATGCGGGTCATGGCTTGTCTCCTCCGGCCCGTGGTGCCGGAAATGGGTTGATGAAAGATGCTGAGAAAAGGGAAATCAGCGCAGCGATGCGTAGAACTGCTCGAGTTCCTGCATGCAGCGTTGCGGCTTCTCGAAGGTCGTCCAGTGGCCGCAGCCATCGAAGACCACTTGGTGCGATCCGGTGATGCGCGCTGTCATGGCGGCCACATTGGCGGGCGGCGCGACGCCGTCCTGGTCGCCGGTGACGAGCAAGGTCGGCACGCCGATGCGCTCGATTTCCGCCGACTGGGCCGCGGCCAATGCCTCGCAACTCTGCGCATAGCCTTCGGGCAGTTGGCGCATCACGCTTTCGCGCACCAGTGCCAGCACGGCGGGTTGCTCGGCCTTCGTCTCCGGGCTGGTGGCGGCCTTGACGATGGCGTCGGCAATCTCCTGCATGGCTGCCGCACCGCCACGCGCCGCCGCGGCACGCGCCACGATGTTCGGCCGGGCCGCATCGGGCGGCGCAACCAGCGGGCCGAACAGCGCGAGCGACTTGATCTTGCCGGGGTTGCGTACGGCCAGATGTTGCGCAACGACGGTGCCGAGCGAGTGCGCCATCACGTGGACCGACTCGACGCCCAGTTCGGCAAGCAAGGCTTCGAGCGATGCGGCATAGCGTTCGATCGACAGCGGGTCCGCAAGCAGCGGCGAACGTGCGCTTCCAGGCAGGTCTGGGCGGATCACTCTGAAATCCGACAGACCAGCCAGCAATGGCGTCCAGGTGTTCGACGAACCGCCGAGGCCGTGGATGCACAGCAGCGCCTCGCCGTTGCCGTCGATCTCGACGGCCAGCCCGTTGATGAGTTGTGTGGTCATCGCGCGCCGCCTCAGACGAACTTGTTCTCGATCGCACCCAGGCGATCGATCTCGACGCGCACCACGTCGCCCGCCTTCAGATAGCGTGGCGGCGACATGCCCATGCCCACGCCGGCGGGCGTTCCCGTGGCGATGACATCGCCCGGATACAGCGTGATGCCGCGCGAGATCGTCTCGATCAGGGTCGGGATGTCGAAGATCATGTTCTCGGTCGGGCCGTCCTGGCGCAACTCGCCGTTGACCCAGCAGCGCACGCGGGTCCTGGCGCCGTCGAACTCGTCGGCCGTCACGATCCACGGGCCCATCGGGCAGAAGGTGTCGAAGGACTTGCCCATGTCCCATTGGCTATGGCGCACCTGCACGTCGCGCGCCGTCACGTCATTGACGACCGTGTAGCCGAACACATGCTCCATCGCTGCGGCGCGCGTGATGTTCTTGCCGCCCTTGCCGATGACCACGGCGAGTTCGGCTTCGTAGTCGATCTGCGTCGAGATCTCGCTGGGGACCAGCACGTCGTCGTGCGGGCCGACCACGCATTCGGGCACCTTGGTGAAGACGATGGGCCACTCGTCGGTCTTCGCGCCGCTGTCCTTGAAGACGGAGGCCGAGAGTTCCTTGGCGTGGGCGTGGTAGTTGCGGCCGACGCACCAGACGTTGCGCCTGGGCTTGGGCAGAGGAGCGTCCAGGGCGACATCCGCCACCTTGACGGCAGCGCCGGTCGCGATCGGCGCCGCCGCGCCTTCTGCCATGGATTCGATGATGCTCAGGGCACCCACAGCCGCTTGCTGCGGCGTCAGGTCAAGCGGTCGAATGGTCAGGCCGTCGTCGGAAACAAGTCCTACACGGCGGGTGCCGTCGGCGATGTAAGTTGCGATGCGCATTTCAGTTTGCTCCTGTGATTTCTCTCTGCGGATTGCGACTCCGATCAAGGTGCCGCGGGGATGGAGCAACTTTAGAAACGCAAGGCTTTCGGCGCTTATCGACGAATCCAGTGACGTATCAGGGAGTCCGGTGCAGTGCTAGGTACTTACCCGGGTGGCCGTCAAATCAGGGCTCGCCAGGGCGAACAATTGCACCGTCAACCCCACCCTGGAAGGATCTGAAACATGGCGGAGGCGTACGCGCTGCACGAGGGAGCTTTTGGCACGGCGATCGTTCTCGAATCGCGCGTCAACCTGGTGTCGCACGCCCACTCCGAATCGCAATTGGCAATGTGGCTCGGCGGGAATCGCGCGGTCGCCAACGTGGGCACCGAGGTTGTGCCCTACGGCGAGAACGTCGCGCTCGGCGTCAACGCGTTCGAGGCGCACGATATGGTGATGGAAGGCAACGGCTCCTGCCTCTTCCTCGTCTTCATGATTTCCAAGCAGTGGCTCGACGCGCTGGGCAGCGCAACCGGACGCAACTTTCGATTTCCTTCGCCGCGCGTTCCCATCAGCTCCGCAATGCGCCGCTCGTGCTGGCGGGTGCTCGACCTGATCATCTCCGCCGACAAGTCCCGCCCGGCCATCGACGACGAAGTCGAGCGGCTTCTTGAGGCGGCCATTGCGGCTTCGACCACTGGTGGCGCCGAATCGCCTGCGAGTTCCGTTGGCGTGATGCTTGACCATCGGCTGCGCAGCGCCATTGCCCACATGCGTGAACACGTTGCCGAGATCACGACCATCGATGAGATCGCTGCAAAGGTCGGACTGTCGCGCGCGCACTTCTTCGCTCTCTTTCGCGACCAGCTCAACACGACGCCTCAGGTGTTCTGGAGCGGCGTGCGGGTCGAGGAAGCCATGCGCCGCGTTGCCGAAGGCGGCGCGCTGACCGAGGTGGCGATGGATCTCGGTTTTTCAGCGCCAGGCAATTTTTCGCGCTTTTTCAAGGAGCACACCGGCGTCTCGCCGTCGATCTTCAAGCGGGCGGCGCGCGATCCGTCGCCTGTGACCGTTACCGGCGTCCCCAGGGAGCAGTTGTAGGGCTGTCCTGCCGGCCGAACTTCGGGGAAGCCGCATCAACTGCAAGCTCGCGTCGTGCGCGGTGTCGGTGGTAAGTGTCTCGCCGGGGAGCGCTTCCGTTGCGAACTCGTTGGCGAAGCCTGACTGGTACCTGTCCATGATGGTCTCTTCCTGCGTCAATGCGAGAGCTCCTCAAGGGACACTCCGTTGGTCTTGGGGCCGAAAAGGCCGATCGAGATCACCACCACCAGCATGCAGCCCGTGATGCCTGCGAACACCCCGACCACGCCGAAGTCGCGCAGCAGGAAGGCGATGAGGAAGCCGGAGAGCATCGCGCCGACCCGGCTCGCGGAGTAGACGAAGCCATTGGCGCGACAGCGCACGCCGGTAGGAAAGAGTTCCGACTGGTAGGCGTGATAGCTGGCCGAGATGATCTGGCCGGACAGGCTGATCAGGACTCCGAAGATGATCAGAAGCAGCGGATCCCTCATCTGGCCGAACAGAATGCCGAACACGACGACGCACAGGGCAGGCACGACGATGAGCCACTTGCGCTGGACCTTGTCGGCGATGCTCATGGCGAGCAAGGGACCCATCGGCAAGGCGAAGGCGATGACGAACGAGTAGAGCAGGCTCTTCGTCACCTCGATACCCTGGCCGATCAGGAGCGTGGGCACCCAGTTTGCGAAGCCGTAGTAACCGATGGCCTGGAAGAAGTTGAAGACCAGCAGCATGATCATGCGCGAGCGGTAAGGCGGCTGCCAGAGCTCCTTGAACGTGCTGGTCGCGGGCCTCGTCTGGACCTTCGCCAGCACCGGCGGAGGCAACGGCTTGCCGTACTGCGCCTGGACCTTGGCCTCGATCACCTTCAGCACGCGGTCGGCGTCGTCCGCCCGTCCCTTGAGTGCCAACCAGCGCGGGCTCTGAGGCACTGCACGGCGAATGAACCAGACGGCGATCGCGCCGATGCAACCGAGGAGCACTACCCAGCGCCAGCCGTCGATGCCAAAGGGCGCAATCGGTACCAGCCAGAAAGAGAGGATGGCGGCGACCGGCGCGGCGGCGAACATCACCGTCTGGTTGAAAGCCATGGCGCGGCCGCGCATGTGCTGAGGCACGAGCTCGGTGATGTAGGAGTCGATGGTGACAATCTCCACGCCGACGCCGATGCCGGTGATGAAGCGCCAGAACACGATGCCTTCGCCGCCGCTCTGGAAGGCCATGATCGCGGAGCCGATGCAGTACCAAAGCAGCGAATAAGTGAAGACTGCCTTGCGGCCGTACTTGTCGGGCAGGAATCCGAGGAAGAAAGTGCCGACGAACAGGCCGGCGAAAGTGGCTGCGATGAATCCGCCTATGCCCTGGAAGCCGAAGAAGGTCTCGGTGGTCGTGGCCAGCACGCCGCTCTTGGCCATGCCGGGCGCAATGTAGCCGGTGAAGATGAGGTCATAGACCTCGAAGAAGCCGCCAAGCGAAATCAGGAATACCAGGCGCCACAGATGTGCCGTAGTTGGAAGGCGATCCATCCTCGAAGTGATGCCTGCAGCGGACCCTGCGGCGGAGGAGGGGGCCGAAGCTCCCAATCCCGGATGGGCTGTGATCGACGTGGACATTTTGTCTCCTGGAACCGGAAAGAAAGGCGGTCCGCAAAATCAGCTTCTCGCGAATCGACGGGGCGCGACGACTCCTTCGGCGGAAGCCTGTCGCGTGAACTCACACTTCTCGATTGGCCCGCTCCCCGCGGGCCTGGCACGGACTCAGTCCGTCTGCAGGACGCCGCGGCGCACCTGGTCGCGCTCGATCGACTGGAAGAGGGCCTTGAAGTTGCCTTCGCCGAAGCCCTCGCTGTAGTCGCCCTTGCGCTGGATGAACTCGAAGAACACCGGACCACCGAACGCCGTCTCCGAGAAGATCTGCAGCAGCAGGCGCGGGGTGCCGCCTTCGGTGGTGCCGTCCAGCAGGATGCCGCGTGCCTGTAGTTCGCCAACCTGCTCGCCATGGTCCGGCAGGCGGGTCTCGAGCATTTCGTAGTACACGTCGTTGGGTGCGGTCATCAGCGGAACGCCGGCAAGGCCCAACTGGTCGATGGTGTCGATCAGGTTGTCGCTGAGAAGCGCGATGTGCTGGATGCCCTCGCCGTTGAACTTCATCAGGAACTCCTCGATCTGGCCCGAGCCCTTGGAGGACTCCTCGTTCAGCGGGATGCGGATCTTGCCGTCGGGCGCGGTCAGCGCCTTCGAGGTCAGGCCCGTGTATTCGCCCTGGATGTCGAAGTAGCGGATCTCGCGGAAGTTGAAGAGCTTCTCGTAGAAATTGGCCCAGAAGGTCATGCGGCCGCGGTAGACGTTGTGCGTGAGGTGGTCGATCAGCTTCAGGCCGTGGCCGGCCGGATGACGGTCCACGCCTTCGATGAATTCGAAGTCGATGTCGTAGATCGACTTGCCATCCTCGAAGCGGTCGATGAGGTAGAGCGGCGCGCCGCCGATGCCCTTGATGGCCGGCAGGCGCAGCTCCATCGGGCCGGTGGCGATCTCGATCGGCTGCGCGCCGAGTTCGAGCGCCCGTGCATAGGCCTTGTGCGAATCCCTGACCCGAAACGCCATGCCGCAGGCCGAAGGGCCGTGCTCGGCTGCGAAGTACGCCGCGGGACTGTTCGGCTCGCGGTTGACGATGAAGTTGATGTCGCCCTGGCGATAGAGGACCACGTCCTTGGAACGGTGCCTGGCCACGAGCGTGAAGCCGAGCTTCTCGAAGAAGGGCTCCAGCGTCTGGGGCGTGGGCGAGGCGAATTCGACGAACTCGAAGCCCATCAGGCCCATCGGGTTTTCGAACAGATCTGTCATGGGGGTATTTCCTGGAAATGGGTGATGCTCATTCAACGGGCGTGAGGCCGGCGCCGTAGGTTGCGGCGCGCTCCGCATAGTTGGCGGCGCTGTCCATCAAGCGCGCGACGTCTTCGTCGGACAACTGGCGCACCACTTTCGCAGGCGCCCGGCGCCTTCCTGGATGTTCGTGGCTTCGCCGACGCGGATGGGTTCGTTGTCGCCACGGATCACCGCGCCGAACCAGACGCTGGCTCGCTCGCCGAGCACGACCTGCCCGATCAGGCGGGCGCCGGGCGCCACCAAAGCGGTCTTTGCGATTTGGGGTTGCTTGCCGCCGATGCTGTAGAGGGCCATGGCAGTCTCTCGAGTGCTTTCCGACGCTCAGTCGGCCACGATGTTGGCCTTCTTGACCAGCTTCGCGTAGCGCTCCTGCTCGGACTTGAAGTACTGGGCCGAGGCTTCGGGCGTCATCGGGTTGATGATGTTCTCCTGCTTGGCCATCGCGTCCTTGGTCTCAGGCGTGTTGAAGGCAGCGACGATGGCTGCGTTCAACCGCTTGACCTCGGCCGGCGGCATCTTGGCCGGGCCGATGACGGCGAACCAACCCGCAATGTCGACAGCGGGAAAGCCTTGCTCGGCCATGGTCGGCACGTCGGGAAGTGACGGAACGCGGTTCCTGCCCATCACGCCGATGGCGCGCAGGGCGCCGCTTTTCAACTGGCCTTGCACGGCGGGGACGGCCACGACCGCCATCTCGATCTGGCCGCCAAGGACGTCGGCCACCATCGGTCCCACACCCTTGTACGGAATGTGGCGCGCCTGGACGTCGGCGGCATCCAGAAACATCGCTCCGCCCAGATGAAGGATCGTGCCGTTGCCCGAAGAGCCGTAGTTGTAGCCGTCCGGCTTCGCTTTCAGAAGTGCCTGCAACTCCTTGGCATTCTTGGCCGGTACCTTCGGATTCACGACCAGGACAAAAGGCGTTGCGCCGACGACCGCGATGGGCGTGATGTCGTTGATGGCGTCAAAGGGCATCTTCTTGAAGACGCTGGGGTTGACGACGTGGTTGTTGGAGACCACAGCCAGCGTCTGCCCATCGGCTGGCGCGCGAACGACGACGCTGGTCCCGGTAATGCCGCCCGCGCCCGGGAGGTTTTCGATCACCACAGCCTGGCCGCCGAGCGCCTTGGTCAGCGACGGCGTGGCGGCCCGCATGATGGTGTCGACGCCGGAGCCTGCACTCACCGGGAGCACCATGCGCAGTGGTTTGTCGGAGAGTTGGGCAAAACTGGTGGTTGCGCTCAATGCGAATGCTGCGCAGATGAGTGCAGCCACGCTGCGACGTTGGATCTTGAAGTTCATGGTTTGTCTCCGTAGGTATCGAGCCATGGGTGCTAGGCGGGAACGTGACTGGGAAGGCCGGCGAGGATCTCCTCGGTGTGCTGGCCCACGCTCGGCAGCGCATGGCGCACGCCCGGGCGTCGGCCACCCATCAGCAGGGGAAGGAGCACGACGTCCGTCGTGTCGCCGTCATCGCATTCCATGGGCACCAGGCCGCCGCTGGCCTTCAGGTGCGGGTCGTTGACCAGTTGGTCGGGTCGCATGATTGGCGCGTAGGGAATACCGGCCGCTTCGAGCTTGGGCGAGAGTTCTTCGACGCGATGGTGCTTGAGGTTTTCGCCAAGCTTGGCCAGCAGTGCAGGGCGCACGGCGACGCGCAACGCGTTGTTGGCGAGCCCTGGATCGGCGGCCAGTTCAGGCGCTTCGATCACGCGGCACAGCGTGAGGAACTGCTTGTCGCTCACCGCGCCGATGAAGAGCTGCTCGCCGTCGGCCAGCGTGAAGACGTCGTACACGCTCCAGGCCGACACGCGCGAGGGCATTGGCGGCGGCGGCTCGCCTGTCATTGCGAACTGCTGCATGTGCTGCGACGACAGGAAGACGCAGTTCTCGAAGAGTGCGCTCTGAACTTCCTGGCCCTTATCGGTCATGTCGCGTTCCCGCAGCGCCGCCAGCACGCCGATGGCGCCGAACATGCCGCCCATGATGTCGTTGACCGAGGTGCCCGCGCGCAGCGGCCGGCCGACCGGGCCGGTCATGTACGAGAGGCCTCCCATCATCTGCACGACTTCATCGAGCGCCAGGCGGTTCTCGTAAGGGCCGGGAAGGAAGCCCTTGTGCGTGACGTAGATCAGGCGCGGGTGCTTCTTCGACAGCGTCTCGTAGTCGAGCCCGAAGCTGGCCATCAGGCCGGGCCGGAAGTTCTCGAGGACCACGTCGCACTCGCCCGCGAGTTCGGCGGCAGTGGCACGACCTTCGTCCGTGCCGATGTCGATCACGACGCTCTTCTTGTTCCGGTTGAACGAGCGGAAGAAGCCGATGCCCAGTCCGGGCAGCTTGCGGGTCTTGTCGCCGCCCGGAGGCTCGACCTTGATGACTTCGGCGCCGAGGTCGGCGAGGATCATCCCGCAGGTCGGGCCCATCACCATATGGGTGAATTCAAGGACGCGGACGCCGGCGAGGGGGAGCGTTGCGGAAGCGGTTGTCATGAAATGGGTTCTCTCTGGTTGATCGGCTGATCAGACGAATTCGGCTTGGGCGGGGGCGTTGAAGGTCTTGGGCAGGCCGGCCTGCCAGAGGGAGCCATGCAAGGTCTCGCCGGCGAGCCATTCGGCCACTTGCGCACGCAGCGCGAGCAACTTGCCGATGTCGATGCCGGTGGCGATGCCCATGCTGCCGAGCATGTAGGCCAGGTCTTCGGTCGAGACGTTGCCGCTGGCACCTGGTGCGTGCGGGCAGCCGCCGATGCCGGCCAGGCAGGCGTCGAAGCGGGCCACGCCGACTTCGAGTGCTGCATAGACATTGGCCAGGCCGAGGCCGCGGGTGTCATGGAAGTGCCCGCACCAGAAGCGATCGCCGGCGATTTTCACTGCGTCCTCGAACAGGTCGCGCACCATGCCGGGATCTGCGTAGCCGACGGTATCGGCCACGCTGACGCGGTCCGCACCTGCGTCCAGCAGCGCCTGCATCAGACGCAGCACTTCGCTCTTGTCGACCTGTCCCTGGATAGTGCAACCGAATGCCGTCCCCACGCCGCCTTCGATCAAGGTCTTCGAACCTGCCGCATCGCGAGCGGCGCGGATGCGCGCCACTTCCGCCACCACGTCGTCGGGCGTCTTGCGGAGGTTGGCCAGGCTATGGGCGTGGCTGGCCGAGAGCGGCACGATCATCAGGTCTGCCTTGGCAGCGATGGCGTTCTCGGCGCCTCGCAGGTTCGGCACCAGCACGGAGACAAAAAGTTCGGGGAGCGTCTTCGCGAAGGCCACCAGTTCAGCGGTGTCGGCCAATTGCGGAAGCAAGCGTGCCGGGACAAAGGAGCCGACTTCGATCTCTCGCTGGCCGGCCTCGTAGGCAGTACGGATCCATTCGATCTTCCGGGCGGTCGGCAGGATCGTGGCGATGCTCTGCAGGCCATCGCGCAGGCCGACTTCGCGGATCACTGCGCTGTGCGGCAGGCGGGCGGAAGGAAGCGTCATGTGTTGTCTCCAGACTGTCGGCGCACGGTGTGGCGCCTTGGAGTGACTTTAGACATTCCTTTTTCAACTGAAAAGCGGTAGATTGGAACGACCAGCGTTCCAATCTGGAATGTCAGACGCGCCGCATTGCCATGCACGACCTCGATCTCACCAGCCTCCGCCTGTTTGTCGCCGTCTGCGAGACCCGAAACATCGCCCGGGCCGCCGAACAACATCACATCGTCGCGTCAGCCGTCAGCAAGCGCATTGCGCATCTGGAAAGCATGCTGGGCAATGTCCTCGTCGAAAGGAATCGGCGCGGCGTGGCGATCACCGATGCGGGTGCAATCCTCCTTGAGCACGCGCGCGCGATGCTTGCCGGAGCCGATCGCGTCTCTCGCGACATGGCGGCCTTCGGCAAGGGCATCAAGGGGCAGGTTCGCATCCTCGCGACGGTCTCGTCCATCGCCGAATACCTGCCGGACGACATTGCCGCCTTCCTGCAAGCGCCCGAGCATCGCGAGATCCGCATCGACATCGAAGAAGCAATCAGCCGTGATGTCGTCAGCGGTCTCAGGGAAGGCTTGGCGCCGCTGGCGGTCTTGTGGGATGCCGCAGACCTGGAAGGGTTGCAGACGCGGCCCTACCGCAACGACAACCTGGCAATCATCGCCAATCCGGCACATCCAATCGCCGGCAAGAAACGCTGTGCGTTCGAAGAGACGCTCGAATACGACCATGTCGGCCTGCCGGCATCGACAGCGGTTCATACGATGCTCGCGCGCGCGGCAGCCATCATCGGACGCCCCATCAGCTACCGGGCCATCGTTTCCACATTCGATGCGTCTCTGCGCTGCGTGCGAGCGAACCTGGGCATCGCCGTGGTTCCGCGCGAGGTGGTCGAGCCGGTGGCATCGACCTATGGGTTGAGGGTCCTCCCGCTGACCGATCGTTGGGCGCAGCGCAAGTTTGCGATCTGCTTCCAAGACGAGAAGCGGCTTTCGCCCGCTGCGAAGGCGCTGGCGACTCACCTTCAAGTCACTGCGACGACTCGCGTCACGTGATCGACTGTATGGATGGAGTTCGCCGCAGGTCAGAGAGGAGCGAGTTGACTCTGCAGGTGCTCTGCCAGGAAAGACATGCCGGCTTCGTATCCAAACGGACCAAGTCCACAAATGACGCCAGTCGCGGCCAGTGAGACGTAGCTCTTGTGATAAATCGGTTCGCGACGATGGATGTTCGTGATGTGCACCTCGACGATGGGCAGTTGCGACGCCTTCAGGGCGTCGAGGATTGCCATCGATGTGAACGAATATGCCGCAGGGTTGAAGACGATCCCCGCCACGGTCTTTCGCGCCTCGTGAATCCAGTCGACGAGTTGACCTTCGTGGTTCGACTGTCTGAAGTCCACCTCGAGTCCGAGACGGTCCCCGGCTGCCTTGCATCGCGCCTCGACCTGCGCGAGCGTCGTGTGCCCGTAGATGTGGGGCTCGCGTTCGCCCAGCAGATTCAGGTTGGGGCCATTCAGGATCAAAATCTTCGTCATGAATTCTCAATCGGGATAGGTTGTGTCCGTCAATACCGGGGATCTCGTCTTGCCACCTGCGGTCGCGTGCGAGCAGGTCTTCAGGGGCCGCCGTGGAACAGCTTCGCTGGGCCGGTGACGAGCCACGGAAAGAAGACCATCAGGAACATGATCAGGAACTGGGCGATCATGAACGGCATCACGCCCTTGGTCACGGTGTCCATCGACATTCGACCGACCCCGGCCACCACGTTGAGCACCACGCCCACCGGCGGCGTGACCAATCCGATGGCGTTGTTCATGATGAACAGGACCCCAAAGTAGACCGGGTCGATGTGGGCCGCGACGACCACGGGCATAAGCACCGGCGTGAGGATGAGGATGGTTGGCGTCATGTCCATCGCCGTGCCGACGATCATGACCAGCACCATGATCGCCACCATCAGCAGGATGGGGCTGTCGAGGAAGGGTTGGAGCATGCCAACCACCTTTCCGGGCAGGTCCGCCACAGTGATGAGCCAAGCCGAGACCATGGCCGCGGCCACCAGGAACATGACCACTGCGGTGGTCTTGGCCGCGGTCTTGAAGATGCCGTACAGCTGCGACAGTTTCAGGCCACGGTAGATGACTGTCGCGACGAACAGCGCGTAGACCGCAGCCACCACGCCGGCTTCGGTCGGGGTGAACACCCCCATGCGCAGACCGACCAGGATGATCACTGGCAGCATCAGCGCCCAGCCGCAGCGGCGCATCGTGGCCAGCAATTCTTTCAGCGGCTTGCGCGGCGGCGGCACCACGCCTTCGTGGCGGGCAACAATTGCCCAGGTGATCCACAACGCAAGTCCCATCAGCAGGCCGGGCGCGATGCCGGCCATGAACAGCTTGGAGATCGACACGTTGGCCGTGACGCCGAAGATGACCAGGCCGATCGACGGTGGCAGAACTGGCGCAATGACCCCCGATGCGGCAATCAGCCCGGCAGCGCGATGCGGCGCATGGCCGGCCGCCACCATCATCGGCAGCAGCATGCTGGTCAGTGCAGCGGCGTCGGCCACTGCACTGCCCGACAGTGCCGACAGCATGATCGACGCGACGATGGTCACGTAGCCCAAGCCGCCCCGGATGTGACCGACCAGGGCCATCGCGAATTCGACGATGCGCTTCGACAGCCCGCCCTCGTTCATGATCTCGCCGGCCAGCAGGAAGAAGGGCACGGCCAGCAGCGGGTAGTTGTCGGCACCGCCCAGCAGGTTCTGCGCCAGGATCTGTGCCTCGAACATGTCGAGGTGCCACATCAGCGCCACGCCGCTGACCAGCAGCGCGAACGAGATCGGAATGCCGATTGCCATCGCCAGCAACAGGGATCCGAGGAAGATGGTGAGTGTCATGGTGGCTCGCGCGGGATCAGTGTTGTTGGGTGCCGTTGTCGCCCTGCGGCCGGTTGAGGGCTGCCAGATCTTCGGACTCCTGGACCATCACCAGGTCGGCGTCTTCCATGTGGCCGGTGAAGAGCAGCCACAGGTCCAGCAGCAGCACGATGCCTGCGCAGACCGCGAAGGCCACGCCAGCCGAGTGCAATACAGCCATCGGCAACTGGGTGGAAGGTGCCAGCACGTCCATGTTGATGACGGTCTGTTCCAACGCGCCCCTGAACACCAGGTAGCAGACGTACAGCATGGTCAGATGCCCCAGCACAAGGCAGATCTTCTTGCCCATGGGCGGAAGACGCGACACCAGGGCGTCGGTGCCCAGGTGGGTGTGCTCGCGCAGCGCGACCACACAGCCCATGAACGTGATCCACACAAACAGCCAGCGCGAGATTTCCTCGGACTGCGTGATCGATGAATTGAAGACGTAGCGCAGCACGACGTTGCCGAAGACCAGCGCCACCATGACCATGAGCGCCACTGCCATCAGGGCGGTGACCGCCCGACAGAAGGAATCGATCAGCTTAACCATGCCTGCTCCTCAACGGGACTCACGGAATCAGAACTTGGAGACTCGTTCCATTTCGCTCTTGAACAGGGTCATGACGGCCGGGTCGTACGAAGCGGAGAACTTGTCGTAGACCGGCTTGACCTCGGCGCGCATGCGGGCCACCTCGGCCGGTGCGACGGCGTTGTACGTCATGCCCTTGGCCTGGAGTTCGGTCAGTGCCTTGCCCGCGGCTTCGCGGCTTGCCGTGCGCTGGTAGGCCTGGGCTTCCGTGGCGGCTTCCTGCAGCAGCTTGTGCTCGGCGGGCGACAACTTGTCCCAGAAGCGCTTGCTGATCTGGACCGGGTTGGTCGCATACACGTGGTTGGTACCACTGACGTACTTCTGGACCTCGTAGAACTTGCTCGACAGGATCACCGAGTATGGGTTTTCCTGGCCATCCACCGCCTTGCTTTCGAGGGCGTTATAGAGCTCGGCAAAGGGCATTGGCAGCGGATTCGCCTTGAAGGTCTTGAAGGTCTCCAGGAACACCGGATTCGGGATGACGCGGAGCTTCAGTCCATCCAGGTCTTCGCCCTTGGTGATCGGCCGCTTGCTGTTGGTGACGTTGCGGAAACCGAGGTCGAAGAACCCCAGGATGACAATGCCCTTGTCCGCCAGCTTGGCGCTTAGCATCTTGCCCAGCGGGCCGTCGACCATCGCATCGGCCTGCTGGCCATTGCTGAACAGGAACGGGAAGTCGAACAGTCCGAATTCTTTGACGACGCCGGTCAGCGAGGTGGTGGACGCCACGAGCATCTCCTGCACCCCGCCCTGCAGCGCGGATTGCTGCTGGAGTTCGTTGCCGAGTTGGCTGCTGGCGAATTCCTTGACCGTGATCTTGCCGCCACTCTTGGCTGCCACCAGCTCGGCGAATTTCTTCACGCCCCAACTGGTGGGGTGGTCGGTGTTGTTCAGATGTCCGAACCGGATTGTCCGTTCCTGGATGTCCTGTGCCTGGACGAGCGTGGCGGCGACGAGCAGTGCAAGACTGCCAGCCAGCTTCAAGAGTTTCGATGCCATGAGGTCTCCTTTGGTGGTGGGAATGATTCGGGCCATGGGCCCGCGCGCGTTTCGTCGCGCAAGATGAATCGCGTGTGTCGTCGACAACATCCGATGTCGACCGGGTTCAGCGCGCGGGCGCGGTAATTGCCGGGGCGTCGGCGCTGTCGAACGGCGTCGCCGAGCACGACAACTGATAGAAACCCCGCTCTGCGCCGGGGGCCGCGCCCATATCGACGAGCGACTCGCTGCTGAGCTCGCGCGCCGACAGCGCACTCAAGGCATCTGGCTCGTAGCCGCAAACAACCAGGACCCAGTCGGCCGTCCGGTCGGCATTTCCACGAATCTTCTGTTCCTCGGTGGCGGGAACCGATGGCGTCTCGTGACACAGGAGATGAAGCCCGGCGAGGCCGGGTTCGAATGGCACGTGCCTGGACATGCGGCGAATCGCGGCGCGCAGTTCCTGGTCCCGGCCGGATGCGGGCGACAGGCGGATCGTCAGGGCATTCCGTGCGGGGTTGATGCCGCAACTCTCCAGCACGCGGCATTGGCTCCGAACCATGTTGCGATGGTGCGGCATCAGTCGCGCGGACCATGGCGTCGGCGCATTCAGCCGTGCCAGGTACGCCGGCGATGAGAGCACCTCGTAGTCATCCAATTCGTACATCACGAAGATTCCCTCCTTGCCTTCGGCGCTCGTCCAGCGCGTTGCGCGACGGAATCCCGGAATACCGAGCCGCTCTGGAAAGTGCTCGTGCGTGTGCCAATGCTCGAACTCCGACCGGTGCGAGTCCGCCATATCCCACCACATCGCCAAGGCAGCCTTGCCTATGACCGACATGGGCACTCTCCAGACCTTGCATCGAGACGAGGGGCTGCGTCGCGGCCGATCAAGCCGGGGCGGGATGAGGCGAATGCCCCGGGCAAGGCGCCCAGCGCCAGAGCCGAGTCGCCGGCGGCGAGCGTCGCGCGACGCGAAAAGATCGAACCCATGAAGTCTCCGTTGCAAATACCAGAGCCAATTGCAGTCGCGCTCGACTGCGATGGACCGCGGCGACGCGGCATGGGGATCCTATCAATTATCTGAGTATTGGCAATGCATATGATGATCAGGGTATTCTCTGATGGTGCGAGTCGAACCACCCAGCACCGTGCTGAACTACGATCCGTTCAGGAGACACCCGTGTTAACCGACATTTCCCTCGATTCGCCAGACAGCGCCACCATCAGCGAGGTTGCCTATCGCCGCATCCGCTCGGACATCGTGCTCGGCCGGCTGGAGCCCGGGCGCCGTTTGCCGCTGGAACGGATGAAGGAGGCGTACGGCGCCAGCGTCAGCACGCTGCGCGAGCTCTTCAGCCGGCTGGCCACGGAAGGCTTGTTAGTGGCGGAAGGGTCGCGCGGCTTCCAGGTCAGCGCAGTCTCCTCGGCCAACCTTCGCGAAGTGGCATCGATGCGGCTGCTGCTGGAAAGCCACGGCCTCAGGGAGTCGTTTCAGCGCGGTGACCTGGAATGGGAAGGCCGCGTGGTCGCGGCCTACCACAAGCTCGCCACGATGGAAAAAAAGATGGCGGTCAACGATCCTTCGCCCCCGGAAACCTGGCGCCAGTACGACTGGGGGTTTCACGTCGCGCTGATCTCCGCATGCGGCTCCGACTTGCTGCTGCAGACCTACGCGTCGATCTGCGACAAGTATTTGCGCTACCAGATGATTGCCGCGATCTTCCGTGGCCGGGAGGCGGCCGACGAGCATCATGTCTTGCTCGAAAGCGCGCTCGCCCGGGACTGGCAGCGCGCGCAACAGACGCTGGTCACGCACGTCGAGGATTGCGTCACCCAGATGGCATCGGTGCTGGACGCCGCCTGAGCACCACGGCATGCGTTCAACTGTAGGCAGCAGGCGGCACCCTCGGGTGCCGTTTGTCTTTGCACCCGGCGAAAGCGGATTCGCGTCTTGTCTACGCGGATGACACGGGCGCAGGGTGGCCTGATCGGTCAAACACGACCTGGTCATACCACCAGAGCCCTTCGAACAGCACCCGCGCGATGCGGCGCAGCGCGGGATCCGGCGCGATCTCCCCGATGGAGCGCCGGCCATCGATGGCTTCGACGAGGCGCTTCTGCTGCGTGTTGATCGGCAGGTACAGGTCGGTGAAGGCGTGGTGCCTGTTGATGAGGACTGCGGCAGCACCCGGCTGCAGGCGCTCCTGCACCATGACCGTTTCATTCAGGCGCAGGGGCACGTAGTCCAGCCATGCATCGCCCTGGAAGCTGACAGGGGCAGGGTCCGGCAGGTCGTCGCGGTACGCCACCACGCTGTGCCGGATCATCGACCCCCGAAAGAGTTCGACGGCGGCGTACTGGTCTTCCCTGGGCAGCCGGGACAGCAATGGCTGGTGCGGCGAGGATGCCAGGCTGCCGCACTCGGGCAGGTAGGCCGCCTGTCCCAGCCACCGGCCGAAACGCAAGCCGCCCGCTCGCAGGAAGTCGAACAACTGCGGAACGGAGTAGGCCCGGTCCTGGGGATGCAGCAGCGAGTCGGCGATTCCCGCCTCGCTCTTGAAGTCGGGCGCACTGCGCAGCAGCGGCATCAGCGGATGGTCCGGCGGCAGCGCGCGGAGACTCGCCGCGAGCGCCTTGATCTCTTCCGCCGTCGTGCCGATGCCGAGCCGGCGGCAGTAGTCCTGGAGCAGATAGACGCCCGCGCGGCCGTAGGGCGCGTAGACCATGAGGTGCATCGCACCGCGCGGCGCCAGCACTTCGCGAAGCGCCCACAGGCCTGCGTCGGGGTCGGGCAGATGGTGCAGTACGCCGGTGCAGACCACATGCTCGAACGCGCTGCCCAGTTCGGCGGCGCGCTCCACCGGAAGCTGGCGGAGCTCCAGGTTGTCAAGGCCGTACTTGCGCTTGAGCGCTCCTGTCTTCTCGATGCTCGTCGCGCTGACATCGATGCCGACCACCTTCGCGCGCGGCCAGCGAATTGCATGCTTGGCGGCCTGGGAGGTGCCGCAGCCGGCGACGAGGATCGTCCGGTCATCGCGAAAGGGCTCATCCGGCCAGAACAGCAGGCTCTCGCTGCGCCGCCGGTCATCGCCCGCCGATGGCCGGTAGCGCTCCAGGTCGTCGACCGGCGGCGGGTAGGGGTGGCGCTCGTAGAAAGCGCTGACCGCCTCCGCCGCCTTCGGATCACCCATTGCGCTCAGGCGTTGCCGTGACCCGACACCTGCGCCAGTACCGCGTCCAGGTTGAACGATGCCGGCTTCTGGCGTGGCGGGAACTTGGCGAAGTCGGCGATCTGCCCCGCGATCACCGCCTGCATCTGGTACATCTGCGGGACGTGGTCCACCATCCAGTCGAGGTAAGTGTTCGAGTTCACCTGGGCGCGTTCGAACGGGTCGCGCCGCAAGTTCATGATGTAGGGCAGGCGCAGCTTCACGAAAGGCTCCGCCCACTGTCTCATCGTGTTGGAGCGCTGCTCCGCCAGATGGAACTTGTAGTCGCCCACGCGCACCGCGATCACCTCGCCGTCGTCGCTGAAGTACACGATGACGTTTCTCGCGCTCTCCTTCGTCTTGCCGGTCAGGTAGGGCAACTGGTTGAAGCCGTCGAGATGGACGTTGTACGTCATGTTGCCCACCTTGCAGCCGTCGAGCAGTTCCTTGGTGACGTTTTCATTGCCGGCGGCCGCCAGCAGTGTCGGGAACATGTCGATGTGCGAGACGATGCCGTTGAGCACCGAGCCGGCCTTGATCTTGCCCGGCCATCGCATGAAGCAGGGCACGCGCCACCCGCCTTCCCAGTTGGAGTCCTTCTGGCCACGGAACGGCGTGTTGGCGCCGTCCGGCCAGGTGTCGTTCTCCGGTCCGTTGTCGGTGGAGTACATGACGATGGTGTTGTCGGCAATGCCCAGTTCGTCGAGCTTGGCGAGCATCTGGCCGATCTGCTCGTCGTGGACGACCATGCGGTCGCTGTAGGGGTCCTGCCCGCTCTTTCCAAGGTTCTTTTCCGCGACGTGGGTGCGGAAGTGCATGGCCGTCGAGTTGTACCAGAGGAAGAAGGGCTGGTCGGCCTTCGCCTGCTTCTCCATCCACGCCATGGCCGAGTCGGTGATCTCCTCGTCGATGGTCTCCATGCGCTTCTTGGTCAGCGGACCGGTGTCCTTGATCGTCTGGCCGCCCTTGCCGTCGGCAATGCAGTGCAGCACGCCGCGCGGACCAAACTGTTTCCTGAATGCCGGATCCTTCGGGTAGTCCGGAAGTTCGGGCTCTTCCTCCGCGTTCAGGTGGTAGAGGTTGCCGAAGAACTCGTCGAAGCCGTGCATGGTCGGCAGGAATTCGTCGCGGTCGCCCAGGTGATTCTTTCCGAACTGGCCGGTGGCATAGCCCAGCGGCTTGAGAAGTTCGGCGATGGTCGGGTCCTCCTTCTGCAGTCCGACGGTCGCGCCGGGCATGCCGACCTTCGTGAGGCCGGTGCGGATCGGGTTCTGGCCCGTGATGAAGCAGGCGCGTCCCGCAGTGCAGCTCTGTTGCGCGTAGTAGTCGGTGAAGGTCACGCCCTCGGTCGCGATACGGTCGATGTTGGGCGTTTGATAGCCCATCATTCCGAGGCTGAAACGGCTGAGGTTCCAGAAGCCGATGTCGTCGCCCCAGAGAATCAGGATGTTGGGTTTCTTCGTCGCCATGTCGATACCTTTCGGTTGAGAAAGTTGAGATGCATGGCAAGGTCGTCGGGCCTTGCTTGCCGTTCCGCGTCCCCCGTGTCCGCGCACGATTCTTCCCCCGGGCGATGCCGCGCGCCATCCGGGCACGCACGCACAGCCACGTACGTGGAGATTCAGTGATCGCCTAGGTGCGATGGGGCCGCATCAAGACGCGCCGCAGCCGCCGAAGCCATAGGGGCCAGTCCTTGCTCCGCCCGATCGCGACCGCCCGGAAGACGGCGCGGTGCTCTTCCAGCGCAACGTCGAGCGCCTGCAGGTTGCGCTCGTTGTAGGCCCAGGTTCCGGAGACGGTGATGAGCCCGGACTGCGTCGGCGCGACGACGATGTTCGCGGCGCCGATGCGTTCGAGAGTCGCGACGCGCGCGGCGGCCTGGAAGGCGGGATCCCCGACGGCGGGCATGGGTCGCGAGGACGCGAAGCGGATGAGTTGCACCTGCGGATGGAAGCGGGTGACATGAGCGCAGGCTTCGTAGAACAGCAGGGCACCGATGTTTCGCGGCTCGTCCCGCGCCACGGAAGTCGGTGCGAAGCTTCCGAAGTAGACCTCGGTGCCGCGATTGCTCACGCGCACGGGATCCACCCGGCCGAGGAACAATCGCCCCGCGAACATCAGCATGGGCTGGCCCAGTTCATAGGGCGCGCCCCCCGGGCCGGCGATATGAATGACTTGGGATTCCATGGAGGTCGGGGCGCGGCAAGGTCGGAATGACGCTGTGGCGTGCAAGCCCGACGTTTCGCAGTAGTACCCTTGGCCCCTTCCGCAAGTTCGACGAAGTTCCAGAAATCCCGTGCCGCCTCATTATGCTTTTCCCTTCGCGATAGTCCGAGCATGCGAATCCACGACCTAAGACAGCGCCTCCGGGAAGCCGGTGCGGGCCCCCTCCACGAGCACCGGGTCCTTCGGCTGTGGTCCCACGCGCTGCCCCGGGACAGCGGCAGGCGGCTACCCGGGACTTTTTTTCCGTCGTCGCTGCTGGAGGCCCTGCCGTCGATCGAAGCCGACCTGGCGGGGTTGGCGCGCATCCACGCCGTTCACCCGGGCGCCGATGGGTCCGAGCGGCTCCTCGTCGCCCTGGCGGACGGGCAGACCGTCGAAAGCGTGCTGCTGCCCAGGGACGGTCTCTGCGTATCGTCGCAGGTCGGGTGTGCCGTCGGCTGCCAGTTCTGCATGACCGGCCGGGACGGACTGCTGCGCCAACTGGGGAGCGCCGAGATCGTTGCCCAGGTTGCCCTTGCGCGGCAGCGACGGCCGGTGCGCAAGGTCGTTTTCATGGGCATGGGCGAACCGGCCCACAACCTGGACAACGTCGTGGAAGCCATCGACCTGCTCGGCACTGCAGGAAATATCGGCCACAAGAACCTGGTGTTCTCCACTGTCGGCGACCCTCGGGCCTTCGAGCGACTGCAGCGGGAACGCGTCCGGCCCGCGCTGGCGCTGTCATTGCATACCACCAAGGCGGACCTGCGCCGGAAACTCCTCCCGCGGGCGCCGAACATGACGCCTGAGGAACTGGTCACCGCAGGCGAGGGCTATGCCCGGGCAACGGGTTACCCGATCCAATACCAGTGGACCCTGCTGGAAGGCGTCAATGACGGGGAAGACGAGATGGAAGGCATCGTCCGCCTGCTTTCCGGCAGGTACGGCGTCCTGAACCTGATTCCGTTCAACGCGGTGGATGGCGTGTCTTTCGGCCGCCCGTCGTGGGAGCGCTGCAAGCAGATGGCGCGAACGCTGCACCAGCGTGGTGTCCTCACCAAGCTGCGCTATTCGGCCGGCCAGGACGTCGACGGCGGGTGCGGCCAGTTGAGGGCGCGTGCAGCAGAGGTACAGATGCCGCTCCGGAGGGTTGAAATGCCGCGCCCGGCCCCGTTCGGAGCTGAAAATACCGGTACGGCCGAGACCCCGGCCTTAACTTGATAAAGTTTGGTCAGTTCGCAATCTCGCCTGAAATTCCGGCGGGGTGACTGCGTTGTTGTTCAATTCACCCTAGGGCCGCCATGACCGCCGCAAACTCCCAGATCATCTACACCCTCACCGACGAGGCGCCCCGCCTGGCGACCGCCTCGCTGCTGCCTATCGTCAAGGCCTTCGCCGCACCGGCGGGCATCGACGTCGCGACCAGCGACATCTCCGTGGCCGCGCGCATCCTCGGGCAGTTCCCGGAGGCGCTGACCGAGGCGCAGCGCGTCTCCGACAACCTGGCGGAGCTCGGCAAGCTGACGCTGCGGCCCCTGGCCAACATCGTCAAGCTGCCCAACATCAGTGCCTCGGTGGCCCAGTTGAAGGCCGCCATCAAGGAACTGCAGGACAAGGGCTACAAGATTCCCGACTACCCCGAGAGCGCGAAGACCGACGAAGAGAAAGACCTTCTGGCGCGCTTCAACAAGTGCATCGGCAGCGCTGTGAACCCGGTCCTGCGCGAAGGCAACTCCGACCGCCGCGCACCCAAGGCGGTGAAGGAATTCGCCCGCAAGCACCCCCACAGCATGGCCGAGTGGAGCCAGGCATCGCGTTCGCACGTCTCGCACATGCACCACGGCGACTTCTATCACGGCGAGAAGTCGATGACGCTCGACCGCGCGCGCAACGTGAAGATGGAGCTGATCACCAAGAGCGGCAAGGCCATCGTGCTGAAGCCAAAGGTCGCCCTGCTCGAGCGCGAGGTGGTCGACTCCATGTTCATGAGCAAGAAGGAACTGGTCGATTTCTACGAACGCCAGATCCAGGACGCCTACGACACCGGCGTGATGTTCTCGCTGCACGTCAAGGCCACGATGATGAAGGTGTCGCACCCCATCGTGTTCGGCCATTGCGTCCGCATCTTCTACCGCGAGGCCTTCGAGAAGCACGCCAAGCTGTTCGAGGAACTGGGCGTGAACGTCAACAACGGCATGGTCGACCTCTACAACAAGATCGCCACGCTGCCCCAGAGCACGCAGGACGAGATCCGGCGCGACCTGCATGCCTGCCATGAAAACCGCCCCGAGCTGGCCATGGTCGATTCCGCCAAGGGCATCACGAACTTCCATTCGCCCAACGACGTGATCGTGGACGCCTCGATGCCCGCGATGATCCGCAACGGCGGCAAGATGTACGGCGCCGATGGCCGGCTAAAGGACGTCAAGGCCGTCATGCCCGAGAGCACCTTCGCCCGCATCTACCAGGAGATGATCAACTTCTGCAAGTGGCACGGCGCCTTCGATCCCAAGACCATGGGCACCGTGCCGAACGTCGGCCTCATGGCGCAGCAGGCCGAGGAATACGGCTCGCACGACAAGACCTTCGAGATCACCGAGGACGGCGTGGCCAACATCACCGATCTCGATACGGGCGAGGTGCTGCTCAGCCAGAACGTCGAGGCAGGCGACATCTGGCGCATGTGCCAGGTCAAGGACGCTGCCATCCGCGACTGGGTGAAGCTCGCCGTCACGCGTGCGCGCAACTCCGGCATGCCGGTCGTGTTCTGGCTGGACGCCTACCGTCCGCACGAGGCGCAGCTCATCACCAAGGTCAAGATGTACCTGCACGAGCACGACACTACCGGGCTGGACATCCAGATCATGAGCCAGGTGCGCGCCATGCGCTACACGCTGGAGCGCGTGATCCGCGGGCAGGACACCATCAGCGCCACCGGCAACATCCTGCGCGACTACCTGACGGACCTGTTCCCGATCATGGAACTCGGCACCTCGGCCAAGATGCTGTCCATCGTGCCCCTGATGGCCGGCGGCGGCATGTACGAGACGGGCGCGGGCGGCTCGGCGCCCAAGCACGTGCAGCAACTGGTCGAGGAGAACCACCTCCGCTGGGATTCGCTGGGCGAGTTCCTTGCGCTGGCCGTGAGCCTGGAAGACCTAGGCATCAAGACCAACAACGCCAAGGCCAAGGTGCTGGCCAGGACGCTCGACAGCGCCACGGGCAAGCTGCTGGACAACAACAAGGGCCCTTCGCCCAAGACCGGCCAGCTCGACAACCGCGGCAGCCACTTCTACCTGGCCCTTTACTGGGCGCAGGCCCTGGCCGAGCAGACCGAGGACAAGGAACTGGCCGCCCACTTCAAGCCGCTCGCGGAGGCGCTGGCTGCCAACGAGAAGAAGATCGTGGACGAGCTGGCCGCAGTGCAAGGCAAGCCGGCCGACATCGGTGGCTACTACCTGCCGGACGCTGCCAAGACCGATGCGGTGATGCGTCCCAGCGCGACCCTGAACGCGGCGCTGGCCGCCGCGGTGGCCTGAGGGCCGAAGCAGCCTCGGGTCGCATCCGGCCCGGGCTGCGTTAAGCTGCCGACGTGAAACACCTCAAGCAACTCCTCCTTCTCGGCGCCGTCGCCTTAGCTGGCCTTGCCTCCGCGGCAGAGCCCGCAACGCCGGCGGAGCCGGCGACCACGGCGACGAAGCCGAGCAGGGCCTGTCACTGGGACCGGCAGACGGGTCGCATGATCTGCCAGCGGACCCGTTCGGGCGGGACCGCTACGCCAGCGCCCGCGTCGAAGCCGAAGCCCCAGTAGGGCGGAACACCTGAGCGGCCGTCGACGGATGCCTGTTTGGCAGGCATCGCGTCGGGAGCCAAGCCTGGAGCCATTCCCCGCGGTTCTTCATGGCGTTGTCCACAGGTCTGTCCACGCGTGGCGTGGAGAACCTGATGAGACCCAACAGCTAGAGCCTGAAGATCCGCTGCGCGTTGCCCGATCGCACCGCCGCGGTCTGCTCCGCGGGCAGCCTCGCGGTGTTTGCGAACGCGCCCTTCGTGTCATGCACCTGGTGCGGCCAGTCGGTTCCGAACATCACGTGGTCCGCGCCCACCACCGAGATCAGGTATTGCAGCGCGCCCAGGTTGTAGGTGATGCTGTCGTAGTAGATGTGGCGCAGGTAGTCGGTCGGCTTGCGCTTCATCTTGCGCCGGCTCGGGATCTCGACTTCGTCGCCCTTCTCGAAGCGGCCCACCAGATAGGGCAGGGTGCCGCCGCCGTGCGACGCGATGATCTTCAGGTTGGGGTATTGGTCGAAGAAGCCCTCGAAAATCATGCGCGTGATGGCCAGCGTGGTGTCGAACATGAAGCCGACCGACCAGCTCAGGTCGAACTTGGTCATGTCCATCGAGTCCACGCCCGGCGGGTCGGTCGGGTGCACCAGCACCGGCAGGCCGCGCTTGTCGATCTCGGCCCAGATCGGCGCGAAGAGCGGGTCGGTCAGGCTGCGGCCGGCGATGTTGGCCAGCACCATCACGCCGACCGCGCCGTTGTTGCAGGTCCGCGCCAGCTCCTCGATGGCGCGCTGCGGATACTCCCAGGGCAGGGACGTGAACCAGCGGATGCGATCGGGGTAGGTGGTCTGCGCCTCGGCCATCGTGTCGTTCGACTCCTGGGCCGCGCGGCAGCTGATGTCCTCGTTGCCCCAGTACACGTTGGGGCAGGTGAGCGAGACCACCGACACGTCGATGCCTGCGGCGTCCATGTGCTTCACGCGCAGGTCGTAGTCGAAGTGGCCGCGCTGCGGAATGACGACCGGCGTGTCGCCCCGAAAGATCTCCTGCTGGCCGTCCGGCCGCGTCTTGATGTTGTAGATCCCGCCTTCCTTTTTGAGAAGTTCGAGCCAGCGCGTGGTGAACATGTGGGTGTGGACGTCGATGACGGTCATGGTCTGTTGTCTCCGTTGTGTGTGTACGTGATGAAAGGCGCAGGCCCCCTCAATGCGTGAGGAGCTGCCCCAGGAAAGTTCGCAGGCGAGCGCTTTGCGGGCGGTCGAAGAAGTCGTCGGGCGGTGCGGTCTCGATGACCTGGCCCTGGTCCATGAAGATCACGCGGTCGGCGACGCGGCGCGCGAAGCCCATCTCGTGCGTGACGATCATCATCGTCATGCCTTCGCCGGCCAGGCCTTCCATGGTCTGAAGCACCTCGTTCACCATCTCGGGGTCGAGCGAAGCGGTGGGCTCGTCGAACAGCACCACCTGCGGCCGGGTGCACAGGGTGCGCGCGATGGCGACGCGCTGCTGCTGGCCGCCGGAGAGCTGTGCCGGATGTTTGTGCGCATGGTCGCGCAGACCGACGCGTTCCAGGTAGTGCATGGCGCGCTCGTGCGCTTCCTTGCGGCCCACGCCCATGCCCCACACCGGTCCGACGGTCAGGTTCTGGAGCGCGGTCATGTGCGGAAACAGGTTGAACTGCTGGAACACCATGCCCACGCGCCGATTCACGGCGAGCCGTGCGGCGCGCGTGATCTCGTCGGCGCCGACTTCCACGCCGCAGACATGCAGGTGTCCCTGCTGGAAGGGCTCCAGCAGATTGACCGTGCGCACCAGCGTCGACTTGCCCGAACCCGAGGGGCCGCAGACCACGATGCGTTCGCCCGGGGTCACCTGGAGGTCGATATCGCGCAGTGCGTGGTAGTCCCCGTACCATTTGTTGATGGCGGTCATCCGCACCACCGCGGTGGCATTCGCTTCATTGGGAGGCGTGTTCGTCATCGGGGATTCAATGGGGTCAGCGCGTAGCTTCGAGCCGGCGGCTGTAGCGCGAGAGGCCCCAGCAGATGGCAAGGTAGACCAGCGCCAGGAAGACGTGGCCCGAGGTCAGGATGTTGGCGTCGCCCACCCACCCAGGGGACTTGGCACCGGTCTCCACCGCGCCGAGCAGGTCGTTGACACCGATCACCGAGAGCAGCGTCGTCTCCTTGATCACGGCGATCATGACGTTGACCAGCGCCGGCACGACGGCGGTCACGGCCTGCGGCAGCACGATCAGGCGCAGGGCCATGAAGTCGCTCAGGCCCACCGTCGTTGCGGCCTCGAACTGGCCCCGGCCGATGGACTGCAATCCGCCGCGGAACACTTCCGCCGCCATCGCCGCGTTGAACAGCGCGAAGGCGGCGAGCGCGCGCGAGAAGAGATCGACGTTGGCGCCCCTGGGCAGGAACATCGGCAGCAAGGTGGCCGCGATGAACAGCACGACCAGCAGCGGCACCGAGCGCATGGATTCGACGAACGCGGCACAGAGCCAGCGAAGCACCGGCAGCCGCGAGCGGCGGCCGAGGGCGAGCGCAAGGCCCAGGGGCAGGGCGGTCGCAAAAGTGGCCAGCGTGGCGACCAGCGTGAGCAGCAGGCCGCCCCAACGCGTCGGTGGCACGAAGGGCAGGATGCCGCCGCCCAGCAACAGCAGGAAGAACAGCACGGGCATCCACACGAAGCCCATCAGCACGCGCTGCAGGCTCGCGCCATGCGCGCGGCGAACCACCCAGGTCCAGAACAACGCGAACGCGATGAAGCAGCTCCAGGGGCGCCACAGCTGGTCCGACGGATAGTCGCCGACCAGCCAGGGCTTCCATCGCGCGGTCACGAAGGCCCAGCAGGCGCCACGACTGTCGGGACAGGCGTCGCTGGACGCGCCGGTCCATTGCGCGTTCACCATCGCCCAGTCGAGGAAGCGCCAACCCGCCAGCATGAATGCGGCCAGCAACAGCAACGAGATCAGGCCCGTCGCCGGACCGGGAAACCAGACGCGCCGCCAGCGCGTGAGCGCACGGGTCGTCGCCACAGGCGCTGCCCGTGCATCGACCAGCGCCTCGCGCAGGTAGCGGCGGGTCTCAGTGGCCATGGCGGCGCTTCATCAGGCGGCGATTGACCAGGTTCACCACCCCTGCGATCGCGAGATTGATGGCCGCATACAGCAGCACGACCAGCGCCATGGCCTCGAGCGCCTGGCCGGTCTGGCTCAGCACCGTGCCGCCGACGATCTGCATGACGTCGGGGTAGCCGATGGCCGCGGCCAGCGACGAAGCCTTGGCGAGCGTCTGGTACTGCCCGGCCGCCGGCGGCAACGCAACGCGCAGGGCTTGCGGCAGGACGACCAGCAGGGCTGCGCGCACGCCGCTCAGGCCCACGGTCGCCGCGGCCTCCGACTGGCCGCGCGGCACCGACAGGATGCCCGCGCGAAAGATCTCGGCGAGGAAGGTGCTGTTGTAGATCGACAGGCCGAGCGTCAGCGCGATGAGTTCGGGCAGCAGCGCGAAACCGCCGCTGACGTTGAAGCCTTCGACGACCGGCATGTCCCACCCGAGGCCACCCGTTGCGGCCGCCGTCAGGTGCGGCAGGAAGAGCCCGCGGTTGTTCAGCAGTGCAGGGCCGAGGTGCAGGCTGTCGCCCACGTCCGGCAGCAGGGCGATCGCGGAGAAGTACCAGAAGAAGATCTGGAGCAGCATCGGGATGTTGCGGAACACCTCCACGTACACGGTCGATGCGCCGCGGATCAGCGGATGCGTGCTGAGCCGGCCGAACGCAATGAGGAGTGCGATGAGCGTGCTGAAGACGATCGCCAGCGCCACGACCAGCAGCGTGTTGAGCGTGGCGACGACGATGGCGTCGCCATAGGTCGATGCCGGGCCGAACGGGACCAGCGCCTGGGCGATCTCGAAACCCGCTTCGGTCCGCAGGAAGCCGTAGCCGATCGACACACCGAGCGTGTGCGCATTGGCCAGGAAGTTGGAGATGCCGCGCCACGCCAGCCAGCCGATCACGGCCAGGAGCAGGGCCTGGACGACGTAGCCCGGCAGCCGTTCCAGGAAAACGGCGCGGGACATCTTCGAGCGGCGAGGGGGCGACATGCGCGTACCGGGCGCGCGGGGCGCCCACGACCCCTTCGATCAGCGGACCGGAATCGCCATCATCAGGCCGCCATTGGCCACGAGCGCATTGCGGCCGCGGTCCAGGCGCAGGGCGGTCTTCGGGCCGACATTGCGGTCCCAGACATCGCCGTAGTTGCCCACGGCCTTGACGGCCTTGTAGGCCCAGTCGGCGTTGAGGCCCAGCTTGACGCCGAAGTCACCCGTCGTACCCAGCAGTCGCTGCACGTCGGGGCTTTGCGACTTCAGCTGCTCGTCGACGTTGGCCTGCGTGATGCCGAGTTCCTCGGCCGCGACGAGTGCGTTCATCGTGAAGCGCACGACAGCCTCCCAGCGCGGCTGTCCCTGCGCCACGATCGGGCCGATGGGTTCGTTGGAAACCGTCTCGGCCAGCACCTTGAATTCATCGCGGTTCGGCAGCTTGGCCAGGCGCGCGGCCAGCCCCGAGCGGTCGTTGATGGCCGCGTCGCAGCGCTTGCCGACGAAGGCATCCCAGGCCTGCTCCTGCGAGGCGAAGGTCACGATCTTGTACTTGAGATTGTGCGCACGAAAGTAGTCCGCCACGATGAGCTCCGACGTGCTGCCCTGCGCGGTGCAGATGGTGGCGTTATTCAGGTCGGCGATCTTGCCGGCCTTCGACTTGGTCGTGACGGCGAAGCCCTGGCCGTCGAAGAACATCACCTTGGGGAACTTGAGGCCGCTCACGTCGCGGCTCTGCGTCCACGTGAATCGGTGGGTCAGCACGTCGACCGCGCCCGTGGGCAAACCGGCAAAGGCGGTCTTGAGGTCCATCGGCACCAGCTGGATCTTGGTCTCGTCGCCGAGCGTCGCGGCGGCGATGGCCTTGCACAGGTCGACATCGAAGCCTTCGCGCTTGCCAGCGTTGTCCTCGGCCGAGAAGCCGGGTGCGGCCAGCGTGACGCCGCACTTCAGCACCCCATGCGCCTTGACGTCATCGAGCACGTCGGCCCTGGCGGCGCCGGTGAATGCCGCGACGGCGGCGAGTGCGAGCAAGGTTTGGCGTGCGGTCGACAGGGTCCGTGGGGTGCGCATGTTGTCTCTGGCTTCTGGTTGGTTGGAATCGCGGTGCAGCGTATCACCGGCGGTGCGCGACGGAGACCCACAGAAACCCTGTCCGGCCTGCCGCGCCTGTCGGTTCGTCACGTGGCTTCCTGACTTGAATCGCGTGCATTTTGTTCTTGCAAAGATGTCAGTTCCATTCAACTCGATGCATGCCCATCATTCGATGCACCCCCACGCCACTGGCGTCAACGAAGCAAAGGCAAGCATGGACTCCTCACGACTCTCCCGCCGCACGTTCACGCGTCTGGCGATGACGATCCCGTTCGCGAGCGCGCTGCCGCCCGCGCTGGCGCAGGGCGGCGGGGCCACCGGCAAGCTGCTGGTCGGCTACCCGGCCGGCGGCACGCTCGACACGACCGCGCGCCAGCTGACCGAAGCCTGGCGCAAGCAAGGGCGCACCTACATCGTCGACAACCGCGTCGGCGCCGCCGGCCGCGTTGCGAGCAGCCAGCTCAAGCGCGAGCGTCCCGACGCGAGCACGCTGCTGTGCACGCAGACCTCGGCGATGACCATCTATCCGCACGTCTACGCGCGCCTGATGTACGACCCGGTGAACGATTTCGTTCCCGTCTCGCCGGTCGTGACGGCGACCTGCGCGCTTGCAGTGAGCAGCGCGGTGCCCGCTTCGGTCAAGAATCTGGACGACTACGTGGCGTGGGTGCGCCGCTCGCCCGGCGGCGCCACCTATGCATCGCCGGCGGCCGGCTCGCTGGCGCACTTCCTCGGCTATCAGCTGTCGGAAGCGGCGGGCCTAAAGCTGCAGCACATCGGCTATCGCGGTTCCGCGCCGGCGATGCAGGATCTCGTCGGCGCGCAGATCCCGGCCTACCTGGGTTTCGTGGCGGACTTCCTTCCGTACATGCAGCAGGGAAGGATCCGGATCCTCGGCGTCACGAGCGAGAAGCGGTCCCGCTTCATGCCCGGCGTGCCCACCTTCGCCGAGCAGGGCTTCGGCAAGATCCGGGGCGTCGAGACCTACGGCGTCTTCGCGCCGCCCGGAACGCCCGAAGCGACCGTGCAGGCGCTCCACGAATCCATCGTGGCCGCAAGCAAGGACCCGGCGTTGATCGCGGCCTTCGAGCAGGTCGGCCTCGAGACGGGGACCCTGGCGCCACGCGAGTACGCAGCATTGATTCAACGCGAGCGGGAATCGTGGGGGCCGGTGGTTCGGGCCTCCGGCTTCCGCTCGGAAGAATGACGAGGAGACGAACATGATCGAAGACGAATTGAACGCAGACCGCGCAGCGCTGTTCGAGCGGAGCATCTCCTTCCTCGAAGAGGTGCAGGACATGACGGCGGGCACTGAGACCGAACGCTGGCTGAACCAGAAATACGGGCCCGACAGCGAGCTTTACCAGACGCTCGCGCGGCTGGTGCGGCAAGGCGTGCAGGACGGTTGGGCCGCGAACGTCGCGCTCGACGGCCCCATCTATCGCCGCAGCCGCATTGCGGACCCTTCGGAGCGCACGCGATACTTCAGCATCACGGCGGTCTACATGGACAGTACCGGCAACACCCAGGGCAACCCCGGCGACACCTACCGGGGGCAATACCACGCGCATCCCTATGGGGAGCTCAACATGGTCGTGCCGCTGAATCCCGGTGCCGCGCTCAACGGACCCAACGGCTGGTGCGAAGCCGGATGGACCGCGCCGGCGCCCGGAAGCCATCACTATCCGGAGGCGAAGGGAGGCGCGGTCATTGCGCTGTTCTTCCTTCCGGCGGGTCGCATTGCCTATCACCCTGCGCCGCAGGATTGAGGAGAGCCAGCGTGAAGCAGCAGCAGTCCGCACAGCGCCAGTCCGACACAAGTCGTCGCGTGGACGAGGTCCTGCGGTCGCGCAGGTCGGTGCGGGCCTACCGTCCGGACCGGCTGCCGCGCGACGCCGTGCTGGACATCCTGCAAGTGGCAACGACCGCGCCGAGCAACTCCAACACACAGCCCTGGAATGTCCACGTGCTGGCGGGCGCGCCGCTGAGGGCATTGAGCGTCGATCTCGCCGCGGCGTTCCGACGGGGCGACTTTCCCCGGCCCTCGCATTTCCCCGATCCGCTGCCTGCTGCTTGCTGCACCCATCAGGCCGACTTCGCCGCCCGCTACTACGGTGCGCTGGGCATCGACCGGGAAGACGCCTCGGCCCGCGCGGCGCAGACGGAGCGCAACTACAGTTTCTTCGGCGCGCCCGTGGGGCTGATCTTCAGCATCGACGCGCGCCTCAATCGCCATAGCTGGCTGGACCTCGGCCTGTACATCCAGAACGTGATGATCGTGGCGAAGTCGAGAGGCATCGACACTTGCCCGCAGGTCTCCTTTGCCCCGTTCCATGCAGTCATCGCGCAGCATCTGCGCATGGGTCCGGATGAGCTCACCGTCTGCGGCATGGCGATGGGCTACGGCGACGAGGAAGCGAACGTGAACCGGATGGAAATGCCGCGGCAACCGGTCGAGGCATTCGTGCGGCATGCGGGATTCGACACGACGGACGAATCCATCGAGATCAGGTAGAAGGTCTGGCGCCGCGCAGTACTGCGATCATCTCCGCCACGATCGACGCGGCGATCTCGGCCGGGCCGATGGCGCCGATGGCCAGTCCCGCAGGCCCATGGATCCTTTGCGCAAGCAGCGGCGACACGCCAGCGTCAGCGAGGCGCGCCAGGCGCGCGGCGTGCGATTTCCTGCTGCCGAGCGCACCCACGTAGAAGGCGTTGCTCGCCAGGGCCTCGATGAGGGCCGGGTCGTCGATCTCGGGTGCATGCGCCAGCATGACCACGGCGCTTCGCGCGTCGAGGCGCGCTTCACGCAAGGCGACTCCGACGTCACCAATGCGCAAGGCGGCGCCGGTGAAATCGAATGCGTTCGCTGCCTGCTCCCGCGGGTCGACGATCGTCACGTCGAAACCGAGCAACCTCGCTGCGGCGAGCAGCGCGCGTGCGGTTCGCACGGCGCCCACCACATAGAGCCGGAGCGGAGCGTTGAACACCTGGAACAACACGTCGTCGCCGTCGATCTGGCTGACGGCCGTATCGTCCGCCGCCGCACGCCGCTTTGCCTCGGGCGCCCACGCGTCGGCGTCCGGACCGTCAACCGGGACCAGGGCCCGACGGCCGTCCGACAGCCGGGTGCACAGCACCACGCTTCGCCGGCCCTCCAGCGCATCGATCGCCTCGCGCAGGACGTCGACCTGGCCGCCGGCACCGCCTCGCAGGGATTCGAAGCGAATCTGCATGGCGCCGCCGCAGGCCATGCCTGCGGTCGAGGCCGTGGCGTCGTCGATCTCGATGCCGATCGTCTTGTCTGTGCCGGTTGCGAGTGCGTCGACGGCAGCCGAGGCGATCCGCGCGTCGACGCCAGGACCGAACAGCGTGCCGACGGACGTGCCATCCCGGCGGACAGCCATCTGGGCGCCCGCGCGCCGGGGCGCGGTCGACCAGGCCTTCACGAGGGTGGCAAGGACCACCTCGTCGCCGGCGTCTTTCCATTGGAGGGCCTGGGACAGAATCGAAGCCGCCGAGGCGACGGCCTGTTCACTGGACGCGAGCGTCATGTTCACTCCTGTTCGATCGGGGAACGACAAGCGTGTCATTCCTTGCCACATTGTGGCAAGTTCGCGATCAACGCAGGGTGGGCGGCAACGGGCGGTTCAACGATGCCTGCACATCGCGTGCGGCGTGGGCTGGGCCTCTTCGGCCGGGCCACTGAAAGCCGCCACGAAGGTCGCGACGCCGGCGCTGCGAAGCGGCACGAACCGGACGTTCTGCCGCGCGCAGAGACGCTTCAGGTTGCAGACGGAATCGTGATCGACGCAGTCGACGGGGAAGACCACCAGGTCGGCCCAGGAGATGGCCGAGGCCAGCAGGCCCTTGCGATCCTCCATACCGCCATCGTGCCGCTGGAACTCGCCGCCGTGCCGCAGCACGAGTTCCCGGATCGCGGGGGTCGAACTGGGCCGACCGCCGACGTACAGGATGCGCCGGGCACGCAGTTCCCGATCGAGGTTCGTGCCCTGCGCCGTCTCCTCGCCGTCCGTCTCGCGGAGCTGGAGTTCCGCCGCCGAGAGTTCATGGTTCAGCAGGCGGGCCTTTTCCTTCAAGTACGCCAGTTCTTCGCGCAGCGCCGAGGTTTCGGACTCCGCGGCGGCGGCGGCCTGCTCGGCCCGCTCGCGTCGCGCAGTCTGGAGCGCGACCTGTGCCGCCGCTTCCGCTGCGTCCTCCTGACGCGCTTGCCGCGACACGGCGTCGGAACTACAACCGTCGACCGAGGCGGCCCTCGCTTCGGCGGCGAGCAACTGGGCGCGGAGCTGCGCCATGGCGTCCTCGCGCCCCTCGACCAGTTCGCGTGACCGGATTTGCTGCCGTTCCAGGCGTTCGCGCAGATCCGCGTTCTCGCGCTCCAGTGCGACGAGGCGACGGATGTCGGCCCGGTTGGCTGCGCCGACCAGGTGCGACAGCATGTGCACGTCCCCGAAGACCTTCTGGCGCAGCGTGGCAGTGACATCACGGTGGGTGAGGACGGCCCAGTAGGCGCCGGGGACCTCACCCCGTTGCAGCGCTTCTTCCCACAGCGCGGCGAGGACCGCCGCATCATGCGCCCGGCCGAAGGACCGCACCGCGGCCTCATGCCTGTGGTCGAGCGCCTTGTGCAGGGCCTTGGCCACGAGTCCGTTGTGCGACACCAAATGCACGGCATCGTGGTGGATGTCGAGGTCCGAAGCGCCTGCCACTTCGACGAAGCGCGCCATGAGCTTGCGCAGCTCGGCCGTGCTCAGGCAGGTGCCGATGACCGAGCAGTGCAGATGGGAGTCGAGCTGCGCGAGCCGAGTGCGACCGCCCTGCGGCGGCGCTTCCTCGCACAGGTCGGTCGACTCGCCCGACAAGGGCACGGCGAGCTTGAACGGGGGATTGAGCATGGTCCGACGCAATATACGTCACGTCATAACGAGAACACAAGACGGTCCAAATCCGACCTTCGAAGTAAAGCAGGCTTGGTGGCGTTGAGGCCGCTGTTTAGTTGAATTGGCTTGCTGGCGCGGTTTATCCCGTCTGAGAAGATGCTGCATTGAAAGGTGCGCAGAGCAATCTTCATATATTCCAAGATACAGCGATGCGGCAAGATCAAGACTACGAAAAAAAGTCCCGGGTGGAAACGACATGCGAAATCCTGAACACGACACCATGACAGGACCGGAGCGCAAGCTCGGAATGCGGTTGACGCGACTATCCTCGGCGCTGCGCACCAACTGGGGTACGGGGCGATCGTGCTCAGCGGCGACCGCTGCTTCGATCCCATCCTTGCCAGCCAGCTGGGCCTGGCGAGCGGTGAGGTTCTGGCCGGCTTCATCAGCATCGGGACGATCAAGGAGGCGCCGCCGCCTGCGAAGGAAAGGCTTTCGCAAGTCGTCCTGTCATGCTGGTTCGACCCTGCCGATGCTGGCGTTCGGCCCACTGGCGGGTAGAGTCCGGGGCATGCACGCGTTTTCCCGTCGTCTCCTTGTCCTGCTTGCCTTCGCTGCATGGGGCCTCGCGGGGTGCGGCAGCATGGCGCCGACCACGTCGGCTTCACTACAAGTCGGCGGCGCGCTGGATCGGCCGGCAAAGTACGCCGTGTCGGAGCTCTCTTCCCGGCCGGCCACGACACAGGTCGTGCACTTCTCCAGCGGCAGCGGTGCGCAATCGCATACGTACGTGGGCACGAGCCTGTGGCAACTGCTCGATGGCTCCGGCATTCGCACCGATGGCGCGAAGATGAGCGATGCGCTGAACCGCTACGTCCTTGCCACCGGCGCGGACGGGTACAGGGCGGTGTTCTCGCTGGGCGAGATCAACCCGGCGTTCGGCAACCAGCAAAGCCTCGTGGCGTATGCGGAGGTGGTCGATGGCCGCACGGTGCCCTTGGGCGTCTCGGACGGGCCGCTGCGCGTCACGGCGCCCGGAGATACCAAGGGCGGCCGCTACGTCTCGCGTCTCGCGGGCATCGAGCTCCGCGCCTCGGAGTCTCAGGTTCGCGGAACCGGTGGCGGGGTTTCGACCGCCGTCGCCGTGTCCGGCGCTGTCGACAAGCCGATGACCTTCGACCTCGCCGCCTTGAAGGCCATGCCAAGCATCAGTCGGACGGTCAACGGCAGCACCTACACGGGCGTCAGCCTGTGGACGCTGCTGCACGGCACGACGGGTATCAAGGTCGACCCGACCGTCAAGAACGCCTCGATGGCGATGTACGTCGTCGCCACCGGAAGCGATGGCTACAAAGCCGTGATCGCGCTGGGCGAGATCGATCCGGACTTCGGCAACAAGATGGCGCTGGTGGCCTACAGCGTCAACGGCGCACCGCTGGATCGCAACGGGATGGCTCGCCTGATCGTCCCTGGAGACGTCAAGATGGGCAGGTCGGTCTCCAACCTGGCTGCCATCGAAGTCCTCGCTTCGCCGCGCGCCGCGCCCTGAAGCTCAGTTCGGGCAGCGCGCTTCGAGCGCGTCGATGAACGATCGATCCCAGCGTCCTTCCTTCATGGCGCGGATCGTCTCGGCCTCGGTCGCCAGGTGCGCACGGGCCTTCTCGATGAGCAGTTCGGCCTCGTCGGGCGCGAACGCCATCAGGCCGTCCTGATCGCCGACCACGATGTCGCCGGGGTTGACCACCATGCCGCCCACGGAGATCGGCACATTGATCTCGCCCGGACCGTCCTTGTACGGGCCGCGATGGGTGACGCCGCGCGCATAGACCGGGAATTCGCGCGCCCGGATCTCGGCCACGTCGCGGATCGCGCCGTCCACCACCACGCCCAGGACGCCGATGTGCGCGGCATAGAACGACAGGATGCCGCCGACCACCGCGTTGTTGAGGATGCCTCCGGCGTCGATCACCAGGATGTCGCCGGGACGGCAGAACTCCAGGGCGCGAAGGTACGTGAGGTTGTCGCCGCCGCGTGAGCGCGCCGTGACCGCTGTGCCTGCCATGGTCTGCGCGACGGGCCGGTGGTACGGGCCCAGACCCGTGGTGCCGATGTTCCGGTGCATGTTGTCGCTCAGTGCCGCGACGGGGATCTCGCGCAGCGCGGACAGGATCTTCGGATCGACCTGTGTGGCCGAAGGGTTCTTGCGGATGGCTTTGTAGGGCATGGTGCTTTCTCGATGTGTGTCGGTGGATCGGCGCGCTCAGCGCAGCTCGGCGACCGCGCGGGCGATGCGCGAGCCGCCTTCTTCCAGGGTCTCGATAGAAGTCGCGATGGACAGGCGGAAGTAGGGCGAGAGGCCGTAGGCCGTGCCGGCGACCGTGGCCACGCCCGCGCTTTCGAGCAGGTACATGACGACGTCACCGTCTTCTGCCAGCACCTTGCCGGCGGGTGTGGTCTTGCCGATCAGCCCGGCGCAGTTGATATAGAGGTAGAAGGCACCTGGCGGCGTGGCGCAGCTCAGGCCCGGAATCGCGTTGATGAGCGCGAGCGTGCGGTCGCGCCGCTGCTTGTAGACCGCCACGCTCTCGGTGACGAAGCCCTGGTCGCCATTGAGCGCCGCGGCGGCCGCGGCCTGGCTGATCGAGCAGCAGTTGCCGGTGGACTGCGACAGCAGCGTGTCCATCGCGGTGATCAGGTCCTTCGGCCCTGCCGCGTAGCCGATGCGCCAGCCGGTCATCGCGTAGGTCTTCGAGACCCCGTTCACCACCAGCGTGCGATCGCGCAGGCCCGGCTCGACCGCGAGGATGTGGGGCGTCGACTCGCCGTCGAAGCGGATGTGCTCGTAGATGTCGTCGGTCATCACCATGACCTGCGGATGCCGCAGCAGCACATCGGCGAGCGCGCGGTATTCGGCGGCGGTGTAGCTCGCGCCCGTGGGATTGCTCGGCGAATTGATCAGCAGCCAGCGCGTGCGCGGCGTGATGGCCGCCTCCAGCTGGGCCGGCGTGAGCTTGAAGCAGTTGGCTTCCGGGCAGGCGACGGTGACCGGCGCACCCTCGCAGGCCAGCACCATGTCGGGATACGACACCCAGTAGGGCGCGGGGATGATGACCTCGTCGCCCGGCTCCAGCGTGATCGCGAGGGCGTTGTAAATCGCACTCTTCGCGCCGCTGGTGGCGATGATCTCGTTCATCTCGTAGCGCAGGCCGTTCTCGCGCTCGAGTTTCGCGGCGATCGCCTGCCGGAGTTCGACGGTGCCGGCCATCAGGGTGTAGCGGGTCGCACCCTTGTCCATGGCTTCGGCAGCGGCGCGGCGAATGTGCTGCGGGGTGTCGAAGTCGGGTTCGCCCACCACCAGGTTCACGATGGACTTGCCCTGGCGCCGCAGTTCGTTGGCCCGGTCGGCTGCGGAGGTGCTGGGCGATGGCTTGATGCGCCGGACGCGGGCGGCGATGCGGGAGGTGTTCACGGATCTTCCTTGGGATGGGGGATGCACTGGGGCGTAACGGTACGCAGATCGCCCCGACTCGGCCAAGACAAGATCGCTCTGGTTCGATAGGCTCAGCTTATGGTGCGGCCCGATAGGCACTCCGGTGGGCCGGTGCTAGGCTTGGCTTTTGCTTGGGGACAAGGCGTGAACCTCCGACGCCTCAAATACTTCGTGAAGATCGTGGACATCGGCAGCCTGACGCAGGCCGCCGAGGTTCTTTTCATTGCCCAGCCCGCCTTGAGCCAGCAACTCGCGACTCTCGAAGGGGAGGTGCGGCAGCAGTTGCTAGTGCGCACCAAGCGCGGCGTCACGCCGACGGAGGCAGGCAAGGTGCTCTATCGGCATGCGCAGATCATCCTGCGGCAGTGCGAGCAGGCCCGCGTCGACATGGAAGCGGCGGGCGAGGGCCTGTCGGGGCAGGTCTCGGTGGGGCTCGCCCCCGGGACGGCCGCCTCGGCCCTGTCGCTGCCCTTGCTACGGACCGTGCGCGCGCGGCACCCCGGCATCCTGCTCTACCTCAACGAGAACTACGGGACCACGCTCAGCGAACTGATCATGAACGGCCGCATGGACCTGGCCGTGCTCTACGGCGACAAGGCGATCCACGGGCTCACCTTCCTGCCGCTGCTCAAGGAGCCGCTGTATCTCGTCGGTCCGGCCAGCACACCGGCGCCCGCCGCGCCCGTTCGCCTGGCCGACCTGCGCGACATGGAACTGATGCTGCCGCGCCCCTACAACGTCGTGCGCAAGCTGGTCGATGCCGCCTTCGTGCGCGCGGGCATGGTGCCGCACGTGGTGGCCGAGATCGAATCGGCCTTTACGCTGACCGCGGCCATCGCGGACGGACTGGGCGCGAGCATCCTCCCGGCTTCGATGGCGCGGGAAGTTGTGGCGGCCTGCGGTGCATGGCAGTTCCAGATCGTCGAGCCGGTGATCGAGGCGCCGCTGGCCCTCTGCCAGTCGGACCACCTGCCGCTTTCCGAGCCGGCACAGGCGGTGAAGGACATCCTGCTGGAACTCGTGGTCGACCTTGCCAGCACGGTCGCGTCGACGCCGGAGCCGGAGCTGACTGCCTTGTCATAAGCGGGCCTTATCCCGGCACAGCCAATCCGTCTTTGGCTTTGGGCCCCTGGTCCGTTACCTTTCATGCCAGCCGTCACGCGTTCGCGGAATGCGTCGGCCAACAAGGACGTACTGTCTCCAAGACAGGCCCGGCATGAATCAGGAACAGATCAAGACGCTCATCGACGCGCTGGCAGGCTCGGACCTTTCCGAGCTGGAGTACAGCGAAAACGGCAGCACGCTGCGGCTCGTGAAGCAGTCGGCGCTGGCCGGCATGGCGCGCCGGCCGGTGCGGGCCGCGGTGCGCGAAGCGGCGGAGACATTGGATGACGCCGTGGCCGTGCTTGAAGCGACACCCGAAGTCGCTTCATCCACCGAATGCCTCGCGCCACTGTACGGCGTGGTTCATCTGCAATCCACACCCGGCGATCCACCGTTTGTGCGAGCGGGTCAATCGATCAAGGCGGGCCAGGCGCTGTGCGTGATCGAGGCCATGAAGGTGTTCAACGAAGTGCGCGCCGATCACGACGGCACGGTGACCGAGGTGCTGGTCGCCTCGGGCGATGAGGTCGAAGCGGGCCAGCCGCTGTTCCGCTTCGCCCGGGAAGGATGAGCCGCATGTTCGACACCGTCCTGATTGCCAACCGGGGAGAGATCGCCCTGCGCATCCAGCGCGCCTGCCGCGGTCTCGGTCTGAGGACCGTGGTCGTGCACTCCGAGGCCGATCGCGATGCGGTCTATGTCGCGCAGGCCGACCAGGCCTTGTGCATCGGCCCCGCGGCGCCGGGGCAAAGCTACCTGAACCAGTCCGCGATCCTGTTCGCTGCCGAAGTGAGCGGCGCGCAAGCCATTCACCCGGGGTACGGCTTCCTCTCCGAGAACGCCGGTTTTGCACAGCGTGTCGAGGAGGCCGGACTGACCTTCATCGGCCCGAGCGCGGCCTGCATCCGCACCATGGGCGACAAGGTCGCCGCCAAGCGCGCGATGCGCAAGGCCGGCGTGCCCTGCGTGCCCGGGCCGGACGATGGACTGCCCGAGGACCCTGCGACGATCCAGGCGCTGGCCCGTGAAGTCGGCTACCCGGTGATCGTCAAGGCCGCAGGCGGCGGCGGCGGGCGCGGCATGCGCGTGGTGCAGGACGAGGCGTCGCTGCTCGATGCGATGGCCCTGACCCGCGAGGAGGCGCGGCGCGCCTTCGGCAATCCCGAGGTCTACATCGAGAAGTTCCTGCTGCATCCGCGCCATGTCGAGATCCAGGTGCTCGCCGACAGCCACGGCCATGCGGTGTGGCTCGGCAGCCGCGACTGTTCGCTGCAGCGCCGGCACCAGAAGGTGATCGAGGAGGCGCCGGCGCCGGGCATCGACGAGGCGTTGATCGCGGAGGTCGGCGAGCGCTGCGCCGCCGCGTGCCGGCAGATCGGCTACTGCGGCGTCGGCACCTTCGAGTTCCTCTACGAGCGGGGCGCCTTCTATTTCATCGAGATGAACACCCGGCTGCAGGTCGAGCATCCGGTGACCGAGA
This sequence comes from Variovorax glacialis, assembly GCF_051216375.1. NCBI lineage: Bacteria > Pseudomonadati > Pseudomonadota > Betaproteobacteria > Burkholderiales > Comamonadaceae > Variovorax > Variovorax glacialis. The sequence goes on along the minus strand of NZ_JBPJZT010000008.1, from coordinate 321,004 downwards.
TGACCACCGGTATCGACATCGTGCAGCACCAGATCCGCGTGGCGCGCGGCGAACAACTCGCGTTGACGCAGGCCGACATCCGCTGCCAGGGCCATGCGATCGAATGCCGCATCAATGCGGAAGACCCCGGGACCTTCGCGCCTTCGCCTGGACGCATCACCGGCTGGCAGGTGCCGGGGGGCTTCGGCGTGCGCGTGGATTCCCACGCCAATGCCGGCTATCGCGTGCCGCCGTACTACGACTCGATGATCGCCAAGCTCATCGTGCAGGGCGATACGCGCGACGACGCACTCGATCGCATGCGCCTGGCGCTCGCCGAGATGCGGGTCGAAGGCATCTCGACCAATGTGCCGCTGCACCGGGAGATCCTGCGCGACGCAGGCTTTGCCGCCGGCGGCGTCGACATCCATCACCTCGAACGCTGGTTACAGCAAAGGAGCGCGGCATGAGTCCCCGCCCGGCCGCTCCGAAAGGGCCTCGCACCGCAGTGCAACGCACGGAGGTTAGCCAATGAGTCCGCAGGCGACGATCCCCAAGACACGCGCGGCCAGAAAGGCACCCGTGGAAGCAACGCCGGCGACGATCAGCCTGCTGGGCACCACCGCGCTGCTGTTCGAGGCACCCGGCGACATGGCGCTCGCTTCGCAGCAGCGCATCTGGGCACTGGCGCACGAGGCGCAGGCATGGCCGGAAGTGCGCGAGGCCGTGCCGGGCATGAACAACCTGATGCTGACCTTCGAGCGTGCGCCGCGCACCGTGGACGCGCTCGCAGCGCTCGAGGCACGCCTCCTGGCCGCCTGGGAATCCGCGGTTGCGCTGCCGCTGCAGGGGCGCGTGATCGAACTTCCGGTGATCTATGGCGGGGAGGGCGGTCCGCACATGGCGGACGTGGTGGCGCACACGGGGCTCAGCGTGGAAGAGATCGTCGAACTCCACAGCGCACCGACGTATCCCGTGTATGCACTTGGAAGCCACCCGGGCTATTGCTACCTGGGCGGCATGGACCCGCGCATCGCCACGCCGCGCCGCAAGGTGCCGGTGCTGAGCATCCCCGGCGGCGCGGTGTCGATCGGCGGCGCGCAGACCGGCGTGTCGGCGTCGGCGGGGCCGAGCGGCTGGAACACGATCGGCAGCACGTCGATGTCCTTCTTCGACCCCACGCAAGACCCGCCCGCCGCACTGCAGCCGGGCGACATGATCCGGTTCCGGGTCGAAGGGATTCTCCGATGATCGAAGTCCTCTCTTCTGCTGCACTCGCCACCGTGCAGGACCTGGGGCGCAAGGGCGGCCTGCGCTGGGGCGTCGGCACGTCGGGTGCCATGGACAACCTGGCGCTCGCGGCCGGCAACCTGATGCTGGGCAACGACGCGAATGCGGCGGCCATCGAGGTGCCCGTGTTCCCCTTCAGGGTGCGCTTCGACGAGGACTGCGCGTTCGCCCTCACCGGTGCGGATTGCGCGGCCCGCCTGGACGATCAATCGCTCATGCCTTGGTGGGTGCATCAGGCCCGTGCCGGCCAACTGCTCACCTTGGGCGTGCCGCAGGGCGGTACGCAGCGCGGCAGCCGCGCCGTGCTGTGCGTGGCCGGAGGGGTAGACGTGCCGGAAGTGCTGGGCTCGCGCAGCACGCAGTTGCGCGGCGCCTTCGGCGGTCACGAGGGCCGTGCGCTCCGAAAGGGCGACACCTTGCGCGCCACGGGCGCCGGCCAGCCGTGCCGGACGGGTTTCGGCCTCGTTCCGCCATCGCTGACGCTGCCGCTGGACATCGACGGCGTGACGGCCGTCCGCGTGTTGCCAGCCGCTGAATACATGGGCTTCGAGGCATCGTCGCGCAAGGCCTTCTGGTCGAGCGAATGGAAGATCACGGCGCAGAGCGACCGCTATGGCTACCGGCTGGCGGGCGAGGCCCTGCAACCTGTCGCGCCCATGGAGATCCGATCGCACGGCATCGTGCCCGGCGTGATCCAGGTACCGCACAGCGGGCAACCCATCATCCAGATGCGCGATGCGCAGCCCTCGGGGGGCTATCCCAAGTTAGGCACAGTCATCGAGGCCGACCTGTGGCGACTCGGCCAGGCGCCCATCGGCGGGCGCATCCGGTTCATCGAAACCACCTGGGCCGAGGCGGTGGCCGCGCTCGACGAAACCGAGGCGTGGCTCGACAAGGTCCGGCGCGTGGTCGACCTCCATCGCAGCGCACCACGGAAACAGTGACATGCCCACGGTCGAACAACTCAAGCAACTGGCCGCGTGGCTCGCCGGGACCGACATCGGCCTTCTCGAACTGCGCACCCCGACCGGCGTGGTGCGCCTGGGCCGCGACGGGGGCGCAGCGGGCGGGCTAGTGCAACTGAAAGGTGCCGATGCGCAGGACGATGATGCAGCGCCTGATCGTGCACTGTCCGTCGCCACGGCAACAAGCGTCGGCGTGTTCCTGCACGCGCACCCGCAGTCCGATGCGCCCGCGGTTCGCATTGGCGAGCGCGTGTCGGCGGGCCAGGAACTGGGCTTCCTGCGGATCGGCCTGCTGCTCTTGCCCGTCAATGCGCCGGTCGCCGGCCGCGTGAGCGCCGTGCCCACGGACAGCGGCCGCGCTGTCGGCTACGGCGCCGCGCTGGTCGAGCTACACGCCGATTGACGCCGCATCGAATCAGAGAGAGGAACACACATGGACATCGACCTGAATGCCGATCTCGGCGAGGGCTTCGGCCCCTGGCGCATGGGCGAGGACGAGGCGCTGCTGGACATCGTCTCCTCCGCGAACGTTGCCTGCGGCTTCCACGCCGGCGACCCGGTCATCATGAATCGCACGGTCCGAATGGCGGGTGCCCGTGGCGTCGATGTGGGTGCGCACGTGGGCTTTCCGGACCTGCAGGGCTTCGGTCGACGTCAGATGCAGATCGACGTCGCCGAGTTGGCCACCTTCGTGACCTACCAGCTCGGCGCGCTCGCGGGCATGGCGCGATCGGCGGGCCACCGCATGACGCACATGAGCTTCCATGGCGCGCTCGGCAACATGGCGGCCGCCGACGCCGCGCTGGCGGGGCCCCTGGTGCGCGCCGTGGCCGATTTCGATCCGGAACTCATCGTCAGCTCGTCCGCGAGCCGGGCCATCGAGGCGGCGGCGGAACGCTGCGGCCTGCGCGTGGCGACCACCTTCCTGGCCGATCGTGCCTGCGACGACGAGGGCCTGCTGGTGCCCCGCAGGATGCCTGATTCGGTGATCCACGATCGCGATGCCGTGCTCGCACGCGTTCGGCAACTGCTCGACGACGGCACGGTCACGAGCTACGGCGGCAAGCGCATTCCGATGAAGGTGCGCTCGATCCTGCTGCACGGCGACACGCCGGGCGCGGTGTCGCTGGCGCGCGCGGTGCGCGAAGTGGTCGAAGCCGGCGGCCGTGTCGTTCCGATCTCGCAGCAGTTGGCGGGCACGCCGATGGTGCGTCATGCGGGTTGACCCGGACTTCGATGCACGCACACGGGGCGACATAAGGACGGCTTATCTCTCCACAGCCAATCCGTCTTGGCGCTGCTTCCCGGTGCTGGATACAGTGAATTTCCTTGAATGAAAGACGCAAAGATGCCGTTCTCCGATTACAAGACCGCTCTCGTCACTGGCGCCTCGTCGGGCATCGGGGCCGCCGTGGTCGAGCGCCTGTGCAAGGAAGGTCTGCAGGTCCACGCACTCGCGCGCAGCGCCGGCAAGCTCGACGAACTGGCGGCCCGCACCGGCTGCATTCCGCACGCCATCGACGTGGCCGACGTGGACGGCATCACACGGCTCGCGAAGGAAGTGCCCTTCGATGTGCTCGTGAACAACGCCGGCGTCGACCGGCCCGGCTCGATCCTCAAGGCCGACGCCGAGGGCATCGACCTGCTGGTGGACGTGAACCTGCGCGCAGTGCTTCACCTGTGCCGCCTGGTGGTGCCGGGCATGGCGGAGCGCGATCGCGGCCACGTGATCAACATCAGCTCGATCGCGGCGGCCTACAACTTCAACGGCAACAGCACCTACCACGCGACCAAGGCGGCGGTGAGCATGCTGTCGCGCCAGCTTCGCATCGACCTCTTCGGCCGCCGCGTGCGCGTCACCGAGATCTGCCCGGGACGCGTTGCCACGGACATCTTCGCCCACGTGCACGGCGACTCCGAGGAAACCTACAAGCGCTTCGTCGAAGGCTTCGAGTTGCCGAAGGCCGAGGACATCGCGAATGCGATCGCCTTCGCCATCGCCGCGCCGATCGCGGTGAACGTCGGCCACATGGAAATCACGCCGACGCTGCAGGTTCCAGGCGGCTTGTCCACCACGCGGCCGCAAGAGCCGCTGGCCTGAACGCCGGGCTAGCTCCAGCGCAACTTACACAACAAGGGCACGGGCATGAAAGACTTCGACCTGATGGCCGTCCTGCTGAAGCCGGAGTTCGGCGCCATGCTGCTGCACGGCGTTGAAATGACGCTGAAGATCGCGGCCGGCTCATGGCTGCTGGCCATGGCGATCGCGATCGTGCTGCTGGTGGTCCGGCTGACGTCCAACCGCATCGCGGAGCGCGCCGTCGCCGCGTACGTTTCCTATCACCGCAACGTGCCGACCCTGGTGCAACTGATGCTGTGGTACTTCGGCATCGTCAGCCTGCTGCCCGATGGCTTCCAGGCCTGGTTGTCCGACCACAACGGCGAGGCGATCATCTCGGTCGTCGCCCTGGGCCTTTGCCAGGCAGCGTACTTCAGCGAGGACATGCGCTCGGGTCTCCGCTCCATTCCCGGCGGGCAGGCCGAGGCTGCGCGGGCACTCGGCCATGGCCACATCGGCTCGATGCGCTACGTCATGCTGCCGCAGGCGATCCGCAACGCGATCCCGGCGCTGGTCAATCACAGCGTGTCGCTCTTCAAGAACAGCAGCCTGGCCATGGCCATCGGCGTGGCGGAACTGACCCACGCGGTGAAGGAAGTCGAAAGCCAGAGCTTCCGCGCCTTCGAGGCCTACAGCGTGGCGACGGTGCTGTACCTGGTGCTGTCGCTGGGCATCATGATCATCGGCGCCGGCGTTGCCAGGCGCTACCGCATCGCAGGGGCGAGGTAAGCCATGTACAGCGTCTTTGAGATCCTGCGCGACAACTGGCTGCTGCTGCTCATCGGCCAGTATCCCAACGGGCCGCTGGGCGGCATCGCCGCAACCCTGATCCTGTCGGTGCTGGGAATCACGCTCGCCTTTCCGCTGTCCGTGCTGCTGGCGCTCGCCCGGCTGTCGCCCTGGCGGCTGCTGAGCTGGCCCGCGGCCGTGCTGGTCTACGTGGTGCGCGGCGTGCCGCTGCTGATGGTGATCCTCTGGGTCTACTTCCTCGTGCCGATCCTGATCGGGCGCGAAGTCTCGGGCTTCACGACCATGTTGTGCACGCTGGTGCTCTACGAGGGCGCCTACCTGTCTGAAGTGGTCCGCGCCGGCATCCAGGCATTGCCGAAGGGGCAGGGCGAGGCCGCACGGGCCCTGGGCCACAGCCACCTGGGGACCATGTGGTACGTGATCCTGCCCCAGGCGCTCTACAACATGCTGCCGAGCATGCTGAGCCAGTTCATCTCCACCATCAAGGAAACGACGCTCGGCTACGTGATCAACGTGCAGGAACTCACCTTCGCGGCGAACCAGATCAACAACCAGTTGCTGACCAAGCCCTTCCAGGTGTTCTTCATCCTCGCGATGACCTTCTACGTGGTGTGCTTCAGCCTGACCCAGCTGGCGCAATGGCTGGAACGCCGCATCGCCCACAAGCGCCTCGGTGCCGCGGCGATCAAGGTTGCCGAAGGCGACATCTCGCTGCCGCCCCCTGTGGTGGCCAATCCCTGAGGCCGCACAGACGGCCATCGACCCTACAAGGAGACAGACCCATGAAACCCGCCCCAGGCCCAGGCAGTCCGCAAGGCGCCGCAGAGGACACCCCCATGATTCTGTTTTCCAACATCAACAAGTGGTACGGCGACTACCAGGCCCTCACGGACGTCAACGCCGAGGTGAAGAAGGGCGAGGTCGTCGTGGTCTGCGGACCTTCGGGCTCGGGCAAGTCGACCCTCATCCGCACGGTCAACCGGCTGGAGGAGGTCAAGTCGGGCCAGCTGCTTTTCGACGGCCACGACATCCATGCGCCGATGAGCAGCGTCGCGTTGAATCGCCTGCGCAGCCGCATCGGCTTCGTGTTCCAGAGCTTCAACCTGTTCCCGCACCTTTCGGTGCTGGAGAACATCATGCTGTCGCCGATGCGCGTGCTCGGCGTGAAGCGGGCCGCGGCGCGAGACAAGGCGACGGAGCTGCTCGAACGCGTGGGGCTTGCGAACAAGGCGGGTGCCTATCCCGCGCAACTCTCGGGCGGCCAGCAGCAGCGGGTCGCCATCGCGCGGGCGCTCGCGATGGAGCCGCCGGCCATGCTCTTCGACGAGCCCACGAGCGCGCTCGACCCCGAGATGGTGGGCGAGGTGCTGTCGGTCATGCGCAGTCTTGCCAACGAGGGGATGACCATGATGTGCGTCACGCACGAGATGAACTTCGCCCGCGAGGTGGCGGATCGCGTCTGGTTCATGGACGCCGGCCAGATCCTCGAGAAGGCCGAGCCGGAAGCCTTCTTCAGCAGCCCGCAGCATCCGCGCGCCAAGCGCTTCCTGTCGGACCTGCGGGCCCACTGACCACGACGCGCACCCCTCTTTCGTTCAACCATCCACCTGGAGTTCACCATGTCGAAGAAAACCGCTTTGCGCATCGCCGTCCTCGGCTGTTGCCTTTCATCGTTGAGCCTGATGGCCCAAGCGGACCAATGGGACGAGATCGGCCAGCGCAAGGAGCTGAAGTGCGGCACCTTCGCCGACGTGCCGCCATTTGCGGCGCCGGACCCCAAGACGCGCGAGATGGTGGGCTTCGACGTCGACCTCTGCAACGCCCTCGCGAAGCAGCTCGGCCTGACCGCCAAGGTCACGCCGCTGTCGGTCGAGGCGCGCGTGCCGGAGGTCAAGCTCGGTCGCGTCGACGTGACGGTGGCCAACCTGGCCTACACCAAGAGCCGCGGCGAGCAGATCCAGTTCAGCGACCCGTACTACATCGCCAAGGAAATGCTCGCGGTGAAGGCCTCCGACCCCGGCACCAGCAAGGCCGACTTCAAGGGCAAGCGCCTGAGCTCGACCAAGGGCTCGACGTCGGAGCTGTCGATCAAGATGAACGGCTCCGAGCCGGTGACCTTCCAGGACACGGGTTCCGCCTTCATGGCCGTGCAGCAGAACAAGTCCGTCGGCATGGTGGCCAACACCATGACCATCACCAAGCTCGTCAACCAGTCGAAGAGCGGCGGCGTCGAGCTCAAGATGATCAAGGAGCCGATGGTGTTCCAGCCGATCGGCATCGGCATGAAGAAGGACGAGCCGGTGCTGCTGGCCAAGGTCAACGCCGCGCTCTATGCGCTCGACAAGTCCGGCGAGATCGACAAGCTCTGGGCCAAGTGGCTGGGGCCGAACACCGAGTACAAGCTGACCCGGGACGAGAAGGTCACCCCGCTCGCCGAGCTGAAGTTCGAACTGCTCCCGTAAGGCTCAGCCGTTCCAGCCGAGGTGCCCCAGGAAATCGCGCGTCCGCTCGGCCGTGGGCGCGTTGAAGACCTGCTCGGGCGGCCCCTGCTCGACGACCTTGCCGTGGTCGAACACGACGACCCAGTTGGCGACGCGCTGCGCGAAGGCCATCTCGTGCGTGACGACGACCATCGTCATGCCTTCGTCGGCCAGCCGCTTCATGACGTTGAGGACTTCGCCGATGGTCTCGGGGTCGAGCGCGGAGGTCGGCTCGTCGAAGAGCATGACCTCGGGCTCCATCGCCAGCGCGCGTGCAATCGCGACCCGCTGCTGCTGGCCGCCTGACAGGCCGCTCGGGAAGTTGTTGGCCTTGCTGGCCAGGCCGACCTTGTCGAGCAAGGCCATGGCGCGTGCGCGAGCTTCCTTCTCGGGCATGCCCAGCACGGTGATCGGACCGATCGCCACGTTGTCGAGCGCACTCTTGTGCGGAAACAACTCGAAGTTCTGGAACACCATGCCCATGCGCCGGCGCACCTTGCGCGCCTCGCTTTCCTGCGCGGGCAGGGGCTCGCCGTCGAACAGCACGCGCCCGCCATCCACCACTTCGAGCGCGTTGGTACAGCGCAGCAGGGTCGACTTGCCGGAGCCCGACGGGCCGATCAGGCAGAGCACCTCGCCCTTGTTGACCTGCACCGACACGCCGTCGATCGCGACGAAGCTGCCATAGCACTTGCGCACGTTGTCGTAGACCACGACGGGCGGCAGGTGCGAGCCCTTGCGCAGTGTGGCAGCGTTCATTCCTTGACCTCGAACTTCTTCTGAATCCAGTCGACCAGCTTGGCCTGCGGGTAGCCCATGAGCCAGTAGATGGCCGCCATGGCGGTCAGCATCTCCAGCACGCGAAAACTCTGGGAGCGGATCTGCAGCGCGACGTGCGCGAGTTCGCCCACGGCGATCACCGACACCAGCGAGGTGTCCTTGAAGAGCGACACCCAGGTGCTCGCCAGCACCGGCAGCACGCGCCGCCAGGCCTGCGGGATCACGATCTTGCGCATTGCCTGCCAGCGGCTCATGCCGATGGCGATGGCGGCTTCGGTCTGCCCTTTGCGGATGGAGTTGATGCCGGCGCGAAAGGTCTCGGCGTTGTAGGCCGAGACGTTCAGGCACAGGGCCACCAGCCCGGTCGTGAAGGCGGAGAACTCGATGTGGAGCAGGACCGGCATCACGTAGAAGGCCCAGTACACCACGAGGATTAACGGCAGGTTTCGGAAGAACTCGACGAACCAGTGGCTCAGCGCTGACAGCGGTTTCGAATGCGACAGCCGCATCAGCGCCAGCAGGATGCCGGCCGGCACCGCCACCAGCATCGTCAGCACGGTCAGGACCACCGTGAGCAGTGCACCGTGCAGCAGGTCGGCACGGTGCGTCCAGACGATGCTCCAGTCGAGGTTCATGAGCGGCCCAGGTGCGCGACGCGCCGGTACAGCACGTCGATCAGCCGCGTGCACGGGAACAGGATGATGAAGTAGATGATTGCCGTGACCGTGAACACCTCGATCGGCCGGTAGCTTTGGCCGGCGATGGTCTCGGCGCGCTTCATGAGTTCGGGCACGGCAATCACGGTGGCGATGGCGGTGTCCTTGATCGTGATCGACAGGATCGAGCCGAACGCCGGCAGCATGCGCACCAGGGCCTGCGGCAACACCACCTTGCGCACGATCTGCGCACGCGACATGCCCAACGCCAGCGCCGCACGCACCTGGCCCGGGCGGATCGATTCGATGCCGGCGCGGACGATTTCCGCCACGTAGGCGGCGATGTGCAGCGACAGCGCGATGAGCGCAGCCCAGATCGGATGGAAGCTCACGCCAGTGAGGATCGGCACCGCGAAATAGAACCACACCAGGATCACCAGCACCGGGATGGCGCGCTGGGTGTCGATGTAGAACACGATGGGGATGCGCAGCCATGCCGGGCCGTAGACGCGGCCGAGGCCGAGCGCGGTGCCCAGCACCAGCGCGCTGGCGGCGCTCAGCACCGACAGCAGCAGCGTGATGCCGAGTCCGCCCAGCAGGTACTGCCAGCTGTCGATGAGCGGCGAGAAGTCGAATTCCATCGCGAGACGGATCGACCTACATCGTGGAGATGATGCGCGCCTCGTCGGCGTCGAGCTTGGCCTTCATGCCGTCGCTGACGCTCTTGAGCCAGTTCAGGAACTCGGGCTGGTTCTTGTCGATGGCCAGGCCGATCGGTGTCGCCATCTCGGTGCTGTCCTGGCAGTTGTTGCCCTCCGGCAGCGCCTTGAGGCCCTTGACCTTGCGATTCAGCGCCTGCCATGGCACGCGGTTGATCGGCGTCACGTCGGCGCGCTTGGCCATGATCTCCTCGACCGGCGCCGCGGTGCCGGCGGTCGACACACCGCGCAGCTTGGCGTTGGGGAAGCGCTTCTTGACCCAGTTCTCCTCGCCGCCGCCGGTGAAATACGCGACGGTGATGGAAGGATTGTTGAACTCGTCGATCGACTTGGCGTTCGCGACCTTCGGGTTGTCGGCGCGACCGAACACGCAGAGCGCGGTCTTCGAATAGGTGACGAAGTCGACCGCCTTCAGCCGCTCGGGCGTGACGGAGAGCGGCGAGATCGTGATGTCGGCCTGGTTCGAGGCCAGCACCGGCACCTTGGTCTCGTGCGACACCGGAACCGGCTGGAGCTTCACGCCCAGTTGCCTGGCGGACTCAACGGCAAGCAGCCACGCCGGCCCGGCCCATGCATCGCCCGAGCCGGTGGTGTTCTCGACCAGCCATGGCGGATTCGACAGGACCGCGACACGCAGCACGCCCGACTTCTTGATGGCATCGATGCGCGGACTGGCACCCGGCGCGGGCACGGACTGTGCCGATGCATGCAGGCTGGCGCCCAGCAGGACCGCGCCGGCGACCAGAGCCGACAGGCGCATGCGCGAGAGCGGAAGCGAGGGGAACGTCATGTCTTGTCTCCTTTTGTTGTCGACGCCGTGTGCGCCTCGAAAATTCTAGGGGGCCGCGTCGGGCACCCGTATCGGTATCAACGCGAGCTATGCCGTCGTACTCAGGCGTCGACACCGAAGTCGAGCAGCACCTTGCAGCTGTAGCGGGGGTTGCGCTCCGCGATGTCGAAGGCGCCGGCCACGTCCCGGAAGTCGACCTTGTGGCTGATGATGCGGCCGGGGTCGACCAGCCCGCGTGTGATCCAGTCGATCACCGTCGGGAACATCGCGCAGTTCAGGCGCGAGGCGTACAGCGTCAGCTCCTTTTTCGTCAGCTCCTGCTGCGGGATGGCCGAAGGCGTGGACGAGAAGCCGAGCACGCCGATGCGGCCGGCCGGCGCGGCGATGCGGACCGCCTCTTCGAGGATCGATGGATGGCACACCGCGTCGTAGATCAGGGTCGGCCCGCCTTCGACGCCGCGCTTGGCCAGCGCTTCGGCCAATGGCTCGCGCGAGGTGTTGATGATTTCGTCCTCTGCCGCGCCGCATTGCAGCGCCAGGGCCAATCGCTCGTCGAAGTGATCGGTGATGAAGGCGCGAATGCCGTAGACGCGCTTGAGCACCTGCATCAGGTTGAGCCCGACCGGTCCGGCGCCGTAGATGAGCGCGACATCGCTGGGGAACACGCCGGTACGGCTGGTGACGTTCGCCGCCACCGCAAAGGGCTCGATCACCGACGCGCTGGCGTCGGCCAGGCCCTTCGGCACGACATAGGCGTTCTTTTCCGGCGCGCAGGCGTACTGGCTGAAGCCGCCGTCGCGATGCACGCCGATCACCTGAAGGCGGCTGCACACGTTCTGCCGTCCGATCAGGCACGCATGGCATTGGCCGCAACTGATGACCGGATCCACCACCACCGTCTCGCCGATGCGCGAAGCGCTGACGCCGGCGCCGACCGATTCGATGCGGCCGACGAACTCGTGGCCGATGACGCGCGGGTAGGCGACGAACGGGTTCTGCCCGTGGAAGATGTGCAGGTCGGAGCCGCAGATGCCCGCGAAGCGCACGCGCACGCGCACCTCGCCGGCCTCGGGCTCGGGCATGGGTCGTTCGACGACGGCCATGCTGTTGGGTTGATCGACGACGACGCTGAGCATGATGGAGTCCTTGTGTTTTCTTGCGCTGTTTTGGAAGGCTCGGGCCGCCGGTCACCAGTTCCACATCGAGCCGTCGCGCAGCCGCGCGACCGGCAGGTAGGCCCGCTCGTACGGGTACTTCGCCGCGAGCTCTTCATCGATGTCGACGCCGAGGCCCGGCACTTCGTCCATGACCAGGTAGCCGTCCTCGTAGCGGTAGTTGTGCGGGAACACCTCGTCGGTGAGCGGCGTGTGCGGCATCTGTTCCTGGATGCCGAAGTTGGGCACCCACAGGCCGAAGTTCACGGCCGCGGCCATGCACACCGGCGACAGGTCGGTCGCGCCATGGAAGCCGGTCCGCACCTGGTACATGGCCGCGAAGTCGGCGATTCGGCGCACGTGCGTGATGCCGCCGGCATGCGTGATGGTCGAACGGATGTAGTCGATCAGCTGCTCGCTGATGAGGTCCTTGCAGTCCCAGATCGAATTGAAGACCTCGCCGATCGCCAGCGGCGTGGTCGTGTGCTGCCGGATCAGGCGAAAGGCTTCCTGGTTCTCGGCCGGCGTCGCGTCCTCGATCCAGAACAGGCTGTAGGGCTCGAGCTCCTTGCCGAGGCGGCCAGCTTCGATCGGCGTCAGTCGATGGTGGGCGTCGTGCAGCAGGTGCGTATCGAAGCCGATCGCCTCGCGCACCTTGCGGAACAGCTCTGGCGTATGGCGCAGGTAGAGCGACGTGTCCCAGGGTTCTTCGGGCGGCAGGCCCTTTTCGGCCGGCTCGTAGAAGCCCTTGGTCTTTCCGACTCCATAGGTCTTCTCTAGCCCGGGCACGCCGGACTGGACGCGGATGGCCTTGAAGCCTTCCTCCATGTGCTTCTGCACCGCCTCGACGGCCTCGGCGTGGTCGCGGCCGTTTGCGTGGCCGTAGACCATGAGGCCGTCGCGGCTCTTGCCGCCCAGCAGCTGGTACACCGGCATGCCGGCAAGCTTGCCCTTGATGTCCCAGAGCGCCATGTCGATGGCCGCGATGGCGGTCATCGTCACCGGGCCGCGCCGCCAGTAGGCGCCACGGTAGAGGTACTGCCAGATGTCCTCGATGTTGCGCGGATCGCGGCCGATGAGGCAGGGGAACACGTGTTCGTCGAGGTAGGCCTTGACCGCGAGTTCGCGGCCATTGAGCGTGGCGTCGCCCAACCCGACCACGCCTTCGTCGGTGACGATCTTGACGGTGACGAAGTTGCGGCCCGGGCAGGTGACGATGGTCTGGATGCGTTCGATCTTCAATTCAGTCTCCAGGAGGTGAGAGGGATGTCGGCGGGTTGCCGCTCGTCGAGCGGCTGATGCGGCGGGCTAAAGGAAGCCGATCGAGAACCAGGGCACGAAGACCAGCAGCAGCAAGGCGACGAAGAGCGCCGCCATGTGCGGCCATACGCGCGGCATCGCGACGTCGGGCGACACGCGTCCGATGGCGCAGGCCGCGTAGAAGCCGACACCGAAAGGTGGTGCGAAGAGTCCGAGGCCCATCGCGAAGATCACGACCATCGCGTAGTGCACTTCGTTGACGCCGACCAGCTTGGCGATGGGGAAGAGGAGCGGGCCGAACAGCACGATGGCGGGAATGCCTTCGAGCAGGCTGCCGAGCACGACGAAGGCCAGCGCCGAGACCAGCAGGAAGCCCATCTTGCCGCCGGGCACGGCAGTCATGAACTTCACGAGGTCCTGCGCGAAACCGGACTGCGTCAGCGCCCATGCCATCGCCGTGGCGCATCCGACAATCAGCAGGATCGCGCCCGACAGCGAGGCGGTGTCGAGCAGCATCGGATAGATGCGGCGCCAGTCGAACTGCCGGTAGATGAAGAGGCCCGCCAGCAGCGTGTAGAAGATGCCGATGGTCGACACTTCGGTGGCGGTGGCGACGCCTTCGACCACCGCCGTGCGGATGATCACCGGCAATGCGAGCGCCGGCAGCGCCACCAGCAGGAGCTTCCCGATCTGCGCACCCGTTGCCTTGGTGACGCCGGACATGTCCTCGCGACGCGTCTGCCACCAGACCACGATCGCCATCAGCACCAGGCCGACGACCGCGGGCATCAGGCCACCGACGAACAGCGAGGTGATCGACACGCCCGTGACCGAGCCGACCGTGATCAGCACGATGCTCGGCGGAATGGTCTCCGACATGGCGCCCGAAGCCGACAGCAGGCCGATGAGGTCGCCGTCCTTGCTGCCGCGCTTCTTCATCTCGGGGAACAGCGCCGGGGCAACTGCCGCCATGTCGGCCGCCTTGGCGCCCGAGATGCCCGACACGATGTACATCGCGCCCAGCAGCACGTATTGCAATCCGCCGCGCACATGGCCGATCAGGCTGACCAGGAAGTTGATCATCGCGCGCGCCAGGCCCGTCATCTCGATGAGCGAGCCGAGGAACACGAACAGCGGCACCGCCAGCAGGATCAGGTGCGACATGCCTTCCTGCATCCGGTTGGGCATGAGCGACATCGGCGTCGGCGTCGAGAAGGTGAGATAGCACATCGTCGCGAGCCCGAAGGCGAACGCGATCGGGACGCCGATCACGATGCAGCCGACCAGCATCAGCAGGAAGAAGATGATCAGGTTGATGTTGCCGAGCGTCGCGAGTGCCGGCGACAGCAGCCACAGCGCGCCCCCCAGGAGGGCCACCGTCCCGCCGCAGACGGCGATCTGCTTCCAGTTCGCATGCTCGACCAGCCGCGCGACCGCCGTGACGAGCATCAGGAACGCACCCGCGCACACCGCGCCCGCACGCCATCCTTCGCTCAGGCCCAGCACGGGCGTCGAAACGTCCATCTCCTCATGCCAGTGTTCCCACGCCGGTCCGGCGAGCATCAGCAGGAAGCCGACCACCAGGCACATGCCGAAGGCGTCGAGCCACGCGCGCTTGGCGGCGGGCAGGTCCTTGATGAAGGTGGTCAGGTGCATGTGGGCGGCGCGGCGCAGCGCAATGCAGGAGCCGAGCATCGCCAGCCACAGGAAGAGGATGCTGGCGAGTTCGTCGGTCCAGGTTAGCGGCTCGTGCAGCGCATAGCGCGCGAACGCGCCGCCGCCGAGGATCAGGATCTCGGCGACGACGATCGCGGCTGCCGGCACTTCGGTCACCCAAGCCAGCAGCCGGTCGAACCAGTTCGATGTGGCGGGCGGGACGATGTCGAGGGGGTCGACGGTGGACTGCATGGCGCGCTCCAGTCGTTCTTGATGTTCGCCGTCGTCAGACGAGCTTGCCCGAGTACTTCTCGAGCTTGGCCCAGGCCTCGTCGCCGTACTTGTTCTTCCACTCCGTGTAGAAGCCGGCGGTCTTGAGCATGTCGCGGAAGGGTGCCGGGTCCGGCTTGTTGAAAGTCACGCCGAGCTTGGTCAGCTGGGCCTGCGCGTCGGCGTTGAGCTTGGCGATGTCCTCGCGCTGCTTCAGGGCGGCCGCGTTGAGGTTCTTCGACAGCGATTCCTGCACTTCCTTGGGCAAGGCTTGCAGCTTCTTCGCGTTGCCGAAGATGAAGTGGCCATCCCACGTGTGGGCCGTCAGCGCGCAATACTTCTGCACTTCGTAGAGCTTGGCGCTCTGGATCAGGGCGAGCGGGTTTTCCTGGCCGTCGACGACCTTGGTCTGCAGCGACGAATAGAGCTCGCCGAAGGGGATCGCGGTCGGCGATGCGCCCAGCGCCTTGAACATCGAGATCCAGATCGGAATGCCCGGCACGCGGATCTTGAAGCCCTTCAGGTCCGCCGGCGTGGCGATGGGCTTGGTGGCCGAGGTGATGTTGCGATAGCCGTTGTCGAGGCATTTCTCGTAGGCATACAGGTTGACCTTGGCGAGAGCGGCACGAACGTAGGCGCCGAGGTCGCCGTCCATCGCGGCCCAGACGACGTCATAGTCCTTGAAGGCGAAGGCCACGCCGTTGATGCCCGCGGTCGGCACCAGCGTCTGCAGGTTCGTTCCGGCGGTGGACATGATGTCGATGGCCCCTGCGCGCACCTGCGAGATCATGTCCGGCTCGCTGCCGAGCTGGCTGGTCGGATAGACCTGCAGGTCGACCTTGCCGCCCGTGTCCTTGCGGATCGCCTCGGCCGCTTCCTTGATGCGCAGGCTGCCCGGGTGGTCCGCCGGAAAGGGCGGTGCCGTACTTGAGCTTGATCTCGCTCTGTGCGAAGGCGAAGCGGGGCAGGGCGGCGGCCATGCCGGCAGCGGCGAGGGTGGTGCCGAATTGGCGGCGGGTGGGCGCGAAGGTCATTGAAGTCTCCGTTGATTTGTCGGGTGATCGGTCGGGTGCGAATGAAAGCGGCGGTGAGGTCAGGCAGCGAGCAGTGCAGCCATGCCGCCGTGCCGGAGCGTTCCGAGATGCCGGGCCAGGCGGGCCGCCAGCGCGGGCGGCCAAGGCGCATGGCCGAAGACCGGCTCGTGCGCGAAGGCGGCATGGATCGCATCGCTGTCGCTGGCCGCCGAGCGCAGGCGTCTCGCCAGTGCTTCGGCGCCGGGGTCGCTGATGGTCAGTGGCGCACCGCTGTCGCCACAGCCGCGCGCCAGGTAGTGGAGCCAGGCCGCCAGGGCGCGCTCCAGCATCGGCCGTTCGACGCCGTCGACGCCGCTTTCGCGCAGCGCGGGCAGCCAGCGCACCGGCACCTTCTGCGTGCCGTCCATGGCGATCTGCTGCGTGCGGTGCGCGAGGGAGGGGTTCTCGAAGCGGCGGAGGAGCTCATGGCAGTAGGCCAGCACGTCGTAGCCCGCGGGTGCGACGACGGTGGCGCGAAGGTCTTCCAGCATCAGGCGCCGCGCGAAGCCGCCGACCAGCGGGTCGGCCATGGCGTCGGACACGCTCTCCAGCCCGCAAAGCTGGCCGGCATAGGCGATGGCCGAGTGCGTACCGTTCAGCAAGCGCAGCTTCATCGCCTGGTAGGGGCGCACGTCGTCGGTCAGCAGGGCGCCGGCATCCTCCCAGGCGGGGCGGGGACCGGCGAAGCGGTCTTCGATCACCCATTGGGTGAAGGGCTCGCAGACGATCGCGGCCTCGTCGCGGACGCCGAGCCGGGCCGAGGCCCAGGCGAGCGAATCCGGCGTTGCGGCGGGCACGATGCGATCGACCATGCTGTTGGGGCAGCCCACCTGTGTCTGGATGCGACGGGCCAGCGGCTTGTCGAACTGCTCCGCGTACTGCACCAGCAACTTGCGCAGCGTGTCGCCGTTGCCGGCCATGTTGTCGCAGCACACCAGCGTCAGCGGCGCATCGTCCGGGCGGCGACGGATGCCGGCGGCCAGCACGCCCAAGGTGGTGCCGGGGGTGTCCGGATTCGCGATGTCGCGTCGCACGGCGGGGTCGTCCAGGTCGAGGTCGGCGCTGCCCGGATGCTGGCTGTAGCCCTTCTCGGTGACGGTGGTGCTGACGATGCTCGTCGCTGGATCGGCGATGGCGGCGATCACCGCATCCAGCTGTCTCGGCGCGAACAAGGCCGCCCGTACGACGCCGACCACGCGGGTGCGGGCCTCATCACCATGGCGCTCGGTCACCGAATACAGGTGGTCCTGCGCTGCCAGGGTGTCGGCGACACCGGGGTCACGCAGGCTGACGCCGACGATGCCCCAGCGCTTGTCGCCCTGGGCGACCACCGACTCGGTGTAGAGGGCCTGGTGAGCCCGGTGAAAGGCGCCCAAGCCCAGGTGGACGATGCCCGTCGCCAATCGAGATCGGTCGTAGGCCGGCAAGGTCGCCCGCGCCGCGAGGCCCGGCAGCGTGTGCTGCGACAACCGCTCTTCGATCGAATTGGATGCCGAGGGCATGGGATCTTGTCTCCTTGATTCACCACAGTACCATGGTAGTTCTGGGGCGTGAGTCGAGTCTATGGAGACATTCCCTGGCAAAAAGAGCGGGGAAACCCTGACGGGCTAAGAATATTTAGTGCTCTACCATGGCACTGACCCTCTACCAACCTATCTGACATGCCTCGCGCCCTCGATCCGCAGAAAACTGACACGGCACGTACCGAGGGCCCCCTCGTCGCCGCGCTCAACGGTTTCACAATCGACCCTGAGCGCTCCTATACCTCCCAGGTGCACGACCAGCTGCGCGACGCCATCGTGCGTGGCGCCCTGCCGCCGCGCACGGCGCTGTCCGAGGCCACGATCTCGAAGCTGATCGACGTGAGCCGCACGCCCGTACGGGAGGCGCTCGCGCAGCTGGCCGAAGAACAGATGGTGGTGATCTATCGCCAGGTGGGCACCTTCGTGGCGCCCGTTCGCATGTCGCTGCTCGAAGAAAGCCGGTTCGTGCGCAGCACGCTCGAATGCGCCAACCATGTGCAACTGGCACAGAGCATCACACCGGAGCAGCTCAAGGAGTTCGGGCAGATCGTGGCGCGCCAGCGCAGCGCAGTCGAAAGCGGCGAGATCGACCGCTTCTCGGAGCTGGACGAGCTGATGCACCGCCGGCTCTTCGAGTTCGCGGGCCGCGAACATATCTGGACCATGCTCGAACCGATCAAGCGCCAGTTCGATCGCGTGCGCTGGCTGCTGCTCGGGCACGTCGCCGGGCACGCCGAGCGCGCGTTGCAGGAACACGAGCAGATGCTCGCCCAGATGGCGTCGCGCGACGTGGCGGGTCTGGGTGCCAGCGTGGCCTCCCACATCAACCACATCACCGAACATCTCGCCGCCTTGCGCAAGCAGGCGCCGGAAGCTTACTTCGTCGACTGATCGCTCTCAGAACCCGTACAACGCGGCAGGGTTGTCGACGAGGATCTTGCGCCGCGTTGCCTCGTCCTCCACGCCATCGAGCATCCATGCAAGAAGGTGCGTGTCGGACGGTGCGGGCTTGACGTTGGGGTGCGGCCAGTTGCTGGCCCAAAGGCATCGATCCGGAAAGTCCCGCGCCAGGGTGCGCGCGAGCAGCGCCACGTCCTCGTAGCCGGGTGGCCCGCTGCGCGAACTCTCGTAGGGTGCGGATAGCTTGATCCAGCAGTTGCCCTTGTCGAGCAGCCGGCGCAGCGCGAGAAAGCCGTCGTCCTCGGGCAAAGTCGGCCCCAGGAACTTGCCGATGTGGTCGATGACGAGCCGGCAGGGCAGGCGGCCCAGCATGGCCTCGTGCCGCGGCAGTTCGCGTCCGTCGAGTTGCAGGTTGATGTTCCAGCCCAGCGGCGCGATCCTCGAAGCCATCGACGCCAGGCTCGACCAGGGCAGCAATCCCCCCGCCAGCATCATGTAGCGGATGCCGCGCACGCCGGCACGATGCAGGCGCGACAACTCTTCGTCGGACGTCTCTTCGGGCACCACGGCGATCGCCCGCGCGCCGGATCCCAGTTGTTCCACTGCCGACAGCGTGCACCGATTGTCGAAGCCATAGCCCGTGGGCTGGACGATGACCACGCGCGTGAGCCCAAGCGCGCGCTGCACTTCGCGGTAGGCGACAACCGGCGCGTCGGGCGGCGTGAAAGTGGCCGTGGGCGCCAGTGGATAGGCGCTGTCATAGACATGCACGTGGCAATCGCACGCGCCATCGAAGGACTGTGATGTGCTCATGCGGGATGGATGCTCACTTGGAAGTTGCCGAACTCGCGGCGAGGTCGCGTCGGCGCCAGGCCGCCAGTCGCGTCGCGTTCGCCGCATTGATCGCGCCGGCCGGAACTTCGCCCTTCTGCAGCCTTGCCAGCTGAGACACCGTCTCCATGGCCTGGTGTTCCGTGGCCGGCGCCGTCAGACCGCCGATGTGCGGTGTCGCAAGCACGCGCGGGTGGGCAGCCAACGAGGGTGTCGGCATCTGGTCGGGCGCGCGGCCCACGTCGAGGGCGCACCCGGCGATGTGCCCGGATTCCAGCGCGTGGAGCAGTGCGCCTTCATCGACCAGCTCCCCGCGCGAGGCGTTGATGAAGAAAGCGTCCGCTCGCATGGCAGCGAAAGCGGTCGCGTCCATCAGGTTTTCGGTCTGCGCATTGGCCGGCGCCAGGCACACGACAAAGTCGGATGCGGCCAACAGGGTTTGCATGGGCACCTGCTGCAGGCCGTCCTGGCGGTTGATGAGTTCGGGTGTTGCCACCTGCACGTTCATGCCGAGGGCCGTGGCCAACTTGCAGAGGTATTGCGCAATCTGACCGTAGCCGATCACGCCCAGCGTCGAGCCGCGCAGTTCGCGGCCCATGAAGGGTGTTGGCGGTTCGCCGCGGTGGTAGGCATCGGCATAGCGGCTGATGCCGCGCCCCAGGTCGATCATGGCCGCGACGATCCATTCGGCCACCGCCGGCACGTAGCCCGCGCTGGCCTGCGTCACGAGTACGCCGTGTGCGCTGGCAGCGGCGACGTCGATCGTGCGGATGTCCACCGCACAGCGCAGGAAGGCGGCCAGGTCCGGCAAATCGCGGAAAACTGCCTCGGGTGCCGGGGTCTGCCGATAGGCAATGATGGCGTCGCAGCCTTCCGCCGCTGCAATGAGTTCCCTCGTTGGCAGCTCCCGGGCATGGGGGTTGAAGCGTGCCTCGGCGATGGCCGTCAACGCTTTCACGGCCCGGGCGCCGAAATACTGGTCCAGCTTGTCGGCCGGGTGGCTGACGAAGACGATGGTCATGTCGTCGATTTCTCCGCCTTGGCCCTGCTCGCGGAAGTGCGCCGTGTGGCGGAACCTGGAGGTGCAGGGGCGACCGACTCGCGCTCTGCGAGTTGTGTCGGCGCGAAAACGAGCGTGCGCTCGTCGTCGCTGTCATCGGGGCTCCCTCGCATCACGCGTTGCACCATCGCGCGCGCCATCTGGCGCACCGGCAACTCGACCGTGGTCAGCATCGGATTGGACAGCGTCGACAGGAAGTGCCCGTCGATGCCGACGAGCGACACATCGGCCGGCACCGCCAGGCCCGCTTCGCGCAGGCCCGCCATGAGCCCGAGCGCCATGAGGTCGTTGAGCGCGACGATGCCCGTCGGCCTGCGCGTCGAGCCCGCGATCTTCAGCGCAGTGGCGCGGCCGACCTCTGCGATCACGGCGTCACCGTATTCGTTCAGGGGCCCGCCGTCGATCACCTGCGCCTGACGCTGGAGGCCCGCCGCGCTGGCCGCGGCGTGGAAGCCGTCGATCTTGGCGCTGCGGCTCATCGTCATGCCGGCAACGGTCACGAACGCAAGTTGCCGATGTCCCTTGTCGATGAGGTGCTGCGTGGCCATTCGTGCCGCCTCGAAGTTGTCGGGCATGACGTGGTCGACGGCGGACCGCTTGCCGGGCGTGGCGCCACGGTCGTAGCTCACGACCGCCATGCCGCTCTTGACGGCCAGTTCGAAGTGCCGCTCGTCGGCCAGTGAGGAGATCACGATGACGCGCCGCACGCCCTGCGACATCAGGTCGTCGAAGAAGGCGCTTTCCTTCTCGCGGTCGCGGTAGGTGCTGCCGATCAGCAGGCGGTAGCCGTATTGCTCCTGCGCCACGTTCTCGATCTCGCGTGCAATGAAGCCGTACATGGGATTGGTCATCGACGGTACGAGCAGGCCGATGAGCGGGGTCTGGCCCGTCTTGAGCTGCTGCGCCAGCTTGTTGGGCCGAAACCCGAGCGTCTCGATGGCGACTTCGACGCGCGCGAGCGTTTCGGCGCGCATCCGGTCGGCGCGCCCGTTGAGCACGTTCGATACGGTGCTCACCGAAACGCCAGCGTGTCTGGCAACGTCCTGGATGGTGGTCATCCGCTATTTCCTGTATCGATCAGAGGCCGAGCCGACTGGGTAGCCACAGCGAGAACGAAGGCACGAGCACCAGCACGACCAGCGTCGCCAGCAGCACGGCGAGGTACTTCATCATAGGGCGCGCGACATCCTTCACCTGCGTCCCGGTGAAAGCACATGTGGCGAAGAGACCGAGGCCGATCGGCGGCGCAAACAGGCCCAGGCCCATGGCGATCACCATCACCGTCCCGAAGTGCAGCGGGCTGATGCCGAGCTGCTGCGCGATCGGCGTGAGCAGAGGCCCGAAGATGATCAGCGCCGGCGCGCCTTCGAGCACGGCACCGAAGACGATCATCATCAGGACCGACAGCAGGATGAACATCACGCTGCCGTACTGGTGCGCAAACGCGATCATCGAGCTGGAGACGAGTTGAGGGATCTGCTCGATGGTCAGCGCGAACGAAAGGCTGGACGCCGCCGCGACGATGAACAGGATGCTGCCCGCCATCGATGCCGACTTGACGAACAGCCGTGCAAGCGCTTTCACGCTCAGTTCGCGAAACGCGAGGCTGCCCACGACGAGCGCATAGATCACGGCGAAGGCCGACACCTCCGTGGACGTTGCGACGCCGGACGTCACGCCCTTGCCGATCATGCCCACCATGACCACCGCCACCAGTGCGCCGCCGAGCAGCTTCAGGAGCGGCGTGCGCGACGCGAAGGCTTCGTCAGGATTGATCTTGCGGCCGAAGGCGACGGCCAGCACGGCCAGCGCCAGCGCCATGACCGCTGCCGGCACCAGTCCCGCCATGAAGAGGCCGGCAATCGAGATGTTCGCGACGAAGCCCATGATGATCATGTTGATGCACGGCGGAATCGTCTCGGCCATGATCGCGGTCGACGCCAGCAGGCCGGCCGCCTCGTTGGGATCTTGTCGCGTGCGCCGCACCGCGGGCATCACGATGCCGCCTACTGCGGCGATGTCGGCCAGCTTGGACCCCGACACGCCCGAGAAGAACGCAGTCGCCGTGATGGTGATGAGGCCCAGGCCGCCACGCACGCGGCCGAAGATCCGCAGCAGCAGCTCGATCAGGCGCGAGGACATGCCGTTGGATTCCATCAGCAGGCCCGCCAGCACGAAGAAGGGGATGGCGAGC
This sequence comes from Variovorax glacialis, assembly GCF_051216375.1. Taxonomy (NCBI): domain Bacteria; kingdom Pseudomonadati; phylum Pseudomonadota; class Betaproteobacteria; order Burkholderiales; family Comamonadaceae; genus Variovorax; species Variovorax glacialis. The sequence continues at coordinate 298,555 of NZ_JBPJZT010000008.1, read as the reverse complement.
AGCACGAAGTGATCGCTGCCCGCCATCACCTGTTGCGCATACACCAGCATGGGCAGCGACGGATCGGCCAGGAAATAGAGCAGTGACGAAAAGGCGAGTACGAAGCCGATGGGCACGCCCAGCGCCAGGCTGCCGACGAACCCGGCTGCGAGCAGCACGCCATGAGGGATGGCGTGCGAAGGCATCAGCGCGTTCCAGCCGAACACCGCCGCCAATATCACGATGCTTGCGGCCAAGGTGCCGAAGACGACGCGTGCCGGGCCGTTGACCGCATTGGCCACGCCGAACAAGGTCATGAACAGGCTGCCGGCCACCACGGGATAGACATACAGCCATTGCGGCAGGCCGAGCGACGTGGTCTGGCTGTACGAGTCGATGAGCAGCAGGATCGATGTCAGGAGAAGGCTGACGGATACGCCGGCGATGATCCAGTGCGCGGTCTGTATCAACGCTGGCTGCCAGCGCGCGGGCAGCATCTGGCGGAACAGGTCGACTCCGACGTGCTGGCTGCGCGCGAGCACCGTCGCGGCGCCGAAGAACACCAGCACGATCATCAGCGCTCGCGCGACTTCCTCGGCCCAGTCGACCGGGTCGTGCAGCACATAGCGATAGATCACCGACAGGAACACCACCAACACGTCCACCGCCAACACCACGCCGGACAGATACTCGATGTAGCGCGTCAACAGGGCCAGAAAGCGGCCGGGATGCGTGTCATGACGAAAGCCCCAGGCCGGCAGCGCGGCGGAATGGGGCAGGGCGGCTGCAAGGTCTGCGGACATCGAAGGATCCCCGATTCGGCTTCCCTCTCAGGCCTTGTTGTTGGCAATGGCCGCGAACAGCGGTGCCGTGCTCGGGTATTGCTTGGCGAAGTCCGCCCAAAGCTTCGTCTCCATCTCCTTGCGCACAGTGGCGCGCTCTGCGGGCGCCATCGGGAAGAAGGTCATGCCCTTCGTCTTCAGTTCCTCGATGGCCGACACGGCCTTTTCATTGGCAATCACCCGCTGCTGCACCGATGCCTCGGCGACTGCCTTCATGAATCCGGTACGAACGTCGGCGGGAATCTTGTCGAGGCCACGCTTGCCGATCACGACGACCATCGGGCTGAACAGGTGCTCGGTCTGCCAGCAGGACTTCGTGACCTCGTACAGCTTGCTCGCCAGCACCGTGCCGGCGTCATGCTCGAACCCGTCCACCACGCCCGTCTGCGCGGCCATGTAGAGCTCGCCGAAGGGAATGGGCGTGGGGATGGCGCCCATGATCTTGAAGGTCTCGATGAAGGCCGGCGTGGGCAGCACGCGCAGCTTCACGCCCTTGATTTCCACCAACGATCTGACCTGTGCCTTGGTGTAGACGTTGCGCGGGCCGAAGTGGGAGGCCCAGGTCAGGATGGTGCAACCGGCGCGCTGTTGCAGCATGCCGTTGAGCGTCGTGCCGACGGTTCCTTCCAGGACCTTGGCGGCATGCGCATAGCTCTCGAACACATAGCCCAGGTCCAGCATGCCGATCTCGGGCAGTGCCGTGGCCCAGATCGACGAGCCCGTCACCATCATGTCGATGGAACCGACCTTGACCTGCTGGACCACATCGCTTTCCTTGCCCAGTTGGTTGTTCGGGAAATAGTCGAGCTTGATGGCATCGCCCGTCGCAGCCTTCAGATTGGCCTGAAAGCGCTGGTACCAGACGTAGTGGGCGGCGTTGTCGTCCGCCGTCATCGAGGAAGACATGCGCAGCGAGATGGGCACCTGTGCACGCACGATGGCAGGAAAGCCTGTCAATGCGGGGAGGGTGACGGCTGTGGCGGCCTGCACGAAGCGCCGCCGAGATATCTGGGACATGGCGTGTCTCCTTGTCTTTGGGCTGGACTCGGCTCGAATTTCGGACGTGTATCGGTTTACTGAATCGATTTACTATATCGACACACAAGCCCCGGTGAGCAAGGGTTTCACCCGAGGAAGACCGCTTCGGACGCGTCCGCTCCGAGCATTCGTTCCCGGTTGAATAGCGAGGTCGGCAGCGCACGTCGTGCTTGGCCCCGACCGCTAAATCCTCCGCCCGAGAGTGGATTTTTGCCGGCCAGACCGGCCTCCGCGTGTACTACTTTAAGACGATTCTTATAGGCCTGGGCCCGTTCAATCACGAGACTCCCCCGGCGCAGCAGCCTTGGCGTGAGTGTGAAGGCTGGATGGACTTCGGACAGTCGAACGCGGCCATCGATGCGAAATCTTGTACTCAATTACAAACAGTTTTTCAGGGAATCAATGTCCAAAAAAGCAAGCATCATCGTGAGCGATGGCGTGAAGAATGTTGCTCGAGTTGTCGACGCGAACTCGGCCGTGAAGATCAAGGCCAAGTCTGGCGTCAAGTACTTGCTCAAGGGCGAGCACGATGATGAAGGTCCGGAGAATGTCACCGTCAGACGCGTTGGCGATGACTTGCATGTGAGTCTCGAGGGCGAGTCCAGTCCAGCGGTGGTACTGGAGAGCTATTACGCGCTGCCTGATGCGCCTGGTCTCTACGGTGTGGCGGAAGATGGTCAGTTGTACGCGTACGTGCGCACCGATGGCGGAGGCGCGATCTTCTCACTGGCTGATGGTGCGATGGAGCCGGTGGCATTGGGCGGAGATTCCTTCGGTTCTGGCGCCCCGTATCTCGCGCTGAGCGAAAGCAATGATGGGTTCGGCGTCTTCTGGCCGCTGATGTTGATGGGTGGTCTGGCGGGGTTGGGCTTCGCGGCGGTCAACTCGAATCGTGGTTCTTCCTCCTTTGTGCCGACTGAAGAGAAGCGCCCGGTGCTGCCGCCTCAAAAGCCGGGTTCGGATGCCCTGAGCGCTGTCATGGACGATGTGGGCTCGATTACGGGGCCGATTGCCAGCGGCGGCGTTACTGACGACGCCAATCCCGAATTCATCGGCATTGGTACGCCGGGCAACACGATCACGATCTACGACAACGGCAAGCCGATCGGCTCGGTTCTTGTTCCCGACGACGGTAATTGGAATTTCACTCCACTTAACGATGGGGGATTGGCCGATGGCAGCATCGTCAAGCTCTATGACGGCACCACCCTGCTGGGCAGCGTGCAGGCGGATGCGAGCGGCAACTGGAGCTTCACGCCCGGTGCTGATCTCAAGGACGGGGCACACAACATCACGGCGACGGCGACCGACGCGACTGGCGATCACGCCTTCACCACGGTGGTGACCGACCCGGCGGGCAACGCCAGCGCACCGAGCGAGCCGTTGAATGTGACGGTGGACACCCAGGATGTGGTCGTGTCGATCGGTTCGCTGGTGGACGACCAGGGTGCCGCCACGGGGAACATCGCCCCCAACGGCATGACGGACGACGCACGCCCTGAAATCCAGGGCACGGGCAAGGCCGGCAGCACCATCACGGTGTACGACGGTGCGACGGCCTTGGGCACCACGGAAGTGAAGCCCGACGGCAGCTGGAGCTTCACCCCGGACGCGGACCTGAGCGAGGGCGAGCACAGCATCACCGCCACGGCCACCGACAAGGCAGGCCAGGTGAGCGACGCGACCGCGCCGTTCAACTTCAGCGTGGACACGCAGAAGCCCGAGGCGCCGAGCATCGGCGCCGCCACGGACGACGTGGGTGCGCTGCAGGGAGCGCTGGCCGATGGCGACACGACGGACGACCCGACGCCCACGTTCGCGGGGATCCGACGCACCCGACGCTGGTCTCCGTGCAAACGACATCGGACACCGTTCATGAGTCTTCGCTGTCAGGCGGTACGGGCAAGAATTGGCTGGCGAATGATGGCAGCACCATTCACGACCTGACGGCGAGCGGTAATTTCACGCTGGATTCGAGCGTGACAGCAATCAAGATCTTCCTCGGGGGCGTTGAGACAGGCCTGACTCTGCAGGACCTGGCGAACAACCCGACGATCCAGATCGGCGGCGATACGCTGAAGATAACGAGCTTGGGCAACGGCCAGTATCAGTACCTCTACACCCTGGGTAGTTTCAAGGACGACTATGCTTCGGGCGCTGGTGCGGGCGAAATTCTGAGCAACGATTTTCAGATCTCTGCGTACGATGCCAGTGGTTATCACAACACTGCCGTCGGCGACATTCAAGTGGTCAATGACACCATCCATGTCGCCTACATGCCACTTACAGTCGATCTCAACAACGGGACTTCGTCCGGTAACAATCAACCGTACAGGATCACGACTGGCAATGCGCCTGCACAGACGTACCGTCTCTACCTCAATGATGCGCTTGTGCAAGAGGTTGCGCTGGGCAGCAATCAAACTTGGACGAGTGACAGAGTCTTCAACAATCCGGCGTCGTCGGAAGTGTTCAAGCTCGTCGTTTTTCAGGACGGCGTCGAGGTCGTGGTAGACACCCATACCGGCACGGAGTTGTTGGCTGGTGGAGAGATCTATCTCCACAATGTACTGGTCCAGTACCACACACCGGGCGTGACGGCCACATCAGGAGTGCTGATGGCGGAACCGTTGCATGACGACGTTGTCGTCGACTTGGCCCACGGCATACGCGGTGGTGTTCACGCTGATCGGCGTCGAGGGCGTGTCGCGCATGCTCGGCATCGTCCAGCCGCTGCTGCTCATGGTGGCAGTCGGGGCGTCGCGCATGTTCGTCGGGCATTGGCTCGGCGGCAGCTACCGCAAGTTGATGTCTGCGAAGGCGTTGCCGAAGGTTCTGATCTATGGCGCGGGTTCGGCCGGCCAGCAACTGTCGGAAGCAGTTTCGCGCAACGAGGACATGCAGGTGGCGGGATTTCTCGACGACGATGCACGGCTGCATGGCGGGCAGGTCTGCGGGTTGCCGGTCATCAGCCCGGACGGCCTCGAGGCCCGGCTCCGTTCGCTCGAGATCGGAACCATTTTCCTGGCGTTGCCATCGACATCCCGCAAGCGGCGAAATGAAATCCTGGACTCCCTCCTGCGCTTGCGCGTCGCGGTCCGCACGCTGCCCAGCCTGACTGATCTGGCGCACGGGCGCGTCCAGAGCGGTGATGTGCGTGAACTCGACATCGAAGACCTGTTGGGGCGCGACGCCGTGCCCCCCAACAACATCCTTCTGAGCAAGAACGTGCTCGGCAAGGTGGTGCTGGTCACCGGAGCGGGTGGGTCGATCGGCAGCGAACTGTGCCGGCAGATCGTGCGTGCGCGGCCCGAGACCCTGCTGCTGGTCGAGCGAAACGAGTTCGCGCTGTACTCCATCCACGGCGAACTGTCGAATCTGTTGGCGAACCATGGCGGGCCCGCGATGCGCGTCGTGCCTCTGCTGGCCTCGGTACGCGATGAACGACGCATCCGCGAGATCATGGAGGTCTGGCGGCCATCGACGGTCTACCACGCGGCTGCCTACAAGCATGTGCCGCTGGTCGAGCACAACGCGGCCGAAGGCGTGAAGAACAACGTGATCGGCACCTGGGTCACTGCACGGGTGGCGGCGGAGCAGGGCGTGAGCGACTTCGTGCTGGTCAGCACCGACAAGGCCGTGCGGCCCACCAACATCATGGGTGCGAGCAAGCGTCTCGCGGAGATGGTGCTCCAGGCGCTGGCCCAGGAGGTGGCGAAGAAGCCGGGGGCGACGCGTTTCTGCATGGTGCGCTTCGGCAATGTGCTCGGCTCATCGGGGTCGGTGGTGCCCTTGTTCCGCCAGCAGATCAAGCGCGGAGGGCCGATCACCCTGACCCACGCGGAGATCACGCGTTACTTCATGACCATTCCGGAAGCTGCGCAACTGGTGCTTCAGGCCGGCGCCATGAGCAGCGGTGGCGATGTATTCGTGCTGGACATGGGCGAGCCGGTGAAGATCCGCGACCTGGCGCGACGCATGGTCGAGCTTTCCGGCATGACAGTGCGTGATGCCGCCAACCCCGAAGGCGACATTGCCATCGAGGTCACCGGCCTGCGGCCCGCGGAAAAACTCTACGAGGAACTGCTCATCGGCGACAACCCCCTGCCGACAAGGCATCCCCGCATCATGAAGGCGCACGAGGACTGCCTGCGCTGGTCCGAGCTGAGCCTGTTGCTGAAGGCCTTGACCTCCGCGGTGGAGGCAAACGACCTGCATTCGATCCGCGCCTTGCTGCAACAGTCGGTTCGGGGCTACAACCCGGCCCGCGAACTGGTCGACTGGGTCCACGTGGAGCGTGCGATCGAGCGCCCGCCGGAGCCCATGGCCGCGTGAGATCGAGGGCGGCGTGGAAAGTCGTGATGCACGACCTCCCGCCGCGCTGCCCGATGCCCCGCTACTTGCAGCTGAAGCTCGCCGCGTCTTCCGGATTGCTGCCGGTGTAGGTGGCCACCTTGGGGTAGGCACAGAGCGGACGCGTCCGGTTGGCCGACCAGGTGGCCGGGATTTCGGTATTGACCACATTCGCGCCGGGACCGCGGGCCGTTGCCTTCACCGAATCCGGTGCCTGGCCTTGTTCGACCCATGCGACGAGGGGCGTGAGCATGTCGAACTGGTCGGTTGCGGGGCCGCCGGCGCAATGGTTCATGCCGGGCACGGGGAAGTAGCGCGCAAAGCTGGATGCGTCGCCGCCGTTGTTGGCGCGCAGTCCGTCATACCAGTTGGCGGTGTCGTCCGAGGAGAACACCGGGTCGCTGGTGCCGTGGTAGACCATCAGTTTGCTGCCCCGGTCACGGAGCGTGTTCAGTTGCGTCGGGTTTGGCGGTGTCATGAAAGTCATGGACGACATGGCGTAGGCGCCGCTGGCTGCGTAGATGCTCGGCGCGTCCGCGTCCATGCTGAAGGTCAGCGCGAAATCGATGCCGGAAGGCCGGTTCGGGCCCAGGGGCGGCGAGCTGAACACGAAGCCTACCGCGCCCGTGTCGAGGGCTTGCGAGTTGGCGAACTTCCATTGGCGCCAGTTGACGCCATTGATGCCCGCATCGAAGGGGAACGTGCTGTAGATCGTGGTGCCAGCGCTGTCGCGCGCGCCTGCGAAGATCTTCGACAGCACGGTCTTCTGCTGGTCGGTCAGGCAGGTGCCGTCGCGCGCACCCGAGCAGGAGGGAACGTCTGCGGCCAGGCTGAATGCCGTCCTGCACCGGGGCACGTCGGAGACGATGCCATCCGCCAGGCCGTCGAGCGCGTCGCAGCGCGTTGCCACGGCCTTGGCGACGGTGTTGAGTTCGGCCTGGGTGAACGCTGTCTGCAGATCAGGCTTGTTCTGGGCGGTCAGGGCGGTCGTGACGGTGGCGTATTGCTGCACGCCGTAGAGCTGCGCCACCGCCGCCTTGGGCAGGTTGAAGCCCGGGTCGCCGGCGAGGATGCCGTCGTACAGGTCGGCATAGCGGGAGGCGGCCACCATCGCGTGCCGGCCGCCGTTGGAGCAGCCGCCCAGGTACGAGCGATCCGGGCCGCGACCGTAGGCCTTGCTGATCAGGTTCTTGGCCATCGGGGTGAGTTGCGCGACGGCGTTGTAGCCGTAGTCCAACCGCGCCTGGGGGTCCATGCCGAAGCTCGGCGTCGGCGCCGGGTGCCCGGCGTCCGAACTGATCACGGCAAATCCCATGTGGAGAGCGGTCGAGAGCGGACCGCCCCCACCGACGCCACCTGTGGCCGTCACGACGCTGCCGTCGAGGCCGCCGTTGGCCTGGTAGAAGAAGCGGCCGTTCCAGTCGACTGGCAGGCGCATTTCGAAGCCGATCGCGTAGGTCTGCCCGTCGACCGGGCTGGTGCGCTCGTTCATCTTGCCCTTGACGAGGCAGTGCGCCGGCACTTGCGCGCTGACGCCGGCGACGGTCAGGGCGCCTGCCGCCACGGAACTTACGGACGTGTAGACAGTGCCTGCCAATGCGGCCTTGGATGCGAGATCGTCGCAGGACAGCAGCTTGCCGGGCTGCGCCTGCGTCGTCGTTGCCGGGGGCGTGGTAACGGGCGGCGGTGTCGTGGTACCACCTGTTCCAGCGGTGGGTGGGAGCACAAAGCCTCCGCCACCCCCGCCGCCGCAGGCCGCGAGAACCGCCGCTGCACCGATCAGCAGCACCGTCGGCCGAAGAGCCGGCAACTTGATTTGCACCATGGTTGTCTCCTGATGAATCGACCTGTGAATCGGCCAATCCGGTTATTGAAGATAACCAATATAGTTTTGAATCGAAATCAAAACGGTTAGTGCAAACCCGAGCGAAGGACGCGCAGGCGCCGGACGGACAGGCACAAAAAAGGCCGCTGATGCGGCCTTCTTGCTATGCGCTGCGGGCTCGACCCGCGTCTTCGTCTTCGTCGAGGATGGGTTGCCGGGATTCCGTAATGGCGGACACGACACCTACGGCGCTTGCGCGGATCAATTCCTGTCGTAACGCCGCTTCCAGCAACCGCCGCGCCGTGTCCGGCCGGTCGTGGTCGTACTCTTCATCCAACTCGCAGTGCAGGTAGTAGTCGACCCTCGCCATGAGGCGCTCCACCGATGCTGCAAGGTCTGTCTCGTTCATCTATCCGCTCCTCCGGTTGCGATCCTGCGGAATGGACCTTAGCGTGTTCCGTACCTTTGCCCCTAGGGACTCACCCCAAGCCTTTCGGTCTGTGTGAGGTGCCGCATTATCCTCCGTCCGTTGAATCGACACGCGCTGTGCGTCGTGGTATGCCAACAGTCATCATGGATATCGCGCGTCATCGCAGCCTGAAGCGCTGCCAGACGCCGCCGATCCTGGAGCGCCTCGGCGTCGTCGATTCGACGAGGGGCTCGCCCGCCGATGCCGGCGGCAACAGGTGACGAAGGCGATGGGCCACCTGCACGCATTCCTTGATATGCAACTCGCCGAGCGCATGCATGGCGGCGTAGCTCAGCGTGGCGGAGACCGCCTGCCCGACGATCGGAACGTACTTGGTGGCCTGCTTTGCCGTCATCCGGACGCCGGCATGGCTGGCCAGCTTGATCAGCAGTTCGCGCGTCACCAGCCTGCCGACGAGCAGCGCGCCCACGGTTGCGGCGGCCTTTCTGATGCGCTCTCGCTCGGCCGGCGCAAGTCGATCGACTTGCGTAACGGAGAGTCCGAACTGGGCGCTGATCTGCGGAATCACCCTTGCCAGCAAGGCCGCGTCGGCGGCCCAGTCGATGCCGGGGATCGGCACCGCGCCGACTGCGGCGGCCATCAGCGCCTTGCGCCCGAGCAGCCGCCGGCTGCGCCGAATGGCCGCGATGAGTTCCGGGTCGCCTTGGGCGAGTTCGAGGGCTGAGGGCATGCCGCCCCATTATCAAGCGGCGAGCGATTCGAGCTTGTCGGACAGGGCCAGCCAGCGCTCCTCGAGTTGGCCGACTTCATCGTTCAGTGCCTTCAGGCGCTTGCCGGCTTCCGCGATGTCCGTGGCCGCGAGCGGCTGCGCCAGCCGTTCTTCCAGTGACGCCTTTTCGGCCGCAGCGGCGGCAAGGCGCTGGTCGATCTGCGCGAGTTCCCGCTTGAGCGGCTTGGCCTGCTCGCTGCGCTGCTGGCGATCCTGCGCGTCCTGCTTGCGTTGGTTCTTGCCTGATTGCGTCGCCTCGGGTGCCCGGGGCGACGGTGCGGTGGCGACCTGAATCGGCGCGGCTGCCACTTCGGCCGCCGCCGCATCGCGCGTGGCGATCTTGGCCTCCTCGCGCAGGCGCTTCGCCTCGTCGAGCAGGTACTTCTGGTAGTCGTCCAGGTCGCCGTCGAAATCGCCGACCACCCCTCGGCCGACCAGCCAGAATTCGTCGCAAACCGAGCGCAGCAGCGCACGGTCGTGGCTTACCAGCATCAGCGTGCCCTCGAATTCGTTGAGCGCCACCGCGAGCGCCTCGCGGGTCGCCAGGTCCAGGTGGTTCGTGGGCTCGTCGAGCAGCAGCAGGTTCGGCCGCTGCCAGACCATCATGGCCAGCACCAGGCGCGCCTTCTCGCCACCGCTCATCGTGCCGACGGGCTGCTTCACCATGTCGCCGCTGAAGTTGAAGCTGCCGAGGAAGCCGCGCAGATCCTGCTCCCCCGTGCGCTCCTTGACCGCGGAGCCCAGTTCGCGCGCCATGCGCACCATGTGCTCCAGCGGGTTGTCCTGGGGTCGCAGCACGTCCAGTTCCTGCTGCGCGAAGTAGCCGATGTTGAGGCCCTTGCCCTCGGTGACCGTCCCGGCCAGCGCGCCCATCTCGCGCGCGATCGTCTTGACCAGCGTCGACTTGCCTTGCCCGTTGGCGCCCAGGATACCGATGCGTTGGCCGGCCAGCACCGAGCGGTTGACGCCGCGCAGGATGGTCTTGGGCGGCTCGTCTTCCATCCGGTAGCCGAAGCTCGCATCGCTGATCGACAGCATCGGATTCGGGATGTTGCCCGGCTCCTTGAACTCGAAGCTGAAGTCCGCTTCGGCGAGCAGGGGCGCGACCTTTTCCATGCGCTCCAGCGCCTTCACGCGGCTCTGTGCCTGCTTGGCCTTGCTGGCCTTCGCCTTGAAGCGGTCGATGAACTTCTGCAGGTGGGCGATCTTGTCCTGCTGCTTGGCAAAGGCGGACTGTTGCAACTCCATCTGCTGGGCGCGCAGGGTTTCGAAGGCGCTGTAGTTGCCGCCGTAGCGCGTGAGCTTGGCGCGCTCGATGTGCAGCGTCACGTCGGTCACGGCGTCCAGGAATTCGCGGTCATGGCTGATCACGATCATCGTGCCGGCGTATTTCTGCAGCCAGGATTCGAGCCAGACGAGGGCGTCCAGGTCCAGGTGGTTGGTGGGTTCGTCGAGCAGCAGCAGGTCGCTCGGGCACATCAGCGCGCGCGCGAGCTGCAACCGCATCCGCCAGCCGCCCGAAAAGCTGTTGACGGGCTGGTCGAGTTCGTGCGCCTTGAAGCCGAGACCGAGGATCAGCGACTGGGCGCGCGGCACGGCGTCATGCTCGCCCGCGTCGGCCAGGTCGGTGTAGGCGTGGGCGAGCGCCATGCCGATGTCGTGATCGTCAGGGTCGGCCGCATGACCGGCTTCGGAGAGGGCCAGCGCCTCGCGCAGTTCGACGAGGCGCGTATCGCCGCCGACCACGAACTCGGTCGCCGGCTCGTCGGTTTCCGGCATGTTCTGAGCGACCTGCGCCATGCGCCATTGCTTCGGCAGCGAGAAGTCGCCGCCGTCCTCGTGCAAGCTGCCGTTGAAGAGGGCGAACAGCGTGGACTTGCCCGCGCCGTTGCGTCCCACGAGCCCGACTTTCTCGCCGGGGTTGATGGTGATGCTGGCGCCGTCGAGCAGCACTTTGGCGCTGCGGCGCAGGATGACGTTCTTGAGAGTGATCATTTCAGTTTCCAACCACGCAATCGCGACGGATCCGTGGGGTAGGGGCAAGCGCCAGGAACACCGCGGAACCGGCTCAGCCGGTCCGCCGGTGTTGCCCTCCGTCGGGGGAAGGCGAAGCGGCACGAGGTGCGCGCAGGCTGGGGGCGAGCATGGCCTCTCGGGTGATGAGCAGGACCTGGTCGTCCCCTGCGCTGGTGGCGAGCCACACCACTTCGAGCTGGGGAAAAGCGACCTCGAAATTGTCGCGCTCGTTGCCGATTTCAAGCACCAGCACTGCCGATTCGCTCATGCAGGCGGGCGCGTCGGCCAGAAGTCGTCGGATGAAATCCATGCCGTCGGCGCCGCCGGCGAGCGCCAGTTCGGGCTCCGCGCGGTACTCGGCGGGAAGTGCCGTCATGCTCTGCGCATTGACGTAGGGCGGATTGCAGAGGATGAGGTCGTACGGGCCGCGGACATGCGCGAGGCCATCGGATTCGAGCAGCGTGACCCGGTCGTCGAGTTGATGGCGCGTGACGTTGATGGCCGCGACTTCGAGCGCCGTCGTCGACAGGTCGGCCGCATCGACGGCGACGTCCGGATAGGTCATCGCCGCCAGCACCGCGAGACTTCCGTTGCCCGTGCACAGGTCGAGCACGCGCTGCGTATGTTCGCCCAGCCAGGGATCGATGCTGCCATCGGCCAGCAGCTCCGCGATGAAGCTGCGCGGCACGATCGCGCGCTCGTCGACATAGAAGGGCACGCCCTGAAGCCAGGCTTCCCTCGTCAGGTATGCGGCGGGCTTGCGCGTCTCGATACGCTGGGCGAAGAGTTGGCCGATCCGCGAGGCCTCCGCCGGCGACACGGGGCGATCCGCCACCGCGTCGAGCTCATCCAGCGGCAGCCCCAGGCGCCATAGCACGAGCCATACGGCTTCGTCGAAGGCGTTGTCCGTGCCATGACCGAATGCAACGCCCGCGTCGGCCAGCTGCTTCGTGCCGGCCTCGATCAGTTCGATGACGGTGCTCATGCCTCGAGCAGTGCTTCAAGCCTGTCCAGTGTGCGGCGATAGATGTTCTTCAGCGGCTCGATCTCGGCGACCGTGATGTGCTCGTCGATCTTGTGGATGCTCGCGTTGACGGGGCCCAGTTCGACCACCTGCTTGCAGATCTTGGCGATGAATCGCGCGTCGCTGGTGCCGCCGCTGGTGGAGAGCTCCGTCTCGATGCCGGTCTCGTCGCGGATCGACTGCTGCACCGCTTCGACCAGTTCGCCCGGCTTCGTGAGGAAGGGCAGGCCGCCGACGGTCCATGCGAGCGTGTAGTCGATGCCGTGGCTGTCGAGCACGGCGTGCACACGCTGCTGGAGCGATTCGGGCGTCGATTCGGTCGAGAAGCGGAAGTTGAAGTCGACGACCGCGGCGCCCGGGATCACGTTGCTGGCACCGGTCCCCGCATGGATGTTGCTGACCTGCCAACTGGTGGGCTGGAAATGGTCGTTGCCGGCATCCCATGCGCCCGCCGCATTGATGGCGACGAGTTCGGCCAGCGCGGGCGCGAGCGAATGCACCGGATTCTTCGCGAGGTGCGGATAGGCGATGTGGCCCTGCACGCCCTTGACGGTCAGCTTGCCGCTCATGGTGCCGCGCCGGCCGTTCTTGATCATGTCCCCGCAGCGTTCGACTGCCGTCGGTTCGCCGACGATGCAGTAGTCGATCCGCTCGCCCCGCGCGGCCAGCGTGTTGCACACCACGACGGTGCCGTCGACCCCCGGGCCTTCCTCGTCGCTCGTAAGCAGCAAGGCAAGCGTGAGCAGCGGATCCGGCCTGGCGGCGAGGAATTCCTCGATCGCGACTACGAAGGCCGCCAGCGAGGTCTTCATGTCGCACGCACCGCGGCCGTAGAGCTTGCCGTCGCGGTGGGTCGGCGTGAAGGGGTGGCTGGTCCACTGTTCGACAGGCCCCGTCGGCACGACGTCGGTGTGGCCTGCGAACGCGATCGTCCGGTTCGCACCGCCCGGGGCGCTGCCAGGGCGCACGGCCCACAGATTCGTCACCCGGAAGTCGGCCGGGCCGCTTTCGATGGTCTCGAGCCGGAATCCGAGATTCGCCAGCCGCTCGCCGAGGATCTCCTGGCACCCCGCGTCGTCGGGGGTGACCGAGGGGCGGGAGATCAGTTGTTCGGCAAGCTGGAGCGTTCGGGACATCGAGAGGGCAGGTGGGTCACAGACGCACGTCGAGCGTGATGTCCGTGAAGGTGGGTTCCTCGACCTGGTCGAGGAGGGAGCGTTCTTCGCTTCGGGTCGGCGGTGCCTTGCGGTTCTGCAGGCGCCACATCAGGTTGGTCGGCGAGTCGGCCTGCGCCAAGCCTTCCTCGCGGGTGACCAGATTTTCGGTGATCAGGCGGGCGATGTCTTCCTCGAAGGTCTGAGACCCTTCGGCCATGGACTGTTCCATCGCCTCCTTGACGGCGGAGAAGTCGCCCTTGCCGATGAGTTCCGCAACCAGCGCCGTGTTCAGCAGCACTTCGAGCGCCGGGACGCGCGCACCGTTGGGCGTGCGCAGCAGGCGCTGCGCGACGATGGCCCGCAAGGCACCACCGAGGTCGCCCAGCAGCGTGGCACGGACTTCAACGGGGTAGAAGCTCAGGATGCGGTTTAGCGCCCGGTAGCTGTTGTTGGCGTGCAGCGTGGCCACGCAGAGATGGCCCGATTGCGCATAGGCGATCGCGGCCGTCATCGTTTCGCGATCGCGGATCTCGCCGATCTGGATCACGTCAGGCGCCTGGCGCAGCGCATTCTTGAGCGCGATCTGGAGTGATTGCGTGTCGCTGCCCACGTCGCGCTGGTTCACCATCGACTTCTTGTTGGTGAAGGTGAATTCGATGGGTTCCTCGACCGTGAGGATGTGGCCTGTCGAGTTCTCGTTGCGGTAGTCGAGCATCGAGGCCAGCGTCGTGCTCTTGCCGGCGCCGGTGGAGCCCACCATGAGGATGAGCCCCCGCTTCTCCATCACGAGCGTCTTGAGGATCTCGGGAAGGTTCAGGTCTTCGAAGGACGGAATGGTCGATGCGATGTGCCGGACGACGACCGCATAGCTGCCGCGCTGGCGCATCGCGCTGATACGGAAGTTGCCGGCGCCATCGAGGCCGATGGCCATGTTGAGTTCGCCGGTGCGCTCCAGCTCCTGGATGCGGCTTTCATGGACCACCTCGGCCAGCAGGCTGAGCGGCGCCTCGGGCGGCAGCACCTGGCCGTTGACCGGCATGCAGTTGCCGTTGATTCGAATCAATGCCGGGCAGTTCGCCGATAGATAGATGTCTGAGGCCTTGCGTTCGGCCATCAGGCGAAGAATTCTTTCCATCGTATTCATCGGCGTTCTCCTCAGGTTTATGAAACGTGACTTCCACCGTACCGCCCCCTCAGGCGGACGGTTTCCTTTGCAATCAGTCGCGCAGAAGATCGTTCAGCGAGGTCTTGGCGCGGGTTTGCGCGTCGACACGCTTCACGATGATCGCGGCGTACAGGCTGTACTTGCCATTGTCCTTGGGCAGCGTGCCGCTGATGACGACCGAGCCCGACGGCACGCGGCCGTAGCTGACTTCGCCGGTCGCGCGGTCGTAGATGGGGGTGCTCTGGCCGATGTAGACGCCCATCGACAGCACGGAGTTTTCCTCGATCACCACGCCTTCGACAACTTCGGAGCGCGCGCCGATGAAGCAGTTGTCCTCGATGATGGTCGGGCCGGCCTGCAGCGGTTCGAGCACGCCGCCGATGCCCACGCCGCCCGAGAGGTGCACGTTGGCGCCGATCTGCGCGCAGGAGCCGACGGTGGCCCAGGTGTCGACCATGGTGCCTTCGCCGACGTAGGCGCCGATGTTCACGTAGGAGGGCATCAGGATCGCGCCCTTGGCGATGTAACTGCCGCGGCGTGCGACGGCCGGCGGCACGATGCGCACGCCGGCTTCCTTGAGTTCACCGGCCGACAGGTGCGAGAACTTGGTCGGCACCTTGTCGTAGAAGCCCAGCGAGCCGGCCTGCATCTGCTCGTTGTCCTTGAGGCGGAACGACAGCAGCACGGCCTTCTTGATCCACTGGTGCACGGTCCACTGGCCCACGCTCTCGCGGGTGGCGACGCGCAACTGGCCGTTGTTGAGCTCGGCGATCACGTGGTCGACGGCATCGCGGACTTCCTTCGGGGCGCTGGTGGCGGAGATGTTGGCGCGGTCTTCCCACGCGGCGTCGATGGTTTGCTGGAGTTGTTGGGTCATTGATAAGCTCGGTTCTGGATGAAATTCACGATGCGTTGCGCGGCCTCTGTGCATTCCGCCGTGTCGGCGACCAGCGCCATCCGGATGCGCCCGCGGCCGGGATTGACACCGGCCACATCGCGGGCGAGATAGCTGCCGGGCAGCACTGTCACATTGTATTGAGCGTAGAGCTCGCGGGCGAAGGCCTGGTCGTCGCCTTGCCACGAATCCGGCACGCCGGCCCACAGGTAGAAACTGGCGTCTGGCAGGCGAACGTCGAGCACGGGTTCGAGCAGGGGCGTGACGGCCGCGAATTTGGCGCGGTACTGGGCGCGGTTCTCGACCACGTGGGTCTCGTCGTTCCAGGCCGCGATGCTGGCGGCCGCCACCGTGCCGCTCATGGCGCTGCCGTGGTAGGTGCGATAGAGCAGGAAGGACTTGATGATCTCCGCGTCGCCCGCCACGAAGCCGCTGCGCAGGCCGGGCACGTTGCTGCGCTTGGACAGCGAGGTCAGGGCGATGAGGTTGCGGAAGTCGGCGCGCCCCAGCTTCGCCGCGGCTTCAAGGCCGCCCAGCGGCGGCTCGTCGCGAAAGTAGATCTCGCTGTAGCACTCGTCGGCCGCGATCACGAAGCCGTAGCGGTCCGACAGCGCGAACAACTTCTGCCATTCGTCCAGCGGCATGACCGCGCCGGTCGGGTTGCCCGGTGAGCAGACGAAGACGAGTTGCGTGCGCGCCCAGACCTCGGCGGGCACGCTGTCCCAGTCGACCGCGAAGTTGCGCGCGGCCACGCTGGGCACGTAATAGGGCTCGGCCCCCGAGAGAAAGGCCGCGCCTTCGTAGATTTGATAGAAGGGATTGGGCGACAGCACCACCGGCGCAGGCGACTGGCGCGCATCGATGACGGTCTGTGCCAGCGCGAAAAGCGCCTCGCGCGACCCGTTGACCGGCAGCACCTGCGTGGCCGCGTCCAGTGCGAGCCCGTAGCGGCGCTGAAGCCAGCCGGTGAACGACTCGCGCAACTGGAGTTCGCCGGCCGTGGCAGGGTAGACGGCGAGCGCGCCGAGGCTGTTGGACAGGGCTTCCTTGATGAAGGCCGGCGTCGGGTGCTTGGGTTCGCCGATGCCCAGGCTGATCGGTGTGAATTCGGGGTTCGGCGTGACGCCCGCGAAAAGTTGGCGCAGCCGCGCAAACGGGTAGGGCTGCAGTTTGGCGAGCAGGGGATTCATGGGCCTGGATTATCGCGGGGCGAGGGCGAGGAGACGGTCGTAGGCCTTGCGGTCCGCTTCACGCAGCTTGGCAAGTGCAGAAACGGCCTCCTTCTCGATCTCGGCGCAGGTCTGCTTTTTCGCGGCCTCGATCTTTTCATAGACGTCCTCGAGCTTGCCCAGGGATTCGCGCCCCTTCGCGGCGCTGACCGACTCCGACTTGTCGGCCAGCAGCACTTCCGTGATCCAGCCCAATTGCCGTCCATAGCTGGCAACGTCGAAAGCTCTTTTCTCCAACTCGCCGTTGCCCGCCTTCGGAGGAATCCCTGCAAAGAACCAGTTCGTGTCGGGTTCGATCCGCTGCGCCACGCTGCCGCTGAACGGGAGGTGCCATGTCGGGGACCAGAACCAGAGCCATGGGTACATCGCGTTCTCCTCGGGTTGTTGGACGTGCGCCGCTCAGAGTTTCTTCACCAGCACCTGGCTCTTGCGGTCCCAGTTGTACTTTCGTTTGCGCGCCTCGGGGAGCCAGTCCGGGTTGACCTGCTGGAAGCCGCGCTTCAGGAACCAGTGCATGGTGCGGGTCGTGAGTACGAAGATGCTCTCCAGGCCCTGGGCCTTGGCGCGTTGCTCGACGCGCTTCAGGATGCGCTCGCCGTCCCCCTGCGCCTGCGATTGCGGCGACACGGTCAGCGCCGCCATCTCCGCCGTCTTCGCCTCGGGATAGGGATAGAGCGCCGCGCAGCCGAAGATCACGCCGTCGTGTTCGATCACCGTGTACTGGCCGACGTCGCGCTCGATCTCGGTCCGGCTGCGCTTGACCAGCGTGCCGTCGCGCTCGAAGGGTTCGATGAGCTGCAGGATGCCGCCGATGTCGTCCGCCGTCGCTTCGCGCAGCGATTCGAGCTTCTCGTCGATCACCATGGTGCCGATGCCGTCGTGCACGTACACCTCCAGCAGCAGCGAGCCGTCCACGCTGAAAGGCAGGATGTGGTTGCGCTCGACGCCCGCCTCGCAAGCTTTCACGCAGTGCTGCAGGTAGAACGCCGTGTCCGTCGGCCGCTGGGGGGGCGAGAGGGAGGCCAGCAGCTTCTTTGCCGTATCGAGCGGCAGCTCGGTGTCGATGGGGTTGTCCTCGCTGACCGGCAGGCTGGTGTCGAGCGGAATGCCGGGAATCTCGGTCAGGAAAATCAGCTTGTCGGCCTGGATCGAGATCGCCACGCTGGTCGCGACTTCCTCCATCGTGAGGTTGAAGGCCTCGCCGGTGGGCGAAAAGCCGAAGGGCGACATCAGCACCATCGCACCGAAATCCAGCGCGCGGCGGATGCCCGCCGCATCGACCTTGCGCACCAGGCCCGAATGCTGGAAATCGACGCCATCGACCACGCCGACCGGCCGTGCGGTGATGAAATTGCCCGAGATGACGCGGATGGTGGAGCCGGCCATCGGCGTGTTCGGCAAGCCCTGGCTGAAGGCGGCCTCGATCTCGTAGCGCAGCTGGCCGGCGGCTTCCTGGGCGCAGTCCAGCGCGACTTCGTCGGTGATCCGCATGCCGTGCGAGTACCTGGCCTCGTGCCCCTTGGCGCGCAGTTGCTCGTTGACCTGCGGGCGGAAACCGTGCACCAACACGACCTTGACGCCCATGCTCTGGATCAGGGCGAGGTCCTGCGCGATGTTCTGCAGCTTGCCGGCGGCGATCGCCTCGCCGGCCATCGCGACCACGAAGGTCTTGCCGCGATGCATGTGGATATAGGGCGCCACCGACCGAAACCAGGGGACGAAGGTGAAGTTGAAGACGGTGGACATTGGCGGGGTAGGAAGGCCGCAAGGCCGGGCGCAAGATAATTGGCGATTTTCCCCGAACTGCCCGCCTTGTCTTCGCCTCCACTTCGAATCGAGTTCCCCGAATCCCTGCCGGTGTCGGCCCGGCGCGACGAAATCATGGTTGCCATCGAGGCCAACCAGGTCGTGATCGTCTGTGGCGAGACCGGATCGGGCAAGACCACGCAGTTGCCCAAGATCGCCCTGGCGCTGGGACGCGGCAAGCTGAACGCCCCGCCGGGCAGGGGCCGGCTCATCGGCCACACGCAGCCCCGGCGCATCGCGGCGTCGTCGGTGGCCAAGCGCATCGCGGAGGAACTGAAGACGCCGCTGGGCGACGTGGTGGGCTACAAGGTGCGCTTCCAGGATCGCCTGTCGCGCGACGCGTCGGTCAAGCTGATGACCGACGGCATCCTGCTGGCAGAGACGCAGACCGACCCGCTGCTCAAGGCCTACGACACGCTCATCATCGACGAGGCGCACGAGCGCTCGCTGAACATCGACTTCCTGCTGGGCTACCTGCGCGAGATCCTGCCGCGCCGGCCGGACCTGAAGGTGATCGTGACTTCGGCGACCATCGATGCGGATCGGTTTGCGCAGCACTTCGCCTCGGCGAAGGGGCCTGCACCTACGATCATGGTCTCGGGGCGGACCTTTCCGGTGGAGCAGCGCTACCGGCCCTTCGAGGAATCACGGGACTACGACCTCAACGACGCCATCGCCGATGGCGTGGACGAACTCTGGCGGGATCCCCACAACGCGGGCGACATCCTCGTCTTCCTGCCCGGCGAGCGCGAGATCCGCGAGGCCGCCGACCATCTGCGCAAGCACCTGAGCCACCAGCCTGTGATGCGCAATGCCGAAGTACTGCCGCTGTTCGCGCGCCTGTCGCAGGCCGAGCAGGACCGCATCTTCGACGGCCACACCGGCCGTCGCATCGTGCTTGCGACCAACGTCGCCGAAACCTCGCTCACCGTGCCGGGCATCCGCTACGTGATCGATGCCGGTACCGCCAGGGTCAAGCGCTACAGCTTTCGCAGCAAGGTGGAGCAGTTGCTGGTCGAGCCGATCAGCCAGGCGGCGGCCAACCAGCGCGCCGGGCGTTGCGGGCGGGTGGCCAACGGCATCTGCATCCGCCTCTACGACGAGAAGGACTTCGAAGGCCGGCCCCGCTTCACCGATCCGGAAATCCTGCGGTCCTCGCTCGCGGGCGTGATCCTGCGGATGAAGTCGCTGCATCTGGGCGATGTCGAGCGCTTTCCATTCCTCGAGGCGCCGCAGCGGCGGGCCATCGCCGACGGCTACCAACTGCTCAACGAACTGGGGGCGGTCGATGACGCCAACGAGCTCACGCCGACCGGCGTCGAGCTTTCCAGGCTGCCGCTCGATCCGCGCGTGGGCCGGATGATCCTGGAGGCGCGCACTCGGGGCGCGCTCGAAGAGGTGCTGGTCATTGCCAGCGCGCTGTCCGTGCAGGATGTGCGCGACCGGCCGATGGAGGCGCAGCAGCAGGCGGACCAGGCGCATTCGAAGTTCGACGACGAGAAGAGCGAGTTCAGTGGCTATCTGCGGTTGTGGAAGTGGATTCACGATTCGCGCGGGGGGATGCCCCCGCCCCAACCCTCCCCCAGAGGGGGAGGGAGTAGATCGGGTTCTTTCCCTGCCCCTCTGGGGGAGGGCCGGGGTGGGGGCACGCCCACCCACAAGCTCAGCAACCGCCAGTACGAACAACTGCTGCGCCAGAACTTCATCAACGTCCGGCGCGTGCGCGAATGGCGCGACATCCACTCGCAGCTGCTCACGGTCGTCACCGAGCACAAGTGGCGCATCAACACCCAGCCCGCCGGCTACGAGCCGCTGCATCTCTCGATGCTTTCCGGGCTGCTCGGCAACGTCGGCTGGAAGCTGGAGGACGACGAGGCCTACCTGGGCGCGCGCGGCATCAAGTTCTACCGCCATCCCGGCGCGCACCTCAAGAAGAAGCCGGGCCGCTGGATCGTCTGTGCCGAACTGGTCGAGACCACGCGCCTGTTCGGACGCGGCATCGCGAACATCGAGCCGCAGTGGCTCGAACAGGTCGCCGGGCACCTGCTCAAGAAGCAGTTGCTCGACCCGCACTGGGAGAAGAAGGGCGCGCAGGTCGCGGCGCTGGAGCGCGCGACGCTCTACGGACTGGTGGTTTACAGCGGCCGACGCGTCGACTTCAGCAAGGTCGACCCGGTCGCCGCGCGCGAGATCTTCATCCGCGAGGCGCTGGTGGGCGGCCAGTGGGAAAGCAAGCTGCCTTTCCTCGCGGCCAATCGCAAGCTCGTGCGCGAGGTCGAAGGCCTGGAGCACAAGTCGCGGCGGCAGGACGTGCTGGTCGACGACGAGCTGATCTACGCCTTCTACGATGCCCAGCTTCCACCGGATGTGGCGAGCGGCATCACCTTCGAGAACTGGTACCGCCAGACGTCGAAGGAACAGCCGAGGCTGCTGTACCTCACGCGCGACGAGTTGATGCGCCATCAGGCGGCAGGGATCACGACGCAATCCTTCCCGCCGACGTTGCGCCTGGGGGGCGTCGATTGCGCCGCGACTTATCTGCACGAGCCGGGCGATGCGAAGGACGGCCTCACCGTCACCGTCCCGCTCTTCGTGCTGAACCAGGTCAGCGAAGAACGCTGCGAGTGGCTCGTGACCGGCATGCTGAAGGACAAGGTGCAGGCCCTCCTCAAAAGCCTGCCGCAGAAGCCGCGCGCCCGGCTGGTGCCGCTACCCGAATCGGCCGCGCGCCTGAGCGAACTGCTCGTGGAGCCCGAGGTGTTCGGCCACGGTTTGTTGACCGACGCATTGCTCAAGCGCGTGCGCGACCAGACCAGCCTCGACGTGAAGCGCAACGATTTCAAGATGGACATGCTGCCGCCGCACCTGTTCATGAACCTGCGCGTGGTCGACGAGCACGGCCGGCAACTGGGCATGGGCCGCAACCTCGGCGCGTTGAAGGCGGAACTGGGCGCGCAGGCGCGCGGTGCGTTCCAGGCATTGGCGGGGCTGAACGTCAAGGCGTCGCCGAAGCCCGCGGCGGCTGAATCTTCCGACAGCCAGGCGCGGCCATCCGCAAAGGCTGCGTCGAACGAGCCTGCGACGCCGGCATTGCCCGCGGGTCAACGCTACACCGCGTGGACCTTCGGCGAGCTCCCCGAGCTGATGGAAGTCCGGCGCGGCGCGCAGTCGCTGATCGGCTTTCCGGCCCTGGTGGATGGCGTCGACGCCGTCACGATCGAAGTGTTCGACGAGCCCGCGGTGGCTGCGGCGAAGCATCGCGGCGGCCTGCGGCGCCTCTTCGCGCTCCAGCTCAAGGACGCCCTCAAGTACCTCGAGAAGAACATCCCCGATCTGCAGAAGATGGCGGTTGCGTACATGCCGCTCGGCACCGCCGAGGAACTCCGCGCGCAGATCATCGACGTGGCGCTTGAGCGCGCCTTCCTGCAGGAACCGCTGCCGACGGACGAAGCTGCCTTCAAACGCCGCGTGGAAGAGGGCCGTGGCCGGCTCACGTTGATCGCGAATGAGGTGGCGCGGCTCGTCGGCGCGATCCTTACCGAGTACACGCAGTCGGTGCGAAAGATCAAGGACACGAAGATTCAGCCCACGGCGACGGCCGACGCCGCGCAGCAGTTGCAGCGGCTGATGGGCAAGCGCTTCATCGCCGACACCCCCTGGCCGCGACTGCAGCATTTCGCGCGCTATTTGAAGGCAATCACCCTGCGGCTCGACAAGCTTCGGGGCGACCCGGCACGCGATGCGCAGCGGCTCGCGGAGCTCCGGCCGCAGGAGCAGCGCTATTGGCGCTTGCTGGCCGAGCGAAAGGGCGCGACGGACGAGCGGATGAGCGAGTTCCGCTGGCTGCTGGAGGAGTTGCGCGTCAGCTTCTTCGCGCAGGAATTGCGCACGCCTCAGCCGGTCAGCGTGAAAAGGCTCGACAAGCTCTGGGTGCAGCTCGAAAGCTGAGCGTCCGGACCGCAGGCGTGCAAAAGCCCGCCGAAGCGGGCTTTTGCCTGCGCGTCAATGCGCGTGCGTGAGCCGGTGACCTTATATGCGTCCCATGAGAAGCAGCACGATGACGACCAGCAGCACCAGACCCAGGCCGCCGCTCGGACCGTAGCCCCAGCCCCGGCTGTAACCCCAGCTCGGCAGTGCGCCCACGAGCAGCAGGATCAGCACGATCAGCAGAATCAACGAGATGGACATGGACTTCTCCTAGCGCGGAATGTTTCGAGGAGTCCATGGTCCGCGCCCGGCGTCGAATCCATCGCGGGAAAGGGCCCTCTCACTCGGTCAGGACTCTCCTACCATTTGTGTCAGAGCCGGGCCAGTCGATCGATGGCCGTCTGCAGCGTTTCGTCTTTCTTGGCAAAGCAGAACCTGACCACGCGCTGATCGAAGCCGTCGCCGTAGAAGGCCGACAACGGGATGGCTGCGACACCGATCTCGCTCGTGAGCCACTGGCAGAAATCGGATTCGCCGAGCTCGCTGACGTCGCTGATGTCGACGCACTGGAAGTAGGTGCCGGCGCTCGGCAGCAGCTTGAGCCGGGTCTTCGCGAGGCCCGCGGCGAAGAGGTCGCGCTTGCGTTGGTAGAACGCGGGCAGTTCGAGATAGGGCGCCGGATCAACCATGAAGCTCGCGAGCGCGTGCTGCATCGGCGTGTTGACGGTGAACACGTTGAACTGGTGAACCTTGCGGAATTCGGCGGTGAGCGATGCCGGCGCGGCGACGTAGCCGACCTTCCAGCCGGTCACGTGGTAGGTCTTGCCGAAGCTGCTCACGATAAAGCTGCGCGCGGCCAGGCCGGGAAAGCGCGACGCGCTCTCGTGGCGCGCGCCCGTGTAAACCATGTGCTCGTAGACCTCGTCGCTGATGACCAGCACGTCGGTCGGCGCAAGCAATTCCTCGAGCCGGCGCATCTCGGGCTCGGTCCACACGGTCGCGCTCGGGTTGTGAGGCGTGTTGATGATGATGGCCCGCGTGCGCGGCGTGATGGCCGCCGAGATCTTGTCGAAGTCCGGACGGAAGGTGCCGGGCGTGAGCGGTACACGCACCACAGTGCCGCCCGCGAGGTCGATATTAGGCACGTAGCTGTCGTAGCAGGGCTCCAGCACGATGACCTCGTCGCCGGGACGCACCACGGCAAGGATCGCCGTGATGATCGCCTGCGTCGCGCCGGCGGTGACGGTGATCTCGGTCTGCGGGTCGTAGCCGTGCCCATAGAGCGTAGCGACCTTCGCCGCGATCGCCTCGCGCAGCGGCAGGATGCCGGGCATCGGCGGGTACTGGTTGTGGCCGGCCGCCATCGCATCGGTGACCGCCTGCAGCAGCTTCGGATCGCAGCCGAAATCCGGAAAGCCCTGGCCGAGGTTCACCGCGTTCTTCTCGGTGGCGAGTGCCGACATTACGGTGAAGATGGTCGTGCCGACGGCGGGCAACTTGGTCTCGACGTCAGGGGTGCGGGCGGTCACGGTGCTCACAGTTCGTAGTCCTGGTTGTGACCGCTCAACGCCTTGGCAATCAGGTTGCGATCGAGCCGGTCTGAAAGCAGCTCGGCGAATTTGAAGACGAAGTTGCGCAGGTAGGCGCTGCGCTTGAAGGCCACGCGCGCGATGTTGACGCCGAAGATGTGCCCCATCGGACGCACCACGAGGTCTGCATTGGAGTCGTCGCGCACCGCCATCTCGGCCACGATGCCGACGCCGAGCCCGAGTCTCACGTAGGTCTTGATGACGTCGGAGTCGATGGCTTCCAGTGCGATCCGCGGCGTGAGCTTCTTCTGCGCAAAGGCGTGATCGATGCGCGTGCGGCCGGTGAACGAAGGGTGATAGGTGATGATCGGCTCGCTCGCGAGGTCCTCGAGGGAAATGCGCTCCTTGTCGGCGAGCGCGTGGCCCTTCGGCAGCACCAGCACGTGCTGCCACTCGTAGCAGGGCATCGTCACGAGTTCGGCGTAGTCGGCAAGGGACTCCGTCGCAATGCCGATCTCGGCGACTTCGTCGATCACCATGCGCGCGACCTGATCCGGGGAGCCTTGATGCAGGCTCACATTCACCTTCGGGTAGGCCTCGCGCAGCTTCGCCACCGGAACCGGCAGGACGTAGCGGGCCTGCGTGTGGGTGGTGGCGATCGAGAGCGTGCCGCTGTCCTGTGCGCTGAACTGTTCGCCGATGCGCTTCAGGTTGCCGACCTCCCGCATGATCAACTCGATGCTGGCGAGGACGTGCTGGCCGGGTTCGGTGACGCGCTTGAGGCGCTTGCCATGGCGGGCGAAGATCTCCACGCCCAACTCTTCCTCGAGTTCGATGATGGCCTTGGAGACGCCTGGCTGCGACGTGTGTAGCGCCTTGGCGGCCTCGGTCAGGTTCAGGTTGCGCCGCACGGCTTCTTGGACAAACTTGAACTGGTGCAGATTCATAACAAATTCCGTCTTATTTAGGAATTCATTATGCCTTCGGAGTCTATGAAAATCACCAGAGCATCAGGATTCGAGCGCCTTTCGCGCCAACAGCTCGATGACTTCGGGCTCTTCCCCGACGGCCCGGTTGAGCGAGAACACGACCGACGGATACGCGGCGCGCAATGCGTCGAGCAGGCGCGGCAGATCCTCCCGCACGTGCTTGCCCATGCCGAGGAAAAGCGGCACGACGCGGATGGCATCGGCTCCCTCGGCGATGAGCCCGGCGGCAGCCGTGCGCAGGTCAGGCTCGATCAGTTCGAGATAGGCGCACGCGACCCGGGCCGACGGGGCGAGGGCTGCGGCCCGTGCGGCCACTGCTTCGACCGGTGCCCGCCAGCGCTCATCGCGCGATCCATGCGCAAAGAGGACGATGCCTTGCAAAGCCGCCATAGGGCGCCTAGCGGCGGAGCACCAGCCACGTGAACGCGGCCAGCGACATCACGGAATAGATCATCCCCGGCGCCGCCGCCGTCATCCACGGCCACCAGTTCCCGAGGTTGCCCAGGTAGCCGAAGACATTGTTCAGCAGAAAGAAGCTGATGCCGATCATCACGCCGCCGAACACATAGGTCGTGATGCCGGCCTGACGGAAGTGCAGGTAGGCGAAGGGCAGGGCGAGCACGATCATCACCAGGCAGGACAGCGGATAGAACACCTTGCGCCAGAACTCGATCTCGTAGCGTTGCGCCGTCTGTCCGTTGGCTTCGAGATGCTGGATGTAATCGAAGAGGTCCAGCGTGCGCATGCGCTCCGGACGGAGCAGCGCGACTGACACCATTTCGGTGGTCAGCGAAGTCGGCCACTCCAGCACGGGAATCTTGGTCGTGATGATGCGGGGCCCGCCGGCGCCACGGGTGTCGTACTCCTGGCGCTCCACGTCGATCAGCGTCCAGTGGCGGTCGTCGGTCTTGGCGGCGGACGCCACCACCTGCGACACGATGAACCCGTTGGGTCCGAACTCGAGGATCCGCGGATCCTTCAGGATGCCGTTGCGTCCCATGGTCGCGACATTGACTGCGTAGGAGTTTTCTCCCTGCCTCTCCTTCAGCCACGCGCCGGTGTTGCCGACCAGGGAGTAGACATTCTGGAAGCGCGCCTTGAGCAGTTGGGCCGCGCGGTCGGAGGCCGGCGCGATGTAGTCGCCGACGGCGAAGGTCAGCACCACGAAGGCGAGCCCCAGCACCAGTAGCGTACGCAAGGCGCGCCAGGGCCCGAGGCCACTGGTGCGGAGGATGGTGAATTCGGAGCTCTGCGCCAGCCTCGCCATGACGAAGATCGTGCCGATCAGGACGGCGATCGGCAGCAGTTCGTAGAGATGACTTGGGATCAGCAGGGCGACGTAGATCAGCGCCTTCCCGGCACCGTAGTCGAGACTTTCCGGCCTTCCGATCGATTGCAGTTCGTCGACGAAGTCGAAGAAAAAGAACAGGCTCAGGAAGCCGGCGGCGACGAAGGCGACGGCCTTCACCACCTCGACGTAGATCAGGCGACGGATTGTTTTCACGCGTGGGGTGCTGTTGCAGTGCGGGAGCGGCGCGACGGGCGACCCCAGTTGAAATGTCTTTTCGCCAGCCAGAGCAGGCCGATCAGGAACGCGCCGCCGTGCAGCACCAGCATGAAGCCACCGAGGCTGTAGCGGCCGATGGTGACCCAGTTCTGCCCCAGGTTGAGCATGTTGTAGTAGATGATGAAGGCAAACAGCGCGATGCCCAGGTTGCCGCTGCGCCCCACGCGCGGATTCACGCTCGACAGCGTCAGGGCAAGCAGCACGAAGTTCACCGCCGCGAACAGCATGCCGATGCGCCAGGCCAACTCGCCGTGACTGGCGCTGGAAGGGTCGCGCAGCAGCGACAGCGTGCTGCGGGTGCGCACCGGGGCGGCGTCCGGCGAGGTGTCGAGGCGGCTGCCGACCTTGGCCCCGTAGGTCTCGAACTCGCTGATCTTGATGCCGTTGTCGGGTGCGAGCGGCCGCTCCAGGCGTTGCCCGTTGTTCAGCAGCAGGTAGCGGGTGCCGTCGACGTCCTCCATCCGGCCGCTGCGCGCGGACGTGATGATCTGCAGGCCGCGTTCGATCGAGGAGATGAAGACGTTGTTCGCGGTCGCGCTGTCGGGTGCGTCCTTGTCGATGAAGAACACGCGCAGGCGCCCTGAGGACTCGCGGAACTCGCCCGGGGAGACCCGTTCGATGTCGCTGCGTTGCTCGTAGCGCTGGCGCATGCCCTGGGTCTGCGAATTGGCCCAGGGCCAGCCGACCAGCGACAGTGCGGCGATGAGCAGCAGGATCGGCCACGCGAACTGGTAGAGAGGCCGCAGGAATTCCGCCAGCCCGCGGCCGGCGGAGAACCAGATCACCATCTCGCTGTCGCGGTACATGCGCGAGAGCGTTCCGACGATCGCGATGAACAGGCACAGGCCGAGGATGGTCGGCATGTAGCCGAGCACGGTATAGGTCATCACGAGGAAGACCTCGGAGGGATTCACGCTGCCCTTGGCCGCCAGTCCGAGCGTGCGGATCAGCATCATGGTCATCACGATCGTGACCAGAACCACCAGCGTGGCCCCGAAGCTGCGCGACAGCTCCTTGCGTATAGAGGAATGGAATAACATCGTCGAGGGAAAAAAAGGATTATGGACTTTCAACTCAAGACCCTCTCCATCGCCCAGGCTGCCACGGAAAAATGCGATGTCCTCATCGTGCTCGTGGCGTCCGGAACCCTCGCCTTTAAGGATGCGCTATCCACGCTGATCGCCGACACCCGCAAGTCCACTGACCTGCCGGACAAGGCGGGCAAACTGCTCGCGCTCTATCGCCCGGCCGGCGTCGCCGCCTCGCGCGTGGTGCTGGCATCGGTGGGGGACGGCAAGCCGTCGTCGGTCCGTTCGACCGTGATCGCCGCCGTCAATGCAGCGAAGGGGTCGAATCCCAAACGCGTGGCCATCGTGTTCGCGCAGGCCGCCGAGGCGGCCGGTGTCGGCGGCGCGGTGATCGCCGCTGCGGACGCGAGCTACGTCTACACGACGACCAAGTCGAAATCCGAGGCCCGGACGATTCGCCACGTGAGCATCGGCGTGCCGGACGCAAGCTCGCTTCAGCAGGCCTTCGACGAAGCCACGGCGACGGTCGCGGGTGTCGAACTCGCGAAGGAATGGGGTAATCGCCCCGGCAACTATTGCACTCCGACGCTGCTGGCCGATGCCGCGAAGGACCTGGCGGACCTGCCGAACATCAAGTGCGAGGTGCTGGGTCCCAAGGAAGTGACCAAGCTCGGCATGGGCGCGTTCGCCGCCGTCTCTCAGGGCTCGGCGGAGCCGCTTCGCTTCATCGTGCTGCGCTACCACGGCGCGCCCAAGGACCAGGCGCCGGTCGTCCTGGTCGGCAAGGGCATCACCTTCGACACCGGCGGCGTCTCGCTCAAGCCCGCCGCCGAAATGGACGAGATGAAGTTCGACATGTGCGGCGCCGCGAGCGTGCTCGGCGTGTTCCGCGCGCTGGGCGACATCCAGCCCGCCATCAACGTGATCGGGCTGATTCCCTCGTGCGAGAACATGAACGACGGCCGCGCGGTCAAGCCGGGCGACGTCGTGACCAGCATGAGCGGCCAGACGATCGAGGTGCTCAACACCGATGCGGAAGGGCGCCTGATCCTGTGTGATGCGCTCACTTACGCCAAGCGTTTCGCGCCGACTGCCGTGATCGACATCGCGACGCTGACAGGCGCCTGCGTGGTCGCCCTCGGCGGCATCCGGAGCGGCCTGTTCTCCAGCGACGATGCGCTGGCCGGCGCACTCGCCGCCGCTGGCGAAGAAGCCCAGGATCGCTGCTGGCGCATGCCGCTCGACGACGACTATGCCGAAGGCCTGAAGAGCAACTTCGCCGACGTCGCCAACATTGCGGGGCGCGCGGGCGGGGCAATCACGGCCGCCAAGTTCCTGCAGCGCTTCACCAGCGACTTCCCGTGGGCGCACCTGGACATCGCGGGCACGGCCTGGAAAAGCGGGGCCTCCAAGGGCTCCACCGGCCGGCCGGTTGGCCTGTTGCTGAGCTACCTGCTCGGGCAAAGCCGGCAGGCGACGCCCAAGTCGCCCGTGCGCAAGGCCAGGAAGGCACGGTCCGCGGCGTGACTGAAATCGACGGCCACTACAACATGCCGGACAAGGTGAGCTACGCCTGCCGGCTGCTGCGCAAGGCGGTCGCCGCGCATGGCGCCCGCCTGGTGGTCGTCGCCGATGGCGCGACGCTAGACGCCATCGACCAGTCGCTGTGGACCCTGCAGCCGACCGAATTCATACCGCACTGCCGCATCACGGACGACGCGCACATCGTGGCGCGCTCGCCAGTGGTACTCGCGGAAAGCGGCGAGGCCGCGCTGCCGGACCTCCCCATCCTCGTGAACCTCGGCGCCGAGTTGCCGGCCAGGTTCGAGCGTTTCGAGCGGCTGATCGACATCGTCAGCAGCGACGACGCCGACAAGCTCGCCGGGCGCGCGCGATGGCGGCACTACAAGGACCGCGGGTACGCGATTCGGACCCACCCCTTTGGCGGGAGTGCCGGCGCATGACGCAGCGCACCCCGCCGCGATTCGTCCCAACCCTCACGACGGTGCTCGAGCTGCCGCCGGAGCCGGTGCACACACCCGAAGCGCCTGCGCCGGTCGAATCGCTTCCGCCGGCCGTGCCGGCGCCCTCGGACGCCGTCGCGCTCACCCCCGAGGCGAAGCTGTCGGAGGCCGAAGCATTCCGGCTCGAAGAGCAATTGCTGCACCGCGTCCTGCAGCGTGTCGACCTGTCGCTCGAAGAGCGCGTGAGCGATGCGGTGTCAGCTGCCGTTCAGCAACATCTCGACCGGATGATTCCGGGTCTCCGGAGCGAAATCGAAGCCGTTTTGCGTGCGCTCGTGAGTGAAGCTCTGGCCCATGAGCTTTCCGACAACACAGGGTCTACGCCAGCTTTCGGCCCCCAATCCTTGGGCTAAACTGCGCGCCGGGTCGAATGCGCGAGGGCGCTGTGCATCCTCGGCGCGATACTTGCTGAGTCATCGCGCCCGGATCGAAAGACCGGTTCTCAACTCTCTATTTATCAATGTTCTGGAGGTTCCCCATGCAATTGAAATGGACTGCGGTCGCACTGGCTGCTCTCGCGCTTGTGGCCTGTGGCAAGAAAGAAGAGGCAGCGGCACCCGCCGCTCCCGCACCGACTGCAGCGGCGCC
The DNA here is from genome assembly GCF_051216375.1 of Variovorax glacialis. Classification (NCBI taxonomy): domain Bacteria; kingdom Pseudomonadati; phylum Pseudomonadota; class Betaproteobacteria; order Burkholderiales; family Comamonadaceae; genus Variovorax; species Variovorax glacialis. The sequence continues at coordinate 268,375 of NZ_JBPJZT010000008.1, read as the reverse complement.
CGCACCGGCAGCACCTCCGGCCGACGCGCTGGTCGTGAAGATCGGCCACGTGGCACCGACCAGCGGCGCGATCGCCCACCTCGGCAAGGACAACGAGTTCGGCGCACGCATGGCCATCGAAGACCTCAATGCCAAGGGCATCAAGATCGGCGACAAGGTTGCCAAGTTCGAACTGCTCGCCGAAGACGACGCAGCCGATCCGAAGCAAGGCACGGCAGTCGCCCAGAAGCTGGTCGACAGCAAGGTCAACGGCATCGTCGGCCACCTGAATTCCGGCACGACGATTCCCGCTTCCAAGCTCTACAGCGACGCCGGCATTCCGCAGATCTCGCCGTCGGCAACCAACCCGAAGTACACGCGTCAAGGCTTCAAGACCACGTTCCGAGTGGTGGCTGACGACACGCAACTCGGCGGCACGCTGGGCAAGTACGCGGTCGAAACGCTCAAGGGCAAGAACATCGCCGTGATCGACGACCGCACGGCCTACGGCCAGGGCGTCGCCGAGGAATTCGAGAAGGCCGCCAAGGCCGCCGGCGGCACGATCGTCGGCCACGAATTCACGACCGACAAGTCGACCGACTTCAACGCCATCCTGACCAAGCTCAAGGGCACCAACCCCGACGTGCTGTTCTTCGGCGGCATGGACGCTGTCGGCGGTCCGATGCTCAAGCAGGTCAAGCAGCTCGGCATGAACGTCAAGTTCATGGGCGGCGACGGCCTGTGCACCGGCGAACTGGCCAAGCTGGCTGGCGACGCGATCGGCGAAGACATGGTCGTGTGCGCGGAAGCCGGCGGTGTGGATGGCGACTTCAAGGCGCCGCTGGAAGCCTGGAAGACGAAGTTCAAGGAAAAGAACGGCGTCGAAGTCCAGATCTACGCACCGTACGTCTACGACGCCGTGCAAGTGCTGGCCGCAGCGATGCAGAAGGCCGGTTCGTCGGATCCCGAGAAGTACCTGCCTGAAGTCGGCAAGGTCGAATACAAGGGCCTGACTGGTCCGATCGCATTCGACGAAAAGGGCGACATCAAGAACGGTGCGCTGACGCTGTACACCTACAAGAACGGTGCACGTACGCAGATCGCCGTGGTGCGCTGAGCAAGCCGCTCACGCTGACAAAAAAAGGGCCTTCGGGCCCTTTTTTCTTGGCTGCGCGGGAGACTCAGTGGGGCTTGGAACGCGAACCCGTGTTGTCGTTGCAGTAGGCGAAGAATGCCTCCAGCTCCCTCGATTTGTCGAAGACGGCATCGGCGCCCAGCGCCATGCATCGCGCACGGATGTCGGCGTTGATGTAGTTGCTGAGCACCACCACGCGCTTGGAGGAAGGGCGATGGGCGCAAGTGCGGAGGACGCCAAGTCCCGAGCCTTCCTTGAGGAAGAGATCCACGACGAGCAACTGCCAATCGTCGGGATGTGAACTCAGCCAGCGAACCGCGTCCGCTTCGGCTTCGGCGGTACCGACCACGGTGGCATCAGCCAAGTCTTCCAACGCGGGGATCAGGTTGTCTCGAATGGTCCTGTTGTCCTCGACGAGGAATGTAGATAGGGCCATGCATATTCCTGCCAGTGCGAGCCCTTGAGCCTAGCGGCACCGATCGCAGAATTCATGCGCCTGAAGCCTTACATTGCGTAGGAGAAAGCAGACGGTAACCCACGAAGGCGCCCACAAAAGCGCCCACAAAAAAGCCCCGGCGAGCGGGGCTTTCAAGACGATTCCGGTTGCAGGTGGAAGCTGCTGGATTCGGTTTTTCCTGGCGGAGCAGGCGGGATTCGAACCCGCGGAGGGCTATTAACCCTCACACGCTTTCCAGGCGTGCGACTTAAACCGCTCATCCACCGCTCCGAGCCCACGATTGTAGCAGCCAGTTCAGGCCGAACCGGACGTCTTGCCCGCCTGCACCATCCGCATCGCCGAGGCGATGAGCGCTGCGGTTTCGTTCATGTTGCTCGGCACGATGAGGGTGGTCGTGGCGTCGGCGGCGACCTTCCCGTACGCGTCGACCGCACGCTCGGCCACCTTGAGCTGGACGGCCTGTTCGCCGCCCGGCTGCCGGATCGCGGCGGCGATGCGCTCGATGGCCCCCGCGGTCGCCTCCGCCACGGCGGTGATGGCGGCTGCCTCACCCTCGGCATTGTTGATCTGCGCCTGTTTTTCGCCTTCGGACCGCGCGATGAAGGCCTCGCGCTCGCCCGTGGCGATGTTGATCTGTTCCTGGCGACGTCCCTCGGAAGCGGCAATCAAGGCGCGCTTCTCGCGCTCGGCGGTGATCTGTCGCTGCATCGCGTGCAGGATCTCGTTCGGCGGCGTCAGGTCCTTGATCTCGTACCGCAGCACCTTCACGCCCCAGTTGAGGGCGGCTTCGTCGATGGCCGAGACGATCTGTGAATTGATGATGTCGCGCTCCTCGAAGGTCTTGTCGAGTTCGAGCTTGCCGATCACGCTGCGCAGCGATGTCTGGGCCAGCTGCGTCACCGCGACGATGTAGTTCGACGAGCCATAGCTCGCGCGCATCGGATCGGTCACCTGGAAATAGAGGATGCCGTCGACCTGCAACTGCGTGTTGTCGCGCGTGATGCAGATCTGGCTCGGCACGTCGAGCGGGATCTCCTTCAGGCTGTGCTTGTAGGCCACCCGGTCGATGAAGGGGATCAGGAAGTTGGGACCCGGCGTCATGGTGCCGTGGTATTTGCCGAGGCGCTCGCGCACCCAGGCGTTCTGCTGCGGCACGAACTTGATCGACTGCGTGATGACGATCACGGCGATGACCAGGAGGACCAGGGGGACTGCGGCGAATTCCATTGCGCTATGTTCCTTTTCGATTTCCGATTCTTCGATTTCTGCTTCTCTGCTTCAGACCTTCTCGACGACCAGGCGGCTGCCGATCACCTCGGCCACCCGGTGCTCGCCGGCCGATGGCGTGCTGCCGGCGCGGGACACGACGGTCCATTGCGCGCCCCGGTAGCGGACGGTGGCGGTGCCGTCTGCATTCCATGCGTCGACGTAAACCTTTTCGCCGATGTCGAGGTTGACGTCGCGATTGGCGCCCGTCGGCGGTTCCGGCGGGCGCTTGCGGCGAATCGCGTGCCACGCGATCACCGCGCCGAGGCTGATGACGGCGGCGACGACCAACTGCGTGCCCAGCGTGGCGCCGGCATGCGCGGAGAGTGCCGCGGCGGCAAAGCCCGCACTCATCAGCAGCAGGTAGACAGTGCCCGTACCGGACAGCAATTCGACCACCACCGCCGCCCCCGCTATCAGCCACCAGATGGTGGAACTCGCCATGTCGCTTCCTCTCGTTGTTCCAGGTGGAGGGGATTGTGTCAAAGCTGACCGGCGCCTTCATCCGAATTCCGTACACTTCGCGCCTATTTGCCAGTCCGGAGCCCCGCTCATGAAATTTCGTTTTCCCATCGTCATCATCGACGAGGACTTTCGTTCAGAGAACACCTCGGGGCTCGGTATTCGCGCGCTGGCCCAGGCCTTCGAGAGCGAAGGCTTCGAGGTGCTGGGCGTCACGAGCTATGGCGACCTGAGCCAGTTCGCGCAACAGCAGAGCCGGGCGAGTGCCTTCATCCTGTCGATCGACGACGAGGAGTTCTCGGTCGGCCCCGACCTCGATCCGGCCGTGCTCAACCTGCGCAACTTCATCGGCGAGGTGCGTCGCAAGAACGCCGACGTGCCGATCTACATCTACGGCGAGACGAAGACCTCGCGCCACATTCCGAACGACATCCTGCGGGAGCTGCACGGCTTCATCCACATGTTCGAGGACACGCCGGAGTTCGTGGCGCGCCACATCATCCGCGAGGCCAAGAGCTACCTGGAAGGCGTGCAGCCCCCGTTCTTCAAGGCGCTGATCGACTACGCGGAAGACGGCTCGTATTCATGGCACTGCCCGGGCCATTCGGGCGGCGTGGCGTTCCTGAAGAGCCCCGTGGGCCAGATGTTCCACCAGTTCTTCGGCGAGAACATGCTGCGTGCGGACGTCTGCAATGCGGTCGAGGAACTCGGCCAGCTGCTCGACCACACCGGCCCGGTGGCGGCGAGCGAGCGCAATGCGGCGCGCATCTTCAATGCCGACCACTGCTTCTTCGTGACCAACGGCACCAGCACCAGCAACAAGATGGTGTGGCACCACACCGTGGCGCCGGACGACGTGGTGGTGGTCGATCGCAACTGCCACAAGTCGATCCTGCACGCGATCATCATGACGGGCGCCATTCCGGTCTTCATGAAACCGACGCGCAACCACTTCGGCATCATCGGCCCGATCCCCAAGAGCGAGTTCGAGCCTGCGGCCATCAGGGCCAAGATCGCGGCCAACCCGCTGCTCTCGCATGTCGATGCGAACAAGGTCAAGCCGCGCGTCATGACGCTGACGCAGTCGACCTACGACGGCGTGATCTACAACACCGAGACCATCAAGAACATGCTCGACGGCTACGTCGACACGCTGCACTTCGACGAGGCCTGGCTGCCGCACGCGGCGTTCCATCCGTTCTACGGGGCCTACCACGCGATGGGCAAGCGCCGTGTGCGCCCGAAGGAATCGCTCGTGTTCGCCACCCAGTCGACCCACAAGCTGCTGGCCGGCATCAGCCAGGCCAGCCACGTGCTGGTGCAGGACTCGCAGAACCGGGCGCTCGACCGCGATCTCTTCAACGAGGCCTATCTCATGCACTCATCGACGAGCCCGCAGTACGCGATCATCGCGAGCTGCGACGTGGCCGCCGCGATGATGGAGCCGCCCGGCGGCACCGCGCTGGTCGAGGAAAGCATTCTGGAAGCGCTCGACTTCCGCCGCGCGATGCGCAAGGTCGAGGCGGAGTTCGGCAAGGACGAATGGTGGTTCAAGGTGTGGGGCCCCGAGAAGCTGGTCGACGAAGGCATCGGCCGCGCCGACGACTGGATCATCAAGGGCGAATCGCGCACCGCGAAGTGGCATGGCTTCGGCAAGCTGGCCGACGGCTTCAACATGCTGGATCCGATCAAGTCCACCATCGTGACGCCCGGCCTGGACCTGAACGGCAAGTTCGCGAAGACCGGCATCCCGGCCAGCATCGTCACCAAGTTCCTGGCCGAGCATGGCGTGATCGTCGAGAAGACGGGGCTCTACAGCTTCTTCATCATGTTCACGATCGGCATCACCAAGGGCCGCTGGAACACGCTGCTGACGGCATTGCAGCAGTTCAAGGACGACTACGCGCGCAACCAGCCGATGTGGCGGATCATGCCGGAGTTCTGCCAGGCGCATCCCAAGTACGAGCGCCTGGGATTGCGCGACCTGTGCCAGCACATCCACGAGCTGTATGCGCGCTTCGACGTGGCGCGACTGACCACCGAGATGTACCTGAGCGACCTGACGCCGGCGATGAAGCCGAGCGATGCCTTTGCGCACATCGCGCATCGCAAGACCGAACGCGTGGAAATCGATCATCTGGAAGGCCGCATCACCACGAGCCTCATCACGCCGTATCCGCCCGGCATTCCGTTGCTGATTCCGGGCGAGGTCTTCAACAAGAAGATCGTCGACTACCTGAAGTTCGCTCGCGAGTTCAATACCGAATGCCCGGGTTTCGAGACCGACATCCATGGGTTGGTCGGGCGCATCGACGAAACCGGCAAGAAGCGCTATTACGCCGACTGCGTGCGCGCGGCCTGATCAAGCCAGGCGCAAGGTCATCACGCCGGCGACGATGATCACCGTGCCGGCGGCACGCTGCCGGCCGAAGCCCTCGCGCAGGAAGAGAGCGCCGAGGATTGCGGCAAACAGCACCGATGTCTCGCGCAGCGCCGCGACGACGGCGACGGGCGCGTGCGTCATGGCCCACAAGGCGATGCCGTAGCTGCCCAGCGAGGCGAGGGTGCCGATGGCGGCGATCTTCCAGCGTCCGGCCATGTAGGTGAGGGCCGCGCGGCGTTGGCCCGGCCTGCGCCACAGGACCAGCAGCAGGTACGGGATCCCGTCGAAGAGGAACAAGCCCGCGACATAGGCGAACGCATCGCCCGATGCGCGAACGCCGAGGCCGTCGATCACGGTATAGAGCGCGATGATCGCGGCGTTGACCAGTGCGAACGCGAGCGCCTTGCGCCGCTGCGCCTCACTGCCGCTGTGCAGGGCCGAGCGTGAGAGTCCCAGCGTCAGGACGCCGACGCAGATGATCGCGACGCCGGCCCAGGCGAATGCGGAGATGGCTTCACCGATGAAGGCCAGGCTGCCCATCGCCACCAATAGCGGCGCGCAACCGCGCATGATCGGATAGGTGAGACCGAGATCGCCATGCTTGTAGGCGCCGGCCAATGCAATGTAGTAGCCGAGATGGATCACCATCGAGGCGATCATGTAGGGCCACGCGACAGGCGCCGGCAAGCCTGTGACGAAGATCAGGGGCACTGCGACGAAGATGCCCAGGCTGTGGATCAACGCGGTGTCGAGCGATTTGTCTCGTCCGGACTTGATCAGCGCGTTCCATCCCGCGTGCAAGAGCGCGCCGCAGAGCACGGCGAAGACGATCGGTCCGCTCAGTGCCACGCAGGTCGTCCGTCGGGTGCGTTGGCAAGGTGGGGATCAGTCGGCAGAGGCATGTGTCGAGCGATTGAAAGTGCAGTGGCTGCGGCCTGCGGACTATGCCATTTCTTCCGGGGCACGAATCCAAGTCGAGGAAGCCTTCGTATAGGTTGCAGCCGTCGCGAATCCTGCGGCGGTTTCAAACCTCAGGAGCCTTTCATGAAGAGCAGCACCCATCGCATTGCATCCGTGACCCTCGCCATCGCCATGGCAGCCGGCGCGGCCTCGGCCATGGCGCAGGTCATGGTTGGCGGCGCGCCCATGTACCCGACCAAGGACATCATCGACAACGCCGTCAACTCGAAGGACCACACTACGCTGGTCGCCGCAGTGAAGGCGGCTGGGCTGGTCGACACGCTCAAGGGGCCCGGACCTTTCACAGTCTTCGCGCCGACCAACGACGCCTTCGCGATGCTGCCCGACGGCACGGTCGACATGCTGCTGAAGCCGGAGAACAAGGCGAAGCTGACGACCATCCTGACCTACCACGTGGTACCGGGCAAGCTGGACGCCGCGGCACTCACGAAGGAAATCATGGCTGGCAAGGGCATGGCTTCGCTGAAGACCGTTTCAGGCGGCAAGCTCACGGCCAAGTCGAGCGGCGGCAAGGTGATGGTGACGGACGAGAACGGCAACACCGCCACCGTGACGACCGCCGACGTGATGCAGTCGAATGGCGTGATTCACGTGGTCGACAAGGTGCTGCTGCCGAAGTAAGCGGAGCAGCCAGGCGTCTCAGGACTCGATGTCGTCGCGCACCCGGAGGAAGCGGGCGAACCTCGGAAGGCCCGACGGATTCAGGCCGTTGTAGCGATAGGTGACCCAGGTGCCGACGGCGGGTGGATTCTCGCGTTCGGCATCGGTGAAGCCACTGCCGAGCTTGAAGCGCTTGCCGTCGGGCATCTCGACCATCAACGCACCCAGGCGGCCGGCGTGCTTGCCGCGTCCGCCAATGTGCGCGACCACGCGGGCGTCGGCATCCTCGAAGGGCTTGACCTTGAGCAGGTCGGCGCTGCGTTCGGACCGGTAGGGTGAAGCGCCGCGATGAAGCATCAGGCCTTCGCCGCCCATGCGGACCGTCTTGTCGAGCAGGGCCTGCAGCGCCTCGTGCGTCGTGGCGCGCTGCTGGGGCACCGCGACCAGCCAGGGCGCGCTCGTGATGGGCAGCAATTTGCGCAGCGCGGCCAGACGAGCCGTGAAGTCGCCCGGCGCGGCGGGCAGGTCGAAGACCATGAAGCGAATCTCGCGCCAGGCTGCGTCGACCGGTGTCTGGCTGCGCACGGTCGACACGGTTTGCGCAAAGCGACCGCGGCCCATCCACAGCTCGCCGTCCAAGGGGACTGGCGGAAGGGGCTTCGTGAACCACGCGGGGGCGGCGACGCGCTCGCCGCCGCGCGTCCAGAGCTGCTTGCCGTCCCAGTAGCCACGCACGCCGTCGTATTTCTCGCTGACCCAGTAGTCGTCGAGCGGCATGCCGCGGCGATAGACCTCTGCCAGCATGAGCGGCGGCGCCTTCGCGCCGTTCGCCGCCGATGCAACGAGAGGGTGGAGCGCAGTGAAGACTACGCCAAGGCCGCCTAGCGCGAGCGTGCGGCGAGACAGGAGAACGGGCTTGCGAAGGCCCGTGCCAAAAAGAGAACTCACGATCAACTCCCCGACATTTTTAGGTATGCCGGAATTATGGAGTTTTGAAGCGGCGCTTTCGGCTCAGGCGGCGGGCTCCGCGATGCCGCCGACGACATGGCTGAAGCCGCCGTCGACATAGGTGATCTCCGCCGTCACCCCGCTCGCGAGATCGCTGAGCAGGAAGGCCGCGACGTTGCCCACTTCGTCGATGGTCACGTTGCGGCGGATCGGCGACACCTCGGCCACCACCGACAGGATCTTTCCGAAGCCCTTGATGCCGCTGGCCGCCAGCGTCTTGATCGGCCCGGCGCTGATGCCGTTGACGCGCGTGCCCTTAGGCCCGAGCGACTCGGCCAGGTAGCGCACCGATGCCTCGAGCGAGGCCTTGGCGAGGCCCATGGTGTTGTAGTTGGGCAGGACCCGCATGGCGCCGAGGTAGGTCAGCGTGAGCAGTGCCGACTTTTCGTTGAGGTAGGGGAGGGCGGCCTTGGCCATGGCCGGGAAGCTGTAGGCGCTGATGTCGTGCGCCACCTTGAAGGCATCGCGCGAAAGGCCGTCGAGGAAGTCGCCTGCGATCGCTTCGCGCGGAGCGAAACCGATGCTGTGCACGAAGCCGTCGAACTTGGGCCAAGTCTGCGACAGGTCGGCGAAGAGCTTGTCGATCTGCGCGTCGTCGCCCACGTCGCAATCGAAGACCAGCTTCGAATCGAAGTCGGCTGCGAACTCGGTGATGCGGTCCTTGAAGCGCTCGCCCACGTAGCTGAACGCCAGTTCGGCGCCTTGCTGATGGCAGGCCTTGGCGATGCCGTAGGCGATCGAGCGGTTGCTCAACACGCCGGTGATCAGAAGTTTTTTGCCGGAAAGAAAGCCCATGGATCGACCTCGTGAAAATCTTGGGCAGAATTCTCGCATGCGAGCCTGGCTGCTTTTCGTGTTGGCGCTTTCGGCGTCCCCGTCATGGGCAGCGCATGCCTACGCGCAGTTCGGCGACATCAAGTACCCGCCGGACTTCACGCATTTCGCCTATGTGAATCCCCAGGCGCCCAAGGGCGGGGAACTGCGGATGGTCCCGCCCATCACGTCGACGAACTTCGACAAGTTCAACCCCTTTACCCTGAAGGGCACGCCGCCGGCCGGGATGGGCCAACTGGTGTTCGAGAGTCTTCTGACCGGCAATTCGGAAGAGCCGACCACGGCCTACGGCCTCCTGGCGGAGGACGTGGAGGTCGCGCCGGACCGTCTCTCGGCCACCTTCAGGATCCGCCCCGAGGCCCGCTTCAATGACGGCTCGGCAGTCATGGCGTCCGACGTGGCCTATTCCTTCAAGACGCTGACCGGCCCGCTCGCCGCGCCCCAGTTCCGCACGATCTATGCCGAAGTGAAGGGCGCCACCGCCGTCGGGCCGCGCACGGTTCGCTTCGACTTCGCCAGCCCGAACCGGGAGTTGCCCCTCGTCGTCGGTGGCATGCCGGTCTTCAGTCCGAAATGGGGCGGAGGGAAGCCATTCGACCAGATCACGAACGAGCTTCCCGTCGCGTCGGGTCCGTACAAGATCCCGGATGCCCGCCTTGGGCGCGACATCACCTACATCCGTGACCCGAACTATTGGGGTGCCAACCTGCCGGTGCGCAAGGGGCAGTTCAATTTCGATCGCCTGACCTTCAAGCTCTACCTCGACGAGACGGCGCGATTCGAAGGACTGAAGGCGGGGGAGTTCGATTTCATGCGCGAATTCATCTCGCGCAACTGGGCGCGGCAGTACAAGGGAAAGCAGTTCGACAGCGGCGAACTCAAGGCGCGGGTCTTCGAGAACCGCAACCCGGGTGACTTCCAGGGCTACGTCCTCAACACCCGCAATCCGAAGTTCCAGGACCGGCGGGTACGGGAGGCTATCGGCCTGACGATGGACTTCGACTGGCTGAACCGCCAACTGTTCTACGGCTTGTACAAGCGCGTCGAAGGCTATTTCCCCAACAGCGAGTTCCACGCCGAAGGATTGCCCGGTGCGGACGAACTGGCGTTGCTGGAGCCCTTGCGCAGCAAGCTGCGGCCCGAGGTCTTCGGTCCGGCCGTCATCTCGCCGACGACGGTGCCGCCTTCCAGCCTGCGCGCCAATCTTCGGAAGGCACGGCAATTGCTCGCTGATGCGGGGTGGACCTACCGCGACGGCGCGCTGCGCAATGCGGCCGGCGATGTCTTCGAGATCGAGATGCTCAACAACCAGCCTTCGCTGATCCGCGTGATCACGCCGATGCAGACGGCCCTGCGCAAGCTGGGCATCGAGCTTCGCGTGCGGACGGTCGATAGCTCGCTCTTCCAGCAGCGCATGGACAACTTCGAGTTCGAGATGACCAGTCTGCGGCTGCCGGGCAGTAACGCACCGGGCGGAGAACTGTTCGAGCTTTTCGGCAGCCAGGCGGCGGCAACGAACGGATCGGCGAATCTATGGGGCATTGCCGATCCCGCGGTCGATGCACTGCTACAGAACGTGGTGAAGGCGACGACGCGCCCCGAACTGGCCGCGGCCATGCGTGCACTTGATCGCGTGCTGTCTCACGGCTTCTATTCCGTCCCGCAGTGGTACAGCGATTCCTTCCTGGTCGGCTACCGTCCACGGCCCTTCGTGCTGCCGGAGCTGATTCCGCCGTATTACCAGCCCGATTCCTGGGCGATGTCGACGTGGTGGGCTTCGCCCTCGAACCGTTAGGCTCGGGAGAACCATGGCCAGCTACATCCTCAAGCGCCTGCTCCTGATGATCCCGACGCTGTTCGGCGTGCTGCTGCTCACCTTTGTCGTGATCCAGTTCGTGCCGGGCGGGCCGGTCGAGCAGATGGTGTCGCAGTTGCAGGGGCGCGATTCGGGCGGTGAACGCGCCGCATCGGCTGGCAGCGGCTACCGCGGACGCCAAGGGCTGGACGCGCAGCGCATCGAGGAAATCAAGAAGCTCTACGGCTTCGACAAGCCGCCGCTGGAGCGCTTCGGGCTGATGCTCAAGTCCTACGCGCAGTTCGACCTGGGCACCAGCTTCTACCAGCGCAAGGCGGTGTGGACGCTGGTGAAGGAGAAGCTGCCGGTTTCCATCAGCCTTGGCCTGTGGACCTTCTTCATCAGCTACCTGATCGCCGTGCCGCTGGGCGTCGCCAAGGCGGTGCGGGCCGGCACGCGCTTCGATTTCGTCACCACCCTGATCGTGCTGATCGGCTATGCCATCCCCGGCTTCGTGCTGGGGGTGGCGCTGCTGGTGATCTTCGGTGGCCAGTTGCAGTGGTTTCCGCTGCGCGGGCTGACCTCTTCGAACTGGGAGACCCTGAGCTGGGGGGCCAAGGTGACCGACTACCTGTGGCACATCACGCTGCCCATCATCGCGATGGTCCTGGGCAGCTTTGCGGTCACGGCGATGCTGACCAAGAACTCCTTTCTGGAGGAGATCCGCAAGCAGTACGTGCTGACCGCCCGTGCCAAGGGCCTTTCGGAACGCCAGGTGCTCTGGAAGCACGTGTTCCGCAATGCGCTGATACCGATCGTCACCGGCTTTCCGGCGGCATTCATCGGCGCCTTCTTCGCCGGCTCGCTGTTGATCGAGACGCTGTTCTCGCTGGACGGCCTGGGCCTGCTGAGCTACGAGAGCGTGATCCGGCGCGACTATCCGGTGGTTCTCGGGACGCTTTATCTCTTCACGCTGATCGGGCTGGTCACCAAGCTCATCTCCGACCTCTGCTATGTCTGGGTCGATCCGAGGGTGAAGTTTGACTAGCGCGCCGACGTCACGGCCGCTTTCGCCAAGTCCGGCGCGCCGGGCCTGGCAGCGCTTCAAGCGCAATCGCCTGGGCTACTGGAGCTTCCTCGTCTTCACCGTGCTGGTGGTGCTCAGCCTGTTCGCGGAAGTGCTGTCGACCGACAAGCCGTTGGTCGTGCGCTACGAGGGGCAGACCTACTTCCCGGTGGTGCGCGACTATTCCGAGAAGACCTTCGGTGGCGATTTCGAGACGCCGGCTGACTACCTCGATCCGTTCATTCGGGAGCGCATCACCACGGGCGGCAACTGGGCGATCTATGCGCCGAATCCCTATGGGCCGAGGACGCTCAACTACTTCGCGCCGTTGCCGAATCCGTCCGCGCCTTCGCGCGAGAACATCTTCGGCACGGACGACCGCGGGCGCGACCTGCTCGCGCAACTGATCTACGGATTCCGCGTGAGCGTGCTGTTCGCGCTGGCGCTGACGGTCATCGGCGTGATCCTGGGCATCGCGGCCGGCGCGGTACAGGGCTTTTTCGGCGGCAAGACCGACCTCGCGTTCCAGCGCTTCATCGAGATCTGGGGCTCGATGCCGGAGTTGTACCTGCTGATCATCTTCAGCGCGATCTTCGCGCCCAGCGTGGCGCTGCTTCTGATCCTGTTGAGCCTTTTCGGCTGGATGGGGCTGTCCGACTACGTGCGCGCCGAGTTCCTGCGCAATCGGCAGATGGATTACGTGCGCGCGGCACGGGCGCTCGGCGTCGGCAACCTGCAGATCATGTGGAAGCACATCCTGCCGAACAGCATGACGCCGGTCGTGACCTTTCTGCCGTTTCGCATGAGTGCGGCGATCCTGGCGCTGACCTCGCTCGACTTCCTGGGGCTCGGCGTGCCGCCGGGAACGCCGTCCCTCGGCGAACTCCTGAGCCAGGGCAAGGCCAACATCGATGCGTGGTGGATTTCGCTGTCCACCTTCGGCGTGCTGGTGGTCACGCTGATGCTGCTCACCTTCATGGGCGACGCGTTGCGCGATGCGCTCGATCCCCGAAAGGCCGACCAGTGAGAGCGCCATTGTTGAAGGTCGAACGCTTGCGGGTCGCTTTCGGTGACAAGGAAGTGGTGCACGACATCCGCTTCGACATCGCGCAGGGCGAGAAACTGGCCCTTGTCGGCGAATCGGGTTCGGGCAAGACCGTGACGGCCTTGAGCCTGCTGCGGCTGGTGCAAAACGCAAGGGTCTCGGGTGTCGCGACGTTCTCTGGCGTTGAGGGTGCGCCAGAGGTCGACCTGCTGGCCCTGCCCGAATCGCGCCTGCGCGGCATCCGGGGCAAGGAGATCGCGATGATCTTCCAGGAGCCGATGACCGCCCTCAATGCGCTCTATCCCGTGGGCGACCAGATCGCCGAAGTGCTCGAACTGCACCAGGCCCTGCCGGCGCGTGCTGCGCACGAAGCGGCCGTGCAACTGCTTGCGGATACGGGCATCCCGGAACCGGCCCGGCGGGCGAGGGCGTTTCCGCACCAGTTGTCGGGCGGCCAGCGGCAGCGCGCCATGATCGCCATGGCGCTGGCCTGCAAGCCGCGGCTCCTGCTGGCCGACGAGCCGACCACGGCGCTCGACGTCACCGTTCGCGCGCAGATCCTCGATCTGCTGGCCGACTTGCAACGCAAGCACGGGATGGCCGTGTTGCTCATCACGCACGACCTGAACCTCGTGCGTCGCTTTGCCGATCGCGTCGCGGTGATGGAGAACGGCCACATCGTCGAGCATGGCGCGGTTTCGACCGTGTTCGACGCGCCGCAGCACGCCTACACGCGCAAGCTCATAGACAGCCGTCCGACGCGGGACGTCGCGCCCGTTGCGATCGACACGAGCGCACCGCCGGTGCTCGCGGCGAGGGCGTTGCGGGTAATCTACCCGGTCGCGCGCCCTGGCGTGGCGGGGTGGTTCCGCAAGGGCGAGTTCGTGGCCGTGCAGGGCGCCGATTTCGACATCGCGCCCGGCGAAACGCTGGGTGTCGTGGGAGAATCCGGCTCGGGCAAATCCACCTTGGCGCTGGCGGCGCTCGGCCTGCTGAAGCACCAGGGGCATCTGGACCTGGGCGGCCGGAAGTGGGCCGAGGGCGGCGCCAGCGACCGTGCGCTTCGGCGGGTGATGCAGGTCGTCTTCCAGGATCCTTTCTCGTCGCTCTCGCCGCGCATGACGGTGGAGCAGATCGTTGGAGAGGGGCTGACGGTGCACGCACCCGAGCTGGACCAGGCCGCCCGCCAGACCCGCGCGCTGGCGGCACTGGCCGACGTGGGTCTGACGGAGGCGCAGTTCCCTGCGTTGCTCGATCGCTATCCGCACGAGTTCTCCGGCGGGCAGCGGCAACGGCTGGCGATCGCCCGCGCGTTGATCGTCGACCCCAGGCTTCTGGTGCTCGACGAGCCCACGAGCGCGCTCGACGTCACGATCCAGAAGCAGGTGCTGGGACTGCTGCAGCGTCTCCAGCGCGAACGAGGCTTGAGCTACTTGCTGATCACCCACGACGTCGACGTAATCCGCGCGATGGGGCACCAGGTCATCGTGATGAAGGACGGCGCAATTCTGGAATCGGGCCCCGTAGATCGGGTGCTCGACGCGCCCGAGCATCCCTATACGCAGAAACTGGTCGCGGCAGCGCTGACAGATTAGAAGAACTCGGAGAGCGCGGAATGTCGCAGATCGGTTATGACAGGCGCGGTGCCTGGCGCGCGGCCCTGGCCTGCATGGTGGCGCTGGGGGTGGCGATGGGGCTCGGGCGCTTCGCCTTCACGCCAATGCTGCCGATCATGCTGCACGAGGGCAAATTGGACCTGCAGGCGGGCGGCGTGCTGGCGTCTCTCAACTACCTGGGCTACTTCCTCGGTGCCTTGAGTTGCGCCGCGCTTCGCGTAAAGCCGATCAGCATGGTGCGCGGCGGGCTGGTTGCCACCGCTGTGTTGCTGCTGGGGATGGGGCTGCTGCACGGCTTCACCGCCTGGGGGATGCTCCGCACGGCTGCGGGTGTCATGAGCGCCTGGACGTTCGTTTTCGCGTCCGGCTGGGGCTTGCGACGATTGGCCGAGACCGGTGCGCCGGCTCTGGCCGGGGTGATCTACGCGGGGCCGGGCGTCGGCATTGCGGCGACGGGAATGCTGGGCGGATGGGTCGGCCGATGGGGGTCGAGCGCGGCGTGGATCGCGTTCGGGCTGCTGTCGCTGCTGCTGATCGCATGGGTCTGGCGGATCTTCGCCGATGGCGAGGTTGCACACCCGGTCGGGCAGGCGGCGCCGGCCACGGCGCGGACGGGCGCCGAATCGGCTCAGGCGCGCGGCGACGCGCGTTGGCTGGTGGGCCTTTACGGGCTGGCCGGGTTCGGCTACATCATCACCGCGACCTTCCTCCCGGTGATTGCACGGCAGGCCCTGCCGGGCTCCCCCTGGCCGGACTTCTTTTGGCCCCTGTTCGGCCTGGCGGTCGTTCCCGGGGCGCTGATCGGCGCCCGAGCGCCGATTCATTGGGACAACCGCCTTCTGCTGGCGATCGGCTACGCCTTGCAGGCGGTCGGCGTCCTGCTGTCAGTCGCCTGGCCGTCGATCACCGGTCTGGCCTTGGGAAGCCTGCTGCTCGGCATGCCCTTCACGGCCATCACGCTTTTTGCCATGCGGGACGCCCGGCGGCTCAAAGGCAATGCCGCAGCCGGTTTGATCGGCTATGCGACAGCTTCGTACGGGGTCGGGCAAATCGTCGGCCCGCTTTTTGCAGCACCATTGGCCCAGCGGACAGGATCGTTCGCGGCGCCCTTACTTGTGGCGGCTGCGGCCCTTGGCATCGGGGCGGCGCTTTTTATCGTTGTCTGGCATCGTTGTCACGTGACCAAAGGTATCCAGGCCGCCTAGAAACCGATGTTTCGTAACGCATTTGGCATATAATTCAAGGCTCACGACCAAACGGGCGGGTACCAACCGCCCGTTTTTTATTGGTCGAAGCATTCTTGATGCCGCAGGCGGGCGGCGGCATCGGGCACACCAAAGGCAAAAACAGACACGTGGCATTGCAGCAGACAGTGGAACAAACCGTGGCCGGGCTCGGCTACGACCTGGTCGAGATCGAACACTCGGCCGGGGGATTGCTGCGCGTCACGATTGATTTGCCCTGGAAAGGCCCCAATTCGGAAGGTGCGGTCGCAGCGGGTGCGCCGGAACCCTTCGTGACGGTCGAGGACTGTGAAAAAGTCACCCGCCAATTGCAGTTCGCGCTGGAGGTCGATGGCGCCGACTACAAGCGACTTGAAGTGTCGTCGCCGGGTATTGACCGGCCATTGCGCAATGATCAGGATTTCGAACGATTTGCCGGTGAGGTGATTGACATCACGCTCAAGGCGCCGATGGGTGCGGCGGCTGGCGGCCAGGTTTCGGCCAACCGCAAGAAGTTTCGCGGCACGCTGGAGCGTGTTGCGGCCGCCGATGGATCGCACGGTTGGCAAATCGTCTGGAGCGACGAGCCGGCGGCAAAGCCCGGCCAGAAGATCAGCAAGAAGCGCGCGCCTGCACCCCTGCAGGCGTTGGGTTTTGCTTTGGACGAGCTCCGCGAAGCGCGGCTCGCCCCGATAGTGGATTTCAAAGGGCGCAGGCCCAAACCTGGCACGTTGGTGTCGGACTGAACGAGGAGAGTGGTGGCATGAATCGCGAAATGTTGATGTTGGTGGATGCGATCTCGCGCGAGAAGAACGTCGAACGTGACGTCGTCTTCGGCGCTGTCGAGTCCGCCTTGGCGCAAGCCACCAAGAAGCTCTACCAGGGCGACGTGGACATCCGCGTCGCTGTCGACCGCGACAGCGGCGACTACGAGACCTTCCGCCGCTGGCACGTGGTGCCGGACGAAGCCGGCCTCCAGTTGCCCGACCAGGAAATCCTCCTGTTCGAAGCCAAGGAAGAAATGCCCGACATCGAGCTCGACGAGTACATCGAGGAAGCTGTCGAATCGGTGCCGATCGGCCGCATCGGCGCGATGGCCGCCAAGCAGGTCATCCTGCAGAAGATCCGCGACGCGGAGCGCGAGATGCTGCTCAACGACTTCATGTCGCGCGGCGAGAAGATCTTCACCGGCACTGTCAAGCGGCTGGACAAGGGTGACATCATCGTCGAGGCCGGCCGCGTCGAAGGGCGCCTGCGCCGCAGCGAGATGATCGCCAAGGAAAACCTGCGCAACGGCGACCGCGTGCGGGCCATGATCATGGAGGTCGACCTGACGCTGCGCGGCGCGCCGATCATCCTGTCGCGCGCGGCCCCCGAATTCATGATCGAGTTGTTCCGCCAGGAAGTGCCCGAGATCGAGCAGGGCCTGCTCGAGATCAAGAGTTGCGCCCGGGACCCGGGCTCGCGCGCCAAGATCGCCGTGCTTTCGCATGACAAGCGCGTCGACCCGATCGGCACCTGCGTCGGCGTGCGCGGTACGCGCGTGAATGCCGTCACCAACGAACTCGCCGGCGAGCGCGTGGACATCGTCCTGTGGAGCGAAGACCCGGCGCAATTCGTGATCGGTGCGCTCGCGCCTGCCAACGTCTCGTCGATCGTGGTCGACGAGGAAAAGCATGCGATGGACGTGGTGGTCGACGAGGAAAACCTCGCGATCGCGATCGGCCGCGGTGGTCAGAATGTGCGGCTCGCCTCCGACCTGACCGGCTGGAAGATCAACATCATGGACGCCAACGAATCGGCCCAGAAGCAGGCGACCGAGACAGACGCCAGCCGCAAGCTGTTCATGGAAAAGCTCGATGTCGACGAGGAAATCGCCGACATCCTGATTTCCGAAGGCTTCACGAGCCTGGAAGAAGTGGCCTACGTGCCGATTTCCGAACTGCTCGAGATCGAAAGCTTCGACGAAGACACGATCAACGAACTGCGTTCGCGCGCCAAGGATGCGCTGCTCACCATGGAAATCGCCCGTGAAGAAAACGTCGAGAGCGTCTCGCAGGATCTGCGCGACCTCGACGGACTCGACCCGGCCC
Organism: Variovorax glacialis; assembly: GCF_051216375.1. Lineage (NCBI taxonomy): Bacteria > Pseudomonadati > Pseudomonadota > Betaproteobacteria > Burkholderiales > Comamonadaceae > Variovorax > Variovorax glacialis. The sequence continues at coordinate 250,432 of NZ_JBPJZT010000008.1, read as the reverse complement.
TCATTCCAAAATTGGCCGAGGCGGGTGTCCACACCCGTGACGACCTGGCCGACCTTGCGGTCGATGAACTCACCGAGATCACCGGCCAGAGCGCCGATGACGCCAAGAACCTCATCTTGAAAGCCCGCGAACATTGGTTCGCCGGCCAAGAGTGACGGTCATGGAGGCACGAAACCAATATGTCCAGTACCACTGTCGCCGAGTTCGCGAACGAACTCAAGAAGACTCCCGAAATCCTGCTTGATCAGCTCAAGAGCGCGGGCGTGCCCAAGGCCGCCGCGACCGATGCGCTCACCGAGGCCGACAAGCAGCGCCTGCTCGGCTTCCTCAAGGCCAGCCACGGCACGCTCGAGCCCGAGCGCAAGAAGATCACGCTGACGAAGAAGTCGACCAGCGAGATCAAGCAGGCCGACGCCACCGGTCGCGCCCGCACGATCCAGGTCGAGGTGCGCAAGAAGCGCACGTTCATCCAGCGCGACGAGGGTCATCCTGCCGCCGCCGAGCCGGCACCGCAGGAAGCGCCCGTCGCGGCTGCTCCGGCCGCACCGCAGATCGACGAAGCCGAACTGACCCGCCGCGAGGAAGAAGCGCGCCGGCAGGCCGAACTGATCCGTCGCCAGGAAGAAGAACTGGCCGAGAAGCGCCGTATTCGCGAAGAAGCCGAGGCGCGTGAGCGCGAGAAGGCCGAGCGCGCCGAACAGGCCGAGCAGGACGCCAAGGCCGCCAAGAAGAAGGCTGCGGAAGCGGCCGCCGCTGCAACGGTGACCGAAGGCGCGCCCGATGTGCCCGAGGAAGCACCCGCCGTGACGGACCGCAAGGCCGCCGCTGAAGCCGCGGCTGCGCAGGCCAAGGACGATGCCAAGGCCAAGGCTGCTGCCGAATCGAAGGCCCGTGCCGACGAGGAAGCCGCGCGCGCCAGGGACCTGGACGAGCGCCGTCGCAAGGCACTGGCCGAAGCCGAAGCCATCCGCGCCATGATGAATGCACCGGCGCGCGTGCTGGTTCCGCACAAGGCGCCGGAGAAGCCCGCGCCTGAAGCCAAGGCCGGGGTGAAGGGCACGCTGCACAAGCCGACCGCCCCCGCCGCGCGCCCGGGCGCGCCGGCTGCCCCCGGCGCTGCTGCCACAACCGCCCCTGGCGCAGGCAAGGAAGTCAAGTCGGCCAAGCTCTCGTCGAGCTGGGCTGGTGACACGGCCAAGAAGAAGGAAATCAAGACCCGCGGCGACGCCAGCGGCGGTGTCGGTCGTGGCAACTGGCGCGGTGGCCCGCGCGGCCGTCGCGGCAATGACCGCAACGGACAGGAAGAGCGCGTACAGGCCGCACCGGTCGAGGCGCGCGTCCTCGAAGTGCACGTGCCTGAAACCATCACGGTCTCGGAACTCGCTCACAAGATGGCCGTGAAGGCGTCCGAAGTCATCAAGCAACTGATGAAGCTCGGCCAGATGGCGACCATCAACCAGTCGCTGGACCAGGACACCGCGATGATCATCGTGGAGGAAATGGGCCACAACGCGGTCGTCGCCGCGCTGGACGATCCCGAAGCCTTCACCGACGAGGACGTGTCGGCGCAACAGGCCGAAGCACTGCCGCGGGCACCGGTCGTGACCGTCATGGGTCACGTCGACCACGGCAAGACGTCGCTGCTGGACTACATCCGCCGCGCCAAGGTGGCGGCGGGCGAAGCTGGCGGCATCACACAGCACATCGGCGCCTATCACGTGCAGACCGCGCGTGGCATGGTGTCCTTTCTCGACACCCCCGGCCACGAGGCGTTCACCGCCATGCGTGCGCGTGGTGCGCAGGCCACCGACATCGTGATCCTGGTGGTCGCAGCGGACGACGGCGTCATGCCCCAGACCAAGGAAGCCATCAAGCACGCGAAGGCTGCGGGTGTGCCGATCGTGGTCGCGATCAACAAGATCGACAAGCCCGATGCCAACCTCGACCGCGTCAAGCAGGAACTGGTTGCCGAAGAGGTCGTGCCCGAAGAGTACGGCGGCGACACGCCATTCGTGCCCGTGTCCGCCAAGACGGGGCAGGGCGTAGACGAGCTGCTCGAGCAAGTGCTGCTGCAGGCCGAAATCCTGGAGCTGAAGGCGCCGGTCGATGCGGCCGCCAAGGGCCTGGTGATCGAAGCCCAACTCGACAAGGGCCGTGGTCCGGTCGCGACCGTGCTGGTCCAATCCGGCACGCTCAAGACGGGCGACGTGGTGCTGGGTGGCTCGACCTATGGCCGCGTGCGCGCCATGCTGGATGAGGACGGCAAGACCATCAAGTCGGCCGGTCCTTCGATCCCGGTCGAAATCCAGGGTCTTACCGAGGTGCCGCAAGCGGGCGACGAGTTCATGGTGATGGGCGACGAGCGCCGTGCGCGCGAGATCGCCACCTACCGTGCGGGCAAGTTCCGCAACACCAAGCTGGCCAAGCAGCAGGCTGCCAAGTTCGAGAACATGTTCTCGGACCTGAACGCGGGCGAAGTCAAGATGGTGCCGATCATTATCAAGGCCGACGTGCAGGGTTCGCAGGAAGCGCTGGCGCAGTCGCTGCTCAAGCTTTCGAACGACGAGGTCAAGGTCCAGGTGGTGTATGCCGCCGTGGGTGGCATCAGCGAGTCGGACATCAACCTCGCGATTGCCTCCAAGGCGATGGTCATCGGCTTCAACGTGCGTGCCGACGCTGGTGCGCGCAAGCTGGCCGAAGGCAACAACGTGGGCATCAGCTACTACAGCATCATCTATGACGCCGTGGACGAGCTGAAGACCGCCATGGCCGGCATGCTGGCACCCGAGCGGCGCGAAGAGGTCATCGGCTCGGCCGAGATCCGCACCGTGTTCGTGGCCTCCAAGATCGGTACGGTCGCGGGCTGTATGGTCACCTCCGGCTCTGTCAATCGCAGCGCGCATTTCCGCCTGCTGCGCGACAACGTGGTGGTCTATACGGGCGAAATCGACTCGATCAAGCGCCTCAAGGACGATGTGCGCGAAGTGCGCGAAGGCTTCGAGTGCGGTATCAAGCTCAAGAACTACAACGACATCAAGGAAGGTGATCAGCTGGAGTTCTTCGAGATCAAGGAAATCGCCCGGACGCTGTAAGCGCCTCGTACGACCCTGGCCATGCCCAAGAGAAAAGCCGCAGCCCCCAACCGCGCCTTCAAGGTGGCCGATCAGATCCAGCGCGATCTGACGGAGCTGATCGCGCGCGAGTTGAAGGACCCGCGCGTGGGCATGGTCACCATCCAGGCGGTCGAGGTGACGCCCGACTACGCGCACGCGAAGGTCTTCTTCAGCCTGCTCGTGGGCGATCCGGTCGAGACCACCGAAGCGCTGAATCAGGCCGCCGGTTTCCTGCGCAACGGCCTGTTCAAGCGGCTGCACATCCACACGGTTCCGACGCTGCATTTCCAGTTCGACCGCACGACCGAACGTGCGGCCGACATGAATGCGCTGATCGCGCAGGCCGTCGCTTCCCGTTCCAAAGACGACTGAAGATGAACGCGCCACGCACACGGGTGCAGCGGCGCCCTGTGCATGGGGTGTTGCTGCTCGACAAGCCGCTGGGTCTTTCCAGCAACCAGGCCTTGCAGAAGGCCAAATGGCTGTTGCGCGCCGAGAAGGCCGGGCATACGGGCACGCTCGATCCACTCGCGAGCGGCGTGTTGCCGCTGTGCTTCGGCGCCGCCACCAAGTTCAGCCAGTTGCATCTGGATGCCGACAAGACCTATGAGGCCACGGCGCACCTCGGGGTGAAGACATCCACCGGCGACGCCGAAGGCGAAGTCGTCGCCGAGCGCCCTGTTGCCGTCACCGCCGACGACCTGAAGCGCGTCCAAGCGCAATTCACCGGACCGATCCGCCAGGTGCCACCGATGCACAGCGCGTTGAAGAAAGACGGAAGGGCGCTGTACGAATACGCGCGCGAAGGCGTCGAGATCGAGCGCGCGCCACGCGACGTGGTGATCTACAAGTTGGCGATCGACGCCTCATCCGACATCGAGATCCGCATCCGGGCGACCGTGAGCAAGGGCACCTACATCCGCACGCTCGGCGAAGACATCGGCGAAGCCTTGGGCTGCGGCGCCCACCTCACTGCGTTGCGCCGTACCGTCACCGGTGGCTTCGACGTATCCCAATGCGTGACGCTGGACGCGCTCGAAGCCATGATCGAGGATGAGCGGCTCGCGCAATTGCTGCCCACCGAAGCGCTCGTGGCCGATCACACGCCCGTCACGCTCGACGCCGAAGATGCCGGGCGATTCCTGTCCGGCCTGCGCCGACGCGGCATGTGGCCGGACGCGCCGGCCGTGGCCGTCTTCGGCCGCGAACCTCACGCATTCCTCGGCTCGGCCCATGTGAAAGCCGGCGAACTGATTCCGGGGCGCCTGCTGAGCCCCATCGAAATCCAGCAAACACTATTGACCGAAGCGACACCATGAGCACCAAACAGATTCGCAACATCGCCATCATTGCCCACGTGGACCATGGCAAGACCACGATGGTCGACCAGCTGCTGCGCCAGTCCGGCACCTTCGCCGAGCACGAGAAAGTGGTCGACACCGTGATGGACAACAACGCGATCGAAAAAGAGCGCGGCATCACGATCCTGGCCAAGAATTGCGCCGTGACCTGGGAAGGCACGCACATCAACATCGTCGACACCCCCGGCCACGCGGACTTCGGTGGTGAAGTCGAGCGCGCGCTCAGCATGGTCGACGGCGTGGTGCTGCTGATCGACGCTCAAGAGGGCCCGATGCCCCAGACCCGCTTCGTGACGAAGAAGGCGCTGGCCCTCGGCTTGAAGCCGATCCTGGTGGTGAACAAGGTCGACAAGCCCGGTGCGCGTCCCGACTACGTCGTGAACGCCGCCTTCGACCTGTTCGACAAGCTCGGCGCGACCGACGAACAGCTGGATTTCCCGGTCGTCTACGCATCGGGCATCAACGGCTGGTCCTCGCTCGAAGAGGGCGAGCACGGCGAGCAGTGGGGCCCCGACATGTCGGCACTGTTCAACACCATCCTGAAGCACGTGCCTGCCCATGCGGGTGATCCCGAGGCGCCGCTGCAACTGCAGATTTCCGCGCTGGACTTCTCGACCTTCGTGGGCCGGATCGGCGTCGGCCGTATTCACGCCGGCACCATCAAGCCCCAGATGGACGTACTCGTGATGGAAGGCCCGGACGGCAACACGTTCAAGGGCCGCGTCAACCAGGTGTTGACTTTCCAGGGTCTCGACCGCGTTCAGACCGACGAAGCCGGCCCGGGCGAGATCGTGCTGATCAACGGCATTTCCGACATCGGCATCGGCGTGACCGTCACCGATCCGACAAAGCCGACCTCGCTGCCGATGCTCAAGGTCGATGAGCCGACCCTGACCATGAACTTCTGCGTGAACACCAGCCCGCTGGCCGGCCGCGAAGGCAAGTTCGTCACCAGCCGCCAGATCTGGGATCGCCTTCAGAAAGAACTGCAGCACAACGTCGCCTTGCGCGTCAAGGAAACGGACGAAGAAGGCATCTTCGAAGTCATGGGTCGCGGCGAACTGCACCTGACCATCCTGCTGGAGAACATGCGCCGCGAAGGCTACGAGATGGCCGTGTCGAAGCCGCGCGTGGTGTTCCGCGACATCGACGGCGTCAAGCACGAGCCGATCGAACTGGTGACGGCCGACATCGAGGACGCGCACCAGGGTGGCGTGATGCAGGCCCTGGGCGAGCGCAAGGGCGAGCTGGTCAACATGGAACCGGACGGTCGTGGCCGCGTGCGTCTCGAGTACCGCATCCCGGCGCGGGGCCTGATCGGCTTCACCAACGAATTCCTGAACCTGACGCGCGGCTCGGGTCTGATCTCCAACATCTTCGACGGCTACGAGCCGCACAAGGGCGAGATCGGCAGCCGCAAGAACGGCGTGCTGATCTCGATGGACGACGGCGAAATCTTCACCTACGCGCTGGGCAAGCTGGACGACCGCGGCCGCATGTTCGTGCGCGCGAACGATCCGGTGTACGAAGGCATGATCGTCGGCATCCACAGCCGCGACAACGACCTCGTCGTCAATGCCACGCGCACCAAGCAGCTGACCAATTTCCGCGTCTCCGGCAAGGAAGACGCGATCAAGATCACGCCGCCGATCGAGCTCACGCTGGAATACGGCGTGGAGTTCATCGAGGACGATGAACTGGTCGAGATCACGCCCAAGAGCGTGCGCCTGCGCAAGCGCTTCCTGAAGGAACACGAGCGCAAGCGCGCCTCGCGCGAGACTGCCTGATGCAGCACGTGGGTGGCCGGGGGCTCACTCACGGCCGGGCGGTCTGGCTGATGGTCGTCGTGACCCTCATGTGGGCCACGGCGGGTGTCGTCACGCGCCACCTCGAACACGCTCGCAGCTTCGAGGTGACTTTCTGGCGCAGCTTCTTCACGCTGGTGTCGCTGCTGGTCATCCTGCCCTTGTGGCAGGGCCGCGCGGTCTTCTCGAAGATTCGCCAGGGCGGGAGCGAGCTGTGGGTCTCCGGCATCTGCTGGAGCGTCATGTTCACGGCCTTCATGGTGGCGCTCACGCTGGCCAGCGTCGCGAACGTGCTCGTGACCATGGCCGCCGGCCCGTTGCTAACGGCGCTGGCTGCGCGGATTTTTATCGGCCACAAGCTGCCGACGAGGACGTGGGCCGCCATCGTAGCGGCCGGCGTGGGCATCGGCTGGATGTACGGCGCGCAACTCGGCGAAGGGCATCTTCTCGGCACGTTGGTCGCGCTGTGCGTGCCGCTCGCGGGCGCCTGCAACTGGACCGTGGTCCAGCACGCCCATGCCAAGGGGCATGATGTCGACCTCGTCCCCGCGGTCCTGATCGGTGCAGCCATTTCCGCGCTCGTCACGCTGCCACTGGCGTGGCCCTTTCAGGCAAACACCCATGACCTCGGCCTGCTCGGCTTTCTGGGCCTGTTTCAGCTGGCGATTCCTTGCGTGCTGTCGGTGATGTGCGCGCGCGTGCTAAAAGCGCCGGAGGTGTCACTGCTTGCATTGCTCGAAGTCATCTTCGGCATTGCGCTGGCCTGGATCGGTGCCGGCGAGGAGCCCGAGCCGAGCGTGCTGACCGGCGGCGCAGTGGTCATTGGTGCCCTCGTGTTCAACGAGTTGCTGGGTCTTCGGGAGCGGCGCGCGCCGGCCGCCGCCTTGACCAGTCCCCACTGACGGGTGGACAGGGCATTCACCGACGCCCTGGACTGATGCTTCAACGTTGATTGCTTATTTGAGGATGTATTGATGCGACTTTCCGTTGTCCTGGCTGCCTGCGCGATGCTTGCGGCGCCCCTGTGCTCGACCGCCCAGGTATCGATCAATATCAACGTGCCCGGCGTCGTGATGGCGGCACCGCCGCCTCCCCGGTACGAAGCCATGCCGCCGCAGCGCCCAGGCTACGTCTGGGTGCCCGGCAACTGGCAGTGGCAGCACAACGCCTATGACTGGCGCCGGGGGTATTGGGAGCCCGCGCGCGCCGACTATGCCTACGCACCAGGCCGCTGGGTGCGCGTTGACGGCGGATGGCGCTGGGTCGAGCCGAACTGGAAGCCCTACAAGGTCAAGAAGGGCCATCACGATGACGGTTACCACGACCGGGACGATGACCACGACCACGGCGGCTATCACTGCCCGCCGGGACAGGCGAAGAAGGGCCGCTGCTGAGCGAGCACGACGATCCAGCGAAAAGGCCGGCATGATGCCGGCCTTTTTCATGCGACTCGCCTTCCGGCGAGTTTGCTGGCTCAGGGGCGCGCGACTTTCCACGCGCCGTTGAAGCCGTCGCCGGTCTTGTCGCCGGCCTTCGTGTCCTTGGACCAGTAGTAGAGCGGCCAGCCCTTGTAAGCCCACTGCTTCTTGCCATCGTCGCGCACGATGATGGTGTAGGGGCCCATGGGCTTGGCCGCGTCCGCCACGGGCAGAGGCGGCCAGTTGGTAGCGCAGGGTCCGTTGCACGCGGACTTGCCGCTGCCGGCGGCATCGCGGTCGAAGGTGTAGAGCGTCATGCCGGTCGGGCCGATCAGGACGCCGTCGGACGTGCGCGTGGGCGTGTCCGGCGCTGTTGACATGCTTCCGCATCCCGCGAGCAGGGCGGCGGCAAGGATCGAGGCGCTGAGCAGTTTCATGAAGATTTCTCCTTCGGTTAAAAAACGAATCTGACGGGACAGTCTATCCGCCGGTTTTTTCGAGCTGACGGTAGACCGATGTCGCGAGACGGAGCAAGGCATCGCGCGGCAGCGCGCCTGTGAGCGCATAGCCGAATCCCTGGTCCACCCAATAGAAGCTCGGCACCGGGCCGTCCTCCGCGAAACGGAAGGCAGTCTCTGGGGCGCGCGACGCATCCGAGTCGGAACCGAGGCTGCCGATGTAGAGCGTGACGCGCTCGCCGCCGGCCCGTTCGAACATGAACTGTGCGCGGGCGCCTTCACTGCCAGGTAGCAGACGACCGCCGACCAGCGCGTAGCCCTCTGCCGACAGATCCGGCACCTGAAGCGGCTTGTCGAGCCGTTTCGACAGCCACTGGGCCAGATGCTGCTGCTCGGCCGCCGCCACTTCGACCGGATGACGCTTCTCCGGCGTATAGACCGCGTGGGCCACCGAGGCGGCATGCACGAATTCGCGCGCAGCCGGCGCGCGAGCCAGTGCTGCGCCGGGCAGCGAGGCAGTCCATTGGATGTTCGCGAGCCAACCCGCAGCGAAGGCGATCAAGACCCCCGCCGCCATACCGCCCCAGCGCATCCAGCGGGATCGCCGGGCATGCTGCTCGTCGGCCAGACCGGCTGCGGCCAGCAAGGCGGGCGGCACGGGCTCGTCGAGCACCTCGCGATGCAGTTGCCGCAAGGCGTTGCGCTGGGCCTCCCAGGCGGCCAGGTCATCATCGGGGGGAAGAGGGGGCGTGTTCATGGCGTTGGCCGATTACTTGAGGCGGCGCAAGCCGGGACGAACCGCCACGGCCGCAGGCGTGCCCTCCATCAGGTCCTGAAGCCGGGCGCGCGCCCGCGAGAGGCGCGACATCACGGTGCCCACCGGTATAGCCAACACCTTGGCCACTTGCGCGTAGGACAAATCTTCGAGCGCCACCAGCAGCAGCACGGCGCGCTGGTCTTCAGGAAGCAGCAACAGGCAGCGCTGCAGGTCGATGGCCTGGTCACGGTGCGAATCCACGCTGCGCAGTTCGTGCACGACGTCATCGATGTCTACCACCGATGCGCGCGCCGGTGCGCGACGCACCTGGCTCGCGAACACGTTGTGCATGATCGTGAAGAGCCAGGCCCGGAGATCGCTCCCCGCGATCCACAGGCGCCACTTGCTGCAGGCGCGTTCGAGCGTGTCCTGCACGAGATCGTCGGCCGACCAGCTGTCGCCCGTCAGCGCGCGGGCATAGCGCCGCAGGCTGGGGATGTGGTCGACGAGCAGGCGCGCGTTCATGGGGTGAGGCAGATCATCGGGGTTGTCTGCTGCACGAACGCCGGGACAGGTCGCTTTATTCCATGTCCCTCAAAAAAAACTTCAACTGTCGCCGGCCGCGCCGCTGCGATCGTCATTGCGAAGCACGCGCCGCTTGAGCGGCTTCGCCGGGTTCCCGCCATAGACCATCCACGGATCCAGCGAGCGGAACGCAACGCCTCGTGCGCCCAGCACCGCACCTTCGCCCACTTCCACGCCCGGTCCGACGAAGGCCTCGGCGGCGATCCATGCCTGCGCGCCGATGACGATCGGTCGGGCGGTCAGCTGGAAGGTCGCCGACGAGATGTCGTGCGTGCCCGCGCAGAGATGCGCGCCTTGCGATACCAGCGCCGCGCGTCCGAGCGAAATCGGCGCCATGTTGTAGCAAGTGACCCGCTCGGCCAGCAGCGCGCGATCGGCCAGATGCAGGTGAGGCGGATACCAGACCCGCGCACTGCCGCGCACGTCGCTGGACTCGCCAAGCTGCGCGCCGAACAGCTTCAGGAGAAAGCGACGCCAGAAGCGCATCTGCGGCGGCGTCCACGACGCCAGCAGGGCCCAACTGAGGTTCCAGACGGCCCGCAACACCCGATTGCCCAGTGAAAAGCTCGGGCCGCCTTCGAGCGGATTGACGCGCGTGGCGTCGAGGGGTTGAAGCGCCATCGATGTTCCTTCAGCGGGTGCGACTCTTCATGGCCCGCTCGACTTCACGCTTGCCCTCGCGGTCCTTGATGGTGTCACGCTTGTCGTGTTCGGCCTTGCCCTTGGCGAGTGCGATCTCGCACTTGACCTTGCCGGCCTTCCAATGCAGGTTGAGCGGCACCAGCGTATAGCCCTTCTGCTCGACCTTGCCGATCAGGCGACGGATCTGCTCCTTGTGCAGCAGCAGCTTCTTGGTGCGAACGGAATCGGGCGTGATGTGTGTCGACGCGGATCGCAGCGGGTTGATCTGGCAGCCGATCACGAACAGTTCGCCGTCGCGGATCACGACGTAGCCGTCGGTGAGTTGCACCTTGCCCTCGCGCAGCGATTTGACTTCCCAGCCTTCCAGAACCATGCCCGCCTCGAAGCGCTCCTCGAAGAAGTAGTTGTAGGCGGCTTTCTTGTTGTCCGCGATCCGGGAGGAGGTGTCTTGTTTTTTTGTGGCCATGGTGTGTCAGGTGTGGGCTGCATGGCTTCAATACAATCCGTCGCGCACGCGGTGCCGATTCTATGAAAACAGTCCACAAGTCCGTTCTGATCTGGTACAGCGCCGATGAGATGTACGCTCTCGTCACCGACGTTGCGAAGTATCCGGAGTTTTTGCCATGGTGCGATCGCTCCAAGGTGATCGAGCAAAGCGAACTCGGAATGACGGCGGAGGTGGGCCTGGCCTTCAGCGGCTTTCACCAGAGCTTCACGACGCGCAACACCCATGTGCCCGGGCGCGAAGTGCACCTGAAACTGGTCGCCGGGCCCTTTTCCAACCTCGACGGTGCCTGGAAGTTCACTCCGGTGGGCGAGGAGGGCGAGCGCGCCTGCCGCGTCGAGCTGAACCTCAGCTACGGCTTCAACAACTTCGCGCTGCAGGCGCTCGTCGGCCCGGTGTTCGACAAGGTCGCCTCCAATCTGGTCGAAGCCTTCGTGAAGCGTGCGGAGCACGTCTACGGCACGCCCTGATGTTGCAAGTCACGGTGGCGTACTCGCCGGCGCCTCGCGAGGTGTTCGAAGAGCTTGTGTCTCTTCCGGACGGTGCGACGGCGCGTGATGCCGTCATGGCCAGCCATCTCGGCGCAACGTTTCCACTGTTCGACTGGCAGGCGTCCCTTCCGGGCATCTGGGGCCGTGCGGTCGAATGGGACCAGGTTCTCGCCGATCTCGATCGCATCGAGTTGTGCCGGCCGCTCACGGTCGACCCCAAAGTCGCGCGGCGGGAACGATTCCGGCAACAGGGTGCGCGTGGAACGGGATTGTTCGCTCGCCGACGCAAGGGCGGCAAGGCGGGGTACTAGGCCTACCTGCAGTCGGAATCGATCACCGCTTGCAGCCGTTGCGCTTCCGTGGCGCGCGCGTTGTCATCGATGATCTCGCGCTCGCCCTGCGCGTTGATGCGGGCCACTCGGATGCCGCTGTCCATGGTCGCCTTGCCCTGACGCGCCCGACTGCAGTTCTCGGCCTTGGCCTGCGCCACTCTCTGCGCCTCGGACGCCTGCTTCGCCTTTTCGGCGTCTTCGGCCTTCTTCGCCTTCTCGGTGAGTTCCTTGTCGACACCCGTCGGCTTTGCGGCGGCAGGTGCAGCTGCAGGCGCTGCTACGGCCGCGGTTTCCGCTGGCGCAGGCGGCGTGCTGAAGTTCAGGCGCTTGCCGGGTACGCCGGGTTTGCGAATGATGTTCTTCTCGGGAACGTCCGGCGGCGGTGCCTGGTCGCTGAACACCTTCTTGTTGTCCTTGTCGATCCACTGCCACTGGGCGTGGGCACCCAAGGGCAGCAGGACGACCGATGCGACGACAAGCAGATGCGCGAATTTCATGGCCGGCAGTTTAGCGCTGCCTTACGTTTTGCAACTTTGCCGCTGGCATTTTTGCAACGTTCTGCCGCCATTCCGACAAATTCAGGTCGGATTGCGTGTGGGAAGACGCAATTCCCTGCGCTGCGGCGGGCGTCAAGCCATCGTTACAATCCGTCTTTTGGAGCTTCACCCATGCGCCTTCTCGGCAAAGCGCTCACCTTCGACGACGTGTTGCTGGTGCCAGCGTTCTCCCAGGTCCTGCCCAAGGACACCTCCCTCGCCACCCGGCTCTCCCGAAACATCACGCTGAACCTGCCGCTCGTCTCGGCGGCCATGGACACCGTGACCGAAGCGCGCCTTGCGATCGCCATCGCGCAGGAAGGCGGCATCGGCATCGTCCACAAGAACTTCACCGCGGCCGAACAGGCCGCCCAGGTGGCGAAGGTGAAGCGCTACGAGTCCGGCGTGCTCCGCGACCCGGTGGTCATCACGCCGACGCACACCGTGCGCGAAGTCATGGCGCTGTCGGACCAGCTCGGCATCTCCGGCTTCCCTGTGTGCGACGCGGGCAAGGTGGTCGGCATCGTCACCGGCCGCGACTTGCGCTTCGAAAGCCGCTACGACGTGCCCGTGAGCGAGATCATGACGCGGCGCGACAAGCTGATCACCGTGCCTGACGGCACCACGCTGGCGGACGCCAAGGCCCTCCTCAACAAGCACAAGCTCGAACGCCTCCTCGTGATCAACGAGGCCTGGGAGCTTAAGGGCCTGATCACCGTCAAGGACATCACCAAGCAGACCAGCTTCCCGAATGCCGCGCGCGACGGCAGCGGCCGCCTGCGTTGCGGTGCAGCGGTCGGCGTGGGCGAGGGCACCGAAGAACGCGTCGAGGCGCTCGTGAAGGCCGGCGTCGATGCGATCGTCGTCGACACCGCCCACGGCCACAGCGCCGGCGTGATCGAGCGCGTGCGCTGGGTCAAGAAAAACTACCCGCAGGTCGACGTGATTGGCGGCAACATCGCCACCGGCGATGCAGCGCGCGCCCTGGCGGATGCAGGCGCCGACGCCGTCAAGGTCGGCATCGGCCCGGGCTCCATCTGCACCACCCGCATCGTGGCCGGCGTGGGCGTTCCTCAGATCATGGCGGTCGACAACGTCGCGACGGCCCTGCAAGGCACGGGCATTCCGCTCATCGCCGATGGCGGCATCCGCTATTCGGGCGACATCGCCAAGGCCATCGCGGCCGGCGCAAGCACCGTGATGATGGGCGGCATGTTCGCCGGCACCGAAGAGGCGCCGGGCGAGATCGTGCTGTTCCAGGGCCGCAGCTACAAGAGCTACCGCGGCATGGGCTCCATCGGCGCCATGCAGCAGGGCAGCGCGGATCGCTACTTCCAGGAATCGACTACCGGCAACCCCAATGCCGACAAGCTCGTGCCCGAGGGCATCGAGGGCCGCGTGCCCTACAAGGGTTCGATGGTGTCGATCGTCTATCAGATGTCCGGCGGCCTGCGCGCCAGCATGGGCTACTGCGGCTGCGCGACGATCGAGGACATGAAGAACAAGGCGGAGTTCGTCGAGATCACCACGGCGGGCATCCGCGAGAGCCACGTGCACGACGTGCAGATCACGAAGGAAGCGCCCAACTACAGGGCGGAGTAGGCACACCCCCAGGCTGCGCGCACTTCGTGTCGCTTCGCCTACCCCCTTGCAGGGGGCAACACCTACGGGCCGGCGGAGCCGGTCCCGTGGTGTTTCCCGAAGGGGGCGCGGCACACATTGGCTTTTATATGCACCAAAAGATTCTGATTCTTGATTTCGGCTCGCAGGTCACTCAGTTGATCGCTCGTCGCGTGCGTGAAGCGCACGTGTTGAGCGAGGTTCATCCTTGTGACGTCACGGACGAATGGATTCGCGAGTACGCGAAGGATGGCAGCCTGAAGGGTGTCATCCTTTCGGGGAGCCATGCCAGTGTCTACGAGGACACCACGGACAAGGCGCCCCAGGCCGTGTTCGAGCTCGGTGTGCCGGTGCTGGGCATCTGCTACGGCATGCAGACCATGGCGCACCAGTTGGGCGGCAAGGTCGAGGGCGGGCACAAGCGCGAGTTCGGTTTCGCGGCGGTGCGAGCGCGCGGCCATACCGAGCTTCTGAAGGACATCGCCGATTTCACGACCGACGAAGGGCACGGGATGCTCAACGTCTGGATGAGCCACGGCGACAAGGTCACCGAGTTGCCGCCCGGCTTCAAGCTCATGGCGTCGACCGAGAGCTGCCCGATCGCCGGCATGGCGGACGAAGACCGACACTTCTACGCCGTGCAGTTCCACCCGGAGGTCACGCACACGCAGCAGGGCAAGGCGATCCTCGATCGCTTCGTCCTGGGCATCTGCGGCGCGCGGCCCGACTGGGTGATGCGCGACCACATCGCCGAGGCCGTGGAGGCGATTCGCAAGCAGGTGGGCGACGAGGAAGTGATCCTCGGGCTCTCCGGCGGCGTTGATTCGTCCGTGGCCGCGGCGCTGATCCATCGCGCCATCGGCGACCAGCTCACCTGTGTCTTCGTCGATCACGGGCTGCTGCGCCTGGACGAGGGCGACATGGTCATGGGCATGTTCGTCGGCAAGCTGCACGCCAAGGTGATCCGCGTCGATGCGAGCGAGCTCTTCCTCGGCAAGCTGGCCGGCGTGAGCGACCCCGAGGCCAAGCGCAAGATCATCGGCGGCGAGTTCGTCACCGTCTTTAAGCAGGAGGCTGCCAAGCTCACCAGCGCCGGCGCCAAGGGCGCGAAGTGGCTGGCGCAGGGCACGATCTATCCGGACGTGATCGAGTCCGGTGGTGCGAAGAGCAAGAAGGCCGTCACGATCAAGAGCCACCACAACGTCGGCGGCCTGCCCGAGCAGCTGGGCCTGAAGCTGCTGGAGCCGCTGCGCGACCTGTTCAAGGACGAAGTCCGCGAACTCGGCGTCGCGCTCGGCCTGCCGCCCGAGATGGTGTATCGCCATCCCTTCCCCGGCCCCGGGCTGGGCGTGCGGATCCTTGGCGAGGTGAAGATGGAATACGCCGACCTGCTACGCCGCGCCGATGCCATCTTCATCGAGGAACTGCGCAACTTCGTCGATCCCGCGACCGGCAAGAGCTGGTACGACCTGACCAGCCAGGCCTTCACGGTGTTCCTGCCGGTCAAGAGCGTCGGCGTGATGGGCGACGGCCGCACCTACGACTATGTCGTGGCCCTGCGTGCTGTGCAGACCAGCGATTTCATGACGGCGGACTGGGCCGAACTGCCCTATGCGCTGCTCAAGAAGGTGTCGGGACGCATCATCAACGAGGTCCGGGGCATCAACCGTGTTACCTACGACGTGAGCAGCAAGCCGCCTGCGACGATCGAGTGGGAGTGAGCGCCTAGGGCCTCAGTGCCCTAGCCGTCGCAATTCTTCCGCCAGCGCCAGCGCCGTCAGCGGCGCCGAACCCTCCGCCTCGTTGCTGATCGTGACGTATGCGTTCTGTCCGGCGCTCGTGGTCCCGGCAATGACGCGCGCCAGCGCAACGCGCGTATCGAGGTCTGGGTCGACCAGCTTGTCAAAAGGCTCGTACAAGGTCTTCGCTTCTTCGTACCCGTACGCACCGTGCATCCGATGCAGGTTCCACCGGCAAACCAGCGGCCCAGGCCAGAGCGCACGCAACAGCGGCAGTTGATCGGCGATCGGCGGCATCTTCGAATGCAGGCCGAGGCAATAGGTCGCGCCGGCATCGCGCAGGACATCGACGAATTGCGGCGTGAGGAACTCGGGATTGCGCACTTCGACCGCGATCACGGCATCCGGAGCCGCCGGCCGCAGCGCGGGCAAGGCGCGCAGCATCGCGCCGAGTCGCTCCAGGACCTCGGGCATGCGCGCGAGGAGGGCGCCGGGCAGCGGGCTCATCTGGAACACCAGCACGCCGAGCTTGGGGCCGAGCCCGTCGAGCGCCGGCTGCACGAACTCGCCCGCGGCGAGTCCCGCATCCAGGAAGGCGGGGTTGGGTTCCATGCCGCGCCCGTCCTCGCCGCGCACCATGGCGTCTGCGACGAGGCTCGGCGCCTTCACGACAAAGCGAAAGTCTTCCGGCACCTGCGACGCATAGGCCGCGAACTGGCTGGCCGACAGCGGCTTGTAGAAGCTGCGGTCGATGCTCACGGTTCGAAACAGAGGATGGCGGGCATACGCAGCCAGCCCGTGCTTCGAAAGCACCGAGGGTTCGTACGCGCCTTCCCACACCATGCCGGCCCAACCGGGGAAGGACCACGAGGATGTTCCCATCCTCAACGTCGAAGGGAGCCTTGCGGCCAATGCCAGGTGCGATGCATCGGGTGGCGCGGGCTGCACCTTCGCGCGGGATTCGGTTGTGCGTTTCTTCGGCTTCTGCGATGCGGCCGAAGGCGCGGCCACAGGGGCCGGCGCAGGTTGGTCGAGGTCGTCGAAAAGCGAATCTTGCATCGTTCGGCAGGGGGTGAGGACGCACATTGTCCCGCACGCCACTCCGACCCCGGCGCGCCCTCAGGGCTGACGAACCTTGACGATGGTCAGCGCCACCGTTTCCACCTGGAATCCCCAGCGGGTGGTGTAGGCGCTCCGCTCCTGCGCGGCGACCTTCCAACCGCCGGCCTCGAGTTCCGCGAGCGAGGTCGGGCCGAAGTTGAAATGGCAGGTCACCTTCCCTTCGCCATCTTTCTGCACCGGGTCGCTGCTCGAACGCGTGATCGAGCAGAAGTCACGCGTACCGATGGCCGACGAGCGCAATCGGGCGACGCGCTCCGATTCCCGGGCGGCAACGTAGCGCGTCTCGTGCTCGGAGAGACCATCGTCGGCAAGAGCGATGTCCGAAAGGGACAGGATGGCCAGCAGGGCGGAAAGGGTTCGGGCGTAGAGGTTCATGCTGCCGGATATATCGGCAGCTTTTTTCCGAAGTTGAGCCCTGGAACGTCATTCAGGCGCAAGGACGAAGCTGCTCTTCAGGCCTTGCGTGGCCGACGGACCGACCCAGAGGTCGAACGGCCCGGATTCGACGGTCGGCTGCAGGTCCTGGCCGATGAACATCAGATCGGCGCGGGAGAGCGTGAACTCCACGTCCATCGACGCGCCCGGCTGGATGTGCACCTTGCGAAAGCCCTTGAGTTCGCGCACCGGCCGGGTCACGCTGGCCGAGCGCGCACCGATGTAGAGCTGCACCACTTCCTCCGCCTCGCGCCGGCCGGTGTTGGTGACGCGCGCGCGGATCGTGAGCGACCCGTCCCAGGCCATGCGTCCGGACTGGACTTCGAGCGCGTCGTAGCGCACCCGCGCATAGCCCAGGCCGTAGCCGAAGGGATAGAGCGCCTCGTTGGTCGCGTCGAGATAGCGGGCCTTGTACATCTGCGCCGGCGCATCCGCGAGCTGCGGCCTGCCGGTGCGTTTGTGGCTGTAGTAGTAGGGCACCTGGCCCGGCGTCTGCGGAAAGCTCACCGGCAAGCGCCCCGAGGGATTGACGTCGCCATAAAGGACGTCGGCGATCGCGGGGCCGGTCTGCGAGCCGAGGAACCAGGTGACGAGGATCGCGTTGGCCTGCCGCACGCCCCCCTTGAGCGCGAGGGCGCGACCGTTGCGCAGCAGGACGACGACCGGCTTGCCGGCCGCTAACACGGCGTCGGCCAGGTCCTGCTGGGACTTCGGAATCTCGATGTCCGATCTTGAACGTGCCTCGCCGGACATCTGCTCGTTCTCGCCGATTGACAGCACCACGATGTCGGCCTCGCGCGCAGCCGCCGCCGCCGCCGCGATGCCGCTCGCGATGGGGGCATCGACATCGGAGCCTCGCACCACGGTCAGCAGTTCGGGCGAAGCCAGCCCGCTCCGCATCGCCTCCTCGATGCCGACGGGCGGCGCCTGGTCCGGGAACAGGCGCCACGGGCCGAACAGGTCCGAGGTGCCCGCGAAAGGGCCGATCAGCGCGATCTTCTTGCCGGACCTGGGCAGCGGCAGCACATCGCCATCGTTCTTGAGCAGCACGATAGAGCGGCTCGCCGCTTCGCGCGCCAGCGCCTGATGCGCCGCCATGTCGAAGCGCGGGCCCTCCGGGTTGTCCAGGCCGCGGAAAGGCTGGTCGAACAGGCCCAGCTTGGCCTTGACCCGCAGCACGCGACGCACGGCATCGTCGAGCCGCGACCTCGGCACCTCGCCCGATTCGACCAACTCGGGCAGGTACTTCATGTAGAGGCCGCTCTGCATGCTGACGTCGGTGCCCGCCAAGAAGGCGCGCCGGGCCGCTTCGCGTCCGTCGGCGGCAAAGCCGTGCGCGATGAGTTCCTCGTCGGCGGTGTAGTC
This sequence comes from Variovorax glacialis, assembly GCF_051216375.1. Lineage (NCBI taxonomy): Bacteria > Pseudomonadati > Pseudomonadota > Betaproteobacteria > Burkholderiales > Comamonadaceae > Variovorax > Variovorax glacialis. The sequence continues at coordinate 232,148 of NZ_JBPJZT010000008.1, read as the reverse complement.
CGACACGACGAAGCCCTGGAAGCGCCATTCCTTGCGCAGTACGCCGGTCAGCAGCGCGGCATTGGCGTTCGACGGAATGCCGCCGATCTCGTTGAACGCGCTCATGATCGAAAGCGCGCCCGCGTCGATCGCGGAGCGGAAGGGCGGCAGGTAGACCTCGCGCAAGGTGCGCTCCGACAGGTCGACCGTGTTGTAGTCGAGCCCGCCCTCCGCAGCGCCGTAGCCGGCGAAGTGCTTCGGCGTCGCGAGCATGGCGTCGGCGCGCGAGAGGTCGTTGCCCTGGAACCCGCGCACGCGCATCGCGGCGAACTGGCGGCCGAGGTAGACGTCCTCGCCCGCGCCTTCCACACCGCGGCCCCATCGGGCGTCGCGGGCGATGTCGACCATCGGCGCGAAGGTCCATCGGAAGCCATCGGCGCTCGCTTCCTGCGCCGAGGCGCGCGCGGTGCGCTCGGCCAGCGCAGGCTCCCAACTGGCGGCCTCCGCCAGCGGCACCGGAAACACCGTGCGAAAGCCATGGATGATGTCCGCCCCGAAGATCAGCGGTATGCCGAGCCGCGATTCATTGACCGCGACCTGCTGCGCGCGGCGCTTGCCTTCCAGCCCCTCGTTGTTGAAAAGACCGGTGACGCGGCCGGCGCGGATGTCGGCCAGTTGCTGGTCGACGCTCTGCTGCGCAGCCTGCGGATTGGCGACGATGTCCACGCCGGCCGGGGCGTACAGGCTGAGTTGGCCGACCTTTTCTTCCACCGTCATCCGACCGATGAGCGACTCGATGCGCGCTTCGGCCATCGAGGTCCGGACGGCCGTGCTGCAGCCGGTGACGCAGGCAAGTAGGACGAGGAGCAGGGGGATGAGTGGGATTCGACGATCGCTCATGAGTGCAATTCTGGGGGAGGACGGCACAGGCACAATCCGCGCCATGAGGCAATGGTTGCGTACGCAAGGTGGCTGGTGGCTCGCATGGCTGCTGGTCACCGGCGCCGGCGCGGTCTGGATCGCGCGCGCCGAAATCCAGCAACTGCAGGAGGATTTCGAGGTCAACGGGCGCATCGCGCATCGCCTGATGAGCCAGCAGGTCGTGCAGTATGACGCGGTGCTGGCGACGCTGGCGCTGCTCGAGCCCATGCCGGGTGCCAACCAGCCCGAGCGGCGGCTGCCCTCGGTGTATCCCTCGATCCTGGACGTGCAGCGGCGCGAGGCCGGTGCAGCCTGGCCCGACCCGACGCTGGCGCAGGCCGAGTCCCGATCGCGCGATCTGCGACGCCCGGAACTCGCGACCGCCGATTTCGCGCGCGGTCGCTACCGGCTGGTGATCGGCGCGGTGCCGACGAGCTACGCGCTCGATATCGACCTCGCCACCGCGGTGCCCTGGCGTGACTGGCCGATGGACCCGAAGACCAGCCCGGTGCGCGTGACGCTCGAGCGGGCGGGGCAGTCGTTCGTGGTGCAGCCGGGCGATCCGGCGGCGACCCATGGCTGGCGCTTCGACTTCCGCAAGGCACTGGCCTCCGAGAGCCAGTCCTTCGATCTCGTGGCGGAACGTGTCGTGTCCTGGCGCGAACTGCCCTGGGGTCTGATGGCCGCATGGGCCGTGGCGGCCGGCGTCGTGCTCGGCGGCGCCTTCACGCTGCTGCGCCAGCGCACCGCCCGCCGACGAGCCGAAGAACTTTTGAGGCTCGGGCAGGTGGCGCGGCTCAATGCGCTGGGCGAACTCGCGGCCGGGATGGCGCACGAACTCAACCAGCCGCTGACGGCGGTGCTGGCCAACACGCAGGCGGCACAGCGTCTGCTGAATGACGATCCGCCCGAACTGGCGACCGCGCGCGGCGCCATGCAGCAGGCCGCGGAACAGGCGCGCCGCGCCGCGGACGTGATCGGCCGTCTCCGCCGCGTGATCGCCAGACCCGACCGCCACGCCGAGACGCGCCCCACGGTGCTACAGGACGCCCTGCGCGGCGCGTTGCATCTGCTCGCCCCCGAATTCGACAGGCGTGCCGTGGCGCCGACGGTCGACGATGCGGCCCACGGGCCGGTCGCGGTGCAGGCTGATCCGGTCGCGCTCGAACAGATCCTCCACAACCTGCTGATGAATGCCTTGCAGGCGCTGGAGGAGGTGCCTGCGGGCGAACGGGGCCTCCGGATTTCGGTCGGCCGCGAAGGCAAGGAAGGCGTGCTCACCGTGTCGGACAACGGACGCGGCATTTCCCCGGAAGCCATGCCGCGCCTCTTCGATCCCTTCTTCAGCACACGCGAGGGCGGCCTGGGGCTCGGCCTGAGCCTGTGCGAGACGCTGGCCGTCGGCATGGGCGGCTCGCTCGGCGCAGAGGCCGCATCGCCGCGTGGCGCGCGCTTCACGCTGCGGCTGCCGTTGGCGGCCCCGGCCGTTTCATCGACGGAGCGACACGCATGAACGAGCCACTGTCGCCCCTCATCCACCTGATCGATGACGACCTCGCCGTGCGCGAGAGTCTCGCGCTGCTGATCGGCACCGTGGGCCTGCGCACGCAGGCGTGGGCCGATTCGCAGGCTTTCATCGACGGCTTCGACCGCAGCAGCATTGGCGCGATCGTGCTCGACGTGCGCATGCCGGGCATCAGCGGGCTCACGGTGCTCGACACCCTCGTGGCGCAGGGCGTGGACCAGCCGGTGATCATGCTCACCGGCCACGGCACGGTGGAGATGTGCCGCCGCGCCTTCAAGGCCGGGGCGGCGGAGTTCCTCGAAAAGCCGGTGGACGACGAGCAACTGCTCGAAGCCTTGCAGCACGCGGTTCGGCAGCACGTGAACTCGCGCGAGCGCTCGCAGGCCGACCAGTCGGCGCGCGAACGCCACCAGCAGCTGTCCGATCGCGAGCGCGAAGTGCTGGGCTTCATCGTGGCGGGGCTGACCAACAAGGAGATCGCCCGTGCGCTGTCGCTGTCGCCGCGCACGGTCGAAACGCACCGCGCCAACCTGTTCGCCAAGCTCGAGTGCGATTCGCTCGCACAGCTGATCCGGCGCTACGCCGCGCTGGTCGACGCTCCGTAGTTCTACGGAGCGGCGGGCGTAGCCGTACGAATGGTCTCCAGGCCGCGCAATTTCTACAGTTGCCATGCGGTCGGCGAAATGCCGGCGCAAGCAACCCCTCATCACTGGAGATCTCCATGCATTCGACCCTTCGCCTCGGCGGCCTCGCCGTCCTGCTCGCCGCTTCCGCGATGACCGTGCAAGCGCAAGCCCAGGCCCCCAGCCCGGCGGTGCGCGCCGAAAAGAACATGTCGCTCGAACTCGCGAACCAGATCGCCGCCGCCAGCGTTGCCGCCTGCGCCGCCAACGGCTACGCCGTCGCCGCGACTGTGGTCGACCGCTCGGGCACCGTGCGTGCGGTGCAGCGCGCCGACAACGCCGGTGCACACACGGTGGCCGCCAGCGAGCGCAAGGCATGGACCTCGGCATCGGCCAAGACGCCGACCCTCGCCATGATGGAAAACGCGCAGAAGAACCCCGGCGCGGCGAACCTCGTGAACATCCCCGGCTTCCTGTTGCTCGGCGGCGGCGTGCCGGTGAAGGCCGGCAACGAAGTCATCGGCGCGGTCGGCGTGGGTGGTGCGCCGGGCGGTCACCTCGACGAGCAATGCGCGAACGCGGCGCTCGAAAAGGTCAAGGGCCAACTCGGCTGATCGTCATGAGAGCCGCGTCACGTCTGTCGTGCCTTGCCGCGGTTGCGGCGCTGCTGCTCGCGGCCGGCGACTTCTCGGCGGCGCAGGTGCCGCCTTCGGCTGCCGAGGTGCAGGCCTATCAGGGGCTGCACCAGGCGGCGTGGCGCGGTGACATGGTCAGGCTGAAGGCGCTCATCGCGGCCGGTGCGGACCTGAACGCGCGCGATGGGATGGGGCGCACGCCCCTGCACGTCGCGACCTATGCACGCCAGCGCGAGGCCGTCACTGCGCTGGCCAAGGCGGGGGCGAACCTCGATCGTCTGGAAGACGATCGCTACGACGCCGTCACCATCGCCGCGGTCGCGGACGACGTCCCGACGCTCGTGCTCCTGCTGTCACTCGGCGCGAATGCCGGGCAGACGACGAGCCGCTACGACGGCACCGCCCTCATCGCGGCGGCTCATCTCGGACACGACGAGGTCGTGCGCCGGCTCATCGCGGCCGGTGCGCCGCTCGACCACGTCAACAACCTGCACTGGACCGCGCTCATCGAGTCGATCGTGCTCGGCGATGGCGGACCCCGCCATCAGCGCACGCTGGTGGCGCTGGTCGATGCGGGGGCCAATCCGCAGCTCGCGGACCGGCAAGGCAATACGCCGCTGCAACTGGCCAAGGCGCGCGGCTACAACGCGATGGTCGAAAAGCTGAGGGCCGCGGGCGCAAAGTAGGGCGGCTCGGGGACAATCGGGCGATCCTTTTCGCAGGACCGCCCCATGTACATGCCACCCCAGTTCAACGCCACAGACCGCGCGATCGCCGCGGAGCTGATGCGCGCCCATCCCTTCGCGACGCTGATCTCGAACGACGACGACGGGCTGCCCTTCATCACCCACCTGCCGCTGGTGCTGGACGATCGCGGGGAAGGCGGCTTCGCGCTGCTGGGTCACTGCGCCAAGCCCAATCCCCATTGGCGCTACCTGCAGGCACGGCCGACGGCAGTCGTGAGTTTCCTGGGGCCGCATGCGTACCTGTCGCCGTCGGTCTACCCGGATCTCGCGCGCGTCCCGACATGGAACTACCTCGCGGTGAACTGCACGGTCGACGCCCGGCTGATCGAAACGCCCGTCGAGAAGGATGCGCTGCTCAAGCGCCTGATCGGTGAGCATGAACCGGCGTACGCGCAGCAGTGGCGCGACCTCGGAGAGGAGTTCCAGCTCAAGATGCTCAACGGCATCGTCGGCTTCGAGCTGCGCGTGACGGCGCTGCAATGCAAGCTCAAGCTCAACCAGCACCGCAAGGAATCGCACGCTGCGATGCATGCGCGCTATAGCGTGGGATCGTCCGACGAGCAGGCGCTGGCCGGCTGGATGAAGCGGCTGGGCATGATCGTCAGCGACACCGTGCCGACGGCGGAGATCTGAGATGCGTGTCTTCGGATTGATCGGTCTCGTCCTCGCGCTCGTCATTGTCGGATTGCTCGTCAAGAAGCAGATGAGCAGCATCGCGGCACCCGCCTTGTCGTCCGCCCCGGCTTCGGCCGGCGGCGCGCCGGTAGGCGACGCCCGTGCGCAAAGCCAGCAGATCCAGCAGCAGTTCAAGCAGTCGCTCGACGCCGCGATGCAGCAGCGTCCGCCCGTCAACGATGACAACTGACGCGCATTGGATGCGTGTCGCGCTGGCCGAGGCGCGGCAGGCCGCCGAGGCCGGCGAAGTGCCCGTCGGCGCCGTGGTGGTGAAGGATGGCGTGGTGATTGCGAGTGGCCGCAATGCGCCGGTCGCGCTGCACGATCCGAGTGCGCACGCTGAAATCAACGCGCTGCGGGCGGCAGGCGCCGCGCTGGGCAACTACCGCCTGGACGGCTGCGAACTCTTCGTGACGCTGGAGCCGTGCGCCATGTGCGCCGGTGCCATGCTGCACGCACGGCTCGCCCGCGTGGTGTTCGGCGCTGGCGATCCGAAGACCGGCGCGGCGGGCTCGGTGGTCGACCTGTTCGGGCAGATGCAGCTCAACCATCACACGAAGGTGCAGGGCGGTGTCATGGCGGAGGAATGCCAGGCGCTTCTGCAGACCTTCTTCCGCGGCCGTCGAAGCGCGGCACGCGAGGCGGCCGAACCGCTGCGCGACGACGCACTTCGCACGCCGATCGACCGCTTCAGCGCGCTGGCGGACTACGCCTTTGAGCCGCATTACGTGAGCGACCTTCCGGGCCTGAAGGGTTGGCGCATGCACTACCTGGACGAGGGGCCGCGCGATGCGGGCCACGCGTGCCTCTGCCTCCACGGTCCGGGGGAGTGGAGCTACCTGTTCAGGCATCTTGCGGGCGTGGAGGGGTTGCGCGTCCTCGCGCCCGACCTTATCGGCTTCGGGCTGAGCGACAAGCCCAAGCGCGAGGCCGTGCATCGGCTCGCGTGGCATCGCGACGTTCTGCTCGAATGGCTCGACGATCTGCAGCCGGGGCTGCTGGCGCTGGTGCACAGCGAAAGCGCCTCGCCGCTGGCGTCGCTGCTCGTCGAAGCTGCGCCCGGCAGATTCCCCTGGGTCATGGCCGCGCCCGATGGCGGGGAATCCGCCGCTGATGCGTGGCGCGCACCCTTTCCCGATCGCGGCTACGAGGCCGCATTGCGTGCGCTGGGGCCCGTTCCGAAGCGCCTCTCCGGCCCCACGGCCGTACAGGCCGCGCAGTTGGCCCGGGACGCAATGGGATACTTCGCCCCGTGAAAAAGCACATCTACATTTATTCGCCCTCCAGCGCAGTGCGCGACAAGGCAGCATTCAAGCGTGGCATCAAGCGGCTCAAGGCACTTGGGCACGAAGTCGAGATCGACGAAGCGGCGCTCGCGACGTACCAGCGTTTCGCGGGTGACGACGCCACGCGGCTCGCCGCCATCTCGCGCGCGGCGGCCAGCGGGGCCGACATCGCGCTCATTTCTCGCGGCGGCTACGGGCTCACGCGCATCCTTGATGCGATCCCCTACAAGGCCGTGGCCAAGGCCATCCATCACGGCACGGAGTTCGTCGGCGTCAGCGACTTCACGGCCTTCCAGAGTGCGCTGCTGACCAAGACCGGCGCCGTCACCTGGGCCGGCCCCGCGGTCGGTGAGGACTTCGGCGCCGAGGCCGGCGCGGACGACATCATGGAAGCCTGCTTCGACGATCTGTTGAGCGGGCAGGGCGAGGGCACCGGCTGGCGCATGCCGGCGCGTGACAGCGCCGACCTGCCGAAGCTCCGCAGCATTCACGACGCCATGCTGTGGGGCGGCAACCTCTGCGTGCTGACCAGCCTGCTTGGCACGCCTTACTTTCCCGCGATCGACAAGGGCATCCTCTTCCTCGAGGACGTCAACGAGCATCCGTACCGGGTCGAGCGCATGCTCGACCAGTTGCGCCACGCCGGCGTGCTCGGACGCCAGAAGGCCGTGATCCTGGGTTCGTTCACCGGCACGAGAAAGGTGCCGCACGATCGCGGCTTCGGCATGCAGACCGTCATTGCACGACTGCGCGAGCTGATCAAGCCGCCTGTCCTGACAGGGCTGCCTTTCGGACATGTGCCGACCAAGGTGCTGCTGCCGGTGGGCGCCAAGGTGGAACTGGCGGCCGACGGGCGCGATGTCTTCATGGTGTGGGGGCATCGACACGCCCATTCGCACTGAGCATGCCGGAAGGCGCGTGGGCCGCGAGTGCGGCGCGCCGGGGGATCAGGCGGAGCCGGTGATCCGGTTGTGGGCCCTCGGGCCCATCGTGCCCGGGAGGCCGCCCTTGAACAGGCGATTGATCTGCCGCATCTGGCGGCGGGCAGCGACTTCGCCGTCGACGGCGCTGAGGGCGGTCAGAACATCCTGCCGGAGATACCAGAGCGCTTCGAGATCACCGGCAAAGCGAACGCGTTGCGCGACGCGCTGGATGGAATGGCCGCCATGAACCTGAAGCAGCGACAACATGGCGGTGCGGATCTGGCCCATCTGACGATCCGCGGAACGGCGAAAGCCGAACCCGGGAAGGGACAGAAAGCGGAAGAACCTGGTGAGGGCCATGGAGAATGAAGGCGAGTTGCCGTAAGCCTTGATGGCCGCTACGTTAAGGCTGGGTTCCCTGCCGCACAAGCGTGGAAACAATTATTCATGTTTAAAAACAACATACTTCACGAAACTGTTGGAGTGTTGGTCGAACAATGGATACCTAAGTGTTACTTTTGAAAATGAAACGTTGCGTATCCACTGTCACTAAATGAAAAAGCAACAGGTTTGCGGACATCCGACACGATTTCAGCCGACGAGACAGTGTTTGCGCGCTGCTTTGCCATAATCGAATAGCGAGAGCTACCAAAAACTGCACAAAACATGGGCGCGAATTCCACTGTCGTATTTGCCGACTTGACGGGGAGCACCAGGGTCTTCGAGGCCATGGGGAATGCCCGTGCGACCGAGACGGTGACGCGCCTGACCCAGTGGATCGGCGGCGTCTGCGAATCCCACGGCGGTCGCGTCGTGAAATCGCTGGGTGACGGCGTGTTCGCCATCTTCTCCAACGGCGTGACGGCGACTCGTGCCGTGCTGGAGATGCAGCGCAACCACCAGAAGCGCCTGCAGACCTGGCCGGCCCCCTTGCGCATGGAGCTCCAGATCGGAGTCGCCAGCGGCGAGGTGGTCGAAGTCGATGGCGACTGCTACGGCGACGCGGTCAACCTGGCCTCCCGTCTCAGCGACCTGGCCGGCCCTGGCCAGATCTGGGCGACCGAATCGGTCATCGAGCAGTTGCACGAGGGCGAAGTGCGCCACCGCAACCTCGGCCCGATCAACATTCGCGGCAAGAACGAAATGCCCGTCGTCCACCGGGTCGATTGGCAGGACGAGGTTTCCGAATTCCTCACGATGCCCGCGGCGCTGATCCAGCCGGCTCGCGGCGCGGATTCTTCCTTCGGCCAGATCGAACTGGCATGGCTCGATGTGCGCTCGATGTTCCGCGCTGCCGAATTGCCCATCCACCTCGGCCGGGTCGACGAGGCCCAGTTCGTGGTCAACGATCCGCGCGTATCGCGCCTCCATGCGCGGATCGAAGCGCGCCAGGGCAGTTGCGTGCTCGTCGACGTCAGCACCTATGGCACCTGGGTCCGCTTCCACGGGACCGCAGGCGCCAGCGGCGAGATCGCGCTGAGGCGCGACGAATGCGTGCTTCACGGCAGCGGGGAAATCGGACTGGGTGCGCCCCTCAGCGATTTCAGCGCGCCGACCATCTCCTTCAACACGACGGGCGGCAACGTGCTGCTCGCGCGTCGCGACGTCCGCTGAGCGGGCGCCTCTCCAATAGCGCGCCAACCGCTGCGTAGCGGCGCGCGCCCTCAGGTCGGGTCGAGCAGTCGCAGCACGCGGCCGTCCCCGATGAACGATTCGCCCACCAGCATCCGGAACGCGGTGTCCGGCCCGAACCGGGGACGCGCCAACGTCGGCGCCAGGAACTCGACTTCGAGCGTCTGCGCCGTGCCGCGCCGAAAGCTCTCGCCGGGCGCCACCCACCAGCGAGCGGAAAAGGCCTCGTTGTCGACCACGAGCGCGCAGCGATGTTCGCCTTCGGCCACCGGTGTGTCGTGCGAGGGCAATTTCGGCGGTCGCAACGTCAATTCGACGAGCGCATGTGCTTCGAAGGACAGCCGCTGATCGAAGGGCGAGGTCACCGGGACCGACCGACGCCGCACTCGCGCGACAAGCCACGCCACCACGTTGCCGATGATCGGCACCCACAACAGCATCAGCAGCGTGCCGACGTCCCGCAAGGTCGATCCGGGCGCCGCGAAGTGCCGCACGATGCCCCCGCCGACGGCGACGCACAGCAGGATGATCACGATGAGCCGGCGTCTGAACTGGATGGTCGTCATGGATGGTTATTCAAGTGCTCATTCCGGAGGCAATGCGGTGGAAAGCCGCGCCAGATCTGGCGTCGTGCCAGGGTCTCCCGCTGCTACACACAGCGTTATCCACAGAATGGCGGCACAACTCAGGCGTGGAGTTTCGACGATAGGCCCGCCAGGCGCTGAAGATCTTCCAGCAGGAGATGAAGCGGCGCCGCGAGCAGTGCTTCAGAGTGGTGCGACGCCGACGCCGACGCCGGTTCCCCCGCTTCGCGAAGCGATCGAAGATCCGGTTGGCCGAGGCCTGCCAGAGCATCGGCGACGCTCGAAAGTGCCAGGCTCGCGGCGGTGGCCGCATCCTGCGCCGGCTGGACACGCAACACCCGATTCAGCACCGAGGTGTCCTGCACGATGCGGCGAACGAGTGCCGCCGTGCGTTGATGAAGCCGTTCGTCGATCGACGCGCCCTTGCGCCGGAAAAGCCGCGATTCCCGATCCGCGCTCCCCGCGAGCACCGAGAGCCGATCGAGCGCGCCGCGCAGGGCCGCGGCGGCCTTCTCCGCATCCGCGTCGCCGGTTTTCCCGTGGGCCCCGGACAACTGCACCTGCCGGGCCATGCGATGCAGCAGTGCCGCGCATCCCTTGTTGAATCGGGCTGGCGCGCGATACCGCGACGAAACGAGCGCCACGGCCATCGCGACTCCGATGCCGATGGCAATCTGGATCACGCGCAACTCCGCTGCCTGCATCGCCGAATGGCCCGCGAGGTGGCCGGCGCCGAGGACGATCAAGGCCGCGATCGGCGCGCTGCGCAGCGCCGGACTGGCCGCACTCGCAAATGACAGCATCGCCACGATGGCCAGCGTGCTGGCGATGACGTCGACACCCGCATGCTGCAGCCAGGCGCCGAGCAATCCGCTGAGCACGCCGATCATCGTCCCGCGCGCCCGATCCCAGCCCGCATCGAGCGTGCCACCGCTGCTCGGCCGCATCACGATCAAGGTGCTCATCACCGCCCAGAACTGTTCCGGCAGGCCGATCAGCCTCGAAGCCGCATAGGCGAGCACGACGGCGGCCATGAGTTGCAGCCCATGGTGGCGCTTTTCCGCGTCCATGAAGAACTGGCGCATCACGCCGTGTGCGGATGGCGCGAGCTTCATGGCGTGGATCCGCTCTCGCCGGCGGCATCCAGTGTGATGACGAGGCCTTCGAGAATCCCGCAGGCACGTAGCAGCAGGGCGCGCTCAGCCTCGGTGAGCGTGGTCTCGATGATCCTGGCGAGCGAGACATCGCCAGCGTGCACCGTCGACGTCAGGCGCTTGACGCCGGTGCGGGTCAGGCTCAGCAGCGATTGGCGGCCGTCGGATGCATGCGCCTTCCGGGCAAGCCATCCGTCAGCTTCGAGTTCTGCAAGAAGACGCGTCAGCGACTGCAGCTTGACGCCTTCTCGTGCCGCCAGCTCGGTGGGCGTCATCGCGCCGCCCCGGTAAAGCTGCCCGACGACGCTCAACTTGGCGACGCTGAGGCCGCCCTGCTGCGACGTGGGTCGCAAGCGGCGGGAGAGGGTGGTGACGGCGCTGCGAAGGCGCGCGGCGCACTGTGCGGAGTCTGTGTTGGCTTGGGTCACGCGAATTGCTAAGACATGTCGTAGTACCAGATGCTAAGACATGTCTTGGTAAATCGCAAGGCCGGCGCGCTTCCAGCGACGCCCGGTAGCGCCACGTGATACTGACCATCTCCGATGCCTAAAAGCGGCAGCGCAATGCCTACATTCCGCTGCATGAACTTGTTTGCCTCCATCCCTTTCGGCTCCCAGGCTTTCAACGTCGTCGACGAACTGGACGAGGAGGACTGGCAGGAAACGACGCCCATGCCTGACAGGCCCGACACGGCCAGCGCAAGCCCTGCAGGCCGGGACTGGCTTTTCTGGAGCTTCTTCATGTGCATGGCGGTCGCGGCGCTTCCGCTCGTCGGCATCCGATGGACCGCCGCGGACGCCGCCTCCATGGAATGCGCCTTCGAGGACGCCGTGCTGCTGGCGTTGCCCGTGGTCATCCCGCTGCCGTTTCTGTTCGTGGGCTGCCTGGGCAGCCTGGTCTTCCATCGGCCTTCGCGCACGCCGGCCGCCTTCGGCATCTTCGGCATGGCGATGGCGATCGCCCTCGCAGCGGCGCATGCGCTGCTGGGCTGACCCCCGCTAGTGGCCGACCATCTCGCGCACCTTGTTGGCCAGCGCGGCGATCTCGAAGGGCTTGGTCATGACGGCCATCCCTCGCTCGAGATGGCCATTGCCCACGGCTGCGTTCTCCGCGTAGCCGGTGATGAAGAGCACCCGCAGGTCCGGCCGCGTGACCCGCGCCGCGTCGGCCACCTGCCGGCCATTCATTCCGCCCGGCAGGCCGACGTCGGTGATCAGGAGGTCGATCCGGGACTGTGACTGCAGGAGGCGCAATGCCCGCGCGCCTTCTTCCGCCTGGATGACGCGGTAGCCCGCCTGTTCCAGCACTTCGGCGATCAGGAGCCGTATGTTCGTCTCGTCCTCGATCACCAGCACCGTTTCGCCGTCGCCGCGCTCGAAGGTCTCCTGCGCGTAGCGCGGCTCGTCCTCATCGGGCGCACCGAGGTGGCGGGGCAGGTACAGGCACATCGTGGTGCCCGTGCCCAGTTCGGAGTAGATGCGCACCTGCCCACCGGATTGCCGCACGAAGCCGTAGACCATCGACAGGCCGAGGCCAGTCCCCTGGCCGATGGGCTTGGTGGTGAAGAAGGGGTCGAAGCAGCGCGCCTTGACTTCGGCCGACATGCCCGCGCCCGTGTCGGTGACGCACAGCGAGACGTATTGGCCCGGCGGCAGCTCGCGATCGGCCGCGGCCCGTTCGTCGAGCCACTTGTTGGCGGTCTCGATGGTGAGGCGGCCACCGTCGGGCATCGCATCGCGCGCGTTGATGCAGAGGTTCAGCAGGGAGTTCTCGAGCTGCGACGAATCGATGCGCGTGGACCACAGCCCACCGGCGCCGATCACCTCGACCTCCACCGCGGGCCCCACGCTGCGGCGGATCATCTCCTCCATGCTGCCGACCAGGCGGTTCACGTCCGTCGGCTTCGGGTCGAGCGTCTGCCGGCGCGAGAAGGCCAGCAGGCGCTGGGTAAGGGCCGCCGCGCGGCGCACCGATTCCTGGGCCATGGCGATGTAGCGCTCGGCGTTTTCCTGCTTGCCCTTGGCAAGCCGGGTTTCCAGCACCTGCAGGCTGGCGCTGATGCCGCCGAGCAGGTTGTTGAAGTCGTGCGCGATGCCGCCGGTGAGCTGGCCGACGGCCTCCATCTTCTGGGACTGGCGTAGCGCTTCCTGGGCGACGGTGAGTTCGATCTGCGCTTCCTTCTCGGCGCTGATGTCCCGCCCGCTGCAGTAGTACTTGCCGTCCTCGGGTACGCCGGTCCACGACAGCCATCGGTAAGTGCCGTCCTTGCAGCGGTAGCGGTTGACGAAGTTGACCGCCGGGATGCCTTCGGTGAGCTGGTTGAAGCCCTCGCGCGTCTTGTCGAGGTCGGCGGGGTGGAGCAGGTCGAAGATGGGGATGGTGCGGATTTCCTCTTCGGACCAGCCGAGCACCGCCTGCCAGGCGGGATTGGTCCGCTCGAACAGGCCGTCGCCGTTCAGCACGCCGAGCAGGTCCGATGTGAGTTGCCAGAAAAGGCTGCGTTCATGCGACCGCTCGACCACCTGGCGCTCCAGGTCCGCATTCAGGGCCCGCAGCCGGGCTTCGGCGAGGACCTTGGCGGTGGTTTCGACGACCACCGCCATCACGCCGGTGGGCACCCCCTGGTCGTCCAGCAGCGGGGAATAGTCGAGGTTCATCCACGCGGGTTCGGGGCGACCGCTTCGGTTGAGGGTGAGTTCCTGGTCCTGGTAGCTCAGCGTGCCGCCCGCCAGTCCGACCTTCATGACGTTGTCGTTGAAGTCGGCCACCTCTTCCCATCCCTCGCGGACATTGGATCCGAGCAGCCGGGGATGTCGCTCCCCGGCGAAGATCGCGTAGGCGTCGTTGTAGATCATCACGCCCGCTTCGCCCCAGAGCATGACGATCGGCACCACGGACCGCAGCATCAGCGCTGTCGCCGCCTTCATGTACGGCGGCCAGTCCTCGATCGGACCGAGGCTGGTCGTGCGCCAGTCCTGCCGGGCGATCAATTCGCCAAGTTCGCCGCCGCCCGCAAGGAACGGCAGGGAGGGTGCCTGGGCCTCACTTCGCATCTGCTTTGCCACCATCAACCTTTCATCGGATGCCTTCGCGCTGCGCGACCGATCGGCCATCGCCCGACCACACCTGGAGGATGAAATCCTCCTCCTCGTGGTGGACGATGCGCGGCAGGCCGATCGCCGACAGCAGTGATTGCACTGCATCGGTGGCCAGCACGCGCTCCTTGAAATCCGGTCGCCAGTCGCAGGCCACGAGTGTGCCTTGGGGCGCGAGTGAATGTCGACAGCATCCCGCGAGATGGCGCATGGCGGAAGCGTCGAGAAAGTAGCCGAGCTCGCTCAGCACGATCAGGTCGAAGGGGCCGGCGTCGTGCGGCCAGTCGTCCGGCAGGGTGTGCTGCTCGATGCGTACATTGCGCAGTCCGCGGGTGCGCGCGCTGGCGATCTCCACCGCCCGCTCCGAGAAATCGGCGGAAAGGACCTCGTCGCAGCGCTTGGACAGCGCCACGGTGAGCTCGCCGATGCCGCATCCGGGCTCGTAGGCATGCAGGTAGTGCCGCTGCGGAAGGGCTGCGAGCAGGAGCGTCCGCTTGCGCTCCTCGTACCAGCGCGAGCGCAACTGGTAAGGATCGTCGCTGGCACCGTAAAGATCGGCGAAGTAGGCGTCTTGCATCTCGCAGCTCCGGTGGCTCAGGTGAACATCACTTCGAAGGGCCGTGCCGCCCGTTCCACGGTGGTGGCCCGGAGAATCGGCTCGGCCCCCGTGGACGCGTCGGGTTCCAACTGGCTCGTGAAGCATTGCACCGCCTGGCGCTTGCGCCTCGCGGCGTCGGCGTCGAGTGCCAGGCGCGCTGCCCGATGCCAGGGGAGACGCTCGTCGCCCGGTGCGGCCCAGTGCCATGCCCACACCGGCACTTCCACCAGCCGCGCTCCGACGCGCGCCGCTGCAAACGCGCATGCGTGGCCGGTGGCCTCGTGGTCGGGGTGGCCGTCCTGCCGCCAGGTGGTGAAGATCACGTCGGAGCGGTCCAGCAGCGGCAGCATCCGGTCCGCCAGCAGTCCGCGCAATTCGTGCAGGCCGCCGTCGGGCATGCCCAGGCGAATCGGCTCGATGTCGACGCCCAGGCGATGCAGTGCGTCACGGCTCTCCCGGGGACGCTCCCGTGTCAGGCGGTCGGTCGGCCATTCGGTGGACCCGCGATGGCTGGCCGTGCCGTCCGTCACGGCGATCACGCAGATCGGTACACCGCTGCGCGCAAGCTGCGCCAGCAGGCCGCCCACGGCGAGCACTTCGTCGTCCGGATGCGGTGCCACCACCACCGCGCGGGCGCCCTCGGGAACGAGTTGGGCGGCCGTTGCCGGCCGAATCAGCCGCAGGCCCGGCCAATCGTTCCAGTCGAGCTCGGACGTTCCTTGCCCGCGGATCGGGCGATCGGTCACAACTTCCATGGCGGGGCGCCTCCATCCACGACTTGTTGACCCAGTGCCGCGAGGTCGCGCTCGGCGTGGCTCTGGCGCAGGAAGACCGGCAGGTCGGCCACGGCGCGCGCGAATCGCGGGTTGCGGCACAACGGGCCGGCGCCGACCGCGCGCCCGGCGTGGTGCATGACCTCATTGGCCGCGTGCTCGACGATCAGCCGCGCGCGCAGGGCGGCACATCGGGCGTCATCCTTCGGGTGTGCGTCGATCCATGCAGCTGTCTCGCGCAGCGCCGCGGCCGCTGCGATCAGCGCTACGTCGATGGCGCCCAAGTGGGCGAGCCGATGCGCATCGGGCGTCTTGCCGCTGGCCTGTCGCGCCGTGCGCGCGATGCCGAGCGCTCCACCGAACCAGCAGGCCGCGATGCCGGCGCCGCCTTGCCAGAAGCCGGGGCGGTTGACGTAGTCGCCGGGCCGCCCGACCTGCGAGGCGTCGGCATGCTCGAAACGCACATCCACGCTGGCGCTCGCCGCCATGCCCACCGCATGCCAGCCGTCGCCCGTCACGGTGACGCCCGGAGGCGCGATGGCCACCGCCGCCAGACAGGGCTCGCCATCGGCATTCCAGCAACTCACGACCGCGTGCGTCACCGTCGCGGCGCCGGAGCACCATGCCTTGGTGCCATTCAGGCGGACACGGGATGTGGGGGCGTCGTCGTCCAGGGCGTGCATCGCCAGCCGCGCATCCGGCGGCTCGGCGCACCACGTGCCCCAGCGCGTACCCGGAAGCGCAGCCGGCGCGCCAAGCTCCTGGAGGATCGCGAGTGCGTCAGTGTGGCCTTCGAATAACTTGACCAGCGAAAGGTCGAGCGCCGCCACTTCGGCCAGTGTTCGCCATCGCTCCAACGTTCGCCCGGATCCCGGCAAGGGGAGGCGGTCGATGCCGGCTTCGATCAGGTGCGCAAGCGCGAGACCCGTTCCGTGCTGCTGGTCGAGTCGGGCCAGGACATCGTCGGTGACGGAATCGAGCATGCGGACAGGTGGAGTGGTCGAAGGGGCGGGGTCGAGAAGCCCCCGGACCATAGGCGAATCCGTCACGTCGCCTCGTCAGCGCAAGGCGCCCACCCATGTAGGAAGGGCAGGGCTCAAGGCTCGACGAGGAAGCGGGCCAGCATCGGGGCCGCACCCTTCAGCAACTCGAATTCCTCATCAGGCAACGGCACGGGCCCGGTGTCGAAATGGCTGAGCGTGCCCCAGATCGCGCCCGCGCCATCGAGGATCGGGACGCTGTGATAGGACAGCGCGATGCTCGGATACGAATAGCCCTGCAGCCGCGTATCGGCCGCAGAGTTGTCCGTCCGGAACTGGCCATCGCGGACCACGAACTGGCAGTAGCTGCTGTCGAAGGGAATCGCCGCCAGGTACTCCGGCCGCAGCCGGCCGGTCTTGTCGTGCAGGAGCACGTTCTTCAGCGTGAGACCCGCGAGCCGGTAGACGGCGCTGTAGCGGTGGGCCACCCCTTCATTGAGGAAGGCAAGGCCTTTGGACGGACCTTCGGTCTCCAGGATGGATAAAAGCGTGTCCAGTGTGCGAACCAATCCCATGCGCCATTATGGGCTCGCCAATGTCGTCAGCGTCGCCGGATTGAGATGCTGCACCACAGCATTAAGGAGGGCATCCGCGAAGCCGCCGCGCGCTCTTGCTTCACGGCGGGCGCTCGTCACGACGCGAGGCTTCGCGCTCCATGCGATCTTCGCGCCCGAGGCTTCGAGCGCTCGCACGAACTCGACGTCCTCGTCGCAACCCAGGTGGCGGAAGCCGCCCGCGCGGCGGTAGGCCATGGCCGAAACCCCCAGGTTGGCGCCGTGCACGTGGCGGTGGCCGTCGTTGTCGCGGTAGGTTGTCAGGAAGTGCCGGTGCAGGAGATCGGCGTGGATCCCATGGGGCGTCCAGTCCTCCACGCCGACCGTGCCGCAGACCGCGTCGGCGTCGAGCGAGAGCTGGTCCGCCAGCCAACCCGGCGCCACCATCGTATCGGCGTCGGTGAACCCCAGCCACCGCGCACCGCGAGCGAGCAGGACCTCGGCCCCGACGGAACGGGCAACTCCGACATTGCGGGCCCGCACGCTGATGGTGATGGCGCCCGAGCGCGCCGCGATGACGCCCGTGGCATCCGTGCAGCCGTCGAGCACGACGATGATCTCGACCGGTTCGTCCAGCGTCGGGTGGGTGGCGGCATGGCGGGCCGCCTGCACGCATGCGGCGATCGTGTTTTGTTCGTTGTGTGCCGGTATGACGATGCCAAGCATGTAGTGCGTTCGGTGGTGGGGGCTCTGATCTGGATACGACAAAGTAGAGCCTCCGACGGCCGGAACGCGTCGGTCGACACATGGACGGCGCGTAGGGCGCTGCCGAGGAGTGCGGATGAAGATGTCTTAGGACATTGCGCCGCGGTCGGGCGCGTGGCTGGAAAGCGAAACGGTTCTATCGACCGGCTCGACCACCCGCCTGCTCGCGCGCTGCCAATTGCTCCCGCACGGCGGTCACATGGGATCCGACTTTCGCGAGGGCGCTGCGCAACGCCGCTTCGCTGCAGTGGAACTGCGCGCACCAGTACTGGACCTCCACGGGGTCCTGGGCGTTGACACGGCCCGGATCCAGCGGCTTGAAGTGGCTCAGATCGACAGTCATCGCACTCTCCTTGCGGTCCGCAACCAGGACTTATAGAGCGCCGGCCCTTCGCGGACAAGCGCAGGACGTCGACATCCGCAACCCCACGTAACACTGGCTTCATAGAGGAGGCGTACGCTTCGCACCAGACAGTCTGCCGGCGCTGGTAGAGGTTGCTTCGGCGCCCACCCGTCAAGAGTGGTTCCTCGATGCCGGCGGCTGTCCTTGCATCCTTCTTGCGCAAGCTATCGATCGCCGACGATCTCCTCGTCGGGAATGCCCTGCAGGTCCGCAAGCCATACCACGGCTTCCGAATCGCTCGGCGCACGCCAGTCGCCGCGTGGCGAGAGCGAGCCGCCGGAGCCCACCTTCGGCGCATTGGGCACGCACGAACGCTTGAACTGGCTGGTCTTGAAAAAGCGATGCAGGAAGGTGCCGAGGTGCTTGCGGATCTGGCTCAGCGAGTAGGCGTTGCGTTCCGCCTGCAGTTCATCCGGCCACCGCCCCTTGTCGCGGTCGCGCCATGCCGTGTAGGCAAGGAACGCCACCTTGCTCGGCGAAAAGCCATAGCGCAGCGTGTAGTAGAGGTGGAAGTCCTGGAGCTCGTAGGGCCCGACGAAATCCTCCGTGCGCTGTCCCGGCTGTGCATCGTCCGCTGCGCCGGGTTCGTTCGGCACCAGCTCCGGGCTCACCTCGGTGTCCAGGATCGCCTCCAGCACGGTGCTGCCGGCCGGTCCGATCTGTCCGTTCTGCGCGACCCAGTGCACGAGATGCTTGATGAGCGTCTTGGGCACGCTCGCGTTCACGTTGTAGTGCGACATGTGGTCGCCGACCCCGTAGGTGCACCAGCCGAGCGCGAGCTCGCTGAGGTCGCCCGTGCCCACCACGATCGCCCCATGGAAATTCGCGAGCCTGAAGAGATGGCTGGTCCGCTCGCCGGCCTGCACGTTCTCGAAGGTGATGTCGTACTGCGGCACCCCCTCCGCGAAGGGATGGCCGAGATCGACCAGCATCTGGCGACAGCTCGGCCGGATGTCGATCTCGCGCGCGGTGCATCCGACGGCCTGCATGAGCTGGTGGGCCTGGTCCCGGGTCCGGTCGCTGGTGGCGTAGCCGGGCATCGTGAACCCGAGGATGTTGGCGCGGGGCAGCGCGAGGCGGTCCATTGCCTGGGCGCAGACGAGCAGCGCATGGGTCGAGTCGAGACCGCCCGAGACGCCGATCACCAGCTTCCGGATGCCCGCGGCCTCCAGCCGTTGCACCAGCGATTGCACCTGGATGTTGAAGACCTCCATGCAGCGTTCGTCACGATGGCGTGCGTCGGCCGGCACATAGGGAAAGCGTTCGACATTCCGGCGCAGCGCAGGCGATGGGGTCGGGCGCGGCGGCACGCAGTCGAAGGCGACGGTGCGCCAGCCGGCCAGGGCCTGCTTGTGCCGCTGCACCGAAACGCCGAAGGAGTTCTGGCGCATGCGCTCGCGCGAAAGGCGTTCGAGATCGACATCCGACACGATCATGTGCGACCGGTTGCTGAAGCGCTCGCTCTCGGCCAGCATCTCGCCGCTCTCGTAGATCAGGGCCTGCCCGTCCCAAGCCAGGTCAGTGGTCGATTCACCGATGCCGGCCGACGAATAGAGATACGCCGCGAGACAGCGTGCCGAATGCAGGCTGACCAGCCGGTGCCGGTATTCGGACTTGCCGATCGTGATGTTCGACGCGGAGAGATTGACCAGCACCGTGGCCCCGGCGAGCGCGGCGTAGCTCGAAGGCGGAATCGGTACCCACACGTCCTCGCAGATTTCGACGTGCAGCTTCAGCAGCGGCAGTTGGCGTGCCTCCAGGATCACATCGGTGCCGAAGGGCACACGCTGGCCGCAGAGTTCGATCTCGGTCGAGAGGGCGCTGTCGGCGGCGCTGAACTGGCGTCCTTCGTAGAACTCGCCGTAGTTGGGAAGGTACGCCTTCGGCCACACCGCGAGGACCCTTCCACCACTCACGGCGGCAGCACAGTTGTAGAGCCGGTGGTCTACGCGCAGCGGCAATCCCACGATCGCGAGGGCGCCGAGTTCGCTCGACGCGGCGACCACTGTTGCGAGCGCATCCTCGCAGGCGTCCAGCAGCGCGGCCTGATGGAACAGGTCATCGCACGTGTAAGCGGACAGTCCCAGTTCCGGAAACGCGACGACGACCGCACCCTGCGCGCTCGCTTCGCGGTACAACGCGACGGTTTCATCGGCATTGAAGACCGGATCGGCAACGCGATTGCGCGGCACCGCGACCGCAACGCGGGCAAAACCATGGGCATAGGGGTCGAGGAACTCTGAAAGGGTGGTCATGGGTCTTTGCAAGGCCGTGCGGGCGTCAAGCTTGCGGGTTGGCTGCCTACAACGCAACTGTGTCTTCTCGTCCAACAATGTTTCCTTTGGGAACCGGAGGCATCGTGGAATCGCAAACGAAATCTTGGCTTGCAGCGCTCGAGGAAGCAGACGCCAAGCGGCCCGACCTGCCCGGCGAGCATCTCATCGTCCTGGGCGTCGGCCTGTTGCTCTTGATGGCGACCGGCCGCAGCCGCACGCTGATCGGCAGGGCATTGATCGGCGCCGCCGCCGGTGCTTTCATCGGGCGCGCGGCCAGCGGCACAGGCGGACTGGCGCGCCTGACGGCCAAGGTCGACGAACTGCTCACGCGGTACAGGCTCTAGTCGCCGCGTGGCGACGGGTGTGCTCAAAGTGCGCGCTTCGCCGGCGTGAGCGGCACGCGCTGCGCCCGTTTCGCGGGCTTGCGGGGCCCGAGGTCCGCAAGCAACGGCTGGGCTGTGTTTTCCGTTGGGGCCGGCGGCTCCAGGACAGTGCGCATGCCCTTGGAGAATTCGACACATGCGCGGTCGAAGTCGGCGAGCGCCTGCAGGTATTCGCGCCGGGCGGATTTGCTGCTCATCGGCAACACCGTGTGCGGAGGGCAACTGTCATGTGACTGCAATTGACAACGACATCCGTCTTTGTCTTACAAGTGCGTGGATCAGGGCCAATGACAAGGGTACACAATTTGCTGCTCTCCTTCTCTTCGTTGGAGCACCGGGATGAAGTTCTGCGAGGCGTGTCACACGGCGAACAAGGACCGTGCCAGATACTGCTGCGGTTGTAAAGGCAAGTTCTCGGGGGTGCGCTTCGCGGCCAACACCACCGAGTCTTCCTTCGCGGACTCGCGCGAGATTCTTTCGATTCCCCCCGTGCCGACCGGAACCGTCAACCGCGCGGGCGAGGTGCGCAACCGGCGTTCGGGCGGCCGAAAGGGCCTTTGGCTGGCATTCGTCCTGTTGTTGGTGGGAGCGCTGACGTACTGGTATTCGACCCCGCGCCAGATCTTCATCGACTGGTCGAAGGCCGGGGACTCGGTGTCGTCCTTCGCCTCCTCGATGTCGTCCTCGGCTTCCGCCTCCATTTCCTCGGCCTGGTCGTCGGTCCGGCAGACCGTCGCACCCGAGCGGGTCGCCGTCGTCGAAACGCCGGTGCATCCGGCGGTCTCCGCGGCGAGTCAGCCGCCGGTTCCGGTTCCGGTGCCCGCGCCGGCACCTGTGTCACGACGCCGCGATCAAGGCGCCCCCGCCCAGAAGGGCAGCACGAAGGGCAGCGAGATCGCAGCCACGGTCGTCACCGAGCCGCGCTCTGCGCGAGTCGCGCCGGTCGATCGCCCCGAGGTCAAGCCGCCGGGCGCCGTGAGCGCGGCGCTTCACGATCCCGCGCCTTCGTCGATCCCGGACGCGCAGACAGTGACCGTCTCCGAACCGGCAAGTGACGTTGCCGAGCCGAGGCAGCGCGCATGTTCCGAAACGCTCGCCGCATTGGCCTTGTGCCCCAAGTGACGAGGCCGGGGCCGCTTACTTCGTTCGGCGTATAGGCCGTCGGCTGCATTGAGTTTGGCCATCGTGTGGCCCACGATGGCGCCCCATGGCCTGGCAGTCGCTCGCCAACACCCTTTCCACGTTGCCGCGCGTGCTCGCCGGGCCGGTGCTGCGAAAGGTCGCACCGCGCAGCGTCAGCGTGTGGTTCGCGATGCGCATGGGTGGCGATGTCGCCCTCACGGTGCTCGACGCGCTCGACAAGTCCCTGGCCTTCGGCCATCGCCACACGATGGCCGTCGGCACGCAGCTTCACCTCGTGTGCGTCACGGCGCATCCGGACGCCGGGCAGGGCGACCTGGTGGAAGGCATCGTCTACCGCTACAAGCTCGAATTCACCTTCGACGATGGCCAGACCATGGACCTCGCCGCGGCCACCGGCACGCAGACGCTGCCCGGCGCTTTCTGCTACGTGCCCTTCGGCCTGCCCAGCTTCTGCCTGCCGCCCGCGTCGCTCGATGACCTGCGGCTGCTGTGCGGCTCGTGCCGCATCCCGCACGGCAACGGCAGGGACTGCTTCTCGATCGGCGACAAGCTGATCGCACAGGCATCGTCCAACCCGCTCGCACGGCCGCACCAGTTGCTGCTGACCGGCGACCAGATCTACGCGGACGACGTCTCCGCCTCGATGCTGATGGTCATCTCCGATGCCGCGCACGTGCTGCTCGGATGGAAGGAAGAGATTCCCTTCGACGACCAGGGCGGCAAGGCGACGGTGGACAAGCTGCTGCCCTACCTGCGTCGCGATCCGCTGGAGGCCGCGGGCTTCACGTCGGAGGACCTCGACGGGCAGTTGCTGTCGCTCGGCGAGTACCTGTGCATGTACATGATGGTCTGGTCCGAGGTGCTGTGGCCGGTCGACATGCCGGGCTTCAACGATGTCGCGAAGGCCACGGAAGGGGTTCTCGGCGATCAGGTCGCGCTGGGCCACTGGCTCGGGCAGCGCGCGAAAAAGGGCCAGGACTTCGGCGTGGCCAAGGAGGTCACGCGGCTCACGCTGTTCCGTCACGATCTCCAGGACGTGCGCCGGATGCTGGCCAACATCCCGAGCTACATGATCTGCGACGACCACGAGGTCACCGACGACTGGAACATGACGCGCGATACCTGCAAGTCGCTGTACGGCCATCCGCTCGGGTTGCGCGTGAGCCAGAACGCGCTGGTCGCGTATTCGCTGTGCCAGCACTGGGGCAACGTGCCGGAAGTGTTCGAGGGCGGTGGTGCGGGAAGGAACCTGCTCGACCTGCTCGACGGGATCACCAGCGCGGCGGACTACGAAGCGAAATCGCCCGCATTGCGTACCCTGGTGGCCGTGCACGACGAGGCCACGCTCGCGATGCGGCCGGCCAATGCCGTGTTCCACGACCCGGACTCGCTCATCTACAACTTCACGGTCGAAGGCCCGGGGCACCAGATCATCTTCACCGACTCGCGCTCGTGGCGCGCGTTCCCGAACGGCAGGGTGGGCGGCGGCGTGCTCATGCCGTCGGAACAACTCACCCAGCAGATCGTGAACACGCCGCCGGCCGGCGACCGCATCGTGATCGTGGTGATGACCACCAACGCGCCGGCCGTGGAGCCGATCCGTTCCGCCGCGCGGCACGACGCCGTCGCCAACTTCTTCGAGCACTTCCCCGACGTCTACGAGGCCTGGGAGTTGCCGTCGATCCATTTCGACCGCTTGATGGCGAGCCTGACGGACAAGCTGCCGCTGGTCGACGGCCGGCGGACCGGGGCGCTGGCGATGATCTCCGGCGACGTGCACTTCAGCTTCGCGACCCGCTTGCTCTACACCGCGACCACGCGCCTGGAGGACGTACAGCCCCAGCCCGTCAAGGCGGTGATCGCGCAGCTGGTCGCGAGCTCGTTCCGCAAGGAGACCGGGAACACGCTCGGCTTCCATCGCGACGGGTACGCCTATGCGCCCAATCCCATCGCCTGGTTGCTGATCCCGAAGACGACACCGCAAGGCTATGTCGGCTGGAACACCGTGGTGGGCTCCGAGAAGGTCGTGGGCCAGCGCGGCCTGGCGAGCAGCCCCTTCGTGCCGCTCTTCACCCTGAAGCTCGATCAGCCGACGGTGCCGGTCGAGCCGGACGGCTTCTTCCTCGGCACCGCGATCGATCCGCAGACGCCGCCCGACTACAGCTACCGGCTCGACTACCTGACGCCGCCCGAAGCGACCGTGCCCGTCGACATCACGCCGATCGCGCCGCTGCCCGACGGCAGCACGCCCGACCAGCGCAAGATGGCGGCCGAGGCCCTGCGCCTCGCGGCGACGAAGTACCGGATGTACAACGCCGGCGGGGACGTGAACAAGGTCATCGGCACCAACAACTTCTGCGAGATCACCTTCGACTGGCACCCGACCAATGCGAGCGCGCGCCGGCTGCATCACATCGTGCGCTGGCGGAAGGCGAGACCCAAGCCCGAGGATGCGGAAGAAACGGACGAGAACATCGAACTGCTGCTCGCCGAACTGCAACTCAGCGAGTACGTCGTCAGCCTCGATCCCGACGATCCCAAGTTCCCGGCGTTCGTGCCCCGGGCGACGACGTCATGAGTGCATCGCTCTTCGAATCGCTGTCGCGCGGCCTCGGTGGGCTGCTCGCGCCCATCGTCCTTGTGGTCGAGGAGCCGGGCTGGCTCCCGCGCCTGTTCGCCGAACTCGGCGTGCCACCGGACGCGAGCAACAACGCGCTGCTCCAGGCCCTCACCGCGGTGGCCGAACTCAAGGACCGCATCGAAGCGCTCGGTGCACAGGAGACGCCTTCCTTCGACAGCATCGCCGCCGTGCTCGACGCTGCCGCCGATGCCTTCGAAGCGCTGCGTCGCCTCGAACAGCAGGGCCCGCTCGCAGCGCTCGACGGCCTGGGCCGGGAACTGATCGACCTGCTGGTGATGGCTTTTCTCGAAAGCCGCGTGCCCGCCGCACGGCCGGCCGCGGCGTTGCTGACCCTGCTCGACCCCGCGGAGGAGCGCCGCGGCAACGCTCCGCTGGTGCAGGGCGGCCGCCTCGTCCGCGACACCTACCGGCTCGACAGCTGGCATCTCGACCGCCTACCCGCACTGCTGAAGGACCCGCTCGGCGTGCTGCGCGCCGAGTACGGCAACCCGATGCAGACGGTCGCCGACGCGCAGGCCATGGCCGACAAGCTGTTCCCGCGCCTGTTGCGCCTGCTGCGTGCGCTGGGCGTCTCGTGCCGCTACGGCTTCGATCCCGCCGACGCCGTCGCGCTCGGCGACGCGGGCCCGTTGATGTCGCATGCGCTCATCGTCTACGTCGACGATCCACTCTACGGCGCGGCCGCCGAATCCGGCGTCGTACTGTCGTTGTCGTCCGCGCAACAGGGTGATCTCGGCCTCGTCATCAGCCCCTTCGGAACCATCGCCGTCCAGGGCAGCGCCGGCCCCTGGCAGATCGCGGCCAACCTCACGGCGGGCATCGACGTCGTCGCCTGGGGTCGCCACGGCGTGACCCTGCTCGCGAGCCCGGGAACCGTCGAGGTCAAGGGCAGCGCATCGGCCAAGCTCGCGACGATCGATACGCTGCCCGCCTACGTGATCGGCGAGCCGGGCGGCGCGCGCCTCGAAGTCGGCGGCGCCAGGCTCGGGCTCGACGTCACGCTGTCGGAGGCGCACGCATCGCTGGCGGTGTCGGCGGACGTGACGAAGGCGGTGGTGGTCATCGCGGCGGGCGAGGGCGATGGCTTCCTCAGTGCGATCCTGCCCGCAGGCGGGCTCCAGGCGAAGGGCGATCTCGGCCTCGCATGGTCCAGCAAGAAGGGGCTGAGCCTGCGCGGCAGCGCGGCGCTGGAAGCCTCGGTGCCGGTCGGGCTGTCCTTCGGCGGCGTCACGCTCTCGGCCCTGACGCTGGCGATTCGCCCGCAGGATGCCGGCATCGCGGCGGAGGTGTCGGCCAGCGTGTCGGCGTCGATCGGACCCTTGACCGCCGTGCTGGATCGCATCGGCCTCGCCGGCCTGCTGAGCTTTCCGCCCGCTGGCGGCAACATTGGCGTTGCGAATCTCGACCTCGGCTTCAAGCCGCCCAGCGGCGTCGGACTGTCGGTGGACGCCAGCGGCGTGCTCACCGGCGGCGGCTTCCTGTTCCACGACGACGCGCAGAAGCTCTACGCGGGCGTGATGCAGCTCTCGCTGCACGAGACCATCACGCTCAAGGCCTTCGGGCTGATCGCCACGCAGATGCCCGACGGCCGTCCGGGCTTCTCGATGATCATCTTCATCACCGCCGAGGACTTCCGCCCGATCCCGCTGGGGATGGGCTTCACCCTGCAGGGCATCGGCGGCATGGTGGCCGTGAACCGCACTTTCGACCAGGACGTGCTGCGGGCCGGCCTCAAGAACGACACGCTCGCCACGCTGCTGTTCCCGCGCAACCCGGTGGCCAATGCGCCGGCCATCATCCGTTCGCTGGCCAGCGCCTTTCCGGCCCTGCGCGGCAGCTACCTGCTCGGCATCCTCGCGCGCATCGGCTGGGCCACGCCCACGCTGGTGCTGCTGGACCTGGCGCTGATCCTGCAGTTCGGCGCGCGCTCGCGCCTGCTGGTTCTGGGCCGCATCAGCTCGATGCTGCCTTCGCGCGACAACGACCTCGTGCGGCTGAACCTCGATGCGATGGGCGTGCTCGACTTCGACGAGGGCACCGCATCCATCGACGCGGTGCTCGTCGATTCGCGCCTGGTGCACAAGTTCGCGCTGACCGGCGCGATGGCCTTGCGCGCCCGCTGGACGTCCGGGCCGGGCGCGGGCTTCGTGCTGGCGGTCGGCGGGTTCAACCCGCGCTTCGCGCCGCCGGCCAATGTGCCCAAGGTCGACCGCATCGCGATTGCCCTTTGCTCGGGCGACAACCCGCGCATCACCTGCGAGGCCTATTTCGCGATCACCTCCAACACGCTGCAGTTCGGCGCGCGGGCGCAACTGCACGCGGCCGCCTATGGCTTCAGCGTGGATGGCGATATTGGCTACGACGTACTGATCCAGCTGGTGCCGCTGCACTTCCTTGCGGACTTCCATGCATCGGTCCAGCTCAAGCGCGGTTCGAGCAATCTCTTCAAGGTGTCGTTGGAAGGCGAGCTCGAAGGCCCGCGGCCGCTGCGCGTGAGCGGCAAGGCCTCCTTCGAGATCCTCTGGTGCGATTTCTCGGTGCGCTTCGACAAGACCCTGATCGACGGCGAGAAGCCGCCGCTGCCGCCCGCGGTCGACGTGGTGGCCGAACTGAAGAAGGCGCTCACCACGCCGCAGAGCTGGACCACGCTCGGGCCGGCCCATGCGAGCCACGGCGTCGCATTGCGCAAGCTCGCAGCGTCCGGCGCGGGAAGCACCATCGTGCTCGATCCGCTCGGCCGGCTGGTCGTGAAGCAGCAGGTCGTGCCGCTGAACACTTCGCGCGACATCGATTCCTTCGGCGGCGCGCCTGTGGCCGGCGCCAGGCGCTTCAACGTCAAGGCGTCGTTGAACGCGCAGCCGCAGGACGCCGATGCGGTCGCGGTGCGCGACCAGTTCGCGCCCGCCCAGTTCTTCACGATGAGCGACGACGAGAAGCTCGCCGGTCCGTCCTTCGAGGAGATGGATGCGGGACTGGTCTTCGGCAGCGAGGCAGTGAGCTTCGACGCGGCGCAGGTCGTCGGCGCGCCGCTCAAGTACGAGCCGATCGTGATCGACGACATGGCGGCGCCGCCGAAGCCGCCTGCGCCGCCGTTCATCATGAGCTTCGCGCAGTTGCGCTTCCACAGTCGCACCGGCGCGGCGGCCCGCGCGCCGGTGCGCGCCGTCGGCCTGGCGCGATTCCGCCGTGACGACGCGATCGACGAAGCGCCTCCGGTGCAGGCCGTGCGGATCGAAGCGCCCCGGTGGGCCATCGTCCCGTTGGCCGACGGCGCGCCCGCACCCGTGGACGCAACGCTGCAGACCTGGAGCGAGTACCGGGCGGCGCTCGGCACGCTCAACCGGGGCGGCGCACGGTGGCAGGTGGTCCCGCTGCACGAGTTGCAGGACGCACTGGTCTGAAGGGGACGACCGATGCCGACCTCCGACGACGCACAGGCCAACCTGAGCTTCCTGCCCTGGGTGCGCCAGGGTGCGGCCGCCAGCATCACCACGCCGGATTCGCTCGGGGCGGGCCAGCGTGCGGTGGCCGACGTGTCCGCCGTGGTGTCGGTCAACGGCAGCGCCGCACCGCCGGTGACGGTGCGCCTGCGCGGCCCGGCCGACGTGGTCGGCATCGATGCGAACCAGGTCGTGCGGCGCGACCCGCATCCGGGCAGCATCGATTTCGAGCCCAACTATTTCGCGGGCATCGAGTTCGACCGGGCCGACTTCCCGTGGCTCTTCACACCGGCCCGCGCCGACACGACGGGCAAGCTGCGGCCATGGCTCTGCCTGGTCGTCGTGCGCAAACAGGACGGGGTGTCGCTGGGTCCGACGGTCGACGCACCCTGCACCACGCTGCAGATCGCAGCGCCCGCGACTGTCGCGGCCGAGTTGCCAAACCTCGTCGACAGCTGGGCGTGGGCGCATGCGCAGGCGACCGCGAGCGACGCGGGGCAGGTCGGCAATGCACTGGCGGGCTCGCCGGCCCTGTCGCTGTCGCGTCTGCTGTGCCCCCGGATCCTCTCGGCCGACACCGAATACATCGCCTGCGTCGTGCCCACCTTCGAACTGGGGCGCCGGGCCGGGCTCGGCCTGCCGATCTCGGACGCCGATCTCGTCGCCGCCAATGCGCTGGCGCCCGCCTGGATCCCGACGCAGAAGTTGCCCTTCCTGCTGCCGGTCTACCTGCACTGGGAATTCCGCACCGGCCCCGGCGGCGACTTCGAGTCGCTGGTGCGTCGCCTCAAGCCGCAGCCGGTGCCTGACAGCCTGGGGCGTCGTCCGCTCGACATCGGCAGGCCGGGCTTCGAACTGCCGGCGGATTTCCCGCAGCCGACCACGCTCGGGCTCGAAGGCGCGCTGCAGCCAATGGAGTCTCCCGACACGCCCGCGCCGTGGGCGGATGCGACAGCGGCGCCTTTCCAGACCGCGCTGGCCACGATCATCAACACGCCCGGCCTCAACGAAGTGGCCGATCCGAACGCCGATCCGCTGCTCGCGCCGCCCATCTACGGGCGCTGGCATGCGGCGCGTGCCACCGTGGCACGGGGTGTTCCGAAATGGCTGGACCAGCTCAACCTCGACCCGCGATCGCGCACCGTCGCGGCCTTCGGCACGCGCGTGATCCAGGAGCACCAGGAGGCGCTGATGGCAGCCGCCTGGGAACAGGCGGCGGATCTGCAGCGCGCCAACCAGCGGATGCGGCAGATGCAACTCAGCCTCGCCGTCGGCAGCAGCCTGCACGTGCGGCACTTCGCGAACCTCGGGGCGGAGACACTGCTGCGCGTCGGCGCGCCGGCCTTCGCGCGCATCCGCACCATCGCCACGGGCGAGACCGTGCCGCGCACGCTGGTCGCGCGCATCGCCGACAAGGCACTGCCGCTGGCGGCCACGAGCCCGGCGATGCGCCGCATAGGGCGGGAGCGCGGCCCTTTCACGCGGCGCATCGCCGCGCAGGGGCTGACGCGCTCCACCACGCTGACGTGGGTCGCGAAACTCAATCTCGGCCTGAGCTTCTCCACGCCGCCCGCCACCGACCAGGCCACGATCGATGCGGTGCGCAGCCGCGTGCCCAACGTCACGATCCATCCTTACCGCGATGTCACGCAGACGCTCATCGACGGGCTGGTCGGCCGGCCGAACTTCCAGGTCATGCCCGAAGGTGCGCCGCTCAACGTGCCCAGCATCACGGTGATGATCGTGCTGCCCGACAGCCCGACGGCGCATGCCTTCCGGCTTGCCGCGAGCGAGCACCTCGGCCGCATCAACCCCGGCCGCTTCAAGATCCTGCGCGGTCCGCCGGTCGCGATGGAGATGACGGAGTTCAGGCAGACCGTGCTGACGCACATCGACCCGCGCCAGACGCTGGTGGCGCTCGCGCGCGCCGTGGTCGCTGTCGGTGCCGGCGCGGTGCCGCCGGTCGACACGCCTGCCAGCGCAGCCGTCGGCATCGACACCATCATGGCCGCGCCGAGCTTTCGCCAGCCGATGTACGAGCCGCTGCGGGACCTGTCGCAGGAACTGCTGCTGCCCGGGCTGCAGGACGTGCTGCCCGACAGCGTGATCGGCCTCAAGACGAACCGCCGCTTCGTCGAGGCCTACATGGTCGGACTCAACGTGGAGATGGCGCGCGAGCTGCTGTGGCGCGGGTTCCCGACGGACCAGCGCGGCACCTGCTTCGACCAGTTCTGGGATGTGCGCGGCACGCCCAGGCCTCGCCCCGACATCGGGCCCTTGCACCTCTGGGCCGATCGGCCACTGGCCGATCCCGCCACCGCGCCCACGCGCGAGCAGTTCGTGATGCTGATGCGCAGCGCACTGCTGCGGCGCTATCCGAACGCCATCATCTTCGCCGTCCCCGCGGTGGTGGACGCGAATGGCATACGCTCGCCGAGCGAGGTCGCCGCGCTCGAAGTCCCGCCCGCCTTCAGCGGCACGATGCAGCCGGACGTGTCCTTCTTCGGCTTCGACTTCACGGCCGATCAGGCCTCGGGCGCCGACGGCGGACACGGCTACTACATCGTGATCCAGGAGCACCCGACCGAGCCGCGCTTCGGGCTCGACGAAGACACGCCGACGGGCGGCGCCAGTCACCTGGGCATCGCGGGCGGCCCACCCCAGGGCGTGCCGCTGGGCGACCTGCAATGGGGCCGCAATGGCGCACACATGGCGGGCATCGTGCGGCAGTTGCCGGTGCGCATTTCGATTCACGCCTCGCAGCTCGTCAAGCACTGAGAGGCAACCATGGCCACCGTCACCGGCATCTCGACCGCAGCGTTCTTCAGGACCGACCTGAAGCTCGCCGCCGTGGCCCAGCCTCAGTTGCCGCCGCTGATGGCGAACACGCTCTGCCCGAGCGACCGGCCGCTGGCGCTGCTGCCGGTGCGGCTGGAGACGCGCTTCTTCGCGCAGCCCGACGGCAGCAGCGAACTGCGCGTGCGCGTCTATCCCGACAAGATCCACCTCGACTCCCACGAGCCCGAACTGCTTCCGGGCGAGCAGGCGTGGGGCATGCACTACTGGGAGCAGGACTGGCGCGCCGGCCCGGATCAGACCGCGCGTGCCGATGCGTGGCGGCAACTGGCCGACCGCTTCGGCGCCGCGCGCGCGGCATGGATCGCCCGCGTGTTGGCGCCCGTCAATGCGGCGCAGCGTCCGACGGCGGCTGTGGCCGCGGCCGATCCCTTGCCCGATGCGCCGCAATGGCCCGCAGTCCCGGTCGTCGACGACGGCAAGGACGCAGCGTGGCGCCATGCACCGCTGGCCCGATTGCTACCGGACCGCTGGATCGCCATCGTGCAAGCCGGCGGCCGGCCGGTGATCGCCGTCAGCGGCGGCGACATCCGGCGCCCGCTCGCGACGGGGCCCGATCCGAAGGCGCCGGCCGCGCAGGTGCCCAAGGATCAGGTCGCCGTCGACGACGGCATGCGGTGGATGGTCGATTTCGACGAAGCCGAGAAAGCCGGCATGGGGTTGCGCATCGCCATCCCCGCGCCGCTGCTGGCCGCCGGGCTCGACAGTCTCTTCGTGCTCGGCGCCGCGTCGACGAATGCCGCTGATACGGCGACGCAACTGGCCTCGCTGCTCGATGCCCATCACTACACCGACGGCGTCGAGTTCCTGCGCACCGGCACACCGACCAACAACACGGCCGACCGCCGGGCCGGCTACGACTCGACCGATGCCGGCCGCGTGCAGAGTTTCGCCAGCGAAGTCGCCTTCGATCCCTCGACGCTCGAGGGCGCAACGAATGCCGCGAGGCTCGGCCTCGCGCTCGGCCTTTCCACCGAACAGGTAGCCCCCGTGCTCGGGCGCTTGCCGCTCGCGGGCGGACGGCCGGACACCGAGATGCGCGCCATGAACAACGCGCTCTGGCCCGCAGGGTGGGGCTACTTCCTGAGCAACCTGGCAGGGCCGGGCGGCAGCGGCCTGACGCCGGAGCACATCGCATGGGCGCGCGGTCATTTCCTCGATCACGTGCGCAGTGCGGGGCCCTATGCCAGCCTGCGTTGCGGGCGCCAGCCCTACGGCATCCTGCCGGTGACATCGCTCGACGCGTGGCGACCGCGCGCGGGCGAGGAGGCCGCGCTCGCACGTGACACCTGGCTGCAGAAGCTGCTGCTGCAATTGCGCGACGGCGCCTGGCGCCCGCAACTGGGCGACGCCGCGCGCGTCGGTCGCAGGCAGCCAGCCGATCCCGATGGCGACCTGGCCGACGTGATGCGCACCGATGCCGTGTCCAGCAGCTACGGCACGCGGGCGGTGCTTGGCCGCCATTACCTCCAGCATCTGCGCGCCTTCCTCGGCGAAGACCTGCAGGGCAGCGGCTTCATCGCCGCGCAGGACGCCATCGCGACCGGGCTGCTCCAACGCCTGGGTCTTCCGTGGCGTCCGCGGCTGGCCCGCGCGGCCTATGCGGACCTCGACTACGCGGTGACCGTGCCCACGGTCCAGGCGGGCGAAGTATCACCATGGCAGAAGCTCGACCCCGACTACATCGCCGCGTTGCTGGCCCAGCCCTCGATCGAAGCGCTCGTGGCGATGCGGCCGGACCCCGCCAACCCCGCCAGCACCGCGAGCCTGCTGCAGATCCTTTTGCGTCACGCGCTGCTGCGCGAACTGGCACAGGCCACGGCGATGATCGCGGCCAGCCTGCCCGGCAACGACTTCGCGACATTGCTGCGCGACCCCGAACTGGTCGACCTGGGGACCGGCGCGGCGCCCACGCTCACCTGGAAGCGCCAACTCGACCTGCAGGTGCCGGCCCTCACCGGCGACCGCACGATCCGCCAGTTCCTCGAAAGCGCGACGAGCTTCGAACTGCCCGCACTCGCGTCGCTGGGCGCCTTCCGTGACAGCCTCTCCCGGTTGCAGACGCTCGACAGCGAGGCGCTCCAGTTGCTGATGCAGGGCACGCTGGACCTTTCCTCGCACCGGCTGGACGCGTGGATCACCTCGTTCGCCAGCAAGCGACTCGCAGCGATGCGTTCGGAGGCGCCGCAAGGCATCTATGCGGGCGGCTACGGCTGGGTCGAGAACCTGCGGCCGGCGGCTCCTGCCGCGCCGCTGACCCCGCCGGCAGGCGAGCCCGGACCGCTGTTCGCATCGCCGGACGACAGCGGCTTCATCCATGCACCGTCGATGACCCACGCCGCCGCCGCGGCGCTGTTGCGCAACGCGCACCTCGGTGCGACCGGCGTGCCGCAGGAGGAGGGCCCCTTCGCGATCAATCTCACGTCACGCCGTGTGCGCGAGGCGACCCAGTTGCTCGACGGCGTGCGCCAGGGTCAGCCGCTCGGCGCGTTGCTCGGCTACCGCTTCGAGCGCGGCCTGCACGAGCTGTCGCTCGACCGCTTCATCGCATTGTTGCGGGACTTCGCACCCCTGGTCGCGGGCAAGCTGGAGCCGAAGACGCAGCCGGTGGAGGCGATCGCAGCGAACAATGTCGTCGACGGCCTCGTCCTGCACAGTCGCTGGCGCGCGGACGGCCGGCCGATCAACGCGCTGCTGCAGCAGGCGGGCGCTGGCGACGATGAGATGAAGAAGATGGTGCAGGAGCTCAACGCCCTCGGCGACGCCATCGACGGGCTGGGCGATGCCCTGACCGCGGAGGCCGCCTACCAGATGGCGCGCGGCAACACTTCGCGAATCGCCAGCACGCTGGCCGCGATCGCACACGGCGATGCGCCTGCGCCCGAACTGGAGGTCGCCCGCATGCCGCGCAGCGGCGTCGCGCTAACGCACCGGCTGCTGCTGCTGTGGAGTGGCAAGGCGCCCGCAGCCACCGGCTGGGTGGCGGCATCCGCGCGCGCGACCGCGGAGCCGATGCTCAATGCCTGGGCCGCGAAGCTCATGGGCGATCCGCGCAACGTGCGCTGCACGATCGAGCGCATCGACGACGCGAGCGGCGCGGTGGCCGAAACACGCGTCCTGCGGCTGAGCGACCTGCAGCTGGCACCGCTCGACGTGGTGTACGGCGTGGAGGACGTCTCCGGTCCGCGCCGGGCCGACATCTCGACGGACGACATCGAGCAGCGCCTGCTGTATCTCGCGCGGAACCAGCAGGGCGGCTTCGGCGGGCAGGCCAGCCTGCGCATTCAGCATGCAAGGCCCACCGATCTCGCGGCCACGGAACTGACGCTGCTGGACGTGCTGGAGCAGGCACGCGCCGCCCGCCGCCTTCTTTCGAACGCGCGCGGCGCGGATGCGGAGGACCTCAATCCGCCGGAGCGCGCGAGTGCAGGGACGCTCGACCTCGCCGAACTGGAGGCGCGCGTCGTAAAAGCCGAGAACGCCCTCAACGCGGCCAGCAAGGCGCTCGACACGCTGGTGACGAAGGGCGCGGCGAGCACCGCCGATGCCCTGCGCACGGCAATGCTCAAGCTCGGCAGCTTCGGCCTTGCGCCGGCCGTCCCGGCCATCGCGGCGGGCGACGATGCGCCGACGCGCGATGCGTTGCTGCAGCAGGCGGCCGCCTTGCTCAAGCAAGGCAAGCCGCGCCTCGATCAAGGTGCGACGCTGCGCGCGGCAGCCGCATCGACCGAGCCGCGCGTGCGGCGCGATCAGTTGATCGAGCGCATGCGGGCGGTCTTCGGTTCGCCTTTCGTGGTGCTGCCGCGCTTCACCTGCGATGGCACCGCAGCGACCGAACTGAGCGCCGCGCTCGCGGCCACCACGCTCACGCAGGGTGGCGATCCGCTCGCCGCGCACACCTGGCTGACGCGAAGCGCGCGCGTGCGCGATCCGGTAGCGCGCCTCGCTGCCTGCCTGCGCGGCGCCGAGGTATTGAACACCGGCGAGCGCCTGAACCTGCGCGTGGCGCAACTGCCCTTCGTGAACGGCGAGCGCTGGGTGGGCCTGCCATGTGGGCCGGATGCGGAGCCGCCCTCGGGCAAGCTCTCGCTGGTACTGCAGACGTCGGCCGGCTTCGATGCCGCGTCGCCGCTGTGCGGCCTTGCCGTCGACGAATGGATCGAGGTGGTGCCGAGCCGTCGCGAGACCACTGCGATCGCCTTCCAGTACAACCCGCCGGATGCCTGCGCGCCCCAGGCCGTGCTGCTCGCATTGCCGCCGGTGCCCGAACAGGCATGGACCATCGCGACCCTGCATCGCGTGCTCGCCGAGACGCTGGACCTGGCCAAGCTGCGCGCCATCGATCCCGAGGCGCTGACCGGCACGGCCCAGTACCTCCCGGCGCTCTATCTCGCCTTCAACGCGAAGGACGACGTCGTGTCGACCGACGCGGCGGCGCTGGCCCGCTAGGCCATCACCCGAGTGCCCGGACACGCCATGCCAGCTAAGCCCCCGCCGCCGACCGACGCAGCCGCCGAGGCCCCGAAGCCTCGCCTGCCAAGGCAGCCGCCCGAGCCGCCGGATCCACCCGATCCGCCGCCGCCCCGTCCGCCCAAGCCGCCGCGCCCGCCGCCGCCACGGCCGCCGCCGCAACCGGCACCACCGGCGCCGACCGGCCCGACCACTGCATCCATCACGAGTTGGACCCGCATCGAGCCGCATTGCCGCGACGACGCCATGTCGACCGGCCCCGGCGCGCGGGTGTTCGATCCGCTGTGGTTCCTGGCGCGACAGTGGCAGGTCGGCGAATTCCAGGCCGAGGACACCGGCTCGCCGGTGATGGCGCGCGTGCGGGCGACCAGCGCGATGCTTTCGCGCTGCCACCTTGGCGCGTTGAAGCACGACACGCAGGTGCAGGCGCCAGCCTATGACCCGATGGCCGTTCCGCTGGAGGTGCAGGTCGAGCGCCGCCGCATGCGGGCCGCCGACCCGAACGACGCGTGCATGCTGACGCTGGCGGTCGAAGCGGGCCTGCAGTTCCTGCGCATGCTGGAGGCGCAGCCCTTGTCGAAGAGCTACCGCGCCGCGCTGATCCAGCGCTTCGCCCTGCAAGCGCTGCCTGCGCGACCGGCCGATGCCGACCCGCTGGACGAGGCCACGTCGCGATTCATGCAGACCATGACGGGGCGCGCGCCCGATGCGCGCCGCCTCGCCGACGCTTTCCGCAACGGAGGGGCCGCTCAGGTCGTGCTCGAGGCCGCGCTGAAGATCGCCGTGGGCGACCGCGCCGAAGTGCAGCAGACCGCGCTGGCCTGGCTGCAGTGGTACGACGGCCTGGTGCACGAGCCGGCCGCAGCCGGCGACGGGACCGACGATGCCTGGCAGCCTTCGCGCCTGGAATACGCCGTGTCGGTCGCGGGACGCCTGTCCGATCGGCCCGAAGACGAATTCGCGTTGACCGCCGCCGAGTTCGATGACGGCCGGCTCGACTGGAGCAGCTTCGACCTCAACCTCGAAGTGCGCATGGGAACCGACGGGGACCGCAAACTGACCACCCTCGTCGAGACCACCGTGCCCGCACCGGTCAGCTTCCGCGGCGCACCGGCAGCGCGCTTCTGGGAGATGGAGGATGCACGCATCGCCTACGGGCTCGTGCCGGTGGGCCCGACCGACCTCGCGCAGTTGATGGTGATCGAATATGCGGGCAGCTATGGCAACGACTGGTTCGTCATTCCGCTGACGCTGCCGGTCGGCTCGCTGACGCGCGTGGAATCGTTGGTCGTGACCGACACCTTCGGCGTGCGCAGCCTGCTGCGGCCGCTCGGCGATCCGGCCTTGCCGCGACCCTGGTGGTCGATGTGGCAACTGGCCTGCCTGCGCAGGGCGGGCGAGGTGCCCATCGACGTGCCGCAGGCCAATCTCTTTTTCCTGCCGCCATCGCTCGGGCGGGTGATCGAAGGGAGCGCGCTGGAGGATGTGCTGCTCATGCGCGACGAGATGGCCAATCTCGCATGGGCCATCGAGCGCAGCATCGAGAGTCCCGTCGAACAGTCGGTGCAGCGCATCGAATACGAGGATGGGTCGCTTGCATCTTCGGGATCCGATGCACCCGCGACGTCGGCTTCGCCAGCGCGCTACGTGCTGTCGTCGACCGTCCCGGGCAACTGGGTCCCGCTGCTGCCCGTGCAGCTTGCGGAAGAGGACGGCAAGATTGTCCAGCGCCTGCGGCGCGGCGCGGTGCTGCAGCCCGACGGCTCGAAGAAGATCCATCCCGCGCAGGGCACGGTGCTCAATGCCGGCACGCAGTTGCTGCTCTACGACGAGGAGGTTCCGCGCGAGGGCGCGCATGTAACCCGGGGCCGTCGCATGGCGCGGTGGACCGACGGGACGACCTGGGTGTGGACCTCATTCCGTCGGCAGGTCGGGCGCGGCGAGGGATCGAGCGGCTTGCGCTTCGATCAGGCAGAGGACGGCGGCAGCTAGCGCGCAGAGTGGCAGCGAAGGCTGCCGTTTCGCCAGGATTGCTGTCGAAACGCTGCAAGCTTCCGTCTGTCGCTTGCCCTGCGCCGTGCGCACACTGGCCCTGCGTCCACGCAGGAGTCCGTCATGTCCGCCAGTCACCGCCCCAGCATCGTCTACCTCAGCGCGCCCGAAATGATCCGGCTCGTGCAGCGCAAGGGCCTGTCAGCGTGCATCGCCGGCGTGGCCGAGCGGATCGAGCGCGATTTCCTGCGCTGGAACGAATTCGACAAGAGCGCGCGCGTCGCCAGTCATTCGGACGTCGGCGTGATCGAACTCATGCCCATCGCCGACGCGACGCAGTTCGCCTTCAAGTACGTCAACGGACACCCGGGCAATCACCGTCACGGCTTGCCGACCGTGATGGCCTTCGGTGTGCTCGCCGACGTGGCCACCGGCGCGCCGCGCTTCCTGTCGGAGTTGACATTGACCACGGCCATCCGCACCGCGGCGATGTCGGCCCTCGCGGCGCGCAGGCTGGCGCGTCCGGGCAGCCGCAGCATGGCGCTGATCGGCAACGGCGCGCAGGGCGAATTCCAGGCGATCGCGTTCCGCGACCTGGTGGGCATCCGTGAGCTTCGCCTCTTCGATACGGACCCGGCCGCCAGCGCCAGGCTCGCTGCGAACCTCGGCGGCCATGGGTTTCAGATCCTGATCTGCGAGAGCACCGCTGAAGCTGTGCGAGGCGCCGACATCGTGACCACCGCCACCGCCGACAAGACCAACGCGACCATCCTCACGCCCGACATGATCGAGCCCGGCATGCACATCAACGCCTTGGGCGGCGACTGTCCGGGCAAGACGGAGCTTCATCGCGGCGTGCTCGAGAAGGCGTCGGTCTTCGTAGAGTTCGAGCCGCAATCGCGCATCGAAGGCGAGATCCAGCAGATGCCCGCCGACTTCGCGGTCACCGAGTTCTGGCAGGTGCTCACGGGCGACCGGACGGGACGTGTCAGCGCATCGGAGGTCACGGTGTTCGACTCGGTCGGGTTCGCGCTCGAAGACTTCTCCGCGCTCGCCTACATGCGCGAGACCGCGCAGGCGCTGGGCCTGGGCGAGATCCTCGACCTGATGCCGGACATGGACGACCCGAAGAACCTGTTCGGCGTCTTGCGCATGAAGAGCAATGTCGAGGAGGCCCGACCGGCGGCGCGGGTGGTGCTGCAGGTCGCAGCCTGAGCCGGCTCAAGCCTTCTGTACGGGATCGGGCGCGTATTTGTCGCCCACCTCTTCGCGCAGCGGATGCGTGTCGTAGACGATGTGCATGCTGGCGATCCGGTCGCTGCCCGGCCGGAAGCCGAACACGTCCACGCAGGTGAAATCGACCAGCCTGCCGTCGCTCAGTGTCCAGTCGTAGCGGAAATAGGCGGCGACCCGCACCGTGTCGCCGTCGGGTTGCACCGAGGCGAACAGGTCGATCAGCGTGATCACGCTCTGGCTGGATGCCTGTGCCAGTCGCGGGAAGAAGTCGCGCGCCTTCATCGTGCCGAGGAACGGCGAGTGGACGACGCCGTCGTCCTCGAAGGTCGAGACCAGGCCCGCGGTGTCGCTCGCGTTCAGGTGGCGCAGGTAGACGCGGACCGTGTCCAGTTGAAGTTGATGGTTCACGCAGAGGCTCCTTCTATCAGCGGGTTGGATATTCGCAGTTCTGTGAAGTAATGCACACCCACTATTCCGTCCGTTCGATGGTGGGGCCAGTGAAGCGAGCCTAACGTTGCCCCTGTCGCGCGGCCCCACGGACGCGCATCAGGACTGACGGCGCGAACCAGTCACTTCGCCCGTCGACCCCTTCTGGCTGGTTAGCAAGGCGAGGGCGCTCATTGCGCGCGGATCGCCACCAGCCAGCCTTTTGCCCCCGGCCACCACCCCTCCAGGCGGGTCCGTGCCGCTATGCTGGGTGACATGACTCCCAAGACGCTGCTCGTGGTCTATCACACGATGTCCGGCGGCACCGCGCAGATGGCGCAGGCCGCTGCCGAAGGCGCGCGCGACGAGCCCGGCGTCCACGTGCGGCTGCTGCGCGCGCCCGAGGCACAACCGGACGATGTGCTCGGCGCGGACGGCTACGTGTTCGCCACGCCCGAGAACCTCGCCGCAATGGCGGGTTTGATGAAGGACTTCTTCGACCGCTGCTACTACGCCGCGCTCGACCGCCTGAACGGCAGGCCCTATGCCACGCTGATCTGCGCGGGCAGCGACGGCCAGAACGCGGCGCGGCAACTCGACCGCATCGCCACCGGATGGCGGCTGAATGCCATTGCGCCCGCGTTGATCGTCTGCACCCACGCACAGACGCCCGAGGCCATCGCGCGCCCGAAGCAGATCGGCACGGAAGACCTGGCGCGATGCCGCGAACTGGGTGCGGCGCTCGCGGCGGGGCTTGCTTTGGGCGTGTTCTGAACGTCTGCGGCCATTGTTTCCCCGGAACGAACACTGCAGTTCCTTTTGCGCCGATTTTGTCCGGGCGAATTGGCTCAAACTCTCGTCACAGAGAGAAAAGCTATGAACACGACTTGGAACTTCATCTTGGCCGCCGCGGTCACCCTGGCATCCGCGGCGGGAATCGTCGGCGGTGAGGCCGCGAAGGGCGAATTGCGTCTGGCCGAGGCGGCCACGTCGGTAGGTACCGATTCCGCCGTGTTGGCCTGGCTGAGCGGCGACACGGTCGCAGGCAAGACGACCCCGGTGGTCTCGACCCAATAACGGCCGACCCTCGGGCATCAGTTGAGCCGTTGACCGCCAGCCGCGTCGAAGAGATGTGCTGCCTCGGCCACGGGCCAGAGTGGCAGCCGGTCGCCCGGCCGCGCGGCAATCCGGTCGCGAAACGCGGCCATGACGGACTGGTTGCCCAGCCGTAGCGCCACCTGCGTCTCGGAGCCCGTAGGCTCCACGACGATCACCTCCGCGGTCGCGCCGCGGCCCGGATCGATCGTGAAATGCTCGGGCCGGGCACCATAGAGCACGCGATCGCCGTGCAAACCGCGCGAGACCTGCGCCACCGGCAGGCGCAGGCCATCGTCGGTCAGCACATGAGGAGCGCCATCCAGCTGCAGCCGTCCGGGGATGAAGTTCATCGCGGGCGAGCCGATGAAACCTGCGACGAATGCGTTCCGGGGGCGGTCGTACAGCTCCAGCGGCGCGCCGATCTGTTCCACCCGCCCGTCCTTCAGCACCACGATCCGGTCGGCCATGGTCATGGCTTCGACCTGATCGTGCGTGACGTAGACCGTCGTGGTCCCGAGGCGCTGGTGCAGCGCCTTGATCTCGGTGCGCATCTGGACGCGGAGCTTGGCGTCGAGGTTCGACAGCGGTTCATCGAAGAGGAAGGCCTGCGGCTGGCGCACGATCGCGCGGCCCATGGCCACCCGCTGGCGCTGGCCGCCCGAGAGCTGGCGCGGCCGGCGCTGCAGCAGCTCGCCGAGCCCGAGGGTCTCGGCCGCCTGCTCCACGCGACGCGCGATGTCGGCGGCCTGCACGCCCTGGATCTTCAGGCCGAAGCCCAGGTTCTGCGCCACCGTCATGTGCGGATAGAGCGCGTAGTTCTGGAACACCATGGCGACGTCGCGATCCCGCGGCGCCAGCTCGTTGATGCGCCGTTCGTCGAGCAGGATCTCGCCGCCGTCGATGCTTTCCAGGCCTGCAATCATGCGCAGCAGGGTTGACTTGCCGCAGCCCGACGGGCCGACCAGGGCCACGAACTCGCCGTCCCGGATGTCGATGT
The DNA here is from genome assembly GCF_051216375.1 of Variovorax glacialis. NCBI lineage: Bacteria > Pseudomonadati > Pseudomonadota > Betaproteobacteria > Burkholderiales > Comamonadaceae > Variovorax > Variovorax glacialis. The sequence goes on along the minus strand of NZ_JBPJZT010000008.1, from coordinate 191,339 downwards.
CGATGCCGCGGATGACCGGCGTGCTGCCGAACTGCTTCACAAGATTTCTGACTTTGATGGATGCCATGGGAGAGATCAGTCCATGATGCTGCCGGCCGTGAGGCCCCGCACCAGGTACTTCCGGACCAGCACGGTGAAGATGACGACCGGAAACATCACCAGCGTCCCGCTGGCGGCGATCTTGGTCCACTCCCAGCCTTCGTACTGCAGGAAGTTGACGATCGCCACCGGCGCGGTCATGGCGTGGGTCCGGGTGAGGATGAGCGCGTAGAAGAAGTCGTTCCACGAGAAGATGAAGCACAGCACGGCCGTCGCCGCGAGCCCCGGCGCGGTTAGCGGCAGGGCGACCCGCCAGAACGCCTGCCAGATGCCGCAGCCGTCGATCCAGGCGGCTTCCTCCAGCGAGGCCGGCACGGCCTCGAAGAAGGTCTGCATCAGCCAGATGACGATCGCGAGGTTGAAGGTCAGGTAGACGATCGCCAGGCCGATGACCGTGTCCTGCAGCCCGAGGTACTGGTAGGCAAGAAAGAACGGGATCGTGAATGCGATCGGCGGCGCCATCCGCGTCACCAGGATCCACAGCGCGATGCGGTCGCGGCCCTTGAAGTTCCAGCGCGTGAGCGCGTAGGCGGCCGGCACGCCGATCAGCAGCGAGAAGCCGGTCGAGAGCGTGCTGACCAGCAGGCTGTTCCAGAACGACTTCAGGAAGTTGCCCTTCAAAAGGCTGGCGAAGCCTTCGAGCGTGGGCACGAAGAAGAGTCGCTCGTCGAAGATGTCCGCCGCCGGCCTGAATGCGAGCTGCACCAGCCAGAGGAAGGGCGACAGCACGAGCAGCAGCAGGACCGAGACGATGATGGCCCGGGCATGGGCGGACCACCAGGCCAGGAGCCGCGAGCGCTTCGCGGGCGGCCTTGCAACGGCAGCCTGTCGAACGGGGCGATCGCCAGTGCCGACCGGCCTCGCATTGCCGGCATCGATGGCAGGGTTAGCGCTTGTCATGGTCACTCCAGCCCAGCCGGCCCACCAGCCAGCTCAGGATGAACACGCCCACCAGCATCACCGTCGCGATGGCGCTGGCATAGCCCCAATAGGAGAAATTGAAGGCCTGGATGAAGCCGTAGTAGTTGGTGACCTCGGTCACGGACCCGGGCCCGCCGTTGGTCAGCACGTAGATCAGCGGAAAGGCCTTGAAGCTGTCGATGAGGCGAAACAGCCCGCACACGACGAGCACCGGCCGGATGTACGGCAAGACGATGTAGCGGAAGAGCTGCCAGCGGTTCGCACCTTCGAGGGTCGCGGCTTCGATGGGGTCGTCCGGAATCATCTGCAGCGCCGCGAGCACCATCAGCATGGTGAAGGGAAACCACTGCCAGGTGTCGGCCAGCGAGATGGCCCAGAGGGCGGTGTCGGGGTTGGCGATGAGCGAACGCACGGGCCAGCCGAGGGCTTCGAGCGTCCGGTGGATCGGGCTCACGTCCGGCGTGTACATGATCTTCCAGATGAGCGCCACCACGATCGGCGGCAGCACCATCGGGATCAGGAACACCGTGCGCGCGCCTTCGAGCAGGCGCGACTTGCCGTTCAGCAGCAGCGCCAAGCCCAGGCCAACCGCCAGTTGCAGTGCCACGCTGGACGCCGAGAGCTTCAGCTGCACCGCAATGGACGCGAGGAAGCGATCGTCGTGCAGCAGCTGCCGGTAGTTGACCAACGGGTCGTCGAAGCGGAAGGTGCCCGAGGGATCTGTGAGCTGCAGCGGCGTGAAGCTCGCCACCAGCAGCGCGGCGGCCGGCACCAGCGTGATCAGTAACAGGACGCCGAGGGAAGGCGTCAGGCCGATCAGGAAGGCGCGACGCCGCTCCGCCTGCCAATTCCCCGCGGGAAGTGCGTGTGCCACCGCCATGCCCTCAGAGCTTCGCACCGGCGCGCTTGAGCTCCGAGATCGAGTTGGCCTGCGCCTGCTGGAAGGCCTGCTTCGCCGAGAGCTGCCCACTGGCGATCAGCTCGATCGCCTTGTTCAACTGCTGGTCGACTTGCGGATACACCGAGACGGTGCGGTACTTCATGTGGCCGGTCTTCGCAGCCATCTCGATGGACTCGAGCGAGAGCTTGGCGAGGTCGTTGCCGTTGATCACCTGCTTCTGGCGGAACTCGGCCGAGTCGATGTCGGAGCGGCGGGCCGGTGAGCCATAGCCCGCGGCGACGGCGCGCCGGGTGGTCTCCTTGCCGAGCGCCCACTGGATGAAGGCCCAGGCGGCTTCCTTGTTCTTCGATCCGGCTGGGATGCCGAGCGCATGCACGGCCGTGCCGGGGAAGCGGCCGGCCGGTCCCTTCGGCAGCGGGCCGAATTTCACGGTGTCGATCGTCTTGGTGGTGCTGCGATCGCCCAACTGGGCCAGGTAGAGCTGGCCCGCGTCCGCGAAATTCGTGCGGCCCGACTTGAGCGCCTGCGTGACTTGGTCGGGCTGATAGGTGATCGCGCCATCCGGGCCGAACTCCCTGAGCAGGTTGGCGTAATACTCGCCCGCGGCGATGACCTCGGGCGTGTCGAGCGTCGGGAACAGGTCGTCGGGTGCCTTGCGAAACACGTCGCCCCCGAAGGCGTGCAGGTAGGGCACGAAGGTCCAGCCATAGTGGTTGTCGCTCACGAAGCCCGCGACCCGCTCCTTCTTGTTGACGGCGCGCAGCACCTTCACGAGGTCGTCGGTGGTGTCCGGAAATGCGAGGCCAGCCTTCTGCACGAGATCGAATCGCGAGGAGGCGGACAGCAGCACTTCGGCCGTCCATGGGATCCCGTAGAGCTTTCCGTCGCGGCCTGTCTCGGGCGCACGGGCACCGGGGAGGAAGTCGTTCAGGTCCCAGTCCGCCGCGGTCAGGTTGGGGTTCCTGATGTAGTCGTCGAGTGGCGTCAGCCAGCCCGAATTGATCCACCGGCTGGTGTAGATGTAGGTGACGTTGACCACGTCGTAGGCCGAGCCCTTGGTCGACAGCTCCAGGTCGGCGCGCTGGTTGTAGACCGGGAACGAAGGTGCATCGAAGTTGACCTTGGCGCCCGTGAGTGCCTCGAACTCGGGCAGCCACTGCTGCAGGAGCTTGGGGTAGGCGGCGCTGAAGGTCGAGACATTGAGCGTCACGCCGGCATACTTTTTCGCGGCGGCTTGCGCGTGCGCCAGTCCCGGAAGCAGTGTGGAAGCACCGAGCGCGGCACCGGCCTGGAGCAGGCTGCGACGTTGGCGGTCGAAGGTCGGGAATTCTTTGGTCATGGCAGCTCGCTGCTTTCAGGCCGTGGCCGCAATGACTTCGTCGATGCGCTCGTCGTTGGTTGCCTCGGGGCGGCTGCGCGTGCGGCTGCGCTGCCCGTCGAGGGCCACGGCGGTGTCGCCATGCACGGTCACGCGTCGCACCAGGCGGGGCTGGTTGCCGTAGTCGTTGATCGCGAAGTGCTGGGTCGCGCGGTTGTCCCAGATCGCCACGTCGTCCTGGCGCCAGTTCCAGCGCACCGTGTTCTCGAGGCGCGTCACGCGGTTCTGCAGCAGCTCGAAGATGCGTGCCGACTCGGCGCTCGACAGGCCCACGAGCTTCTTGACGAAGTGCCCCAGCAGCAGCGCGCGCTCGCCCGACACGGGGTGCACGTGCACCACCGGATGCTCGGCCTCGTACACGGCCGAAACGAAGACGTTGCGGTGGTGGCGCAGGCGCTCTTCCTCGACCACGACACGGTCGGCGCCATAGTCGTAGTCGTTGCTGTGGATGGCCCACAGGCTGTCGGCCAGTTGCTTGAGCTGGGACGGCAGGCGCTCATAGGCCAACGCCGTGTTGGCCCAGACCGTGTCGCCGCCGTACGGAGGGATCTTGACCGCGCGAAGAATCGAGATCTTCGGGAAGGCGTCGACGAAGGTCACGTCGGTGTGCCACGAGTCGGCCCGGCCGCCGCACTTGGAGGCATCGAGCTCGAACAGTTTCGTGCCCTGGGGCGAGGGCACGGTGGGATGCGCGACCGTGCGGCCGAAGCGCGCGCCGAAAGCCTGGTGCGACGCGTCGTCGAGATGCGACTGGTCGCGGAAGAACAGCACCTTGTGTTTCACCAGGGCCGCGTTCAGTTGGTCGACGGACTCCGGGGACAGGTCGGCGGACAGCTTCAGGTTCTGGACCTCGCCACCGATGTGGCCGGCCACGCGGCGAATGCGCAGGTCGCCAAAGCTCGTGTCGATGGAAGAGGGTGCGTTGATGCTCATCGGGAGACTCTCGGTTTGGATGGGATGAATCAGAGCGCGCGATTCTCTGGTCGCGAAGCCCATCACCGAACTACCGAATCGTTGCTTCCAAATGAGCGAATGATCTGAAGCGCCAAGTCGAGGGGCTTACTCGTTTTGCGGATAAGGGTGCGCGGGCCGTGATTCCATTGCTCGCCCTTCGATGATCCGAAGCGCCTGGCGTTGCGTAGAAGTACCCGTGCGCGCATCGCCTGCGGCATTACGATGACCTCCCATGCCTTCCTCGACCGCTGAGCGATCGATCCTTCCTGCAGGGTTCTTCTCGGAACTCCCGGTGCTCGGCCGCGAGCGCGACACCTTCGACCTGAGCCGGTACCGACCTGCGCCCGACGACTGGGCGCTGGTCGTGACCGACATCGTCGACTCCACGGGCGCGATCGGCAAAGGGCTTCACAAGACGGTCAATTTCGTCGCCGCCATGGGCATCGCGGGTTTACGGAACCTCTGCGCACCGGTGCGGATTCCCTTTCTGTTCGGCGGTGACGGGGCGGTGGTGCTCGTTCCGCCGTCGAACATCGCGCAGGCCCGCATCGAACTGGCGCGGGCCCGCGGACAGGCGCAGCGTGACTTCGGTCTTGCATTGCGGGTGGGCTTGGTGCCCGTCGACGTCCTGCGGCGATACGAATGCGAAGTCCTGGTGGGGAGGTTCGAGCCGACGCCCGGCAACAGCTTCGGTGTCTTTCACGGTGGCGGGGTCGGCGTGCTCGAAGCCGCGGTGAGAGGCAAGGGCAATGCCGACCTGGGCCGCCTCGCTGCCATCCCCGAGTCGCTGGACGATGGCGAGCCCGTCGATCTGGAGGGCTTGTCCTGCCGGTGGGACACGCTGCACTCCGCCCGAGGAACGATGCTGACGCTGATCGTTCGTGGTGCGAACGGCCTTCAGGAGGTCTACGAGGAGATCATGACGCTGGCAGGGCCGGAGGTGCAGTCCCGCCCTGTCAGCCTGAACACGCTACAAGCGCGGTGGCCACCCACAGGCTTCATGCTGGAGGCGCGGGCCCGGCGACGGGGAGGATCGCTGTTCGCCTCCAGCGCGCGCGTGCTCGCGGAGACGCTTCTCGCGCGAATCGTTCTCGCGCGGGACAAGCCTGTCGCCGGTTTCGATCCACAGCGTTATCGACGCGAGATCGTCACCAACACCGATTTCTGCAGGCACGACGAGACGCTTTGCCTTGTCATCGACTGTCCGCTTGCCGCCGTCGAGCGAATCAAGGCCTGCATGTCCGAGGCGGCGCGGGCACACGGCCTGCGCTACGGATTGCATCTGTCGGAGACGGCGCTGATGACCTGTCTGGTCACGTCGCCGGCCGACAGCCTGCATGTGCACTTCGTCGATGGGGGCGGGGGCGGCTATACCAGCGCGTCAAGGGGCTTGAAGGGAAGCGCCGGGACGCTCGAAATCCCTGGGTCGAACTGAGGGCGCAGTCAGCCTCAGGCTGCCAGGACGTGCGGCCGGCGGCGCAGGAACTCGATCGCTTCGGTTTGGGTCTCGAACAGATGCGCGGCCCCCTGACGCGACGACAGCGACGAGCCGAGCTTCATTCGCATGAAGGCACTGGTCGTGTAGCGTGTCGCGGTGCTGTAGTACTGCGCGTGCAGATCCTCGACCATCGCGAAGTACGAGTCGCTCAAGGATTCGTCGATCAGGAATCCGTCGTAGTTGGCGACGAGTGCCACCTTGCGGCCAGCTTTCTCGTACAGCGCCGCGAACACCCGGCGAACGCTTTCGACGCCGTCCATGTCCTCAATCGCATAGCCCTGGAAGTTGACGAAGAGGATGTTCCGCTCGCCGTCGTAGCTGAGGCGCTCGGCCAACTGGAGATCGAGGAGCGCGGCCGACAGCCCCATCGGGCGGGCGCGGTACAGGCGCTCATCCATGCAATTGATCTTCCCGATCAGCGGCCGGAAGTCCATGTGCGCCAGGATGTCCCGGTCGATGTCGATGCCGGGCGCCACCTCGGTCAACTGCAGTCCGTTTGGCTGCAGGCTGAAGACGCAGCGTTCGGTCACGTAGTGCACCGACTGCCGCTTGCTCATGGCTTGTGGCCCGCTGAACGTGATCTGCTCGACGGCCGTGACGAACTTGGGCGCCTGGCCTTCGGTCACGATACGCAGGTTTCCATCTTCGATCGCGACTTCGAGACCACCCGCGGTGAAGGTGCCCGCGAAGACCACGCGGCGCGCGTTCTGGCTGATGTTGATGAAGCCGCCAGCACCCGCCAGCCGCGTTCCGAAACGGCTGACGTTGACATTGCCTGCGCGATCGATCTGTGCCATGCCGAGACACGCAAGGTCGAGCCCGCCGCCGTCGTAGAAGTCGAACTGCTGGTTCTGGTGCAGCAGGGCTTGCGTGTTGACTGCTGCGCCGAAATTCAACCCGCCCTTGGGCATTCCGCCGATGACTCCCGGCTCCGCCGTCAGCGTCAAGTGGTCGAGCACGCGTTCCTCGGCGGCCACGGCGCCCAGGATCTCCGGCATGCCGATGCCGAGGTTGATGACGCCTCCCAGCGGCAGTTCGAAGGCGCAACGACGTGCGATGAGCTTGCGTTCGTCCAGTGGCGCGACAGCGATCCTGTTGGCCGGCACACGCATCTCGCCGGAGAAGGCAGCGTTGTAGGCGGTGCCGTAGGTCTGCTGATGAAGCTCCGGCGACGCCACCACGACGCAGTCGACCATGACACCCGGCACCACCACGCTGCGTGGGTCGAGCGTTCCCGCGGCAGCGATGCGCTCGACCTGGGCGATGACCAGCCCATTGGCATTGCGCGCCGCCATGGCGGCCGCCTGCGCGTCGAGCAACAGCGCTTCGTGCTCCATCGTGATGTTGCCGGACGGGTCGGCGGTCGTGCCGCGTATCAGCGCCACGTTGACCGGAAAAGCCTTGTAGAAAAGCCACTCCTCGCCGTCGATCTCCATGACGCGCACGAGCTCTTCCTGCGTGCGCTGGTTGATGCGCCCGCCGCTCTGGCGCGGGTCCACGAAGGTGCCGAGTCCGACCTTGCTCAGGGTGCCTGCGCGGTGCGCCGCGGCGTCGCGGTACAGGTGCGAGATGGTGCCCAGCGGCAGGTTGTAGGCCTCGATCAGGTTGTCGGTCGCCAATTTGGCCAGTTGCGGCACCAGGGCCCAGTGGCCGCCGATGGCGCGCCTGATGAGGCCCTCGTGGGCCAGCCTGTTGACGCCGCGCACCTTGCCATCGCCCGGCGCAGCCGCAAAGATGAGCGTCAGGTCGCGCGGGCCCTGTGTCGTCACGAACCGCCTTTCGAGAGCGACGATCAGTTCCTCCGGCGTCCCGATGCCGACGAAGCCCGAGCAGCTCACGCTGTCGCCATCGCGGATGAGCGCGATGGCCTCATCGGCGCTGACGACCTTGTTCCGGTTCATGAGGTCCTTCAGTCGAAGACGACGACCTGTCGTGTGGCTTTTCCTTCGTGCAGCAGATCGAAGCCACGGTTGATGTCTTCGAGCGAGAGGCGGCCGGTGAGGAGCTTGTCCACCGGCAGGCGCCCTTGCCGGTACAGCGCGATGTAGCGAGGGACGTCGCGCGACGGGACGCAGGTGCCGATATAGCTGCCCTTGAGCGTGCGCTCTTCCGCCACGAGATTGACGGCGGCCAACGGCAAGGTTGCCGTCGATGGCGGCAGGCCCGCGGTGACGGTCGTGCCGCCGCGACGCGTAATCCTGTAGGCCAGATCGAGCGCCCGGATCGAACCGGCGAATTCGAAGGCGTACTCGACTCCACCCGCGCTGAGCTCCCGAATCTGCTCGATGGCGTCCGGTTGCGCGGCATTCACCGTGTGCGTGGCACCCAGTTCGCGTGCCTGCACCAGCTTGTCGTCCGACAGGTCGATGGCGACGATCTGCCGCGCGCCGGCGGCCTGCGCTCCGATCAGTGCGGCAAGACCGACGCCGCCCAGGCCGACCACCGCGACCGAAGCACCCAAGGGCGCCTTCGCCGTGTTGACAACGGCACCGACGCCCGTCAGGACGGCGCAACCGAAGAGGGCGGCTTCCTCCAGGGGAACGGCACTGTCGATCTTCACGAGCGAATGACGCGAGACGGTGGCGTACTCCGCAAACACGGAGCAGCCGAGGTGATGGTTGACGGCCTGTCCGACCTGCGAGATGCGGCGCGCGCCGGAGAGCAGCGTGCCCGCGCCATTGGCGGCGGCACCGGGCTCGCACAAAGCCGGCCGGCCTTCGGCGCAGGGCGCGCAATGGCCGCAGCTGGGCACGAACACGACCACCACGTGGTCGCCCGCTTGCAGGTCGGTGACGCCGTCGCCGAGACCTTCGACGATGCCCGCGGCTTCGTGGCCCAGCGCCATCGGCATCGGCCGGGGCCGATCGCCATTGATGACCGAGAGGTCCGAATGGCACAGGCCCGCGGCGACGACCTTGATCAGCACCTCGCCCGGCCCCGGCGGGGCCAGGTCGACCGTCTCGATCGAGAGTGGCCTGGACGATGCATAGGGCGGCGCAACGCCCATCTGCCGAAGTACGGCGGCCTTGATCTTCATGCGAGTGTTCCGGGTTGGGCGGCCGTTGCCGCGACGCGATTGCGCAATTCGTCGACGAGCACCCGGGTGTTTTCCGAATAGTCGATCGGCACGGCGACGATCTGCAGGCCACCTTCGGAGAAGGCCGCTTCGAGCGCCGGCGCCAGTCCTTCGGCGGATTCGACGCGGCGCCCCTTCGCACCGTAGGCGTCCGCGTACTTCACGAAATCCGGATTCCCGAAGGTCATGCCCCAGTCGGTGAACTGGTCGACCGACTGTTTCCAGCGAATCATCCCGTAGGCGTTGTCCTCGATGATCAACACCACGAGATCGAGCTTGAGCCGGATGGCAGTCTCGAGCTCTTGCGAATTCATCATGAAGCCGCCGTCGCCGCACACTGCCAGTACCCTGCGCCGCGGATGCAGCAGCGCCGCCATCATGGCCGATGGCAGGCCGGCACCCATCGTCGCGAGCGCGTTGTCGAGCAGCAGGGCATTGGCCGTGCGCGTGGGATAGCAGCGCGCGAACCAGATCTTGTACATGCCGTTGTCGAGCGCGACGATGCCGTCGTCGGGCATGACCTGGCGCACGTCGTGGACGATGCGCTGCGGCGTCAGCGGAAAGCGCGACTCGGTGGAACGGCTCATGGTGCGCGCGAGGATTCCCTCTCGCTGCGGCAGCAAGGCCCCGGCGTTCGGGAGGCGGCCTTCGACGCGATCGGCCAGCAGTGTGAGGCTCGGGCCGACGTCGCCCACGACCTCGGCATGCGGGAAGTACACCTGCTCGACGGCGGCCGGCATGTAGCCGACGTGGACCACCAGCGGGCCGCGGGGTCCCATGATGAACGGCGGCTTTTCGATGGTGTCGTGGCCGATGGCAAGAATCAGGTCGGCGCGGTCGATCGCCTCGTGCACGTAGTCGCGCTCCGTGAGCGCCGCAGTACCCATCCAGAACCCGGTCCGGCCTTCGGCAATGCCGCCGCCGGCCACCGTTCCCTTGCCCATCTGCGTGTTGAAGAAGGGAATGCCGACGCGGCGCACGAAATCGGCCAGCTGGCCATGCAGCCGGGGGCGGTTGCTCGCGGCGCCGAACATGACGAGCGGCCGCTTCGCGCGCATCAGCATTTCAGCGGCCCGGACGATGGCCGCTTCGTGCGCCACCGGCAGATCGATGGGGTGAACGGGAATGACGTCCACGTCCCCGGCCACCTGCTCGGCGGCCACGTCTTCCGGCAATTCGAGATGCACCGGCCCGGGGCGCTCTTCGGCGGCAACCCTGAACGCGTCACGGACCACGGTGGGGATACTTGCCGCACTGACGATCTGCCGCGATGCTTTCGTCAACGGCTTCATCGTCGCGACGATGTCGACGATCTGGAAGCGCGCCTGCCGCGCCGTCATGATCGCCTTCTGTCCTGTAATCAACACCATCGGCATGGCACCCAGGTGTGCGTAGGCCGCGCCCGTGACCAGATTGAGCGCGCCCGGACCGAGTGTGGCCATGCACACGCCGGGCTGTCCGGTCAGGCGGCCGTGGGTCGCCGCCATGAAGGCAGCGGATTGCTCGTGCCGCGTGAGCACGAGTTCGATGGTGGATCGTCGCAGGGACTCGACGAGATCGAGGTTTTCTTCACCGGGCACGGCAAAGATCCGCTGGACGCCCTCGTTTTCCAGCGCCTTGACGAAGAGGTCGGATGCTTTCATAGCGGGCTCCGAAGGGTGGAGACGCGCCTTGAGGTGCACGCCATCGTCAACGCCAGATCAGACTTCAATCTTCGCCAGTGCGCTGGATGCGCCTTGCGTGACCGCCTCCTCGGCTTTCGTCACGTTGGCTGCCAAGGTATCGGACAGTCGCTTTGATGTCGCGTTCATGTTCCTGTAGGCGCTGTTCGAGGCATCCACCGCGGACTGCGCCATCGACAGAATCTTCTCGGAGCCGGGGGCGTTCTTGAAGAAGCCGTTCATCGCCTCGAGGAACTTGGCTTGTGCCCCGGCAATGCCGTCTTCGTATGCGACCTGCCGCGCAGCGCCCAATGTCGCAAAGACCTCCTGTACCTGGCGCCCATACGCCAATGCCTTTAGCGGCGCGGCTTGCAGGGTGGCCACCTGGAGCTTGACAAGTTCTGCCGGATCTCTGGTGGAGCTCGCGAGTCGGCTGGTTTCCTGGCTCTCGGCCATCAAGGTCTTGAGCGTCTGCAGGTTGAGCGATGCGAGCGTTTCCGCCCCTTTGAAAGCCTCGCCGGCCAAGCCGAACATCGTGTCAACGGAAGCGGTCGGGCCAGCGGCGTGGGAGGTCATGATGAGCTTTCTGTGAGGTTGGGAGACAAGCCGCGATGCTTGTTGCACTGCAGCATGGCCCAGTCTGGGGGCGGGTGCCTGTCCACACAAGCGAAATACCCGTCGGTGCGCCGCATTAGAGGAACGCACTTAAAGCCGTATCGGCTCGATGCGCAAATCTGGGCGCGTTCACTGCGCAGGTGCAACGCTGTGCACCGTGACTTTCATGTCGCCCATTTCAAGCGGGCCATAGTTGGAAAGAAAGGCGACATCGGCGGCGTCGCGGCCATAGGCGACGACGATCCGGCCGCCGCGCGCCTCGCCCTGCGTTGCATCGAAGGTGTACCAGCGCCCGCCCACATAGGCCTCGAACCACGCATGCATGTCCATTGGGTCGAGTTGGTACAGATAGCCCACCACCATGCGGGCCGGGATGCGAAGCGCGCGGCACAGCGCCGCGCCGATGTGCGCGAAGTCGCGACATACGCCTGATCCGGTGTCGAGCGTGTCGAGTGCGTCGGTGCTGCCGTCGCTCACGCCGTACTTGTATTCCACGTTCTCGTGGATCCACGCGCGGATGGCCTCCACCTGCGGATAGCCGGGTGCCGCGCCATGGGTGATGTCCTTCGCCCGATCCTCCATCTTGTCGGACGGGCAGTAGCGGCTCTGAAGCAGGTACACGAGCACGTCCGAAGGCAATTCGGGGATCGGCGTGATGCCGGCGTCCGGCGCGACCGCGATCTCTTCCTCCGTCTCCATGACCGTGCTGACCTCGATGCGCATCTCGCCGGCGGGGATCGTCAGCCGCTGGCAAAGGTTTCCATACTGGTCCACGTATTCGGTCGTCGGCACCCAGGGCCGCATCTCGTAGATCTCGCTCACCATCCACTGCGCTTCGCCACTGCGGGGGCGCATCATGGCGACGACCGGACAGTCTTCGGAGGCCTTGACCGTCATCTTGCACTCGGCATGAATTCGCATGTGGCATTCCTTGTTGCGGCGCGTCGGCAGACTGGAGCGCATTCGACATCGGCGCATGCCTGAAGGAGCACGCACTTTGCGTGCCCGTCTCCCGGCCGGATTGCAAGCGGCCGGTCCGACTACCGGCCCTGACTCAACCGACGCGCCCCTTGATCAGTCAGGTATTCGCGGCCTTTGCGGTCCGATGCCACCAGTCCGTTGGATCTCAGGCGATGCGACACGCCGGGCGTTTCGTCGGGGGCGCTCCTGCCATTTTCATTTGCCAGCCGTTGCAACCTGTTCCACTGCGCGTCGTTGAGTTGGATTTTCTTGGCCATGTGACCTGTAGCCAGATGAGACAGCGGTCATTCTCGGACCGCTCTAGTACTTTGGTATGTCATTTGACATGTCCTCGGCAGGTGCTGACCGGGAACGCGAACAAAGTCACAGGCGAGTGCACGCGGCGCGGAGCGCTTCCCGAAGGGCTTCAAGGCGATCCGTTGCTACTCCGCCTGACGCCGCAGCCGAACAGGTGAAAGCGGACCGCGCGCCCGATCACTGGCGCGCCGGCAGGAAATGGTTGGCGGGGGCGGGGCAGGCCCGTACGAAGCCATGCATCGGCCTGCGGCCTCGACGGAAAGCGCATCTGCTAACTCGCATTCCTTCGTTCGCGGGAGTGCCGGACGTCCGCAGAATTCGTCCACTGAACCCAGGAATTCTTCATGCGCCCTGTTCCCTCTGATCCGACGCCCCGCGAACACGCCCTCCGAGTGGTCGCGCAAACTGTTTCGCTCTGGAAGATCGCGCCAGCCTCGCCGCACGAGGTGGCCCGTCGAGCGCCGCACGGTCATGTGCCCGTGCGGATCATGCGGCGCATCCGGGCCGCGGCGGTGGCGCACGGTCGGCCGGCGCTTGCGCATTCGTGGTGAGTCCGAGTGGGCAGCACAGCACGACAGCAAGGTGCGCAGAGAACGCATAAGCAAACGCGATTAGCGTATTCGACAAGGGCCTCGGCCCCGCCTAAGGTGCGAGCCATTCGTCATCGCGTTAAAGGAGCCTGCTTTGCCAACCGATTCCCTTTTCCGTCTGCGCCGCCGTGATGTCGGCCCGGCGCTCCTGGCGCTGACCTCGGCTGTGGGCCTGGGCAGGTCGGCCTGGGCGCAGGCCCCGCTGCCCGGCGAGGTCACGATCGGTTTCCAGAAAGGCTCGGCCGTGCTGGTGCTGGCTCGCAAGCAGCAGGTGATCGAGAAGCGACTGAAGGCGCTCGGCGTCCCAAGCGTGAAGTGGGTGGAGTTCCAGTTCGGCCCGCCGATGCTCGAGGCGCTCGGTGCCGGTGCGATCGATCTCGGATCGGTCGGCGATACACCGCCGGTCTTCGCGCAGGCAGGCGGCTCCAGTCTCGTCTATGCCGCCGCCACGCCTTCGGCCCAGCATGCGGTGCTCGTGCCCAGGAATTCGCCCATCAAGTCGGTGGCCGATCTCAGGGGAAAGAAGGTCGCCTTCGGCAAGGGGTCGAGCGCGCACAACGTGACGATCAAGGCCTTGGCGACCGCCGGCCTGACGTTCCAGGACATCGTGCCGACCTACCTCGCGCCGGCTGACGCCACCGCCGCTTTCAACGGCGGCAACATCGACGCGTGGGTGGTGTGGGATCCGTTCTACGCCATTGCCGAGGAACGCTACGGCGCACGCGTGATCGCCGACACCACGGACAAGCGCCTGGCCAGCGCGTCCTACTACATGGCCGGCAAGGATTTCGCCACGCGCTACCCAGCCGTGCTTGCCGCGGTGCTCGACGAGATCGGCAAGCTCACCGTGTGGTCGGGCAAGCATCGCGAGGAGCTCGCAGCGCTGGCCTCGGACGCCACCGGCATCGACGTCAAGTCGTGGTCCGCCGCCTTTGCCAGGGCGGAGTTCACCTTCGGCCCGGTGACCGATGCCCACGTCGCGCAGCAGCAGCAACTGGCCGACACCTTCCAGTCGCTGGGCATCATCCCGCGCAAGATCAACGTGCGCGACATCGTCTGGCGTGCACCTTCCGGTACGTCATGAGCGGTCGGCAAGTGCGGTCAGCAGCGCTAGACTGGCCGCGTGCGTCCCCGCTGCAGAGCATTTGCAGTATTCGAAATCTGTATTTAGTCGTTGGGCGGTTGCTTGGTATCTTCACGGGCCGCTCATCAAGGAGGAAAACCTCATGCGCCGCCGCCCCCTCATCGCGACCTTGCTCGCCACCGCTGCATTGCTGCCGATGTTCAGCGCCCATGCCGACCAGCTCGCCGACATCAAGAAACGGGGTGAACTCGTCATCGGCGTGCTCGGAACGGACGAGCCCGCCACCTTCATCGATCCCAAGACGCGCCGGATCGTCGGCTATGAAGTCGACCTGGCCGAGGCGATCGCGCAGAAGATCGGCGTGAAGCCCGTGCTCAAGCAGATCGCGGTCGCCGCACGCATTCCGGAACTCCAGCAGGGCCATGTGGACCTGGTCGCCGCCGGGCTCACCCACAACAAGGAGCGCGAGGCGCAGATCGACTTTTCGCTGACCACCTTCGTCACCGGCCAGAAGGCGATCGTGAAGAAGGACAGCGGCATCGCCGAGGTGCCGCAGCTCGCGGGCAAGAAGGTGCTGACGATTCGCGGAGGCACGCAGGAGCCCAACCTGCGCAAGGCGGTGCCGGGCGTGGACGTGGTCACCTTCGACACCAGCCAGCAGGCCTTCCAGGCGCTGCAGCAGGGCAAGGGCGTGGGCTACGTGGACGACGAGGCGGCGCTGTTGCGCAGCTATGCCAAGCTCGGCCCGCAGAAGGCGCAGTACGTCGTGCTCAAGCAGAACCTGAGCACCGAATCGCTGGCGATCGGCATCAAGAAGGGCGAGCCCGCGCTGAAGGCCGTGGTCGACGACACGCTGCGCGATCTGGAGAAATCCGGCCAGGCCGAGAAGATCTTCTTCAAGTGGTACGGGCCGGACACCGCGTCGGGTTTCCAGACCCGCGACTTCCGCTTCGAGACCGACAAGATCACCGAGTGAGCGCGGACGGCCTGGCCGTCGCGATCTCCTGAGACGGGACCCATGCCGGGTACCATGGCCGGCTCGCGCCGGTCACCCCGACATGCCTTTCTTCGACTACACATTGCTCCTGAGCGGGCGGTACCACGACATGCTGATGGCGGGCCTCTGGCTGTCGCTCCAGTTGCTCGTGGCATCGCTGCTGTTCGCGCTGCCGATCGCCGTCGCGGTGGCGCTTCTGCGGCTGTCGCCTGTGCGCTGGCTGCAGGCCCTGGGCTTCGCGTACGTGGAAGTGATACGGAACATCCCGCTGCTCGCGCACATGCTCTTCTGGTACTTCGGCGCGCCCGAACTGCTGCCGACCGGATTCAAGGAATGGCTCTACGCCCGCAACATCGAGGCGGTCAGCGCCGTGATCGCGCTGGCGCTGTATAGCGCGGCGTACATGGCCGAGGACATCCGCAGCGGCATTCGCAGCATCCCGGCGGTGCAGTTCGAGGCGGGCCGTGCGCTGGGCTTCGGCTTTCTCGCGACGATGCGTCGCGTGGTGCTGCCGCAGGCCTTGCGCGTGACGGTGCCGCCGCTGATCTCGCAGACGCTCAACCTGTGGAAGAACACCTCCATCGCCACCGTGATCGGCGTGGCGGAGCTGATGTACCAGGCGGGGCAGGTGGAAAGCGCGAGCTTCCGCAGTTTCGAGTCCTTCGCCTTCGCGACCGCGGCGTACCTGACCGTGTCGATGCTCATCACGGCCCTGGCCGGCTGGTACCAGCACCGGTTCCCGGTCCGCCTGGCATGAGGGGAACGGCGCATGCTTGAGCTGATCCGGACGTACTGGCTCTACTTCCTCGTCGGGCAGTATCCCGAAGGGCCTTTGGGTGGCCTGGTGCTCACGATGCTGCTGGCCAGCAGCGCGCTGGTGCTGGCCCTGCCGTTGGGCATCGTGTTCGGGCTGGCCCGGCTGAGTCCCTGGCGCTGGCTGCGCTGGCCCGTCACGGCGCTCGTCTACGCGGTACGTGGCGTGCCGCTGCTGATGGTGGTGTTCTGGGCGTACTTCTTCCTGCCCAGCGTGACCGGGGTCAAGACCGACCAGTTCAGCACCATGCTGATCGCACTCGTGGTGTTCGATGCCGCCTACCTCGCCGAGATCGTGCGCGCGGGCGTGCAGGGCCTTCCGCGCGGCCAGTCCGAAGCGGCGCGCGCGCTGGGCCTGGACTACGGACGCACCATGCGGCTGGTGCTGCTGCCGCAGGCCCTGCGCAGCATGCTGCCCTCGCTGGTGAACCAGTTTGTCTCGACCATCAAGGAGACTTCGCTCGGCTACATCATCGGGCTGGCCGAGGTCTCCTTCATTGCGACCCAGATCAACACACAGGTCTTCACCCGGCCGGCCGAGGTGTACGGCATCCTGGGCCTGACCTATTTCATCCTTTGCTTCGGCCTGTCGCGTGGCGCCTTCTGGCTGGAGCGCAGGCTCGCCAGGCGCACGGCGGCCACCACGGCGAATCGGGAGGTGTCCGCGTGATCGAAATGGAGGGCGTCAACAAGTGGTACGGGGCCTATCACGCACTGGCCGATATCACTGAAAGCGTGCGTGCGGGCGAAGTGGTCGTGGTCTGCGGACCCTCGGGCTCGGGCAAGTCGACACTGATCCGCACGCTCAACCGACTGGAGCCGATCCAGTCCGGCCGCATCCTCATCGATGGCCAGGACATCCACGCGCCCGGCACGGACGTGAATGCCTTCAGCTCGCGAATCGGCTTCGTGTTCCAGCAGTTCAACCTGTTCCCGCACCTGACGGTGCTTGGCAATTGCACGCTCGCGCCAATGCAGCTTCGCGGACTCACGCGCGCGCAAGCGCAGGAGCGCGCCATGGCCCTGCTGGACCGCGTCGGGCTGGCCGCAAAAGCGAATGCCTGGCCGTCGGAGCTGTCCGGCGGCCAGCTGCAGCGCGTCGCGATCGCGTGTGCGCTGGCCATGCAGCCGCCGCTGATGCTCTTCGACGAACCGACCAGTGCACTCGACCCCGAGATGGTCGGCGAAGTACTGCTGGTGATCCGGGACCTGGCCAATGACGGCATGACCATGGTGTGCGTCACGCACGAGATGGGCTTTGCGCGCGAGGTTGCGGACCGGATCTTCTTCATGGACCAGGGCAAGGTGCTCGAACGCGCGACGCCCGATGATTTCTTCAACCGCCCGCAGCATCCGCGAACGCGGCAGTTCCTCGCCGACATTCGCTCGCCGTTTTCGGATTTCTCCAGCCGATCCTGAAGCGGGGAAGGGCTCCGTCAGAAGAGTCGGAACCGCACCGTGGGATCGATCGCAACACGCGCGCTCACCCCGCGCTCCCACGCCAGGTACTTCGTCCACGCGCGGCCGCGGTCCGATGCCGGCACGCGCATGACGGAACCCCAGTCATCCTCGAACGGCGTGAGAAGCTGTGCCAGCGCCCAAGCCTGCTCGGTGGGCAGGCCTGCGGCCCTCCAGCCCCGCGTGCCGCCGGAGAGCCAGCGTGCATCGCAGCCGGGCCAGCGCTCGCGCGCATCGCGTGCCACCGTTCGGGCAGCCTGTCCATCGGGTGAAGTGAAGACGATGCGATCCCCCGTTCGCTGCAAGGCATCCAGGGGATCAAGGGTGAAGGGGAGCAGAAAGTGTGCGCCGGGAAGATGCGCGCGCTCGAAATCCGCGCTCGGGCCGACGTCGACGATCCGGGTGCGATGGGCCGCGCCATCCATCCATCCGACCAGTTCGGCGGGGGAGAGCGACTGGCCGTCGATCGGCCCGGGACCGTCGGCTTTATCGGCCTCTGCCCGCCCGACCGGCAGTTCCCCATCGAGGATGAACACCTCGGCCTGATTGAGCTGCATCAGCCAGAAAGCGGTGACCGCCGCGCGCAAGCGGTGCGGGTCGTCTAGCAACACGATGCGGGCGTTCCGGGTGCCGACCAGGTTTTCGAAGTGCATCAGGAGTTGACCGCCGGCCATCGGGCGCACGCCGTCGCGCGCGTCGTCGATGCTTGCAGACGGGCGCAGGTCGAAGACATACAGCGTGCGATGAGCATCGCCCCGCAAACGCACGAACTCGTCTGGGCGCACCAGGGGCAGGTGGTAGCGCGCCATCAGCGTGCTGGCCCGATGACGCAGTTCGTCATCCGTGGCCGCGGGCAGGTCGGCGCCGGGCCTGGCATTCTCCTGGACCGGCGCGCCGTCCAGCGTCCACTGCATCACCCCGTCTTCGAGGAAGTGCGCATCGGGATGGCCGAGCACGCGCAGCGTGGTGGCGCCGATGATGCCGCGGGTGCGGCTGAAGCAATTGACGACCCAGGGGCCATCCTGGGCATCGGCGCGCCACTGCCGCAGTGCGAGTTCGGTGCCTGCGTGATTGCGGGCATCCGGAAGCGCAAGGTAGGCGTATTCGTCGGCCGGCCGTGCGTCGATCAACGTTGCGGGTTCGCCGGTTGCCCGGCGTGCACGCAATGCCTCGCCGTTCAGGGTGGGTGTCGCGTGGCGCTGTCGCACCTCGTCGCCGAAGGCCTTGACCAACGTGCCGTAGCCGTCCACCAGCGCCAGCCCTGCTTCACGCCAGGCGTGGATGCCGCCGGCCAGTATTCGCACGTCGATGTAGCCGAGACGCCCCAGCAATGCCGCAGCGCGGGCCGCCGGACCGTGTGCGTCGCCCGCGTCGACCAGCACGACGGGCGCGCCATGGCGCGGGACCAGCGCCCGCACTTCGCGTTCGAGCGACGACAGCGGTGCGAGCCGCGCGAGGCTCAGGTGCTCGCCGACATAGGCGCGCGCTTCCCGCACATCAAGCAACGCCAGCTCCTCGCGGCCCACCAGGAGCGCGAGCAGGGCCTGCGGCGCAATGGTCGATGGCGAAGCGAGCGGCATGAAGCCCGGACTCTAGTGCAAGACGGGTCGCGGACAACAAAGCTTTGCGCATGTGCTCATGCGCAATGGAAGCAAGCGATCGGGGCATGCGCCGGCAAGATCGCCCCGATGACCACCCTTGCCCGCATGCCCTCGTCGAACACGGTTGGCACCGTGTCGTGGTGGCGCCGCTGCGAGGCGCCGACCCTCTCGCTCGGATTGGCCGTCTATGCCGCCTGGGCCGCGTTGGTGTATTGGCACGCCGCGCTGCCGGTAGTGCTGGTGTTCGTACTCGGAGGCTGCCTGGGGCAACTGCACGCGTCGTTGCAGCACGAGGCGATCCACGCCATGCGTCGGCTTCCGAAGGCCCTGCGGCTTGCATGGGTCTGGCCGCCGCTCAACCTCTGGCTTCCGTATCCGCTCTTTCATTGCAGCCACAGCAGCCACCATGTCAATTTCCATCTCACCCACCCGCACAAGGACACGGAGAGCAACTACCACTCCGAGGCCGCTTGGAGGTCGTACGGACCGGTGCGGCGGGCGTTGATCGCCGCCAACCAGACGCTGGCCCTCCGCCTGATCGCGGGACCCTGGCTTCAGTTGTACGGCCTCGCGCGATCAGAGCTTGGCCGGCTGGCGGGAGGCGATCGGTCGCACGTGGGCATCTGGCTTGTGCACGCGGCCAGTGCGGCGCCGATCCTCTGGTTTGTGACCCAGGTCTGCGGCATGAGCCTGGCCGCCTATGCGCTGTGCTTCATCTACCCGGGGATGATGCTCGGCGCGCTGCGCGGTTTTACCGAGCACCGCTGGGGCGATGCGCCGCATGAACGCGCAGCCATCGTCGAGTCGAATGCCTTTTTCGGTCTGATCTTCCTCAACAACAACTTCCACCACGTGCACCATCGCTGGCCGACGATGCCCTGGTACGAGATCCCTGCGCACTTTCGCCGCAACCGCGCCGCCATGCTCGAGGCCAACGGCAACTTCTACTACCGCGGCTACGGGCAGATCGCGCGATGCTTCCTGCTGCGTCCGGTGTTCCGGCCGGTGCATCCGCAGTGGTGAGCACCGGCCCGGGGGTCGGCTGATCTCGCCCCCGGATCAGGAGATACTCCAGGTCGCCCATCGATCCGGCCTGGCAATGTCCCTGACGCTTCTCTTCCTGCAATTCACCGTCATGCTCGTCACCGCACGCGCTTGCGGTCTCGTGCGGCGCGCTTTCGGTCAACCCGGTGTGGCAGCGCCGTAGGGCCGTTTTTTCTTCGGTGGCGATGTCCACTTCATTACTTCTATTCCGAGATCAAGAGGCAAGTTCGTTCATGGAAACAAGGCAGCAGTGCGATGTTCTGGTGATTGGTGGCGGGCCGGCTGGCTCGACCATCGCGACTTTGTTGGCGCAAGAGGGCCGCCGGGTCGTACTGCTCGAAAAAGAGCATCACCCGCGCTTCCATATCGGCGAGTCGTTGCTGCCGGGCAATGTGGCGCTGTTCGAGAAGCTGGGCGTCCGTGACGAGGTGGAGAAGATCGGCATGCCGAAGTTCGGCATCGAGTTCGTCCCGCCGGACCTCGACTACTGCAGCTACGTCGACTTTTCCGAAGGCTGGGATCCGACCAAGGATTCGGCATGGCAGGTGCGGCGCTCCGAGCTGGACACGGTGCTGTTCCGCAACGCGGCCCAGAAGGGCGCGCTGACCCTCGAGGGCGCGAAGGTGCGACAGGTGGACTTCGACGACGAAGGCGCCAACGTCCGCGCGGAGTTCGAAGGCGGCGCGACGCGCGAATGGCGTGCGCGCTTCGTGGTCGACGCCAGCGGCCGCGACACCTTGCTGGCCAACAAGTTCAAGTGCAAGCAGAAGAACCCCGACCACAACAGCACGGCGCTGTTCGGTCACTTCCGCAACGCGCGGCGGCTGGAAGGGCGGCGCGAAGGCAACATCAGCATCTGCTGGTTCGAGCACGGCTGGTTCTGGTTCATTCCGCTGGCCGATGGCACGACCAGCGTCGGCGCGGTCTGCTGGGCCTACTACCTCAAGGCGCGCGACAAGCCGCTGAAGGACTACTTCTTCGACACCATCGCGCTGTGCCCCGAGCTGAAGGACCGCCTGAAGGACGCCACGCTGGTCGACGACAAGGTGCACGCCACGGGCAACTTCTCGTATTCCAGCACCCATGCCAGCGGCGATCGCTACCTCATGGTGGGCGACGCCTACACCTTCATCGACCCGATGTTCTCCTCCGGCGTGTTCCTGGCGATGCAGAGCGCGTTCGACGGCGCGCAGCTGGTGGCGACCGCGCTCGACCGCCCGGGCGAACTGGCGCCGGCACGCGTCGCGCTGGAGCAGCGCATGCGCGTCGGCCCGCGCGACTACTCGTGGTTCATCTACCGGGTGACCAATCCGACGATCCGCGACATGTTCATGCACCCGCACAACGCCTTCAAGGTCAAGCAGGGCCTGATGTCGCTGCTGGCGGCCGACATCCACCAGGGGCCGGGGTATCGCCGCTCGCTCTTCATGTTCAAGGTGATGTACTACCTCGTGTCGCTGGTGAACTGGCGCCGCACCTACGCGGGCTGGACGCGGCACCGGTTCAACATCCGCGACATGGGGCCGTTGAAGGGGGAGACGATTCAGCGGGCGGACTGACGGGAGGCCCTCGCAGGCGCTGCGAAGGGATGGGCCGGAGCCTACAGGGGCATGGGCTGGAGACCGACCTGCGTCGGGATTCCTGCCAGCTATCGTCGATAGCTCTTGCCCGCTGTCCCGTGCCCGTTGTCCCTATTGAGGTCTCCATGCCAGCCAATGCCCAAGTGGTCGGAAAAGTCGAATATCGCGCCGGCGACGGACCGACCCTGGTCATTCCGCCGGGCCCCATCGAGGTGCAGACTTCCTTTGACAGCGCCGTGATGAGCTGGGGCGACGAAGGCACGGTCCAAAGCACCGCGATGCCGATCGCCGAGTACAAGCGCTACGTCGCGGAAGGCGCCATCGTCGAAGGCCAGGGCTGACATCGACCTTCGGAAGCACGAATGACCACCCACGTTTCCCCCGAGGCCGTGGACGGCGAAGCGCAGGGCCTCTTGCGGATCGGCGTGCCTGGCCTGGATGACATCCTCGGCGGCGGCTTGACCGCGCACCGTCTTTATCTGCTGGAAGGCGCGCCCGGCGCGGGCAAGACCACCGTGGCGATCCAGTTCCTCCGCGAAGGCGCGTCGCGCGGCGAGTCGGTGCTGTACGTCACGCTCTCGGAGACGAAGGCCGAACTCGACGGCGTGGCGCGCTCCCATGGCTGGGACATGAGCGGCATCGAGGTCCGGGAGATGCTCCCGGCGCAGGACGCCCTCGAACCGGACGATCAATACACGATGTTCCACCCCTCGGAGGTCGAACTGAGCGAGACCACGCTGCGCATCCTTGCGGACGTGGACGTCATCAAGCCGACCCGGATCGTGTTCGACTCGCTGTCGGAACTGCGCCTGCTGGCCGGCGGATCGCTGCGCTACCGGCGGCAGATTCTTGCGCTCAAGCAGTTCTTCACGGGACGGCTGTGCACGGTGCTGCTCTTGGACGACCTCACCGCGTCGGACCAGGACCTGCAGGTGCAGAGCATCGCGCACGCGGTCATCCGGCTGGAGCAGTTGAATCCCGACTACGGTTCGGCCCGGCGGCGCCTCCTGGTCACCAAGTACCGCGGCAAGGACTTCCGGGGTGGCTTCCACGACTACAAGATCGCTCGCGGCGGCCTGCAGGTGTTTCCCAGGCTCGTCGCGGCCGAGCATGCGGCGCCCTTGACGCAGACGCGGATACCGAGCGACCTTCCCGCGCTCGACGAACTGTTGGGCGGCGGCCTCGAGAAGGGCACCAGCACGCTCTTCGTGGGCGCGCCGGGCACCGGCAAGTCGAGCGTGGCGGTGCAGTTCGCAATCGCGGCTGCACGGCGCGGCGAGTGTGCGGCGCTGTTCATCTTCGACGAGAGCATCAACACGCTGCGCACGCGCTGCGAGGGCATGGGGATGGAGCTCGCGACGCACATGGACTCCGGGCGCATACGGGTGCGCCAGATCGATCCGGCGGAGCTGTCGCCGGGCGAATTCGTTCACGAGATTCGCCTCGCTGTCGAGGAACACGGCGCCACGGTGGTTGTCATCGACAGCCTGAACGGCTATCTGAACGCCATGCCGGACGAGCGCTTCTTGATCGCGCAGTTGCACGAGTTGCTGACCTACCTCGGGCAGCACGGCGTAGCTTCGATGCTGATCGGCGCGCAGCACGGGCTGATCGGCATGCAGATGCAGACGCCGGTCGACGCGAGCTATCTCGCCGATGCGGTCGTGCTGCTTCGCTACTACGAGTTCAACGGCGAGGTGCAGCAGGCGATCTCCGTGCTGAAGAAGCGCGGCGGCGCGCACGAGCGCACGATCCGGTCGTTCTCGCTGACCTCCGAAGGCGTGCGCGTCGGCGAGCCGCTGCGCAATTTCCGCGGCATCCTGTCGGGGATCCCGCTCCCGATCGACGGGGTCCGTCCGGAACCGTGAGCGAAGCGCCTTCCGAGCTCGAGTTCCGCATCCTGCTGCGGGCGGCGACCTCGAGGGACGCCATGATGGCGAGCGCGGTGCTGGAGCGGGCGTCCTTCGATCCGCACGTCTGCGTCGACATCGGCGAGCTCCTCCGCGAGATGGCGCGGGGCGCGGGCGCCGTCATGATGGCCGAAGAGGTGATCACCGGCACTACGATCGCCGAACTGAAAGTCGCGCTGGCGTCCCAGGGGCCGTGGTCGGACTTGCCGGTGCTCGTGCTGGCCCGGCAGGGTGCGGACTCGCGGGCGATCTCGCATGTCATGGACGAGTTCGCCAACGTGACCGTCATCGAGCGGCCGATGCGGGTGGCGTCCCTTGTGAGCGCGGTGAGAACGGCCTTGCGCTCGCGCCGCCGGCAGTACGAATTGCGCAGCCTGCTGGACGGACTGCGCGACGCCGACCAGCGCAAGACCGAGTTTCTCGCGACGCTGGCGCACGAGCTGCGCAATCCCCTGGCGCCGCTGAGCACGGCGCTGTCGCTGCTGGCGCGCAAGAAGCCGTCGCCCGAAGAGTCCGAGAAGTACTACGAGCTGATGGGCCGCCAGGTGGAGCACATGGTGCGGCTCGTGAACGACCTGATGGAGGTGTCACGCATCACGCGCGGCAAGATCGTGCTGCAGATGGAGTCCGTGCTGCTCGATGCGGTGATCGAGGATGCGATCGAGCTGAGCCGGCCGCTGGTCGAGCGGGCCGGGCACACGCTGTCCGTCGAACAGGCCGGCGATCCGCTCGTGGTGCGCGGAGATGCCGTGCGACTCACGCAGGTGTTCTCGAACCTCCTGAACAATGCGGCCAAGTACACGCCGGCGGGCGGCCGCGTGCAGGTGGTGGCGCGCCAGCAGGACCGGCATGCCGTGGTCGAGGTGCGTGACACCGGAACGGGCTTGTCGCCGGACATGCTGAAGTCCATCTTCGACATGTTCGTGCAGGTGAGCGGAACGTCCAAGGCGGCGCAGGGCGGGCTGGGCATCGGCCTCACGCTGGTCAAGAGCCTGGTCGAATTGCATGGCGGCAGCGTCGAAGCCGCAAGCGAAGGCTTGGGCCGCGGTGCCACGTTCACGGTTCGGCTTCCGTTGGCGAAGAGCGTGTCCGCGCCGAGTCCGCGCCGACCGATATCCCAGGATGGCTTGGCGCGGTCCATCGAAGCCGTGATCCTTGTCGTCGACGACAACCGCGACGCGGCCGACAGCCTGGCGGAATTGCTTGAATCGATGGGCGCCGTCGCGCTGGTGGCCTACGGCGGTGAGGAAGCGTTGCAGATCGCGGCAGCCAACGGGATCGACATCGCGGTGCTCGACATCGGCATGCCGGGCATGGACGGCTGCGCGTTGGCGGAGCATCTTCGAGCCGGGCCGGGCGGCGCACAGATGCTTCTCGTCGCGCTGACGGGATGGGGCCAGCAGGGCTACAAGGAACGCATCGCGGCAGCGGGCTTCGATCATCATCTGTTGAAGCCGCTGAACTTGTCGGCGTTCATGGCGCTGCTCAGGGGCTCCTAGAGGCCATCCTTCACTTCAACGGGCGTCGCCCAATGGCGGGAGGTCGAAGCGCGAAAGCGACTTCGCTTCCCTGCGGGACACACCGAGCGCGGTCAGCACGAACTCGACGGTGTCCGAGCCGATGCTTCGCCAGGTGCTGTGGCCGGCCAGCACGGGGATCATCGCCGCCAGGGTGCTGCCGCTGATCATCGAGAGCATGGCCGGCATCTGCTCGCTGTCAATCTTGAACCGGCCCGACGCGATGCCAGCCCGAAGGTCAATGGCCGGATCGCTGGCCTCCACGGCCTGCAAGGTCATGAGGCTCAGGCCGAACCGGACCATGAAGCGGCCCCACATCGGGTCTTCGTGCGCCCTGCGCAAGTATTGGCGGAGGCCGATGGACATGCGGCGCGCCGGGTCGTCGAGGCCCGCAAAGCCCGGCGCAAGGCGCTCCGCCATCTCCTGGACCAACTCGGCGGCGACCTCCTCGAACAGGCGATCCGGATCGGTCACGTTGGCATAGACGGTGCCGCGCGCCATGTCCGCGGCGGCTGCGAGTTCGCTGATGTTCACCCGCGTCGCCCCGGTCTCGGTGAAGAGCTTCAGGGCGGCCGCATGAATGCGCCTGCGCGCCGAAGTCATCGGTCTGTCGAGAACGGATCTGGCGGCATCACTCATGGCTGATGGAGGGTACTCCGGCGCGGCGCTGGAATCCCGGGATTGTGTGAATTGAACATGACGGATATTATTTGAACACAACTGTTCAAAACAAGAAGAGGATGGAAAGCACATGATCGACGTCTCCCCCCGAGCGTTCCCGGTCACACGCCGCTCGCTGCTCGCATCGAGTGTCGCCGCCATCGCGGGCGGTGCCTTGCCTATGCCAGGAACCGCTCCAGCGGCCTGGGCCCAGGCGCCGGCCGTTCGGACGAAGGGCTCCTCGCGGCCCAACATCCTTTTCGTGTTCACCGACCAGGAGCGCTATTTCAGCCGCTGGCCCGCGGGCCTCGGCCTGCCGGGACACGAGCGGATGCAGCGCACGGGGGTCCGCTTCATGAGCCACTACTGTCCGGCGGTGATGTGCACGTCGTCGCGCGCAGTGCTGATGACCGGCCTTCAGACGGCCGACAATCGCATGTTCGAGAACTCGGACGCCGCGTGGGTGAAACCGCTCGCGACCTCCGTTCCGACGGTCGGCCACATGATGCGCAAGGCGGGCTACTACACCGCCTACAAGGGCAAGTGGCATCTCAACAAGGACTTCGAGAGCGCCGACCCCGACCGCCTCTTCACCACCGAGATGGAGGCCTACGGATTCTCCGACTACGGATGGCCCGGAGACCTGCTCGCCCATGCCGAGGGCGGCCACAAGTACGACCACATGATCGCCGGCAGCGCCATCTCCTGGATGCGCAACAAGGGCCAGTCGCTCAGCAAGGAAGGCAAGCCCTGGTTCATGACGGTCAGCCTGGTCAATCCGCACGACATCATGTATCTCAACACCGACGCGCCCGGCGAGCACGTCCAGGACAACGGGCGCCTGATGCTGCACAGTGCGCGTGTGCCGGACCATGCCGACTACCGTCGCAAATGGAAGGCGCCGCTTCCTGCGAACCTGCGGCAACCGCTGAACGAGCCCGGCCGGCCCGCCGCGCACGCGGAGTTCGACCGGGCCTGGGGCTACACGCTCGGGCGCATCCCGATGGAGGATGGGCGCTGGCAGATGTTCAGCGACTACTACCTGAACTGCATCCGGGCCGTCGACGCGCAGGTGATGGCCCTGCTGAACGAACTCGATGCGCTGAAGCTGAGCGATCGCACCATGGTTATCTTCACTTCCGACCATGGCGAGATGGGCGGCGCGCACGGCCTGCGCGGGAAGGGCGCCTTCGTCTACGAGGAGAACCTGCACCTGCCTTTCTATGTCGTGCATCCGGACGTGCGGGGCGGACAGGATTGCCGCGCCTTGAGCAGTCATATCGACCTCGCGCCGACCCTTCTTGCGGCGGCCGGCATGGATCGCACGCGCAGCAGCGAGGTCGCGGGCCGCGACTTGCCCGGCAAGGACCTCGGACCGGCGATCGGAAACCCGCGTGGCAGCGCGGTGAACGAGGTGCGCGAGCAGGTGCTCTTCACCTTCAGCGGCCTCGCACAGACCGATGCCGAACTGATGCGCGTCATTGCCGAGGGCACCGCCGCTGGCAAGGACCAGAAGACCGCGATCAAGGATGCCGGCTTCAAGCCCGACCTTCGCAAGCGCGGCACCGTGCGGGCGACCTTCGACGGCCGCTACAAGTTCGCGCGGTATTGCTCCCCGGTTCAGCGCCACCGACCGACCACGCTGGATCAGCTCTATCAATGGAACGACGTCGAACTCTTCGACCTTCAGAGCGATCCGGGCGAGATGAGGAATCTCGGGGCGCAAAAGGGAAGTCATGCGCCACTGGTCATGACGATGAACGAGAAGCTCAACACCGTGATGGATGCGGAGTTCGGCAAGGACGACGGGCGCGAGATGCCCGACATCGCCAACCTGGACTGGACACTCGATCGCTTCGAGTTGTGAGCCCCTAGGCCATTGGCAATATTCACGTAGACAAGCGCTGACTCGCAGATTTAGACTGCGCCCCATTCCTCCACTTTGAACATGTTCAACGTGTCCATGCCTCTGTCGATTCTGAATTTTCGATCCTGCGTTGCCTTTGAGCAGCGGAGTCGAATCATGCTGGGCACCTAGCTAGCCCGCTCGCTTCGACCGGCTTCCCCCCTCAAAGGCAACGAGTTCATCTCGTTGCCTTTTTGCTTTTCTGGACCTGAATCATGTTCGAACTTCTCTCATGGTGGCCCCAGCGCACAGCGAAGAAACCAGACGGGGCCCGCAATCTCTTCGGTTGGCGGACGGCGGCGATGCTCGTGGCCTGCGCGAGTGTCGTCGGCTGCGATCTCACGCCGAACGTGCTCTTCGTGGCGGACGGCAGCCCTATGCGTCTGTTGCAGTTGACCGATGCGCAGGACGAGTGCGCCGCACCGAGCCGTGTCTGCTTCCTCTCGACCTGGGACGGCCAGACGGCGCGCGGCTGCTGGCTGCGCGACAAGGCGCAGGTTCGCGTGGTCTTCTCGAATGAGGAACAGACCGTGCCATTGAGCCTCTTCCGGCCTACGGCCTATGCGGAGCATCGCCGGGCGTCGCTGGACTAATCGCGAATCTGCCGGGCACGGTGGACGTCGGCCACGGGGTGCACCCGCTGGATGGGCGCGCGCTGCACGTCGCGGCGCGCAATGGCCGCCACCTCCCTCATGAGGGCACGCGCGTCCCAGTCGGTCGGCCAGCCTTTCCACAGGCGCAGCGCGCCGTTGACGAACACGCCCTCGATCTGGTCGCGGTTGGCGAAGCGCACGAGTTCCCATGTCAGGTCCCAACTCGGCACGAACTCCGGCACGTCGAGGTCGACCAGCAGGAAATCGGCCGCGAGACCTTCGGCAATGCGGCCGGTGACGGCACCGAGGCCCGCCGCCTCGGCGCCGCGGTGGGTGCCGTGGTCGAGCCACAGCCAGCCGCCGCCGCAGGACGAATCGCCGTTGGCCAGGCCGTGCGTGAGCCGCTGGGTGGCTTCCGCGGCATCCATCAGGCGGAAGCCGTCGGCGCGCGTGCCATCGGTGCCCAGGCCGAAGGGGATGCCCAGCATGCCCAGCAGGCCGGCGTCGAGCACCGCATTGCCTTTCCACTGGCTCGCGACGGGGTTGTACGCGACGGCTGCACCGCTATCGCGCAGGAGGCCGATCTCGCGCGGTGTGAGCAGCGTCGCATGGGCGAGCAGTGCCGAGGCGTTGAGTGCGCCGCAGGCGTGCAGCAGTTCGAGCGGGCGCAGTCCACGCGCGACCAGCGAACGCTCGACGGCGGCCAGGTGTTCGTTCACATGGGTCTGGAAGCGGCGCCCGCTTTCGAGCGTAAGCGCCGCCACGTCGCGCAGCATGCGATCGGTCGCGGCTTCGGGGATCGAGATCGCGAGCGACGGATGCACGAGCGGGTCGTGTTCGAGTCGGGCGAGAAAGGTGCCTGCGTTGTCGAGGATGCGGCGCATGGCGGATTCGTCGCCCTCCAATCCGGCGTCGTTGCAGATCATGCCGAGCACGCAGCGGATGCCGGCATCGCGCGCCGCTGCTGCGACCGCGTCCAGCCCGGCTTCGGATCGTGTGCCCGCATCGACCACCGTGGTGAAGCCGCCGCGCAGTGACTCCAATGCCGACAGCTTCGCGGCGAGATACGCCGCGTCGGCGTCGAGCATCGATTCCATCGGGACCCAGATGCGTCGGAAGATTTCGGACGGTTCGCCGAAGGCCAGCGCCTTGCCGAAGGATTGCGTGAGGTGCGTATGGGTGTCGATCAGGCCCGGCATCAGGAGCCGCTGCGGCAAGGCGACCGGTGTCGATCCCGGATGTGCTGCAACGACCTCCGCCAGCGAACCGACCGCGGCGAAGCGGCCGTCACGCACCAGCACCGCCATGGCCTGCCGCGGGCCCTCGGGAAGCATCAGCCATTCGGGCGCCAGCAGCAGGTAGCCGTGGGTGTTCAGGAGTTCGGGAGAAAGCATGGTCGCTCCAGGTGAGGGATCAGGTCAGCAACAGCCATGCGAACCAGGCGCCCACCGCCAGCAGCAGCATGGAAACCAGGCGTTGGAGTTGCCGCGTGTCGAGGCGGGTCGCGGCGCGTTGCCCCGCAATGGAACCCGCCAGCATCAAGAGGCCGCAGAGGGCTGCAAGCCGCAGGTCGAGCCGGCCTTCGATCGCATGGACCGCGCTGCTCGCGAGCGCCACCGGCAATTGGATGGCCTGCGCCGCCACCACCGAGAAGACGAGCGGCTGGCGCAGCAGCATCAGGAGTGGCAGGACGAGCACCGGCCCACCGGTGCCAGTGAGCGCGGAGCCCAGGCCGACCAGCACGCCCAGCGCCAGGAGCATCGGCGCGGCGAGGGGGGCGGCAGAGGATTCGGTGACCGTGGGCCGTCGCAGGCCGCGCCAACCCGAGAAAAGTACCAGTACCGTCACGCCCGTCATCAGGACGGCGGCGGGCATCCAGCGCACGAGCAAGGCGCCGGTGGCCGCCCCTGCGAGCCCGCCGACGAGCAGCGGGACGCAGCGCGCCGCCAACGTTCGCTCGCGACGAAGCGGTCCGAGCGCCACCAGCGCCGGCAAGGCGAAACCCAGGGACGCCGCCGCAATCGCCTGTGGCAGCGGCACGCCGCCCAGCTTGGTCAGTACGGGAACCAGCAGAACGCCCCCGATGCCGCTGGCGCCGATCAGCCCGCCGGCCAGCAAGATGGCGGGCAGGACGATCCAGGCGCTTGTCATCGTCAACAGCATCGGGGCGCTCCGGCCTATTCGGCCTTGATGTTGGCGGTCTGTACGACCGCGGCGATGGCCTTGCGCTCCTTCGCGAGATAGTCGGCGAATGCGGGGCCGGTGATCAGTTGCGGCTTGACCGCGACGTCGGCCATCTTGCGGGCGATCTCCGGGTCCTTGAGCGCGGTATCGAGCGCGGCAACCCAGGCCGCCGTGACGGCAGCCGGGGTGCCGGCCGGGGCCAGCACGCCGAGCCAGGAATCCATCTCGAGGCCCTTGAGTTCGGGCGTCTCGGCGAGCGCGGGGATTGCCGGCGCGCTGGGCGAGCGGGCCGTCGACGTCACGCCGAAGGCCTTCACCTTCCCGTCCCGGATGAAGGGCTGCGCGAGCGTGAGCGGCAACACCGCAAGGTCGACCTGCCCGCCGGCCACGTCGGTCAGTACCTGCGGGCCGGACTTGTAGGGCACATGCACGATGTCGATGCCGGCGCGCTGCTTGAACATTTCGGCCGTGATGTGCAACGAGGTGCCGACGCCGTCGGTGCCGAAGTTGAGCTGGCCCGGGTGCGCCTTCGCGTACTGGATGAGTTCGCCCGCCGTGCGTGCGGAAAGCGCCGTCTTGCCGATGAGGACGAAGGGGGACGTGCCCACGGTCGCGACGGGTACGAAGTCCCTGAAGGTGTCGTAGCGCACAGCCGAGGGCGCCACCAGCGGCGCGACGTTCAAGGGACTGGCCACCGCGAACAGCAGCGTGTAGCCGTCTGCCGGCGACCGGGCGACCTTCTGCGTGCCGATGGTGCCGGCGGCGCCGGCCACGTTCTCGATCACGACCGGCTGCCTGAGCAGTTCCCCGAGCTTGGGCGTGAGAAGACGCGCTGTGGCGTCGACACCGCCGCCGGCCGAGAACGGCACGACGAGCGAGATGGGCTTGGCGGGATAGCCCTCGGCCTGGACGGCACTGAAGCCGGCACCGAGCGCGAGCGCGGCGAGAACAGGGCGGAAGAACGAAGCGCGGGTTGCATGCATAGTCATATCCTCGGTAGATGAACGAACGGACAGGAAAGCACCCTGATGGGGCGGAATCGTACTTGTTATGACAAGTTATAACAAGCTATGCAACCTGCGTGCCAGGGGTTATCCTCGCGCCTCCATGGCTGAACTTCCTCAATCGCTTCATGCGCAATTGCGCGACGCACTGCGCGCGCGAATCCTCGACGGCCGCCTCGCGCCGGGCAACAAGCTCCCGTCCGAGGCGGAACTCACCGACGAGCACGGCGTGAGTCGCATCACGGTCCGGCAGGCCTTGGGCGCGCTCCAGGCCGAGGGCCTGATCGTCAAGGTGCACGGCAAGGGTGCATTCGTGTCCCATCCGAAGGCGTCGCAAAGCCTCAACCGGCTGCAAGGCCTGAACGAGGCGCTGGCGCTGGAGCAGCACGCGGTCAGCAGCAAGCGGCTGGCCTGGCGCGAGATCAAGGCGCCGCCCGCTGTGGCGCGGCAGTTGCAGCTCTCGCCCGGCGAAAGCGTGTACCACCTGCAAACGCTGCGCTACCTCGATCGCGAGCCCTTGTCGATCAACAACTCCTACTTGCCGCGTTTCCTCGGCGAGAAGCTGTCGCGCGTGGATTTCTCTCAGCGCGACCTGCTCGACGTCTTCGAGCACGAGGGGGGCCTCAAGATCGGTGAGGCGCAAATCGAGATCGGGGCGGGCGTGGCTCGTCCCCAGGATGCGAAGCTGCTGGGCCTCGACCGTGGTGCCCCTGTGCTGGAAGTCGAGCGGCTGGTGCAGTCGGCGGATGGGCGGCCGATCCATGTCGAGCTCGCGGTCTACAGGGCCGACACCTTTCGCTACAAGCTCAACTTGCGGCGGTAGAGATCGCGAAGACAGCCCCCGGGGTCGATTGCATTCCGTCGGCGCAATTCGGATGCGCCACGCGCCTGCATCCTACGTTGGGGTCCGTGCCTGCACCGGAGCATGTGTTTCTCACTACAAGGAAACCACGATGACTACCACCAAGCGCGCCGCACCCGATGCCTGCAGCCTTCTCGATGCCGACCACCGCAAGGTCAAGAAGATGTTCGGCGACTACGAGACCCTGACGAAGTCGAGATCCGCCAGCGCCGGCGCGAAGAAGCGCGAACTCGCCAAGCAGATCTGCATGGAGGTCACCGTCCATGCGCAGATCGAGGAAGAGATTTTCTATCCCGCGCTGCGCGAGGCGATCAAGGAAACCGATCTGCTCGACGAAGCGGAAGTCGAGCACGGCACGGCGAAGGATCTGATCGCCCAGCTCGAAGACTCGGCCGATGCGGACGAGATGTTCGACGCCAAGGTGAAGGTGCTGGGCGAATACATCGACCACCACGTCAAGGAAGAGCGCAACGAGATGTTTGTCAAAGCGCGTGCGGCCAAGGGTCTTGACCTGGTCGGCATGCGTGAGCAGCTTGCGGCGCGGAAGGAAGAGCTGATGGAAGAGCTCATGGGCGCGACGGCCTGAGCGGGAGCGCCCGGTCCGGCATGACGGACGCCTCAAAAGGAAATGCCCCGCTACCGTGAAGTAGCGGGGCATCCAGAGGCCTTGCGGCTTGTAGTGGCTCCTCGACCTGGGCTCGAACCAGGGACCTACGGATTAACAGTCCGGCGCTCTACCGACTGAGCTATCGAGGAACAAGCCTCAGATTATAGCGTGGTTTTTTGCGGGTTCCAGCCGAGGCGGATCGAATCGCAACATCAACGCAAAAAATCTTGAAGCCAAAACGCAGCCGCGGAAATCGACGAAAACCTTATCGTTCATTTTTCGCGCAGAGTGCGATCAACCTGGCCGCAGCGGCCTCGGGATCGGGATCTGCAACCAGCGCACGAACAACTGCGACCGAGCCCACGCCCGTTAAAAGTACTTCAGGCATTCGGGCCGCGTCGACCCCACCGATCCCCACTTGGGGATATCCGCGCGTCAACCGCGCATAAGCGCCGAGGCGCGCGACGCCTTGCGGCGCAGTTGCCATCCGCTTAAGCGTCGTCGGGTAGACGGCCCCCATCGCGATGTAGCTGGGACTGACAGCGTCTGCGCGAACCATTTCCGCGTAGCCATGCGTGCTGACGCCCAGGCGAAGCCCCGCATCGTGAATCGTCTGCAGTTCCGCCGTCGACAGCGCGTCCAGGTCTTCCTGCCCCAGGTGGAGTCCATAGGCTCGCGCATCGATCGCGGCGCGCCAATGGTCGTTGATGAAGAGCAGGGCGCCGGTGCCCTGAACCGACTCGACGGCCGCACGCACTTCCCTCGAGATCGCTTCGGCATCGTCGGACTTGAAGCGCAACTGCACCGTGGGCACTCCGGCTCGCGCCATGCGCCCGACCCACTGCGCATCCGGAAGCACGGCATAGAGGCCGAGCTTCATCGGGCATGGCGGGAATGCGTCGTCGCGCAGGCCCGGCGGAAACGGACGCATGCCGAAGTCGACCGGATTTTCCGGCCACGCGTTGGCGTCGAACGAGCCGGTGCGGCGCGTCTGCGCCGCCCACGCGTTGGCCAGGCATTCGGCATCGACATCGATGAAGCCGAGCGTGGCGCAGGCCTTCCTGGCGCCGCGATACACCGAGTCATCGGATGTGAAAGCGCCCGCCGTGCTCGAAGTTTCGCCAAAGCGCGACGCATGGGCCGCCACGATGGCCTGCGCAATGGCGTTGGGTTGGGCCATGTCGGTCATTGCGACGAAGCGTGATGCCAGAACGGCGTGCCGAGAACCGGCGTGCTGGGCTGGGCCGAATCCTGGGCCGCCATCGCTCCGGCGCGATGCGCCTCGCGGCCCGCCTGCACCGCATCCGCGAAAGCGCCGGCCATCGCGACCGGGTCCTGCGCCAGGGCAACGGCCGTGTTGAGCAGAACCCCGTCGTAGCCCCACTCCATGACCTGGCAGGCGTGCGAGGGGAGGCCCAGTCCTGCGTCGACCAGCAGGGGCACCGACAACCGCTCGCGCAGCACCTGCAGCGCGTAGGGATTGACGGGTCCGCGTCCGGTGCCGATCGGTGCGGCCCATGGCATCACCGCCTGGCAGCCGACGTCGACCAGGCGCTGGCACAGCACCAGGTCCTCGGTGCAGTAGGGCAGCACCTGGAAGCCGTCGCGGATCAACTGCGATGCGGCGTCGACGAGGTTCAGAGTGTCCGGCTGCAGGGTGTAGTCGTCGCCGATCAGTTCAAGCTTGATCCAGGGCGTATCGAAGAGCTCGCGCGCCATCTGCGCGGTGGCGATCACTTCCTGGACGCTATGGCAGCCGGCGGTGTTCGGCAGCACTGGAACGTCGAGACGTCGCAGCAGGTCCCAGAAACCGTTGTCGTTGGCGGACGCGTTGGGCGTCGCGGTCTGGCGGCGCAGCGAGGCAGTCAGCATCGCAGGCTTGGCGCGGCGAACGGCGGCCTCGAGAACGTCGGGCGATGGGTAGCGTGCCGTGCCGAGCAGCAGGCGGCTCTGGAAGGTCTGGCCGTAGAGGACGAGCGGGTCGGAGGTGGGGGCAGTGGTCATGGCAAATCCGGTTGTCTAGCCGCCGGTCACGGGGCGGATCACTTCGATGCGGTCATCGGGCTGAAGCGGGTGCGAGGCGTAGTTCGACCTCGGCACGAACTGGCGATTGACCGCCGCGGCATAAGGCGGCGTCGCGTTGACGAGGGCGAGCGCGTCGGAGAGCTTCGCCTCTGGGGGCAAGGTGTAGGGCTCGTCGTTGATCAGGATGTTCATGGCGTTGTGGTCTCCAGGCGGGTCGCCATGTCGAAGCGGCTCGCGAGCGTGGAGTGTCCGGTCGCGAGCAGCTCCATGGCGACGTCGAGGACGGCCGGCGCGATCATGAAGCCGTGCCGGTAGAGGCCGTTGATCTGCATCACGCCCGGCCGAGGTTGCCGAATGGCGGGCAGGTTGTCGGGCAGGGTCGGCCGGCATTGCGTCGCGATTTCCACGATGCGCGCTTCGGCGAAGCCGCTGTGCACGGCGTATGCGGCGCTGAGCAGTTCGAGCGTCGAGCGCACGCTGGCCGGCGACATGTCGTCCGACTCGATTTCCGTCGCGCCGATCACGAACAGATGATCCGGCTTCGGTGCGATGTAGAGCGGGTAGCGCGGATGCACGAGGCGCGTCGGTCGCTGCAAGTCCACCTCCGGCGCATGCACGCGGATGACTTCGCCACGCACGCCCCGCAGCGCATTCCACTGCGGGCGAGCGCCAAGGCCGCGGCAGTCGATCACGCGCTCGGGATGCCCGGGCGTGCCAGGCGCGAAATCGTCAATGGACCGCGGCGATTGCCAATGCAGCCGAACCCCCGGCATCGCCTGAAGCGTGGCGAGCAGCGCCGCGAGCAGCGCGCGATTGTCGAGTTGCCCCTCATCCGGCAACAGCAGCCCCCGTGCGAAACGTTGGCCAAGAGCGGGCTCCAGCGCCGCGATGCCGGCCGCATCGAGCGACTTCATGGCAGGCAGTTCCGGCACGACCTCGCCAGTACGGGCAAGCACACGCGCCAGGCGCGCAGCCTCCGACGCATCCTGCCGATGCCACACCACCAGCGTGCCTTCACGCTGGAAGAAGACCGGAGCTGCCAGCGATGCAATCAACGCCGGCCAGCGATCCAGCGCGTGATGGCCCATCCGCGCCACGGAAGGCGGTGCCACGGCGGACTCGGCCAACGGCGCCAGCATGGCTGCAGCGACGCGAGCAGCTGCGCCTTCGGCCTCCGGACCGGCCGCTTCGTACAGGTCCACGTTGCACCCGGCTTGCGCCAACGTCACCGCAAGCAGCCGCCCCATGAGCCCGCCGCCAAGGATCGCGGCAGACCGAAACGGAAGATCGACGGCCCTACTCATGACGGGCCCCAAACGCAACGCGAAAAGGGAGCGCACCCCAGCTCAGGAATACCGCGGAACCGGCTTTGCCGGGCCGCCGGTATTGCCCCCTGGAGAGGGGGTGTCCGAGCCACACGAAGTGGGCGAGGCTGGGGGTAAGCTCGCCCCCATGACTCATGCAATTTCCCGCTACGCCCGTGTGCTCTCGATCGCAGGTTCCGACAGCGGCGGCGGCGCCGGCATCCAGGCCGATCTCAAGACTTTCGCGGCGCTGGGCTGCTACGGCATGACGGCCATCACCGCGCTCACCGCGCAGAACACGCTCGGCGTCAGGGGCATTCATGGCGTACCACCGGCCTTCCTCAAGTCGCAGATCCAGGCCGTGGTCGAGGACATCGGCGTCGATGCCGTCAAGCTGGGCATGCTGCATGCGCCGGAGATCGTCGAAGTCGTCGCATGGGCCATCGACCACTACAAGCTGCCGAACGTGGTGCTCGACCCGGTGATGGTCGCCACCAGCGGCGACAGGCTGATCGCAGCGGAAACCGTCCAGGGCCTTGTGCGCGAACTCTTTCCGCGTGCGGTGGTGGTGACGCCCAACCTGGACGAGGCGGCGTTGCTGATCGGCCATGCCATCGACGGTGTCGATGCGCTGGACGATGCCGCAAGCGAACTGCTGGCCCTGGGCGCGAATGCCGTCCTGCTCAAGGGTGGACACCTGCCCGGCGACGATGTGGTCGATCTGCTGGCCGAGGCGAACGGCGAACGCCTGTGCCTCGCGTCCACGCGCATCGCCAGCCGCAATCTCCATGGCACTGGCTGCACGCTGTCGTCGGCCATTGCTGCGCACCTGGCGCTCGGCTACGACCTGCCGCAGGCCGTGGAACGCGCGCGCGGCTACGTGGTCGCCGCCATGGCGGCGGGCGCGGATGTGAAGGTCGGTGCGGGCCACGGACCTCTCAACCACGGCTTTGCGCCAGTGCCGATGGTCCGCCTGCCGTCGACGGACGCGTGACCAGCGCCAGCACGAAAGTGATCGCCAGGGTCGGCAGCGCCGAGCCCCACTGAGGCGCCCAAGCGGCGCAGGCGTGGTAGATCGCGATGCCGCCGATCCAGATGGCGGCGGCGGCGAGGTCCACGCGCCGCGCCCCCACGGTCGCGACACCGCTGCCCGTGCCCAACCGGCCGAGGATCACGCCGTAGAGCGGAACGAACACCGAACTCAGCAGCAGCAGGAAGGGTTCGAGCGAGTGCATCGGCAGCACCAACGCCAAGGCGATGCAGACCACGGCGAGCATCAGGCCCCAGCGACGCACGCTCCAGCGCGGCTGCAGGCTGTGGGACGAAACCGAGCCTGAATAGACATCGCCGTAGGCATTGTCGAGTTCGTCGATCAGGATCAGGCCCAACGCGACCAGCCCGCCCTGCGCCAGCAGGAGCGCCGTAACCAGGTCCGTGCCTGGCTCCGCGACGCTCACCACCATCACGCCCAGTGCATAGCACCAGATGTTGGCGACCACGTAGCCGACCCAGGTGCCGCTGAAGGCGCTCCCCAGGCCGCCCGCGCTGCGCTTGCCGTGACGCGCATAGTCGGCCACGAGCGGCAGCCACGAGACAGGCATCGCGATCACCAGATCGAGCGCGCCGAACATGCCCATGCTGCCGTCGCCCGGTCGCGTCCA
This sequence comes from Variovorax glacialis, assembly GCF_051216375.1. Taxonomy (NCBI): domain Bacteria; kingdom Pseudomonadati; phylum Pseudomonadota; class Betaproteobacteria; order Burkholderiales; family Comamonadaceae; genus Variovorax; species Variovorax glacialis. Next base: position 153,558 of record NZ_JBPJZT010000008.1, on the reverse strand, counting down.
GAAGGCTTCCAGGCCCTTGGCATGCAGCCGCGTTGCGAACTGCCAGGTCAGCCAGATGAGCGAGAGCACCACCAGCGGCAGCCCGAATCGGCTGACGAAGCGCCGGACCAGCTTGACCATGGAACCCGCCAGCAAGGCGAGCAGGACGGCGCCCCAGAGCAGGGTCGTCAGCAGCGAGCCCAGGTTGCCGTCGAGCGACCAACCGAAGGCCTGCCGGCCGATGGCCTGGGTGCCCTCGCGCATGATCACGATTTCGAAAGTGGTCCAGCCGATCAGTTGAACGATGTTGAGCACCACGGGAAGCCGGGCGAATGCGCTGCCGTAGGTGGCGTGCATCAGGCCCGCGCTGGCGAGGCCGCTTTCGCAGCCCAGGCGCGCGGTCCATGCCAGCAGGCCCGCGCCGATGCACGAGCCCAGCACGATGGCGAGGACGGCATCGCGCGTGCCGACCGCCGGTACCAGGTAGGCGCCGATCTGCATCACCAGCAGGCCGACACCGAGGCTGAACCAAAGCGCCATGTGGTCGTGCCATCGGAAGACGCGGCCGGCCTCACGCAGCGGCGTCAGCGCCTCGTTGGCACCCAAGGGCGCGGGATCGATTTGTGTGTTTGCCATCCATTTGCTCCAGTGCAAATTGTTTGGCAGGTGGGCGAGGCCCGGCGGTGGGACCGGCACGCGAGAAAACGTGGCGGCCGCCGGACCAGCTTCCCTGCGCGAGGATTACCTCAGTCAGGTTCAAAGGGACTCTCTCAGCCTGCCGGCGAACGAGTCGCGGGTCGGCACCCCTAGCGTTGCTTCAATCTGGCGAAGCAGTCTGGATTGTAGAGCGGCGCAGCCGCGAAGGCTGCGGCGCGTGGCCAGCGGGAAATCAGGCGTGGCGCGCGATGCTCGGTGGCTCGAGAGGCGCGGCGCTGGCCTCGGCCGGCGCCCTCGGCTGAAGGGAGGCTTCTGGATCGACGCGATCGAGCCGCGAAACCACCATGCGCTGGGTCAGGCGCAAAAGCACCCAGAACAGGGTCGTGATCACGACCGCCAACAGGAGGCCGCCCAGGATGTCGAACGGGAAATGAACGCCCACGTAGATGCGCGCCCAGCCGGTGGCAGCGGCAACGACGAGCATCGCAAGCCCCGCCTTGCGCAGGGGAGGGCGGATGCAAAAGATCAGGGCGACCGCGAACATCACCGACGCATGCGCACTTGGCATCGAGCCGCGGGCGCCGTGCACGATGTGCGCGGGGCTCAGCCCGAGCATGAAGGGGCGCGGCGAGTCGATGGCGCTCGCCAACGTGTGGGCGGCGAGCGCGGTGACGGCGGCTGCGACCAGCGTCCCCATGCAATAGGCGCGTTGCGTGGGTTTGCGCCATGCGATCCACGCCATGATTGCAACGCAAACCCATGGGCCCCTTTCGGCCAGGACCGATGCGATCCACAGGAGTTGTGGATTAGGCGTGGAGCCCGCGGCCAGCCATTGAAAGAGGGAGATGTTCAGCGCCTGCATGGCAAGAATCCTAGGCTCGAGCAATGTCGCGAGCGTGAACTGGATATTCACGTCTCGTTCAGGATCGCAACGTGTCGCGTACGTGCGGCCGTGCCCAAGCCACGATCAGTGCTTGACGCCAAGCAGCGCATGCAGCCGGGTGCTGGTCGTCGTGTATTGCAGCGGGATCGACTTGTCGGGGAACACGATGGCGGTCGCGCCCCAGGCGGCCAGCGTGGCTTCATGGAAGCCACAGACGATCAGCTTCTTCTTGCCCGGGTAGGTGTTGATGTCGCCGACAGCGAAGACGCCGCGCTCGCGCGTTTCGTACTTCTCGGTGTCGACCGGCACCTGCTTGCGCACGAGATCGAGGCCCCATTCGGCAATGGCGCCCAGGCGAGGCGAAATTCCCAGGCAGCCGATCAGCGAATCGAAGGGCAACGAGACGGTTTGCGCATCGGGCGTTGCGATCTGCAGTCCGGCGTCGTCGCACGCGACCGGCTGCCCAACGGCCAAGCGCACCGTTCCTGCGGTGATCTGCTCCCGCAAAGCCGCGACAGTGGCGTCATCGGCCTGGAAGACATCGCGCCGGTGCAGCAGCGTGACCTGTTTCGCGATGGGTACGAGCGCCAGCGCAGTATCGAGCGCCGCGTCGTCGCCGCCGTTGACGACCACCGTCTGTCCGGCAAAGCGACCGAGCGCGTCGGGGTGATAGAAAAGCCGGCTTCCTTCCAGCCGCTCGATGCCTTCGACCGGGATGCGCTTCGGCACGAATGCGCCCACGCCCGCGGCGATGAACACGGTCCTGGCGAGGAAAACGGTACCCTCGTTGGTTCCCAGCAGAAGGCGCCCATCGTCCTGACGGGCGAGCGTCGCGACCTGCTCGTTGAGATGGAATTGCGGCTTGAAGGGCGCGATCTGCCGCTGCAGCGACTCTACGAGGCCGCGCCCGGTGGTCACCGGCGTGCCGGGGATGTCGTAGATCGGCTTGTCGCCATACAGCTCGACGCACTGGCCGCCGACACGGGGCAGGGCGTCGACGATGTGGCAGGAGATTTCAAGCAGGCCGAGCTGGAAGGCCTGGAACAGCCCCACCGGGCCCGCGCCGATGATCAGCGCGTCGGTTTCGATGGGGGATGCAGGGGTCGTGCTCAGCGCACCAACTCCGAGACCTTGTCGGTCTTGTCTTTCCACTCGTCCGCATCGGGCAGCGCCGGCTTGCGCTTGGTGATGCTCTTCCAGCCATCGGCCACGGCCAGCTCGGCGTTGATCTTGATGAAGGCCAGCTGGTTGGCCGGCAGGTCTTCCTCCGCGTAGATCGCGTTGACCGGGCATTCGGGAATGCACACCGCGCAATCGATGCACTCGTCCGGGTCGATCACCAGCATGTTCGGCCCTTCACGGAAGCAGTCGACGGGACACACGTCGACGCAATCGGTGTATTTGCAGCGGATGCAGGATTCGGAGACGACGTGGGTCATGGTTCTTCTTGGCTGGCGGGAGGATGATCGGGAAAACCCCGAATTTTAGGGCTTTGTGGCCGCAGGCCGCACCAGCACGGCGGCGGAGGTCCTGTGGGAGGCCGTGTCGACGAGGATTAGCGAGCCCAGCGTGCGCGATTGGGTGAAGGGCAGCACGGCCAGCGGCTGCTGCAGGCTGAGCACCACGTCGCCGATCGCATTGGCTTCGAGCTGGTCGGCCGGCTCGGAATCCAGGGTCGTGATGTTGACGCGATCCACGATCCGCGCCACCTTGGCCTTGACCCAGCGATGCCCCTGCAGCGCCCAGTAGACGCGGCCCGCCACGAGCGGCTCGTCGTCGAGCCAGGCGATGGTGGCCGTGATCTCGCGCGCCGGCTCGAAGGCGCCGGGTTCCAGCAGCCAGTCGCCGCGCGAGACGTCGAGCTCACGGTCCAGCACGATGCCGGCGCTGTGGCCCGCATGCACGGCCTTGGGTTGGCGCGTGTGGCTCAGCACCTGCGCCACGGTGGCCGTCTGGTTGCTCGGCAGCACGGTCACGCGCTGGCCGGGTTCGACGTGCCCGCTGGCAACGCGGCCCCAGAACACCCGCCGGCCGCGCGATGTGTCGGCCGAGGCGGAGAACTTCTCCACCCATTGCACCGGAAAGGCAAATGGCACGGCCTCGTCCTGCGCCGTCACCGGCAGTTGCTCCAGCAATTCGAGCAGGCTCGGGCCCTCGTAACCGGCCCAATCAGGGTGCCGCGAAGCGACATTCCAGCCCTTGAGCGCCGAGATCGGCACCGTGGCCGCGACCTGTACGCCAGCGGCTTCCGCGAAGTTCGCGAGCGCCTCGGAGATGCGCTCGAAAGCCAGTTCGGCATCGTCAATGGCATCGAGCTTGTTCACCGCGAACACGATCGACTGCACGCGCAGGAGATGGCACAGCAGCGTATGCCGGCGCGTCTGCGGCAGCAGCTCGCGCCGCACGACTTCACCATCACCGCATTCGGCGGCCCATGCCAGCTTGGTCGCGTCAACCAGCACCACCGCCGCATCGGCGCTCGAAGCGGCCGTGACCATGTTGCGCGTGTACTGCTCGTGGCCGGGTGCATCGCCAATCACGAACTTGCGATGCGCCGTCGAGAAATAGCGGTAGGCCACATCGATCGTGATCCCCTGTTCACGCTCCGCCGACAGCCCGTCCGTCAGCAGCGCCAGATCAGTCTCCCCGCCGCGCTGCACCCCGGCCAGCTGATCCTGCAGCACCGTCTTGCTGTCGACCAGCAGACGCCCGATCAGCGTGCTCTTGCCGTCGTCGACGCTGCCGCAGGTGATGAAGCGCAGCGCAGCGCCCGTCTCGGCAGCATGAATTCCAGTGGAAGCAGCAGTCGCAATAGTCATAAAAATCTCATTCATCAAGGGCGATGCGCCCCAATTCCAGAAACACCGCGGACCGGCTCCGCCGGTTCGCCGGTGTTGCCCCCGGCCGGGGGTAGGCGGCCACACGAAGTGGGCAAGCCTGGGGGCGAGTCAAAAGTACCCGTCTTTCTTGCGCTTTTCCATCGAGGCTTCGGACGTCTTGTCGTCCATCCGCGTCGCGCCGCGTTCGCTGACGTCAGCCGCCAGCGTCTCGATCACCACGTCTCCGGCATCGGCGGCAAGACTGTCCACCGGGCAGGTGCAGGTGATGTCGCCAACCGTGCGGAAGCGCACGTCGCGCACCTGGATCTGTTCGCCATCGCGCGGCGGCGTCAGTTCGGTCACCGGCACCAGCAAGCCGCGGCGCTCGACCACTTCGCGCTTGTGGGTGTAGTAGATCGAAGGCAGGGCAATGTTCTCGCGCTCGATGTATTGCCAGACATCGAGTTCGGTCCAGTTCGAGATCGGGAACACGCGGAAATGCTCGCCCGGCGCCAGACGGGTATTGAACAGCGTCCACAGTTCCGGCCGCTGGTCCTTGGGCTGCCATTGGCCGAAGCTGTCGCGGTGCGAAAAGATGCGTTCCTTGGCGCGCGCCTTCTCCTCGTCGCGGCGGGCGCCGCCGATCAGCGCATCGAAGCGGAACTCCTCGATGGCTTCCAGCAGCGTGACCGACTGGTGAACGTTGCGCGATTCGTCCGGGTGCGCCAGGCGCACCGTGCCGCGCTTCATCGAATCCTCGACATTGCGCACGATCAGTTCGGCGCCGAGTTCCCTGGCGCGCGCATCGCGGAAGGCCGTCACTTCGGGGAAGTTGTGGCCGGTGTCGATCATCAGCAGCGGGTAGGGTATGCGGCCGACGCCGAAGGCTTTCTCCGCGCACTTGAGCAGGACCAGCGAATCCTTGCCGCCCGAGAACAGCAGCGTCGGCCGCTCGAAGGAGGCGGCGACTTCCCGCAGGATGAAGATGGTTTCCTCTTCCAGCGCGTCGAGCTGCGTGTTGGAAAGGCGCGCAAGCGACTGCGATGTGGGTTGCAGCAGCAGGTCGGTGTCGGTACGGGCGTTCATGGAAGTGGGGCGCTCAATGTGTGGGGCGGATGCGGCGTGGGACATCAGTGCGCGAGGTGCAGACCGCATTCCCGGTTGTCCTCGCCCTTGGTCGGGTCGAGGTAGTCGAAGTTGTTGGGCAGGCCATGCGCCTGGCAATACTCGTACAGGTCCTTCGACGACCAGTGCAGCAGCGGTGCGACCTTGATCAGGCCATCGGGATTGATGCTGACCGGGTCCATTTGCGCGCGCACGGCGGTGTCGGTGGCCCGCAGCGCGGTGAACCAGACCTGCGGCGCCGTCTCGCGCAGCGCGCGTGCGAAGGGCTCCAGCTTCACCTCCTCGGTGAAGGCGGCGTGCCGCGGATCGTCGAGCGCCGGTGTCGGGCCTTCCACGGCTTCGCGATGCGCGCGCGAGCGCCGGGGCACGTAGATGCGCAGGTCCAGCTTCAGCAGCTTCGTCACCTCGTCGGCGAAGCGGTAGGTGGCCTCGGTGTTGTAGCCGTTGTCCATCCAGACCACCGGCACGTCAGGCTTCGCACGCGTGACCATGTGCAGGATCACCGCCTCGAAAGGCCGGAAATTGGTGGTGATGATGGCCGACCGGTCCAGGCCGATAGCCCAGTCCACGAGGCCTTCTGCGTTGCGGCCGAGCTTGGCGTTGACTTGTGCGAGATCGATGCTCATTTGCGAAGTTTTCTGTGGGGCGGGGCGACCGGCGGGCGTTCAGGCGCGCTTGAAGATCGGCGTGGCTTGGACCGCGTCGCCTTGGTAGAAGGCGGCGAAACGGTCGAACTGGCGCTGCGCGGCGGAGGCGTCGACGCCTTCCTTCAGCACGGCGCTCGAGAAGCCGGTGCGCTGCATCTGCACCAGTTGGTCGATCAGCACGTCGCCGGTGGCCCGGATGTCGCCCTTGAAACCCAGGCGCCGGCGCAGCAGGAAGGCCTGGCTGAAGGCGCGGCCATCGGTGAACTTCGGGAAGTCCAGGTCGATGCGCTCCACATCGTCGAGGCACACCTCGATCGCCAGCGGGTCGGCGTCGTTCGGCAGTTGCAAGACGTTCGGGTCGCCGTTGTCCACGTGGTCTTCGGCAGCGATCAGTCGAAGCGTCTTGTTCATGCGGCCTCCTCGACCTTGAAGCGCGCACCGTTGGCGGCGGCCTTGAAGGGCTCGATGCCGACACGTCGCAGTGCGTCGATGAAGGTCTCTCCGGTTTCCCGGGTGTCGCGGTAGGTGTTGAGCACTGCCTCGATCACGTCCGGCACTTCGGCCGCCGAGAAGGAGGGGCCGACCACCTTGCCGGGCTGCGCCGCGCCGCTGAGTGCGGAGCCGTCGGAGCCGCCCAGGGTGACCTGGTACCACTCCTTGCCGTCCTTGTCGACGCCGAGGATGCCGATGTGGCCGCTGTGGTGGTGGCCGCAGGAATTGATGCAGCCGCTGATGTGCAGGTCGATCTCGCCGAGGTCGTCGAGTTCGTCCAGGTCCTGGTAGCGCTCGGTAATGGCTTCGGCGATCGGGATCGAGCGTGCGTTCGCCAGCGCGCAGAAGTCGCCGCCGGGGCAGGCGATCATGTCGGTCAGCAGGTGCACGTTGGCGCTGGCGAAGCCGGCTTCGCGCGCAGCCAGCCACAGGGCATGCAGGTCTTCGGCATGCACCCAGGGCAGCAGGAGGTTCTGGTCGTGCGTGACGCGGGCTTCACCGGCGCTGAATCGATCGGCCAGCAGGGCGGCCGTGTCGAGCTGGTCGGCGGAGGCATCGCCGGGCGCCTGCAGCCGGCGCTTGAAGGACAGCGTGACCGCGCGCAGCGCCGGATTTTTGTGCGGTGCCACGTTGCGCGCGAGCCAGCGGGCGAACATCACGTCGTCCGCGGCCTGCGCACGCAGGTCGGCGTCGGTTTCCTCGGCGCTGCGGAACACGCGGGTCGCCAGCGTCGGCGGCACGAACGAAGCGCTCACGCGGTCGAGTTCGGCCTGCGTCACCGTGTGCGGCGCGCCGTCGTGCTCCATGATCTGCGTGTACTCGGCCTCGACGTCGTCGATGTAGCGCTGGCCCTCGGCCTTGACCAGGATCTTGATTCGCGCCTTGTAGATGTTGTCTCGGCGGCCGTAGCGGTTGTAGACCCGGATCACCGCTTCGAGGTAATTCATGATCTGGTTCCACGGCAGGAACTCGCGCAGCACGGTGCCGATGATCGGCGTGCGGCCCATGCCGCCGCCCACCTGCACGCGGAAGCCCAGCTCGCCCGCGTCGTTCTTCAGGAGGTGCAGCCCGACGTCGTGCCAGCCCGTGGCGGCGCGGTCTTCCCTGGCGCCGGTGATCGCGATCTTGAACTTGCGCGGCAGGAAGGCGAATTCAGGGTGCAGCGTGCTCCACTGCCGCATGATTTCGGCGAAGGGGCGCGGATCGGCGATCTCGTCGACCGCCACGCCGGCGCGCTCGTCGCTGGTGATGTTGCGGATGCAGTTGCCGCTGGTCTGGATGCCATGCATGTCGACCGAGGCCAGCAGGTCCATCACGTCCGCCGAGTTCGACAGCGGGATCCAGTTGTACTGCACGTTCTGGCGCGTTGTGAAATGCGCGTAGTGCGTCGGCAGCTTGTGCGAGCCGAGCTTGCCCTGGGTCGTGATGGCGGTCTTGTAGACCTCGGCCTCGGGCTCGTCGTACTCGCGCGCGATCTTGGCGAGAACGCGCAGTTGGCGACTCGACAATTCGCCGTAGGGCACGGCCACGCGCAGCATCGGCGCATAGCGCTGCACATACCAGCCGTTTTGCAGCCGCAGGGGACGGAACTCGTCCTCCGCAAGCTTGCCCGTTTGCCAGCGTTCGAGCTGGTCACGGAATTGAGCCGCGCGCAGGTGCACGAACTGGCGGTCGAAATCTGTGTATTGGTACATCGTGTGTCAGTTGCTGGAAGGCAATGCGTCCACAGCCTCGTCAACGGGGAGCGAGGAATGTAGGAGCGAGCCTTATGGAAACAAACTATTTTTTGGTTCGCGCCTTATGCGGATAAGCTTATTCACCAGTCCCCATGCGGGTTGGCGGCCGGTTGGTTGCTTATTCCGGATAAGGCGGGCGACTTCCGGATCTGCCGCTGGAGCGACGCGTCCGGCTTCGAATCCCCGGGTGATTCTAGAAAAGGACGCGCCCGCGCGTGCGCGTCATTGCGTGGCGTTGATGCCGCCGTCCAGGTAGAGCACCTGGCCGGTCACGAAAGCCGCCGCGGGGGCACAGAAGAACACCGCCGCGCCCGCCACATCCTTCGGGTCGGCGACCCGGCCGAGCGGGATGCGATCGGTCAGTTGCCTGTTCGTTTCGGGGTTCGCGAGCCAGTGGCGCGCCATTTCGGTGCGCACGACGGTCGGCGCGACGCCGTTGACCGTGATGCCGTGCGGCGCCAGCTCGGCGGCGTGCTGGCGGATCAGCATGACCAGGCCGCCCTTGCTGCTCGCATAAGCCGAGTAGCCGCGTCCGCGCAGGCCAAGCTGGGAGCGCACCGAGAGCAGATGCACCTGCGCGCCGCCGCGCCCGCCGGCGATCTGGTGGCGCGCGGCCGCCTGTGCCAGGAACATCGCGGCCTTGAGATTGACCTGGACGACCTCGTCGAAGGCCTCCTCGGTGACGTCGAGCACACCTTGCTCGCGCTGGATGCCGACGCAGTTCATCAGCACGTCGAGCCTGCCGAAGTGCGAAGCGACGGCGTCGACCGAGGCCTGCATGTCGGCCACGGAATGCGCGTCCATGGCGAGACCCAGTGCTTCGTGGCCTGCCTCACGGAGCGACGCTGCCAAAGCCTTTGCCTTCGCTTCGTCCCGCCCCGACACCGCCACCCGGGCGCCGGCCAGCGCCATCGCCCAGGCGATGGCCTCGCCGATCCCGCCATAGCCGCCGGGGAGGTAGACCGTCTTGCCGTCGAGCCTGAAGAGGCCGGACAGCTCGTGGGCGAAATCGATGCGCGGGGCCAGTTCGTCCATGCGCCTTCAGTCCATCAGCAGGCCGCCGTTGAGATCGATGATCTCGCCGGTGATGAACCCGGAGAGCGGCGACGCCAGGAAGCGCACCACGTGCGCGAACTCCTCCGGCTCGCAGAAGCGGCCGACCGGAATGTCCTTCAGCAGCGCTTGCCGTTGGAGCTCGGTCAGTTGCTCGGTGATCATGGGCGTCTTCACATAGGCCGGCGAAATGCCGTTGGCGGTGACGCCGAAGGATGCCAGTTCGCGCGCCAGCGAGAAAGTCAGCGAGGTCAGCGCCCCCTTGGAGACCGAATAGGCCGTGCCCGCCGTGAGCCCGCCCGTCTTCGCCGCCAGGGAGCAGGTGTTGATGATGCGGCCGGCGCGCCGTGCCTTCATCGAAGGAATGACCTGCTGCGAGAGGTAGAAGGCGCCATCCAGGTTCACGGCCAGCACGCGCCGCCACTCCGATGCGTCGGTGGCTTCCGCCTTGTTGTTCGACAGGATCCCCGCGTTGTTGACCAGCACGTCGACCGGCCCCATCGCTTCGACGATCTGCGCGTGGCCGCTTTGCACCGCACCCGCGTCGCTGATGTCGAAGCAGAAGGGCAGGGCGTCGGCGCCCAGTTCTTCCGCGAGCGCCAGGGTCCGATCGCGGTTGGCATCCACGAGCGCCACCCTGCAGCCGTCCTCGAGCAGGAACCTGGCGGCGGCCAAGCCCATCGTGCCGGCCGCGCCGGTGACCAGGGCGACCTTGCCCTGCAAGGGCTTCGCATGAAGTTCAGGCATCGAGCACGCTCTTCTTTCCGAACAATCCGCGCGAGCGGAAGGTGACGACCGCGATGAACAGAAGGTACATCGACATCAGCGACCATTCCGAGGCATACGCACCGGTCAGTCCCACGACCATGCCCACCATCAGCCCCGCGATCACCGCGCCCCAGAGCGAGCCGACGCCCCCGAGCACGATGATGAGAAAGGCCGGCACGACCGCGTCCACGCCCACGTGCGGCCGCACGCCCCAGATCGGCGCCATCACCACGCCCGCGATCGCCGCCAGCGCCACGCCCAGCCCGAAGACGAACAGCCGCAGCCGCGAAAGGTTGATGCCCAGCGCGCGCACCATTTCGCTGTCGTGCGCGCCCGCCTTGATGATGGCGCCGTAGGGCGTCTTCTGCAGGAAGAGCCACAGCAGGAAGATCATCAGCACCGCGAAGGCGCTCGCGAAGAAGCGATAGCGCGAATAGATCAGGTCGCCCATCATCACCGCGCCCGAGATCGCCTGCGGCAGCGGGATCTGCTTCTCGGACGAACCCCAGACCAGCCGGATGCCTTCCTCGATCACCAGCGCCGCGCCGAAGGTCAGCAGCAGGCCGTAGAGCGGATCGCGCCCGTAGGTGCGCCGCATGCACAGCTCCAGCAGCATCCCGAAGATGCCGACGAAGACCGGCGCCAGCACCAGCGCGAACAGGTAGCGCAACTCGATCGGCAAGGCCATGTACGCTGCCTGCAAGGCCGGGAACATGCCGAGCTGCGGCGCGACGACGAAGAGTGCCACGTACATGCCCAGCGCGAACAGCGAGCCGTGCGCGAGATTGATGGTCTCCATCACCCCCACGATCAGCATGAAGCCCAGCGCGATCAGCGCGAACAGCAAGCCCAGCGAAACGCCGTTGACCAAGTGGGGCTGGAGCTGGATGAGAAAGTCCATCGCGTCCGGGCGCCGGCTTCAGACGTCGTAGCTCGGTGTCGACTCGTAGCTCTCCAGCTTGCAGGCCGTCTGCGCCTGCGTATCCATCACGTCCTTCGGATTGGCCTGCGTGATGATCCTGAAGATGTCGTCCTTCTCGGCCGGCTTGTCGTTGTACTTCGCCATGTAGATGGTCTGCTGGCACTGGTGCGTGACGGGGTCCATCCAGGCGTCGAAGTGCTGCAGCCGGTCCGCCGCCTTCATCTGCCGGCCTTCGAGCTTCTTGATGACCGCGATGTTCTGCGTCGTGCCGGCTTCCTCGGTGCAGCGCAGCAGTTCGCGCGTCGCCATGTAGGTGTTGTGATAGACGTTGCCGGGCACGCGGATCGCCACGCCGGGGTACTGCTTCTGGTAGGCGGCGACGAATTCCTTCACGCCCGGCAGGTCGAGGCGGTAGTACCAGGTCGTGCCGAAGACCCCGAAGATCGCCTCCGGCCCCAGGCCGTAGACATCGGGCCAGTCCTGCTGGTTGTTGATCCAGGCCATCGATTCGTTGAGCTTGAGCTGCACCACCTGCTGGCGCAACGCCTTGATGTCGTCGCCGCCGACCGCGGTCGCCACCACGTTGGGCTTGAGCTGCTGCAGCTTCAGCAGGTAGGAGGAGAAGTCGCGCGTGTTCTGCGGGATGAGCAGTTCGTCGATGATCTTGCCGCCGTTGGCCTCGACGATGTCGCGGGTCGCCTTCGAGGTCGTGTGGCCCCAGACGTAGTCGTTGGTCAGCAGCACCCAGTTGCGGCCGCTCGCGGCGATGGCGTTCTTGACGATCGCATTGGAGAAGTTGGTGCCGTTCCCGTCCCACACGAACTTGGTGCGGTGGCAATCCTTGCCGGCCTCGGTCGGCGAACTGGAATTGGTGTTGAGGAAGACGGTGCCGTACTTCTGCGCCACCTGCGAGATCGCGTTCGACACGCCCGAGTGCACCGCGCCGATGAGGAAGGTGGCCTCGTTGCGCGTGATCATGCGTTCGGCGATGCGCGAGCCGGTCGCGGGCGTGGTCTCGGTGTCCATGTGGATCGCCTCGATGCGCCGGCCCAGCACGCCGCCCTTGTCGTTGAATTCCTTGATCGCCATCATCGCGCCCAGCCGCTCCTCGCCGCCGGAAGCTGCGTACATGCCGGAAGTGTCCATCGTCAGCCCGATCACCAGCGGCTTCTTCTGCGCGGCCTGCGCCCACACGCGGTTGTGCTTCCAGGGCCCCATGAAGGGCGCCACGCCGTAGAGGCCCGCACCGGCGAGCGCGAGGCCCGTGCCTTTCAGCAGGGCACGGCGTGAATCGGAGGGGGTGTTCGTCTTCTTCATGGTCGTTGTCTCCTGCAGTTATCGGGTTGGGACTAGCGCGGAATGATCTTCACGTCGTTGGCCTTTTCCTGGGCCTCGAAAAGCGATGCGATGAGCTTGTCGCCAAAGCCGAGGTTGACCGCCTGGATCAGGCTCTGGTGCGCGGCCTCGCCCATGAAGCTCGACACCGGCAGCGTCTCGGCCAGGTGCGTGTAGTAGCGCAGGTCCTTCTGCGCATTGGCGATGCCGAACTTGAAGCCGTCCACCGTGCCTTCGGTGAGCGTCTTGCTCGTCATCATCTGGAAGATGCCGCAGTTCACGCCGCCGACCGACACCACGTCGTAGAGGCGCTTGAGATCGAGTCCCGACTTGGCGGCGACCGCGAAGGCCTCGGCGATGCAGGTGGCGAAGCTCATCGCCATCATGTTGTTGACCAGCTTGAGCACGTGCCCATGGCCGGGCGGGCCGACGTGGAAGATGTTCTCGCAGAAGGCCTTGAGCACCGGCTCGATGAGGTGGAAGTCATCGGGATCCGCGCCGACCATGGTGTTGAGCCGGCCTTCTTCGGCCTCCTTGGGGGTGCGGGCCAGCGGCGCATCGATGAACTTCACGCCCTTGGCCGCGAGGTCGGCGCGGATCCGCGTGGTGGAGGAGGGTTCGGCCGTCGAGGTGTCGACCACCAGCAGGCCCTTTCGCGTGGCACCCAGCAGGCCGTCCGGGCCGTAGATGATCTCTTCCACCTGCGGCGAGCCGGTGACGCAGATGAAGACGATGTCCGTCGCCTGTGCCGTCGCGGCGGGCGTGCCGGCCTCGGTGGCGCCCGCCGCCAGCAGGTCTGCGAGGTTCGCGCGGTTGCGGTGCGCCTTGAAAACGAGGGGGAAGCCCTTCGCCAGAAGGTTCTTCGCCATGCCGTGGCCCATCATGCCGATGCCGATGAAGCCGATCCTGGGTGTGGTCATGAGGTGTTCCCGTGAAGTTCAAGCAACTGAAGTGGTGATGCCGGCGCGCGCCTCGCGCCAGATCTGCATGAGTCGTGCGTAGCGGCGGGCGACGTCGTCGACGACCTGCGCATCGTAGAGCCGGCCGGCGAACCAGCCTGCGGCGGCATCCGCGAAGATCGTCCGGCCCACGGCGAAACCGCGGCAGATGGGATGCGGCGCCGCAGCCTCGAAGCCGTTGCGCAGTTCGTCTTCGCTGGCCTCCAGGCCGAGCAGGAGCACGCCGCGGCAGTGCGGATCGTGGCGGCGGATCACGGCGTCGATCTGTTCCCAGGCCTGCGCCGAGTCGGATGGCGGCAGCTTCCACCAGTCGGGCCGGATGCCGGCTTCGTAGATCTGCGCCAGCGCGCGGGCCAGCGTGGCTTCGTCGCTGGGCATGTCGCGCGGCGGGATGACTTCGATCAGGAACTCGTGGAAGGTCGCGACGCTGGCGCACTGCAGTTCGGAGAGCCGTGCCAGCTGCGCATCGCGCAGCGCCTGCGCGTCGTCGGGGTGATAGCTGACCAGGCACTTCGCGACATGCTCGCCCGGCCAGCCGCGCATCTCGAGCGCCAGTGGCTTGTCGGATTCGAAGGCGAGCGGGCGGGAGCCCGGCAGTTCGACCGGTCGCGCCACCCACCAGCCTTTGCCGGTGAGCGTCGGCAGGATCTCCGCGCCGAAGCGACTGTCGAGGATCATTCCAGCCGCAGGCCCCGAGGCCGGCTCGGCCAGTGCGACCCGGCGCGCGCCTTCGGCCACCAGCCGCTTGAAGCGCTCCACACGCTGCGGCTCCGCGCCGTGTTGCGCCGCGAGTTCGTCGAGCTGCACGCGATGATCGAAAGCAAGGATGCCGAGTTCATCCCATTGCCGGGTGCGCGTGGTCACGCGATGGAGATGCTCCAGGCTTGCATCCTCGCGAAGCCGGCGCGTGTGCGAACCGTGCGCGAGAAAATGCCGCAGCTCTTCCCAACTCGCCATGGCCGGCGCACAGCCATGCCGCGACACGACCAGTGCGCCGCAGGCATTGGCGTAGGCGCAACAGCGCTCCAGCGCCTCGTCCTTGAGCCAGCCGCGCAGGAAGCCGGCCATGAAGGCATCGCCCGCACCCAGCACGTTGTAGACGTCGACCGGAAAGCCGGGCCCATGCAGGCCGTCCTCCAGCCGATCGGGCACTGCGCCGTCGAACACCACGCAGCCCATCGGCCCGCGCTTCATCACGATCGTGCCTTCAGTGAGCGAGCGCAGCCGGCGCAGGGCGGCCAGCGTGTCCGAGCTGCCGCCGGCGATATGGATTTCCTCCTCGGTGCCCACCACCAGGTCGCACGACGGAATCACCGTCTGGTAATGCGCGCTGACCTGGTCGGACGGCACGAAGCGCTGCTCGCCCATGCCCGGGCTGGTCAGGCCCCAGAGGACGGGGCGGTAGTCGATGTCCAGCACGATGCGCGTACCGCCGGCCTTCGCGTGTCTGATCGCGGCGAGGCATGCCCGGTAGGTCTGCGGCTGGGACAGGTGCGTGCCGGACAGCAGCAGGGCGGTCGCGGAGGCGATGTGGCCGGGCGCGATGTCCGTCTCGTCGATCGCCATGTCGGCGCAGTGGTCCCGGTAGAAGACGAGCGGAAAGGTCTCGCGGTCCTGGATGCCGAGGAAGACCAATGCCGTGAGGCGTTTCGGATCGGTTTTGACGTGACTCACGTCCACGCCTTCGGCGGCCAGCGTTTCGCGCACGAAGCGACCGTTGTGCTCGTCGCCGACGCGCGTGAGCATCGCCGGCTTGAGCCCCAGCCGCGCCACGCCGACGGCGGTGTTGGCCGGCGAGCCGCCGAGGTACTTGGTGAAGCTCAGCATGTCCTCCAGCCGGCCGCCGATCTGCTCGCCGTAGAGGTCGACGGCGGCCCGACCCATGCAGATGACATCGAAAGGTCTTGTCATGACGCCTTCTTCGCTGCGGGCGTCTTGCGGACCCGCGGTTGGCTGGCCTGCCCGGCCAGGAGATGCCCGGTGCTGACGACCAGTGCCTGCGCGAGGCACAGCGGCGCCACCAGCGAGCGGAAGGGCTTCGACGAGTCGTCGGCCAGTTCGAAGCACACCCTGGCCGACGCCTTGAGCGGCGACAGCGGACCATCGGTGATCGCGATCACCGGCGTGCCGCGCTCGCTCGCCGCCTGCGCCGCATCGAGCACCTCTGGCGAGTAGTTGCGAAAGCTCGCCACCAGCAGCACATCGTTCGGCGCCACGGCGCGCAGGCTCTCGCGCAGCATGCCGCCGGCACCGTCGAGCAGGTGCGTGCGCAGTTCGAGCTGGCTCAATGCATAGGCGAGGTAGCCGGCGACCGGGAAGGCGCGCCGTTGCGCGAGCACATGGATATGTGGCGCATTGGCAATGAGCTTGACCGCCTTCGCGAGGTCGGCCTCGTGGATCATTTCCTCCAGCTGCCCCAGCTCGCCGACCGAGTCCATCGCCAGTTGGTGCAGCACGTTGCCGGGTGCGCGCGCGCCGTTGGTCTGCCTGCGCCGCATCTCGACGATGCGCTCGCGGTAGCTCGACGAGCGCTCTACCAGATGGCCGCGAAACACCTGCTGCATCTCGGAGAAACCGCCATAGCCCACCGCGTTCGCGAAGCGGATCATCGCGGAAGGCTGGACCTCCGCGGCCTCGGCGATGGCGGCCACCGTGCCGAGCGCAAGGTCGTCCGGCCGTTCCAGCGCATGGCGGGCGATGCGCTGGAGCTGCTTCGACATGCCGGGGTAGGCCTGCGCGATCCGGTTCTTGAGCTGCTCGTAGGTGGCGATCGGGTCCATGTCGAAAAAATAGAATGAATATTCTTGAACGTTTCAATATTAGAACGTACATTCTGTTTTGTCCAACATCAATTTCAAGAACCTGGAGACACGTCGTTCATGCAACTCGCTGCTGGTCGCGCCGCGCTGGTTCCTGCGCCCATGGTCCTGCTGCTGGTGTTCCTGCTGTCCACGCCGCTGTGGATCGCGCAGGTGGGCCTCTATCAGTACCTGGCGCTCGAAATCATGATCTGGATGATGTTCGCGCTGGGCTTCAACCTCCTGCTCGGTTTCACGGGGTTGCCGTCCTTCGGGCATGGGGCCTACTTCGGCATCGGCGCCTACGGCTTCGGGCTGCTGCAACTCAAGGTCTGGCCGAACCTGTGGTTCGACCTGGCCGGCGCGGTCCTCATCGCCGCCTGCCTGGGCGCGCTGG
The DNA here is from genome assembly GCF_051216375.1 of Variovorax glacialis. Taxonomy (NCBI): domain Bacteria; kingdom Pseudomonadati; phylum Pseudomonadota; class Betaproteobacteria; order Burkholderiales; family Comamonadaceae; genus Variovorax; species Variovorax glacialis. The sequence continues at coordinate 136,988 of NZ_JBPJZT010000008.1, read as the reverse complement.
TGGGCCTCTTCATCTCGCACCGGCGCGGCATCTACTACGCGCTGCTCACCATCGCCTTCGGCCAGGTGTTCTGGTTCATCGCCAACAAGTGGCATTCGGTGACGGGCGGCGAGGACGGCCTGCTCAACATCCGTCGGCTGCCGGTGGACCTGGGTTTCGTGTCCTTCAGCCTCGCGAGCAACAACGCGCTGTTCTACTTTTGTCTCGCCGTCTTCGCGGTGGTGCTCGTGGCCTTGTGGCGGCTGGTCCATTCGCCGCTCGGGCGCGTGTTGAGCGCCATCAAGCAGAACGAGACCCGCGCCGCATTCGTGGGCTACGACGTCTGGCGCTACAAGTGGCTGGCCTTCATCTTGTCGGCCGGTGTGGCGGGCCTCGCGGGTGCCTTGTTCGCCATGGCCCAGCAGTCGGCCTATCCCAATGTCATGAGCCTGCACAACTCGGGTTTCGTCGTGATGATGGTGCTGGTCGGCGGCGGCCTCGTGAGCTTCTGGGGGCCGGTGATCGGGGCCGCCTTCTTCGTTCTCGCGCGCGACCTGCTCGGCGCCTACACCGAGACCTGGCTACTCTGGTATGGCCTCATCTTCATGGCGATGGTGATCTTCAAGCCCGACGGCATCGCCGGCATCTGGCAGGCGTGGCGACAACGGCCGTCGGTCGGCCGGAAGGCGCTGGCAGTGACGGCGGCGGCGCCGGTGGCTGCGTTCGTCCAGCGAGGTGCAGATGAAGCTGTTTGAAGCCAGGGGCCTCTCCAAGCGCTTCGGCGACCAGGTGGTGCTCGAAGACATCACGCTGGATTGCGCCGAGGGCGAACTCGTCGGCATCATGGGGCCGAACGGCGCAGGCAAGACCACCTGCTTCAACGTGCTCACCGGGCGCTACAGGCCCGATCGCGGCACCGTCCGTTTCGCGGGCGAAGACATCACCGGGCTTCCGCCACGCGAGATTGCGCGCAGGGGCATCTCGCGTTCCTTCCAGATCATGAACCTGTTCGACGACTACTCCGCGCTCGACAACGTGCTGATCGCCACGCCTCGCGTGCGCCGGCAGGGCTTCAATCCGTGGCGGGACCTCGGCGCGGACAGTGCGGCACAGGATCTTGCCGCGAGCGTGCTCGACAGCGTGGGATTGGCGGGCAAGGAGCGCGTGCAGGCCCGAAGCCTGTCCTACGGCGAACGCCGGGCGCTGGAGATCGGCGTCGCGCTCGCAGCCGAGCCGCGCATGCTCTTCCTCGACGAGCCGACCGCGGGCCTCGGTGCGGAAGGCACGGCGCGGTTGGCGGAACTGGTGGCCCGCCTGAGGAAGCGGCTGACGATCATGATCATCGAGCACGACATGAAATTCCTCTTCGGACTGGCCGACCGGATCTCGGTGATCCACTGGGGCCAGGTCATTGCGCAGGGCACGCCGGATGCGCTGCGGCAGAACGAGTGGGTCGCCCGGTCCAACCTGGGGGCGTTGGCATGAACGCTGTCGCCATCGAACGGCCAGGTTCCGGGGCAGGGGCAGGGCAGGCGTCGCTGCTGTCCATTGACCACATCGACACCTTCTACGGCGAGACGCAGGCCCTGTTCGACGTCTCCCTGCATGTGGGCCCGGGCGAGGTGGTTGCATTGCTCGGCCCGAACGGCGCTGGCAAGACCACGACCTTGCGCTCGATCCTCGGACTGACGCCGCCCGGTGTCGGCAGGATCCGCTTCGACGGCCGCGACATCTCGCACGCGTCCACCCACGAGATCGCCCGCTGCGGCATCGGCTGGGTGCCTGACGACCGGCGCATCTTCCCGACGCTCACTGTCGCGCGCAACCTCGCGATCGCGCGCAAGAGGTCCCGCTTCCGCGCATGGACGGAGAAGGAGTGCTTCGAGATCTTCAGCGCGCTCGAATACCTGATGCACCGCGAGTGCGAGAACCTCTCGGGCGGCGAGATGCAGATGGTCGCCATCTCGCGCGCCCTGCTCGGATCGCCCGGCCTCGTGCTGTTCGACGAACCCAGCCAGGGGCTGGCGCCGAAGGTGGTGCAGGACGTGATGAAGACCATCACGCGGCTGAAGGCCGAAGGCGTCGCGGTGCTGGTGGTCGAGCAGAACGTGCAGAGCGCGCTCGAAGTGGCGGACCGCGTCTACGTGATGAACCTCGGCAGCATCGTCCACGAAGGCCCGGCCGGCGCGCTGCGGCACGACGCGACGCTGCGCCGTCAACTGCTGGGGGTCTGATGACGATGGGCGCCCCGCTTCTCCAGGTCGTGCAGGTCGGCAAGCAATACCGCCGCGGCCTGATCCGTCCCCAGGTCACTTTCTCGCTCGCAGCCGATTTCGAGGTGGCCGAGCCGACCGTGGTGGGCGTGCTCGGCCCCAACGGCTCCGGCAAGACGACGCTGTTCGAGCTCATGACGGGCAGCAACCTGCCCGACGCCGGCCACGTGCGGGTCAACGGGCAGGACATCCATCGCGTGCGCACGCGCGAGCGTGACCGGTTGGCGATCCACTACCACCAGTCCTACCAGGTGCGTTCGTTCCAGCGCACGCGGCCGAACTTCATGCTCGAACACGCAGTGAGCGATTCGCCGCTGGTGCACTTGTTCGACGAGCCGCAGTTCAACACGCAGGATGGCTACATCGGCTTCATGCTGGACTTCTTCCGGAAGCTCCGTGGGGCAGGGCGCGTGGTGTTCCTCTGCCTGCATCCGAACGAGCCCTGGCACATCGACATCCTGCGCGAGAGCTGCGAGCGCTTCATCTTCGTGCAGAAGGGCGTGGTGACGCAGTTGCCGGACTTCGCCGCGCTGATGGGCGACGAGCGCGTGCGCGCCTACCTGGGCGCACTGGCGCCGGTGCGCCAGCGCTAGCCGCCGTGCGCCTCGCCGGACGCCGGGGCAAATGCGTCCTGGATGTCCTCCAGCCCGCGTCCGCGCGTCTCGATGCCGCTACGGACCAGCAACACGGCCGCGGCGGCCATCGGCAGGGCGATGAGCAGGGCCGACAGGGTGAAGTGCCCGAACACGCCCAGCACGCCGAAGGCTGCGCCAAGGATGCCGCCGAACTTCGAACTGGCTGCGATCACGCCCGAGCCGGTGCCGCGCAGGTGCACCGGGTAGATCTCCGCCGCGTAGGGGATCAGCATCGCGATGACGCCGCTCGAACTCACCAGCAGCAACGCGGTGGTCAGCACCATCGCCGTGCCTGATCGCACCTGGGCGACCCCGAGCCCGAAGAACACCAGCAAGGTGGCCGCCGTCAGGACGATGAAAAGCACCAGCGCCTTGATGCTGCTCCAGCGGTGGTAGAGCCAGATCACGAGGGCGATGCCGGGCAGTGCCAGCAGCGCCGAGCGTGCCAGCAGTGCGCTGGCGGCGGTGGCGTCCATGCCCATGCTGCCGAGGTTGGTCGGCAGCCACAGCAGGAATCCGAAGTTCACGAGACCCCAGGCCACGCCGCAGACGATCAGGCCCCAGGTGATCCGCGCATGGCCGCCGCGAAGCAGTTGCCCCATGCCGCCGGCGGGCACTTCGGGTTCGGCGACGACCGCCGGCGGCTCGTCGGCACGCGAGGCGGCCGCCTCAGGGCCGGCGAACCTGGCGAGCACGGCGCGCGCTTCGTTGTCGAGCCCGGCGTTCGACAGGAAGCGGGGCGATTCGGGGATGTAGCGCCCCAGGAACACGATCAGCAATCCGGTCGGCAGGCCTAGCAGCCACAACGCGCGCCAGCTGAACTCCGGCACCAGCAGCGCGGCCGAGCCCGCAGCCAGCAGGTAGCCGGCCGAGGTGCCGATGCCGCCCAGTGCCACCAGCAGCCAGCCGCGGTGCGCGGCGGGCACCGTCTCGGCCATCAGCGTGAAGGTGATGGGCAGCAATCCACCGGCCGATGCGCCCATCAGGAAGCACATCACGAGGTTCCATCCGAATGACGGCATGGCGCCGCAGATCGCGGTGCCGATGAACATCAGTGCGGACAGCAGGATGGCCGATCGCCTTCCGAACACATCCGCAAGCCTTCCCCAGACGACGGAACCGACCGTGGTGCCGGTGAGTGCAACCAGCGCGAGCACGCCGGCCGTTTCCTTGTTGATCTCGTACTCGCGCGTCATGCCCGGCATCACGAAGCCCAGCGTGGCCGGCTTCAGCACGTCGACAGCAAGCGCGATCACCAGCACGATGACGAGCTTCCAATGCTCCCGATTCAGCGGCACCCCATCGGCCACGTGGAATTGCATGTGGCTGTCATGGTGCAGGCTCTTGTGCATCAGGCCGATGCGCGGCATCAGACCGTAGGCCGCGAGCAGCACGCCGAGGGGGATCATCGCCATGCCGGTCAGCATGGTGGCGTCCATCTCCATGCCGACCATCTGGTAGCCGGTGTACTTGCCCATCATGAACATGGGCACATGGGCAAGCACGCCGCCGATGATGGCCAGGCAGCCGATCCAGAAGGCGAGCGGGTGGTGGAAGTTGAAGTTCTGCGGTTTCACTGGACGTTCTCTCGGGCGGAGCATGTTACCGGGGTGCCCGGTACGCGCCACGCCCTAGAGAACGAACTGCGTCACGGTGATGTAGTGGCAGAGCGTACCGCCCAGCACGAACAGGTGCCAGGTGCCGTGCGCATGGCGCCAGCCGCGGGGATTGCGATAGAAGATCGTGCCGGCCGAATACAGTGCGGCGCCGATCATCAGCCACGTCAGCCCTTCGCCATCTAGCCGCGCCACGAGCGGCGCGCCGACGAGAACGCCGAGCCACCCCATGCCCAGGTAGAGCATCAGGGAGGTCTTCGGTGGCTCGCCCGGCCGCAGTTCGCGCCCGATGCCGAAGATCGCGGCGCTCCAGATGGCCGCCAGCAGCGCCCAGCCCCATGTGCCCTGGAGCGTGACCAGCGCGAAGGGGGTGTAGCTGCCCGCGATTAGCAGGTAGATGGCGCAATGGTCCATGCGCTGCCAGAAGAGCTTCATCCGGCCTCGCGTGCTGTGGAAGAGCGTGGACGCCGCATAGAGCGTCATCATCGAGATCGCGAACACCAGCGCGCTGGCGGTCTTGGCCGGATCGCCGTCCGGCATCGTCTTCGCGAGAAGTGCCGCGGAGCCCGCCGTGGCCATCAACAGGCCGAGCAGATGGGTGTATCCGTTGAAGCGTTCGCCGCAGTACATGGTGTCGCCCAGTCAGTAGGTGGATGAAGATCTTTCAAGTGGGCCGCAGCATTGCTGCAGCGTGATGACATCAGACCCGAGGCCGCGTTGCGGCGCATCAACCATTGGTGCTGGCGAGGTGGCCCGCTTTCGTCGTGCCGGCCTCGTCGTCTCTGCCTATCGGCAGAGCAGGTGCCTATGACCTGCTATGCCCTGTGCCTTCGGTCGTCCGTGACATCCGCCACGAACAGCCCTGCAATGTCAACGGCGGTCGCCGTAGACCATGAACAGCTGGTTCCCTTGCCTGGGGTGCTTGCCGACGGGGTCGGCGTCCTCGTCTTCGTCACCGGGGCCGCCGAAGCGATCCGGTTCGACCTGGGTTGGCTCGGTCTGGAAAGCGAACGCACTGAGATGGCGCCGAAGCGACGGTTCGAAATCGGGTTGGGGCATGGCGAGCGGCATGGTGTTTTCTCCTTGTGCCTGTGTGCGGGTACGTTAAGCCGCCGCACTTCGCCCCGTTGTAGGAGCCGGGACGCGGCGCGGTGACATGGCGGCTCGTTCGGCGCGACGCGCGTTCCTACGAAATCGCATCCTTGTGCGCGGTGTCGTACATCGCTTTGCGCCAAACGCCCGTCTGAAGTGAAATCGCCGTTGGCGACCCCCCAACAAAGGAGACTTCATGCCCGCGTTCGACACCGTCCTGATCGACAAGGACCCGCAGCATCCGCGCATTGCCCGCCTGCTGCTCAACCGCCCCGCCAAACTCAACGCCATCGGCCACACGACGCCTTCGGACATCCGCCATGCGGTCGAATGGGCGCAGGCGGATGACGAGGTGCACGTCATCGTGGTCGAGGGGGCGGGCCGGGCCTTTTGTGCCGGCTACGACCTCGGTGAGTACGCGGAGGGCAGGGACCTCGACGGCACGGCCGATCATCCGTGCCGGCAGGAGAAGACGCCGTGGGATCCGATGCTCGACTACGCCGCCATGAAGGCCAACACCGATGACTTCATGTCCCTGTGGCGCTGCACCAAGCCCACCATCGCCAAGGTGCATGGCTATGCCGTGGCGGGCGGCAGCGACATCGCCTTGTGCTGCGACCTGCTGGTGATGGCCGACGACGCGAAGATCGGCTACATGCCCACGCGCGTCTGGGGTTGCCCGACGACCGCGATGTGGACCTACCGGCTCGGCGCGATGCGTGCCAAGCAGCTCATGTTCACCGGAGACACCATCAGCGGAACGCAGGCGGCCGAATGGGGCCTGGCCAATTTCTCGGCGCCTGCCGACCGGCTGGACGAAGCCACTCTGCAACTCGCGCAGCGCATCGCGGGAGTTCCGTGTTCGCACCTCATGATGCACAAGCTGGTCGTCAACCAGGTGTGGCACTCGATGGGGCTGGAGCAGTCGCAGATGTTCGCGACGGTGTTCGACGGCATCACGCGCCATAACCCCGAAGGGATGTGGTTTCGCCGTCATGCCGAGGTGGAAGGCTTCAAGAGCGCCGTCGCCTGGCGCGACAGCAGCAGGCCCATACCGGAAGGCGACGAGGCGAGGGCGCTGGTCAAGGACCTCGAGGCGCGCCTGGCCCGAGCCCGGGCCGCGCTCGACGGCGCCTGATCAGCAGCAGCGCGCGCCGCCCTTGCCGTAGCGGCGCTCGATCACTCGCGCGCAGTACTCGTTGCGCGACAGCACCGGCGCGCCCGGATGCAGCGCCTCGGCATGCGCCAGGTAGCGCTCGTAGTCGGGCATGCCGAAGACCTGCCGGCACACCGTGCAGAGGCTGCGGATGTTCTTGCCCAGCCAGCGCTGCGCACCCGCTTCGCGTTCTTCGGTCATGAAAGCGCTCCCTGCGGGCCCGTCATCGGCGGGATCTCCTGCGCGGTCGGCTTGGACTGCTTTAGCGCCTGCATGCAGATCTTGGCCGCGAAGACGCACATCGCCACCACCAGCAGCACGAAGAAACCGCAGACGACCGCGTCGAGGTAATTATTGAATGCCACGCGCTGCATCTCCTCGATCGACTTGGCGGGCGCGATCAGCTTGCCTTGCGCGGCCGCGTCGCCGAACTTGTGCGCCAGCGCCAGGAAGCCGATCGCCGGGTCGGGATGGAAGATCTTCTGCACCCCCGCGGTCAACGTCGTGACCAGCAACCAGGCCGTCGGCACCAGCGTGACCCACACGTAGCGCTGGCGCTTCATCTTCACCAGCACGCTCGTGCACAGCAGCAGGGCGATGCCGGCCAGCATCTGGTTGCCGACGCCGAAGAGCTGCCACAGCGTGTTGATCCCGCCGAGCGGATCGACCACCCCCTGATAGAGGAAGTAACCCCACATTGCCACGCAGAGTGCCGTCGCGACGAGGTTGGCGGGCAGGAACTCGGTGTTGCCGAGCGGCTTGTACACGTGGCCCAGCATGTCCTGGATCATGAAGCGGCCGACCCGTGTGCCGGCGTCGACGGCGGTCAGGATGAACAGCGCCTCGAACAGGATCGCGAAGTGGTACCAGAAGGCCTCCATCGACTTGCCGCCGAAGGCCTGGCCGAGGATCTGCGCCATGCCCACCGCCAAGGTCGGTGCGCCGCCGGCGCGCGAGAGGATGCTGGTCTCGCCGATGTCCTTGGCCGTCTGCGTGATCAGCTCCGGCGTGATGACGAAGCCCCAGCCGGAGATCACCTGCGCCGCGTTGGCGGCGGTCGTGCCGATCACCGCGGCGGGCGCATTCATCGCGAAGTAGATGCCCGGATCGAGCACGCTCGCCGCCGTGAGCGCCATCACCGCGACGAAGGACTCGGCCAGCATCCCGCCGAAGCCGATGAAGCGCATGTGCGATTCCTTCTCGACCATCTTGGGCGTGGTGCCGGACGAGATCAGCGCATGGAAGCCCGAGACCGATCCGCAGGCGATGGTGATGAAGAGGAAGGGAAAGAGCTTGCCGGAGAACACCGGCCCGGTGCCGTCGATGAAGCGCGTCGTCGCCGGCATCGCGAGCATTGGCGCGACGTAGTAGATGCCCAGCGCCAGCGCCACGATGGTGCCGATCTTCAGGAAGGTGCTGAGATAGTCGCGCGGCGCGAGCATCAGCCATACCGGCAGGCTGGCCGCGATGGCTCCATAGATGATCAGCGCCCAGGCGAGTTGCTGACCCGTGAGCGTGAAGATCGGCGCCCAGGTCGGGCTTTCGGCCACGGCGCGCCCGAGGAAGATCGAGAACAGCAGCAGCACCACGCCGAAGGCGGAGGCCTCGCCGACGCGCCCCGGCCGGATGATCCGCATGTAGACGCCCATCAGCAGCGCGATCGGGATGGTCGCGAAGATGGTGAACAGGCCCCACGGGCTTCCGGTGAGCGCCTTGACCACGATCAGCGCGAGCACCGCCAGGATGATGATCATGATCGCCAGCACGCCGATCAGGGCGAGCGTGCCGGGGATGGGCCCCAGTTCCATCTTGATCATCTCGCCCAGCGACTTGCCGTCACGGCGCACCGAGGCGAAGAGCACGATGAAGTCCTGCACCGCGCCAGCCAGGACCACGCCGGAGAGGATCCACAGCGTGCCGGGCAGGTAGCCCATCTGCGCGGCCAGCACCGGCCCCACCAGCGGGCCCGCGCCCGCGATGGCCGCGAAATGGTGGCCGTAGAGCACCCATTTGTTCGTCGGCACATAGTCCATGCCGTCGTTGTGGCGGATGGCCGGCGTCTCGCGCGTGTCGTCGAGCCGGAGGACCTTTTCGGCGATGAACTTGCTGTAGAACCGGTACGCGATGAAGTAGACGCACAGCGCCGCGGTGACCAGCCACACCGCGTTGACGCTTTCGCCGCGCCCCAGCGCCAGCGCGCCGAACGACAGGGCGCCCACGATGGCCACTGCGGGCCACAGCAGGAGGGATGTGAGCTTGTTCATGCCGCCGCTCCTCTCACGAAAAAAGAACCGGTCCGGGACGGACGGACGTCATGCGACGCCCCGGGCGGGGCTCATCATCCTGCCGCCGCGTCCGTCGCGCAAGGCGCGATGCCGTCCGCCTCGCAACCGGGCGAAAAGACTACGGCCGATGGGATATAGACCTACGCCCACATAAAGTAATACATAAGTAGTCTGACAACACACAAGGCAATTCGTGGGAGCGACCGTGCACAGAACCAGAAAAGGCGAACTGGCCCGACTGCATCGCGCAGTCGTGATCAGTCGCCTTGCCGTGGACGCCGCGCGCGTGGAACTCATCGAAGCGCTGGGCGACTGGATGTGCGGCAGCGACAACCCGCCGCCGAGCGCCGAGGAAATCGCCGAACTGGCCCGCCTGGTCGAAGCGCAGGAGCAGGCCGAGGCAAGCTATGCGAGTTGTATTGCCGCGCTGTCCGAGGAGTGGGTCGCCCACGCGCGACGCCGGCGGGCCTGAGCCCTCCGGCGCACGGTTTCAGAACGAGCCGAAGGCCGTCCCGACGGCGATCACGGCGATGAGCGCGAGCAGGGCGCCGACGATCCCCACCATCACGATGTCGAAGTAGCTTTCGCGGTGCCCCGTACCGCATACGGCGAGCAGCGTGACGACGGCGCCGTTGTGCGGCAGGCTGTCGAGCGTGCCCGCGCCGATCACCGCGACGCGGTGCATGAGCGCCGGATCGATGCCGGTAGTGGCGGCAAGCTGCATGTAGGTGGCGCCGAGCGCATCGAGCGCGATCGTCAGTCCGCCGGAAGCCGAGCCGGTCAGCGCGGCCAGGATGTTGGTCGACAGCGCGAGCGACACCAGCGGCCCGCCGCCGATGCCCAGGACCCAGTCGCGCACCATCTCGAAAGCCGGCATGGCGGCAACCACAGCACCGAAGCCCACCAAGCTGGCCACGCACACCACCGGCAGCACCGAGGCGTTCGCGCCCGCGTCGACCGTCGCGCGCAGCGAAGGCAGGCGCTTCCAGTTCATGACCACGAGCAGGACGATGGCAGCCGCGAGTGCGACCAGCACGGCCCAGACGCCGCCCACGTTGGCAAGGGTGATGCCGCCGAAGCGTGGCTCTTCGAGATAACTCGTATCCAGGCTCGGCAGCACCACGAGCGCCATCAGCAGATTGACGAGCACCACCACCACGAGCGGCAGCAGTGCGACGACGATGCCCGGCTGCCCGCTGCCATGCTCGCCATGCGTGACTTCGGCCGGGTCGAAGCTGCCGGAGGTGGTGGCGCGTTCGCGCACCACCGGGTCCTCCGCGGCACCGACGTGCTTGTCGACCGAAACGGGCACGTAGGTCTCACCGGACCGGCGCGCCGACCCTTCCGCGCGCCGCAGCCACCACATGCCGAAGCCCAGCATGATGGCCGCGGCCATCACGCCCAGGCCCGGCGCGGCAAACGCCGTGGTGCCGAAAAAGGGCATCGGGATCGCGTTCTGGATGGCCGGCGTGCCCGGCAGCGCCGACATCGTGAAGGTGGACGTGCCCAGCGCGATGGCCGCCGGCATCAGCCGCGCCGGAATGTCCGCCGCGCGGAACAGCGCATGCGCCATCGGTGCCAGCACGAAGAAGGCGACGAAGAGGCTCACGCCGCCATAGGTCACCAGCGCACCGGCCAGCACCACGGCCAGCATCGCGCGCTTGGGGCCCAGCTTCTCGGTCATGAAGCGCGCGATAGTCTGCACCGATCCGCTGTCGTCCATCAGCTTGCCGAACACCGCGCCGAGCAGGAAGAGCGGGAAGAACTGCGCCAGGAAACCGGCGGCGGAGCTCATGAAGGTCTGCGTCCAGTGCGCGAGCAACGGCTCCCTCGCGAACAGCGCCGCAATCAGGGCCGCTGCCGGCGCCAGGACGAGCACGCTCCACCCACGGTAGGAGAGCCAGATGAGCAGGCCGAGGCCTACGAAGATGCCTGCGAGTCCCATGGCTCAGACTCCTTCGAGCAAGGCGTCGAGATCGAGCGTCGAGCGCTTGCCGATGTCGCCCACATGCGCCTCGATGAACGCACTCGCGGAGCGCCGCCCCTCGTCGCGCAGTTTGCACAGGAAGGCCCACTCCGCGATCATCTTCGACGAGTAGCCGAGGTCCAGCATCGCATCGGTGGCGATGCGATGGATCCGCATGCGCGCCCATGCGGCGCCTTCGCCGCGGCCCGGATCCGCCACCTGGTGCAGCATGGCGATCATGCGCAACTCCTTCAGCAGCGGCGAGTTGAACGAGATCTCGTTGAGCCGGTTGTTGATCTCCTGCGCGCTGCGCGGTAGGCCCGGCCGCTCGACCGGGTTGATCTGCACGAGGATGGTGTCGCTCGACTGGCACTCGCGGATCAGCGGGGTCATCGTCGGGTTGCCGGCATAGCCGCCGTCCCAGTAGGGATCGCCGTCGATCTCCACCGCATGGAACATCGACGGCAGGCAGGCCGATGCGAGCAGCACATCGGGGCCGATCTCGGCATTGCGGAACACGCGGCCGCGGCCGGTGCGCACGTTGGTCGCGGTCACGAAGAGCTTGATTGGCGACGAGGCGAGTCGCTCGAAGTCGATCAGGTTGGCCAGGATGCCGCGCAGCGGGTTCATGCCTTGCGGGTTCAGGTCGTAGGGCGACCAGAGGCGCGTGGCCATCTCGATCGCGACGAAGGCAGGCGAGTTCTCGAGCGTCCACGTGCCGCTGAACATCTCCGCCCAGCCGCGACGGAACGGGCTGAAGCGGGCCGCATCCGAGACGCCGCGCCAGAACATCTCGAGGGATTCACGCGCACCTTCGGCGCCGCCGCCCGCGTAGCCGCAGGCCAGGACGGCCGCGTTCATCGCGCCAGCGGAAGTGCCCGAGATGCCGTCGACGCGCATCCAGGGTTCTTCCAGCAGGCGGTCGAGCACGCCCCACGTGAAGGCGCCGTGGGCGCCGCCGCCTTGCAAGGCAAGGTCGATAGGCAAGGTTTTCAATGAAGTCCTCCTGATGCGCGGCGCGTGACACCGCTGAACTGCATGCGCTTGCAAGGATCGTGCGGAGTCTGTCCCCGTCTTTGTGCAAGCACGAATCCGAATCCAACGTCAATGGGCCCAAGGTGCATGGTCGCTTCGAACGATGACGGGTCCGCGTCACTCCGCGTCATGGCACCTCGGGCTTCACTCTAAGGAGTCCCCGTTGCGCACGCAACTCACGGGCCCTGGCGCGCAAGCGCGGCGGTCAGTTCGAGACGCGGCGTACCACGACGGAGGCGTCCAGTCCCTCGTAGGCCTCGGGGTCGCCGTACCAGCTGCCTGAAATGGGCGCGGCCAGCGCCGGATCGCGTGCCACGCCGACCCGGATGAGTTGGCCGCCGCTGCCCATGAGGTTGTTGGTCGGGTCGAAGGCGATCCAGCCCGCGCCGGGCAGGTACGCGTGCAGCCACGCATGGGTGCTTCCGGCGCCCGTCATGGAATCGCCGGGTTCGCTGGCGCCGGTGTCGAGTGCGGCGTCGTACAGGTAGCCGGTGACGAAGCGGGTCGCGACGCCCAGGCGACGCGCGGCTTCCATCATCAGCAGCGCGTAGTCGCGACAGCTTCCGCTGCCGAGCGTGAGCGTCTGGAGCGGCGTCTGGGTGCCTTCCTCGTCCCGCGGCGTGTATTTCAGGCTCTGGCCGATGTGGGCGTTCATGCGCGCGAGGACATCGCGGGTGCTGTTGGGTTCGTCGGTGTAGAGGAACTGGTGGGCCCAGCGGATCAGTACGCCGGCCGGATCGTCATAGTGCGGGCGCAGGTAGTGTTCGAGGTCGAGCCGCTCCTGCACCGAATAGGCGAAGGGCAGCATCTCGGCCGCCGGGTCGAGCGACAGCGTGTCGAGCGGCGCGTCCACGTGCTCGATGGTGAAGGAGCAGACGATCCGCAACTCCAGCGCCTCGCCCATCGGCTGCACCATGGCGATCGAGTTGGAGTAGGGGTCCTGGATCATCCTCACATGCGCCTGCGGACTCACCTGCAGGTCGGTGGCGAGCACGCGCAGGTCGTGACTGTCGCGCGGCCTGAACATCACGCGATGCAGGCCGAAGGTGACCGGCGACTTGTAGCGGTAGATGGTCGTGTGGGTGATGTCGTAGTGCGTGGGCATGGCGGATTGTGCTGCCGGCGGGATTCCGGCCCCAAGCAATTCGATCAGGCCTCGGGCCAGGCGCGTCGCGCATCCAGCGCCTGCGCGAGCTTCGCCGGCAGCGGCAGCGGCTCGTGGTGCCAATGGGCCGCGAGCAGTTCGGCACACAGCACGGCGAAGCTCAGTCCGCGCGAACCCAGCGCGGTGCAGACCCAGACGTCGGCGGTTTCGGGCGACAGGGGCCCGACCAATGGGCGCCGGTCCGCGGAGGCGCAGCGCACGCCGACCCATGTGTTCGTCTGGCCGCGGTTGAAGGCGTCTGCCAACTGCGCTGCTGCCTCGGGATGAAGCCGCTCCAGTCGTTCTCTGTTGAACGCGGTGTCGCCAGCGCGCGCGGCGATGTCGCTGCTGTCCCGGTCGAAAGTCGCGCCGCTGAGCCACAGCGTGCCGTCAGCCGTCGGGACGTGGGCAATGAGATGGCCGTCGCCGTTGAGCGGCATGGTCGGCAGGCGCGCGCCATCGGGGACGCGGCCCCATTCCACTTGACCGCGCACTGCCTGCAGCGGCAATACAGGGGCCAGCGCGCGGCTTTCGAAGCCGCCTGCGATGACGATGCGATCGGCTTCCGTCAGCACTGTGCCGCTGCCGTCGCGCACGGCCCATCGCGTGCCCGACGCTTCGATGCGCGCCGCCCGGCAACCGGTCCTGACGCGAATACCGGGCAGCGCCAGCCAGGCCTCCACCAGCCGCGAAGGCCGGACCCAGGCACCGCGCGCATGCCAGAGCGCGGCCGTGTCGAGCGGCAGGCCCGCTTCGCCAAGCTGGGTCGGGGACGCGTGCCATGACTCGTTCGGCCCGTCGGCCGACCAGCTTCCCGGCAACCGGTCGTCACCGACCGCCCTGCGTTCGAGCACGCCGCTGTCGCACCAATCGACGCCGTTGCCAAGCAACTGTTCCAACTGCTGCCACGTGGCGCGTATGCCGGCGCGTGTCAGCCGCGAGAGCAGGGCATCGTCGGGTGAAACGTGAGGCGCCAGCATGCCCACTGGCAAGCCCGAAGCGCCGCTTCCCGGCCGATCGGCCGCATCGAGCACCTCGACCTCCCATCCGCGCCGCGCCAGACTGGCCGCGACCGCGCCGCCCGCCAGACCTGCGCCGATCACCACGCACCGCCCGGCCGCCGCAGCGGGCGCGGGCGCCGGCCCGCGGCGACGCACCTGCCAGGCCGGCTCGAACACGCCTTGCAGGCAATCACGCTTCGGCGGCAGCCCCGGCGCCTTGGTCACCTGAAAGCCGTTCTGCGCCAGCGCATCGCACACCGCGCGCGCGATCGTCCAGGTCGCGACACGCGTCCCGCGCCGCGCGAAACGCGACACCGCCTTGAGCGTCTCGCCCGACCACATCGCCGGATTGCGTTGCGGGCTGAACCCATCGAGAAAAATGCTGTCCGCCTCGAAGCGCTGCGCCCTCAGCATCGCCTGCACGTCGCCGATGCAGAGGGTCAGCAGCACGCGCCCCTCGTCGAGCCAGATCCGATGAAAGCCAGGCAGCAGCCCATGCCACTGCGCCGCGAGCATTTCCGCCAGCCCGATCAGTTCCGGATAGGCTGACGCAGCGCGCAACAGATCCTCCCGCGACACCGGAAAGCCTTCGATCGACACGAAATGCAGCAGCCGAGGCCGTTGCGGATCAGCCCGCCAAGCCTGCCAGGTTGTCAGAAAGTTGAGACCGAACCCAAACCCGGTTTCGAGAACCCGCCATTGCGCCTGCCCCGCCCAAGCAGCCGGCAGCCCACAGCCACCCAAAAAAACATGCCTGGCCTGCGCCAACGCACCGGTTTCGGTGTGATAGATATCGTCGAACCGCGCACTCCGCGGAACCCCATCCGCGCGCCAGTCGACCCCTTCAGCCATGCTCAGCCCGACTCAATCCCCGCAGCCAAACGCCAGAAATACCGCGGAACCGGCTCCGCCGGGCCGCCAGTATTGCCCCCGGCAGGGGGTAGGCGAAGCGACACGAAGTGCGCGCAGCCTGGGGGGGAGCCTCATGTCGGGGGAACGTAACCCTGGGCGACGTCGGCGCCATCGCCGAAAAAGTGCTTCTCCATCTGGCGCGCCAGGTACTGCCGCGCCCTCGCATCCGCCAGATTCAGCCGGTTTTCATTGACCAGCATGGTCTGCTGCTTGAGCCAAGCGGCCCAAGCCTCCTTGCTGACGTTCTCCCACAGGCGCTTGCCGAGTTCGCCTGGATAGGGCGGAAAGTCGAGACCTTCGGCCTCTTTGCCGAGCTTGATGCACTGAACCATGCGTGCCATTGGGATGCCTTTGTGGGTGTCTTAGTTGATTTCGCTATTTAGAACTGAGAACTCAGTCGTTCCCGTTTCCATATGCCGTATCCAGAATACGTGGCTTCAGCGTTATGCCATTTGTGAGCACAAGACCATGAGCCTTCGCCGCGACTTTATCAAGCTTTCCCTCGGCGCCGCCGCAGCAGCCAGCATCGCCCTGACGTCGTTGCCGTCGTTCGCGCAGAGCGTGACCTTGCTCAACGTGTCCTACGACCCGACGCGCGAACTCTATGTGGACTACAACCAGGCCTTCATCAAGTACTGGAAGGCCAAGACCGGCCAGGACGTGACGATCAAGCAGTCGCATGGCGGCTCCGGCAAGCAGGCGCGCTCGATCATCGACGGCATCGATGCCGACGTCGCGACGCTGGCACTGGCCGGCGACACCGATGCGCTCGTGACGCACGGCGGGCTCGTCAAGCCCGACTGGCAGAAGCGCCTCCCGCAGAACTCCGCGCCCTACACCTCGACCATCGTCTTCCTCGTGAAGAAGGGCAATCCCAAGGGCGTGAAGGACTGGGACGACCTCGTGAAGCCCGGCGTGCAGGTGATCACCCCCAATCCGAAGACGTCCGGCGGCGCCCGCTGGAACTACCTCGCGGCGTGGGAATTCGCCAAGCGCAAATATGGCGGCGACGACAAGGCCAAGGAGTTCGTCGGCAAGCTCTACAAGAACGTGCCCGTGCTCGACACGGGTGCGCGCGGCTCGACCATCACCTTCGTGCAGCGGGGCGTCGGCGACGTGCTGCTGGCGTGGGAGAACGAAGCCTTCCTCGCACTGAAGGAGTTCGGCCCGGACAAGTTCGACATCGTCGTGCCTTCCGTCAGCATCCTGGCCGAACCGACCGTGACCGTGGTGGACAAGGTCGTCGACAAGAAGGGAACGCGTGCCGTCGCCGAGGAATACCTGAAGTACCTCTACTCCGACGAAGGCCAGGACATCGCGGGCCGCAACTACTACCGCCCGACTTCGGAGAAGGCCAAGGCGAAGTACGACAAGCAGTTTCCCAAGCTGACGCTGTTCACGATCGACCAGGCCTTCGGTGGCTGGGCCAAGGCGGACAAGGCGCACTTCGCGGATGGCGGGTCTTTCGACCAGATCTACACCAATAAGTAGCTCGCCCCCAGGCTGCGCGCACTGCGTGTCGCTTCGCCTACCCCCTGACCGGGGGCGGGCTGGCCGCTTCCGCGTGGCGGGCGCGGCAGCCCTCACGAGTTTGGCGCCCGTCTTTTTGAAAGTGAATTGGTTGTGACTGTTCTATTGATCGCTGGTAGTCCTTCGGCGCCTTCGCGCTCTGCGGTTCTGCTCGACGCCGTGGCGGCGCGGCTGGCCGAGCGCGATGTGCCGGTGGAGCGTCTCGCGATCCGCGAGCTGGCGGCGCATGCCTTGCTGCTGGGCGAGGCTTCGCATCCCTCTGTGCAGCACGCGGTGGAACAGGTGCGGCGTGCGGACGTGATCGTGATCGCGACGCCGGTCTACAAGGCGGCGTACAGCGGGGTGCTGAAGGTGTTCCTCGATCTGCTGCCGCAATCGGCGCTCAAGGGGAAGACGGTGCTGCCGCTGGCCACCGGCGGCAGTCCGCATCACATGCTGGCGCTCGACTATGCGCTGCGGCCGGTGCTGCAGTCGCTCGCGGCGCGGCACATCCTGCCGGGCGTGTATGCGACCGACGGGCAGGTGGTGCTGCAGCCCGAGGGCGCCTACCAGCTGCAGGCCGAACTCTCGCAGCGGCTCGACGATGCGGTCGACACGCTGGCGAGCGAGGGCCTCAAGCTGCCACCGAACTGGGGCTTCGAGTCCGTCGCGTTCGACCAGGTGCGATGTAGCGTCTGACGACGCCTCCCGTCTCTCCGCTTCCAAACCCTCTCGTTCGATTTCTTCGCCGCAGTGCGGCGCGGGATTGGTGTTGCCCGAAGGAAACCCATGCCACCCGTTCTCACCGACAACTTTCAACCGCGACGCCCCCGGTGGCAAGTGGTAGCCGATCTCGCGATCGGCGTGCTCGTGGTGCTCGCCATTGCGCTCATCACCAGTTTCCTGGCGGCCACTTCGGCGCCCTTGTGAAGTCACCCATCGAAAAACAAGCACATGACACAGCATTCATCGACTCGCCGGCAACTGATCCAGGGCGCCGCTGCGGCCATCGCATTGCCCTCGCTGTCCGCCTTCGCACAGGCGCCCGCGCGCCAGCTTCGCATCGGTAACCAGAAGGGCAACCTGAGCCTGCTCAAGGGGAGGGGGACGCTAGAACAGCGCCTCGCGCCGCTGGGGGTCTCGATCAAGTGGACCGAGTTCACCGCAGGCCCGGTGCAGCTCGAAGCACTGAATGTTGGCTCGATCGATTTCGGTGACGTCGGGGAAGCCCCGCCGATCTTCGCGCAGGCCGCCGGCGCGCCCCTGGCCTATGTGGCCGCCACGGTGCCGCGTCCGCAGTCCGAGGCGGTGCTGATTCCGAAAGGGTCGCCAATCCAGTCTGTGGCCGATCTCAAGGGCAGGAAGGTCGCGCTCAACAAGGGCAGCAACGTCCACTACTTCCTGGTCAAGCTGCTCGAGAAGCACGGTCTCGCCTACAGCGAGGTGACCGTCGTCTTTCTGCCGCCGGCCGATGCGCGCGCGGCCTTCGAGAAGGGGTCGATCGACGCGTGGGTCATCTGGGATCCCTTCCTCGCTTCCGCGGAGAAGACGCTCGACGCCAAAGTGCTGGCCGATGCCAGGGGCGTGGTGGGCAACCGCGCCTACTACTTCTCGTCGCTCGACTATGCGCAGAAGAACGCGGATGTCATCAAGGTCCTCATCGAGGAACTCGACAAGGTCGACCAGTGGGCACAGGCCAACCAGGGCGCATTCGCGACCGAGCTCTCCGCGATCTGGGGGATCCCCAAGCCGGTGGTGGACGTCACGGTGGGTCGCACGAAGTTCGGCACCACGCCGATCACCAAGGCGATCCTCGGCGAGCAGCAGCAGATCGCGGACACCTTCTTCGCGCTTGGATTGATCCCTCGAAAGATCCGCCTGCTCGACGCCGCCGCGGGCAACCTGGCCTGACGGCCGAAGCGCGTCCGAACCCCGAAAGCCCATCGCCATGAACATCCTCTGGTTCCTCCCCACGCACGGCGACAGCCGCTATCTCGGCTCGACCGAAGGCGCACGCTCGGTCGACCTGGCTTACCTGCAGCAGATCGCCGGCGCCGCCGACAAGCTCGGCTATGAAGGCGTGCTGATTCCCACCGGCCGCTCCTGCGAAGACCCGTGGGTGATCGCGTCGAGCCTGATCGGCGCGACCTCGCGTCTCAAGTTCCTCGTCGCGGTGCGGCCGGGGCTGCACCAGCCGAGCCTTGCCGCGCGCATGGCAGCGACTTTCGACCGGCTCTCCGGCGGTCGCGTGCTGGTCAACCTCGTGACCGGCGGCGATCAGGCCGAGCTCGAAGGCGATGGGGTGTTCCTGGACCATGCCGCGCGCTACGAGCAGTCGGCCGAGTTCATCCGCATCTGGCGCGAGATCATCGCGCGCAGCCATGAGGGACAGAGCTACGACTTCGACGGCCGGCACCTGAGCGTGAAGGGCGCCAAGCTGCTGTTTCCGCCCACGCAGAAGCCGTATCCGTCGGTGTGGTTCGGCGGGTCGTCCGCTGCCGCGCACGAACTGGCGGCCGAGCAGGTCGATGCCTACCTGACCTGGGGCGAGCCACCCGCGGAGGTTGCGAAGAAGCTCGCCGACGTACGTGAACGCGCAGCCCGTAAGGGCCGCACGGTGAAGTTCGGCATCCGCCTGCATGTGATCGTGCGCGAGACCGAGGACGAGGCGTGGCGCGCAGCCGAGTCGCTGATCAGCCGGGTGGACGACGAGACCGTGAACCGCGCGCAAGCCGCCTTCGCGCGCATGGACTCCGAAGGGCAGCGACGCATGGCCGCGCTGCATGCGGGTGGCGCGAAGCGCACCCGTGCCGATCTGGAGATCAGCCCGAACCTCTGGGCCGGCGTGGGCCTCGTGCGTGGCGGCGCGGGCACGGCGCTGGTCGGCGATCCGAAGACGGTCGCGGCGCGCATCGAGGCGTACGCGGCGCTCGGCATCGACAACTTCATCTTCTCGGGCTATCCGCATCTCGAAGAGGCGTATCGCTTCGCCGAACTGGTGTTCCCGCTGTTGCCGCGCAAGCAACGTCCGGGGCTGCCGGGTGAAGCCCTCACAGGCCCGTTCGGCGAGGTGGTCGCGAACCTGGATGCGCCTTCGCGCCTTCGCTCGCAAAGCTGATCGCGTTCGCGATCCAAAGGATTTCAATGACCGAACAAGTGCAGACCTTGCCAGCCGCCGCGCCTTCGCTGAACACCGCCAGGGCCAAGGCTTTCGGCATCGGCGTCGCCAAGCGCCTCGTCCCCTGGCTGGTGCCGGTGGGCCTGATCGTGACGTGGCAGATCGCCTCGTCGCTCGGCTGGCTCTCGACCCGCGTGCTGCCGGCGCCCATCGACGTGGTCAAGGCCGCATGGACGCTTGCCGCCTCGGGCGAGCTGTGGACCCATGTGAAGGTAAGCGCGGGGCGCGCACTGGCCGGGCTGGCGATCGGCGGCGGGCTCGGGCTCGCGCTGGGCCTGTTGACGGGCTCGGTCCGGTTCTTCGAGACGCTGCTCGATTCGAGCATCCAGATGGTGCGCAACATTCCGGCGCTGGCGCTGATCCCGCTGGTGATCCTCTGGTTCGGCATCGACGAATCGGCCAAGCTGTTCCTGATCTCGGTGTCGGTGTTCTTCCCGATCTACCTCAATACCTTCCACGGCATCCGCAACGTCGATCCGCAGTTGATCGAGATGGGCCGCACCTACGGGCTCACGCGGTGGCAGCTCTACAGGGAAGTGATTCTTCCGGGCGCGATGTCGTCGATCCTCGTGGGCCTGCGGTTCTCGCTCGGGCTGATGTGGGTGATCCTGATCGTGGCCGAGACCATCTCGGCGCAATCCGGCATCGGCTATCTCACGATGAATGCGCGGGAGTTCCTGCAGACCGACATTGTGCTGGTGGGCATTCTGCTCTATGCGCTGCTCGGCAAGCTCGCCGATCTGTTCGCCCGTGGCCTGGAGCGCTGGTGGCTGCGCTGGCACCCCGGTTATCGCGTCGCGAAGTGAGGGAGAGACAAGGATGACTCGCATGTTTTCCCTCACCCGTCGCGGTGCGCTCGCGACGCTGGCTTCCGTCGCCAGCGGCGTTGCCTTCGCGCAGAACAATGCGCCTTCGACCGTCCGCATCGGCTACCAGAAGTCGTCGACGCTCATCGTGGTGCTCAAGACGCAGGGCACGCTCGAACGCCAGCTCGCGCCCTTGGGCGTGAAAGTCAGCTGGCATGAATTCACCAGCGGATTGCCGTTGCTGGAAGCGCTGAATCTCGACAACCTCGACTTCAGTGCCGACGTGGCCGATACGGTGCCGGTGTTCGCGCAGGCAGCAGGCGCCAGGCTGACCTTCGTGGCGCAGGAAGCCCCGTCGCCGGCGGCGCAGGCCATCGTGGTGCGCGGCGACTCGCCGCTCCGCTCCGTCGCCGATCTCAAAGGTCGCAAGGTCGGCTTCGCCAAGGCAGCCGGCGTGCATTACCTTCTGATCGCCGCGCTCGACAAGGCGGGCCTCGGCTTCAAGGACATTGAGCCGGCCTACCTCACGCCGGCTGACGGCCGCGCCGCCTTCGAGCGTGGCGCGATCGATGCGTGGGTCGTGTGGGATCCCTTTCTTTCCGCGGCGCAGCGGCAGTCGAACGTGCGCGTGCTGGCCGACGGCACGGGTATCGCGTCTTACCAGCGCTACTACCTGGCGGGCACGCCCTTCGCGCAGTCGCGGCCCGACGTGCTGCGTGTGCTCTACGGCGAACTGCAGAAGGCGGGCATCTGGGTCAAGCAGAAGCCCAGGGACGCTGCCGCGCTGCTCGCGCCCGTGTGGGGCCTGGATGCGGCAACCGTCGAGCAGGCCAATGCGCGTCGCAGCTACGAGGTGCGCCCGGTCGTGGTCGGCGCACTCGGCGAGCAGCAACGCATTGCCGATGCCTTCTTCGCGGAGAAGCTGTTGCCCAGAAAAATCAATGCGCTCGACGTTGCGCTGTTCACCCCAGGAGCCTGAAGACCATGAGTGCCATCCTCCAGCAACGCAAGGAAGAGGGACCGGGCGGCGTGCGCCTCGACATTCGCGGGCTGTCCAAGTCCTACGGCGAACGCGAGGTGCTGCGCAACACGCAACTCTCGATCGAGCCCGGCCAGTTCATCGCCATCGTGGGCCGCAGCGGTTGCGGCAAGAGCACTCTGCTGCGCCTGATCGCAGGTCTCGAAGAGGCGACCGAAGGCGCGCTCTACACCGACGGCAAGGCCGTCGACGGACTGCATGACGACACGCGGATCATGTTCCAGGAAGCTCGCCTCCTGCCGTGGCGCCGCGTGCTCGACAACGTGACGCTGGGCCTGCCCTCGGCGAGCCGTCCGCGCGGCGAGGAAGTGCTGGCGCAGGTCGGGCTGGCGGAGCGGGCGGGCGAATGGCCCGCGCGTCTTTCGGGCGGCCAGCGGCAGCGCGTGTCGCTCGCGCGGGCGCTGGTGCATCACCCGCGATTGCTGCTGCTCGATGAACCGCTGGGCGCGCTCGACGCACTGACGCGCATCGAGATGCATCGGTTGATCGAGAACCTGTGGCAGCGACACCGCTTCACCGCGCTGCTCGTCACGCACGACGTGCAGGAAGCTGTCGCGCTCGCCGACCGTGTGATCCTGATCGAGGATGGGCGCATCGCGCTGGACGAAACGATCGCGCTGGCGCGGCCGCGCTCGCAGGGCGATCCGGCGTTCGCGGCGATCGAGAAGCGCATTCTCGATCGCGTGCTGCAGAAGCCTGAGCTTGAACCGGAACCGGCCAATGACACGCGCTGGGCCGATGGCCCCGCCCACGTCCTCCGCTGGGCGGTGTGAAGGATCGCCCCCAGGCTCGCGCACTTCGTGTCGCTCTCCACCCCCTTCCGGGGGCAACCCCTGCGGCCTGGCTAAGCCGGTTCCGCGGGATTTCTGGATCTAGTTCGTTTTTCAACCGAAGGAGTCGTTTCATGTCTATTCAGGCTATCAATGTTCGCAATCAGTTCAAGGGGAAGGTCCGCGAGATCATTCGTGGCGATGTCGTGTCCGAAGTCGACGTCGAAACCGCATGGGGCATCGTGACCTCGGTCATCACCACGCGGTCGGTCGACGAGCTGCAGCTCAAGCCCGGATCCGATGTGGTTGCATTGGTGAAGTCGACCGAGGTGTCGATCGCCAAGCTCTAAAATGGGGATGATCCATCTCTCAGATATTCACCAGATTTACGACGGCCCGAGCGGGCCGGTCGAGGCCCTCAAGGGCATCGATCTCCAGGTGGCGCCGGGCGAAGTGTTCGGCGTGATCGGGCGCAGCGGGGCGGGCAAGAGCTCGCTGGTGCGCACCATCAATCTCCTCAATCGACCCGTGCGCGGCAGCGTCCGCGTGGATGGGCGCGAGCTCACTGCGCTGGACGACGCCGAACTGCGCGTCGCGCGCCAGGGCATCGGGATGATCTTCCAGCACTTCAACCTGCTGGCTTCCCGCACCGTGTATGACAACGTGGCCCTGCCGCTCGAACTCGCGGGGCTGCCATCGTCGGACATCAGGAGCCGCGTCGAGCCCTTGCTCGAACTGGTGGGGCTCACCGGCTTGCGCGACCGCTACCCTGCGCAGATCAGCGGCGGCCAGAAGCAGCGCGTCGGCATCGCGCGGGCGCTGGCCAACCGGCCGAAGGTGCTCCTGTCGGACGAGGCCACGTCGGCGCTCGATCCGGAGACCACGCGCTCGATCCTTGCGCTGCTCCAGCAGATCAACCGCGAGTTCGGCCTGACGATCGTGCTCATCACGCACGAGATGCAGGTCATCAAGCAACTCGCGCAGCAGGTGGCGGTGATCGACCATGGACGCATCGTGGAGCAGGGCGCCGTGCTCGATGTCTTCACCCGCCCGCAGCACGAGACGACGCGCAGCCTGCTCGACGACATCGCGCCGCAGGCCCTGCCTGAAAGCGTCCTGGCGCGGATCCGCGCCTTGATGCTCGGCGGCGGCAGCCAGGCGCCGCAACTCCTGCGCCTGGCCTTCGCGGGCGACGACGCGGCCGACCAGCCGCTGCTGTCGCAGGTGATCCGCCGCTTCGGCATCGACCTGTCGATCGTGCATGGCCAGGTCGACGAGATCCAGGGGCGACCTTTCGGGTCGCTCGCGGTGCTCGCGCGTGGCGCGAGCGAGTCCGTGGCATCGGCCGTCGCATACCTGCGTGGCGCCGGCGTGATGGTGCAGGAGGTGGCACATGTTTGATGTGTTCACCGGCCCCATGCTGGAACTCTTCGCCAGCTCGCTGTGGGAAACGATCGTGATGGTCGGCATATCGGGCCTCATCGGCGCAGCGGTCGGCATTCCGCTCGGCGTGTACCTGCATCTCACGGACACCGGCGGCGTGCTCGTGAACCGGCCGGCCAATCGCATCGTCGGCGCCATCGTCAATGCGGTGCGCTCCACGCCTTTCATCATCCTGCTCGTGGCGATCATTCCGCTCACGCGCCTGTTGACGGGCTCGTCCATCGGCACGGCTGCCGCGGTGGTGCCGCTGAGCATCGCCGCAGCGCCTTTCGTGGCGCGGCTTGTCGAGACCTCGCTGCGTGAAGTCGATCGCGGCCTCGTCGAAGCGGCGCAGGCGATGGGCGCGACCACGCGCCAGATCGTCTGGAAGGTGCTGCTGCCCGAGGCATTGCCCGGCATCGTGGCAGGCGTGACCATCTCCTTCGTGAGCCTCACCGGCTACTCGGCGATGGCGGGCGCGATCGGCGGCGGTGGCCTGGGCGACCTCGGCATCCGCTACGGCTACCAGCGCTTCCTGCCCGAAGTGATGCTCGCCGTCGTGATCGTCCTGATCCTGTTCGTTCAGGCGCTGCAAAGCGGTGGCGACTGGCTGGTGCGCAAGCTTAGCCACAAGTAATTTCGTATTTTTCTCCCCGGACCCACAGGTCTCTTCTCTCCCTCCCAAAAGGAAATCGTTTCATGCATTCATCCAAACGCAAGCTTCTCCAGTCGATCGTCGCCTTGACGATCGCGTCGGGCTTTGCGGCCGTGCCGGCATTCGCGCAGGACAAACCGATCAAGATCGGCGTGACGGGTGGCCCGCACGCCCAGATCTTCGAGCAGGTCAAGAAGGTTGCCGAGAAGGACGGCCTCAAGATCCAGGTCGTGGAGTTCAGCGACTACGTGCAGCCCAATGCGGCGCTGGCCGCGGGCGATCTCGATGCCAACAGCTACCAGCACAAGCCCTACCTAGACCAGCAGGTCAAGGACCGCAACTACAAGCTGGTGGAGGTGGCCAGCACGGTCAACTTCCCGATCGGCATCTATTCGAAGAAGGTCAAGAGCCTGAAGGACCTGAAGGAAGGCGCGCGCTTCGGCATGCCGAACGATCCGACCAATGGCGGCCGCGTGCTGCTGTTGTTGCAGGACCAGGGCCTGATCAAGCTCAAGCCCGAAGCCGGCCTCAAGGCCACGCCGCTCGACGTGATCGAGAACCCGAAGAAGATCAAGTTCATCGAGGTCGATGCCGCGCAACTGCCGCGCACGCTCGACGACGTCGATGCCGCGGGCATCAACACCAACTTCGCGCTGTCGGCAGGCCTCAATCCCGTCAAGGATGCGATCGCCCGCGAAAGCGCCAAGAGCCCCTACGTGAACATTCTTGTCGTGCGTGAAGCGGACAAGGGCAAGCCGTGGGTCGCCAAGCTGGTGAAGGCCTATCACTCGGACGAAGTGCGCGACTTCATCCAGAACGAGTTCAAGGGCTCGGTGCTGGCGAGCTGGTAAGTCGGCCGCTGCCAGGGAAACCTGGCGCAACAACCCGCCCGTGGCGGGGTTTTGTGCGATGCTGCATCGTCTGACCCCCACCACGGAGGACATGCATGTCTCACTTCGACGTCAGCGACATCGTCGTCGCATTGCGCTCGGCGCGCGACGAATGGCGCGATTCCCAGAAGCGCTCGCGCGAGCCCGGCAGTCGCGAGTTTCCCTCGCGCGACGCGCTGGCCGGCATCGTCGAGTCGCTCAAGGGCGCGCTCTTCCCGATGCGGCTCGGCCCGCCCGACCTGCGGCACGAGAGCGAGGATTTCTACGTCGGCTACACGCTGGATTCGGCATTGCAGGCGCTGCGAACACAGGCCTCGCTCGAATTGCGCTACATGGCGCGCCACGAGCCCCGGGCTGCCGACGTGATCGATGCGGAAGCCACGACAGCCGTACGCGAGTTCGCGGCGGCGCTGCCGGGCATTCGGCGCCTGCTCGACGGGGACGTGCTCGCGGCCTTCCAGGGCGACCCCGCGGCTCGCAGCGTGGACGAGGTGCTGCTGAGCTATCCCGGCATCCTCGCGATGATTCACCATCGCCTGTCGCATCGGCTCTACGGCCTCGGCCTGCCGCTGCTCGCGCGCATCGTGTCCGAGCTTGCGCACAGCCAGACCGGCATCGACATCCATCCCGGCGCGCAGATCGACGCGGGCTTCTTCATCGACCATGGCACGGGTGTCGTGATCGGCGAGACGGCGGTCATCGGCAAGCGGGTACGCATCTACCAGGCCGTGACATTGGGCGCCAAGCGCTTCCCGACCGACGTGGAAGGCAACCTGCAGAAGGGCCTGGCGCGGCATCCGGTGGTAGAGGACGACGTGGTGATCTACGCAGGTGCGACCATCCTGGGCCGTGTCACGCTGGGCAAGGGCGCCACCATCGGCGGCAACGTGTGGATCACCGATGACGTTCCACCGGGAGCCAGCGTGTCGCAGGCCAGCCTGCAGAACGCGCCGCAACGCCGGCCGGCGTGATCGGGCTTTTCTGGATAAGGTCTTGTGCGCTTCGCATAATGCGTCGCGAGTTCCTTCAACCACCGTCAAGGAGTTTTCATGGCCCAGAAAAAGATTGCCGTTGTCATCGGAAGCCTGCGCAAGGATTCGTTCAATCGGAAGCTCGCTCTCGCCGTCGCGCACCTCGCGCCCTCGGATTTCACCTTCGAGCACGTGCAGATCGATGACCTCCCGCACTACAACCAGGACGAGGACGGCAATCAGGCACCATCGGTCAAGCGTCTCAAGACGCAGATCGCAGCGGCGGATGGTGTTCTCTTCGTGACGCCCGAATACAACCGCGCGATTCCCGGCGTGTTGAAGAATGCGATCGACAACGCATCGCGCCCGTACGGGCAGAGCGCATGGGCGGGCAAGCCCGCGGGCGTCCTCGGCATTTCGGTCGGCCAGATCGGCACGGCGGTGGCCCAGCAGCAGCTGCGCACGGTGATGGCCTATCTGGACATGCCGACCCTCGGCCAGCCCGAGGTCTTCCTGCAGAACAAGGAAGGCCTTTTCGACGACAAAGGCCATGTCGCCGAAGGCCCGACCAAGCAATTTCTCCAAAGCTGGGTCGACAAGTACGTAGCCTGGATCAAGGACCACTCGAACTGAGCGCGAGGCGGAATTACGGAGGCCTGCGGCCCCAAACGCAGAACCGCTGAGACCTCGCGGTGTCAGCGGTTCTTGCGGAGCGCACCGTCGGCCGGTGCGCGAGCAGCGACGTGGATTACGCAGCCAGTGCGGCGACGTCCTGATTGGCAGCCTTGCCGGTCGCCGTAGCGATGTCCGAGCGGGCCGAGTCCAGGGCGGCGGCCTTGGGTGCATCGCCCATCGCTACGCCTTCGGCACGCACGAAGCGCACGTCGGTCACGCCGAAGAAGCCGAACACCACCTTCAGGTAGCTTTCCTGATGTTCCATCGCCTGGCCGCCTTCGCTGGTCGAGTAGATGCCGCCGCGGGTCGAGGCGACGATCAGGGTCTTGCCGGTGGCGAGGCCGACCGGGCCCTTGTCGGTGTACTTGAAGGTGCGGCCGGCCTGGGCCAGGCGGTCGATCCAGGCCTTGAGCTGGGTCGGCACCGTAAAGTTGTACAGCGGCGCGCCCACGACGATCACGTCAGCGGCGAGGAACTGGTTCACCAGGCGCTCGGAGACTTCGTTCTCGTGGCGCTGGGCCGCGGTAGGTTCGGCTTGCACGCCGACCTTGATGCCGAGCGCGTCGGCGCTGAAATGGTTGGGGGTGTCCACCGCCAGGTCGAGGTAGTCGACGGTCGTGTGGGGGTGAGCCTTGCGCCATTCGGCCACCACTTCGGCGGTCAGTTGGCGGGAAACGGAGTTGGTGCCCAGGACGCTGGAATCGACGTGCAGCAGTTTCATGATCAATGCTTTCTCTGAAAGGTGCCGGCACTGAAATCGGTCGGCGTGACGAGAATTCTATTTTTGTGGCGATTAACTGATAAGTCGGCAAAAATGGCTTAATTCGTTCCATGGATAGGACAATGAAGCGATGCAAGACCTGAACGACATGGTGTTTTTCGCGGAGGTTGCCGAACGTGGCGGGTTTGCCGCGGCAAGCCGGGCGCTGGGCATCCCGAAGTCGCGGCTCTCGCGCCGTGTGGCCGACCTGGAAGCCGAACTCGGCGTGCAGTTGATGCAGCGCAGCACCCGGCGCCTGTCCCTCACGCCCGCAGGCGAGATCTACCTGCGCCATTGCGCCGCGATGCGCGACGCGGCCCAGGCAGCGTCGGAAGCAGTAGCGCAGGTGCAGACCGAGCCGAGCGGCACCGTGCGGCTGAGCTGCCCGGTGACGCTGGCGCAGAGCAGCGTCGGGCCGCTGATGCCCCAGTTCCTGGCGCGCTATCCGGCGGTGCGTGTCGAGATGCGCGTGCTGAACCGGCCGGTCGATCCGGTCGAGGAGGGCGTCGATCTTGCGCTGCGCGTGCGGCCCGAGATCGAGGACAGCTCGACGCTGGTCGCCAGGACCTTCGGCATCAGCCGGGGCATCCTGGTCGGCAATCCCGACCAGTTGAAGCGACAGGGGCCGGTGCTGACGCCGGCCGACCTTCACAGGATCGACACGGTCTCGATGTCCACCGGCGACGGCCGCACCAACTGGCGGCTCGAGGGCCCGGCGGGCAAGGTGATCGTGCATACGCATACGCCGCGCTACGTCGCGGACGATCTGCTGACCCTCAAGTTCGCGGTCGTCCAGGGGGTCGGCGCTTCCGTGCTGCCGGACTACATGTGCCGGGGCGACCTCAAGTCGGGCGCGCTGGTGGAGGTGCTGCCTGGCTGGGGACCCGCGCCGGGCATCACCCACGTCATGTTCCCGGCGCGTCGTGCGCTGGTTCCGGCGGTCCGGCGACTGATCGATTTCCTGATCGA
This sequence comes from Variovorax glacialis, assembly GCF_051216375.1. NCBI lineage: Bacteria > Pseudomonadati > Pseudomonadota > Betaproteobacteria > Burkholderiales > Comamonadaceae > Variovorax > Variovorax glacialis. Next base: position 108,250 of record NZ_JBPJZT010000008.1, on the reverse strand, counting down.
AAACCTCGACAGTGACGAGCCGCACGATCTGGCCGGATAGCTCCTTATGCGAAAAACGCCATATTCAAACAAGTAGATATTCGTTTGTCATTGAAGCAATGCTTCGCAGAATCGCGGGTTCTTTTCAAGATGAGCGACTCCGCGTGACGCAACCCACCATCGTGATCGTGCCCGGCTGGCGCGATTCCGGCCCCGGCCACTGGCAAAGCCTGTGGGCCGAGCGGATGCAGGGCGCGGTGCGCGTCGAGCAGGACGACTGGATCACGCCGAGCCGCGCCGCCTGGGTCGCTTCGCTCGAAAAGCGCGTGCTCGAAAGCTCGGGTCCGGTGATCATCGCCGCGCACAGCCTGGGCTGCATCGCCACCACGCATCTCTCCGAAGCCGCCGCGGCGCGCATCAGCGGCGCGTTGCTGGTCGCACCCGCCGACCCGGAACGGCGTGCCGTGCTGTCGGATTTCGCGCCCGTGCCTTACGCCAAGCTGCCGTACCGCAGCATCGTCGTCGCCAGCAGCAACGATCCCTTCTGCCCGGTGCGGCTCGCAGGCGCGTATGCCCGCGCCTGGGGAAGCGAATTCGTTCGGATGCAGAATGCCGGCCACATCAATATCGAATCCGGACACGGCGACTGGCCCCTCGGCCTGGCTCTGCTCCAATCCCTCACGGACGAGCCGACCCCTCTCATGGGCGGCTCGCGCAATTTCGAACCTTTGGCAACTCTATGACTTCCAGAATCAAAACGATCCTCGGCGCGCTGGTGCTCGCGGCTTCCGGCGCCGCCTCGGCCCAGACCAGCCTTCTCAATGTTTCCTACGACGTGGCGCGCGAGTTCTACAAGGACTACAACGCCGCGTTCGTGGCCAACTACAAGAAGACGACGGGCAAGGAAGTCAAGATCGACCAGTCGCACGCCGGTTCGAGCGCCCAGGCGCGCGCCGTGGCCGACGGCCTGGACGCCGACGTGGTGACGATGAACACCAGCACCGACATCGAATTCCTCGCGAACGCCGGCGTGGTGGCCAAAGACTGGGCCAAGCGCTTCCCCTACAACGCGTCGCCCACCACCTCGACGATGCTGTTCCTGACGCGCAACGGCAACCCGAAGGGCATCAAGGACTGGGACGACCTGATCAAGCCCGGCGTTCAGGTCGTGGTCGTGAACCCGAAGACCGGCGGCAATGGCCGCTACGCCTACCTCGCTGCCTGGGGCTACGTGAAGAAGAAGGGCGGCACCGACGCGCAGGCGGCGGAGTTCGTCGGCAAGTTGTTCAAGAACGTGCCCATCCTTGCGCGCGGCGGCCGCGACGCGACCACTGCCTTCCTGCAACGCAACATCGGCGACGTGCTGATCACCTTCGAATCCGAAGTGGTCTCCATCGATCGCGAGTTCGGCGCGGGCAAGGTCGATGCCATCTACCCCTCGATCAGCATCCTGGCCGAAAACCCCGTCGCGGTGGTTGAACGCACGGTCGCGAAGAAGGGCACCGGCGAACTCGCCAAGGCCTACCTCGACTACCTCTATTCCGACGAAGCGCAGGAGATCGCCGCCAAGCACGCACTGCGTCCACGCTCGGAAGCCGTCCTCAAGAAGTTCGCCTCGACCTTCAAGCCGGTGCAACTCTTCACCGTGCAGGAACTGTTCGGCAGCCTGAGCGAAGCGCAGAAGGTTCACTTCAATGACGGCGGGCAGTTCGACCGGCTCTACACGCCTGGCGTGAAGTAAATGAGCGCAGTGCCGAACCGCTTCGAGCAAGCGAAGGCCCCCTCGGGGGGCAGCAACGACGCGCCAGCGCGGAGCGTGGGGATCCGATGAGCGGTGCTGTTTCTTCGGCGCTGCCGTCTTCGGCGGCGCCGCTTGCGCGTGCGGGCAACACCGGGGTGTCCCGGCGCGTGCTGCCGGGTTTTCACCTGACGCTCGGCTATTCGTTGCTGTACCTCAGCCTGATCGTCCTGATCCCGCTGTCGGCGCTGGTCTTCAAGACCTTCACGATGGATTGGGAGCACTTCTGGGTGGCGGTGACAGCGCCGCGCGTCATGGCCTCGTACCGCCTGACTTTCGGCGCATCGCTGATCGCCGCGCTGGTCAACCTCGTGTTCGGCCTGCTCGTCGCCTGGGTGCTGGTGCGCTACAAGTTCCCGGGCAAGCGCATCGTCGATGCGCTGGTCGACCTGCCGTTCGCATTGCCCACCGCCGTGGCCGGCATCTCGCTCACGGCGCTGTTGGCCGGCAATGGCTGGATCGGCCAGTTCCTCGAACCGATGGGCATCAAGCTGGCGTTCACGCCGGCGGGCGTCGTCATCGCGCTGATCTTCATCGGCTTGCCCTTCGTGGTGCGCACGGTCCAGCCCGTTCTCGAAGACACCGAGAAAGAACTCGAAGAAGCCGCGACCAGCCTCGGCGCGACGCGCCTGCAGACCTTCACGAAGGTGATCCTGCCGTCGATCATGCCGGCGCTGCTGACCGGCTTCGCGATGGCCTTCGCGCGCGCGATCGGCGAATACGGTTCGGTCATCTTCATCGCCGGCAATATGCCGATGATCTCGGAGATCACGCCGCTGATCATCATCGGCAAGCTGGAGCAGTACGACTACGCGGGCGCGACGGCGGTGGCGCTGGTGATGCTGGTGATCTCCTTCGTCCTGCTGCTGGTCATCAATGGTCTTCAGGGCTGGCAGCGCCGCCGTTCGGGAGCTTCGTCATGAGCGCGAACGCCAGGACCATTCGCCGCGCCAAGGCGGGCACGACCGAAGCCGCGTGGGTCCGCTGGACCCTGATCGGCATCGCGATGGCCTTCATGCTGCTGTTCCTCGTGCTGCCGCTGGCCGCTGTCGCGGCCGAGGCATTGCGCAAGGGATTCGGCGCCTACGTCGACGCGCTGAAGGAGCCGGATGCCTGGAGCGCCATCCGCCTGACCTTGCTCACCGCGGCGATCGCCGTGCCGCTGAACCTCGTCTTCGGCATCGCGGCCGCATGGGCCATCGCGAAGTTCGAGTTCAAGGGCAAGGCCTTCCTCACGACCCTGGTGGACCTGCCCTTCGCTGTGTCGCCTGTGGTGGCGGGCCTGATCTACGTGCTGGTGTTCGGCGCGCAGGGCTGGTTCGGTCCGTGGCTCGCGGCGCACGACATCAAGATCATCTTTGCCGTGCCCGGCATCGTGCTGGCGACCGTGTTCGTGACCTTCCCGTTCATCGCGCGCGAACTGATCCCGCTCATGCAGGCGCAGGGCACCGAAGAAGAGCAGGCCGCCATCGTGCTGGGTGCGACCGGCTGGCAGACCTTCTGGCGCGTGACGCTGCCCAACATCAAGTGGGGCCTGATCTACGGCGTGATTCTCTGCAACGCGCGCGCGATGGGCGAGTTCGGTGCGGTGTCGGTCGTGTCGGGCCACATCCGCGGCCAGACCAACACCATGCCGCTGCACGTGGAAGTGCTCTACAACGAATACCAGTCCGTCGCCGCGTTCGCGGTGGCTTCGCTGCTGGCGATCCTGGCGCTGGTCACGCTGGTCATCAAGTCCCTCGTCGAATGGCGCCACGAGCGCGAGATGAAGGCGCTCGCCGACCTGCCGCCGGAACGCCCCTCGGCCGTCGCGACCTGAAAGAGAGAAATCATGAGTATCGAAATCCGCAACGTCAGCAAGCAGTTCGGTGACTTCCACGCGCTGCGCGATGTGAACCTCGACGTGTCGTCGGGCGAACTGGTCGCGTTGCTCGGCCCTTCGGGCTGCGGCAAGACCACGCTGCTTCGCATCATCGCGGGCCTGGAGACGGCGGATGCGGGGAGCATCCTGTTCTCGGGCGAGGACACCACCGATGTGCACGTGCGCGAGCGGCAGGTGGGCTTCGTGTTCCAGCACTACGCGCTGTTCCGCCACATGACGGTGTTCGAGAACGTGGCCTTCGGGCTGCGTGTGAAGCCGCGCGGCACGCGTCCGAGCGAAGCGCAGATCAAGGCCAAGGTGCACGACCTGCTCAAGCTGGTCCAACTCGACTGGCTGGCGGACCGCTACCCGTCGCAGTTGTCCGGCGGCCAGCGGCAACGCATCGCGCTGGCGCGGGCGCTCGCGGTGGAACCCAAGGTCCTGCTGCTCGACGAGCCTTTCGGCGCCCTCGACGCCAAGGTGCGCAAGGAACTGCGCCGCTGGCTGCGCCGCCTGCACGACGAGCTGCATGTGACCAGCATCTTTGTCACGCACGACCAGGAGGAGGCCCTCGAAGTGGCCGACCGCGTGGTGCTGATGAACAGCGGTCGCGTCGAACAGGTCGGTTCCCCGCAGGACGTGTGGGACCACCCCGCGAGCCCCTTCGTCTACGGTTTCCTCGGCGACGTGAACCTGTTCCATGGCCGCGCGCACGAGGGGGAGGTGCATGTCGAAGGCATCCGCATCGACACGCAGGAGCGTGCGTTCCGCGACGGCAAGGCGCTCGCCTACGTGCGGCCGCACGACCTGACCGTCGAGCGCTACACCCAGGGCGCGACCGGCATCGTCGCGACCTTGAGCCGCGCCATCGTCGTCGGTCCCATCGCGCGACTGGAACTCGAACCGGTCGAATCGAATCCTGATAATCCAGGCTCCGGAACCATCATCGAAGCGCAACTCCCTGCGCAACAGTTCCGGGACCTGGGCCTGAAGGAAGGCGACACCGTCGTCGCCACGCCCCGCAAGGCCCGGGTGTTCGTAGAAGAATGGGTTTCACCTTGATCGACTGGTATTTCGGTGCGCCGCGGCGCGCATTCGCCCTGATCGTCGCGGCTTGCGTCGCGATGCTGGCCTTCGGCATGTACCTGCAGCACGTGGTCGGCCTCGAGCCGTGCCCGATGTGCATCGTGCAGCGCTATGCACTGGTGCTGGTCGCGGTTTTCGCGGCCATCGCTGCCGCCAGCAACCGCAGGGGCCTGCAGGTGACCGGATCGCTGCTGGGTCTCATCATGGCTGTCGGTGGCGCCTACACCGCCGCGCGCCAGAGCTGGCTTCAGTGGCATCCGCCGGAAGTCGTCTCCTGCGGCCGCGACATCTACGGAATGATCGAGACCTTCCCGCTGCAGCGCGCCTTGCCGATGATCTTCCGCGGCGCCGGCGACTGCTCGCAAATCGACTGGACCTTCCTCGGCCTGTCGATCGCGAACTGGTCCTTCATCGCGTTTACCGTTTTCGCGGTATTGCTGCTGGTCCTGATCTTCCGCCGCACGCCCCGCAACGCCCCCTGACGCCTGGGAGCGACCTACAGGGGCAATGTGTCGAAGGCTGCGTAAGCCGTAGCCAGCCAGGTCTTCACCCGCTGGCGTTCGAGCAACCCCAGCGCGTGCGGACCTTCGCGGTCGTTGACCGCCTTCCAGAAGCTCGTATTGCGCGCATCGATCTTGCGCATGCTCGCGTCATGCAGCCGGGGCAGGGCGATCACGCGCGCGCCGTTGGCCGTCGCCTTGCTGAGCGACTGCGATCCGAGCAGCAGGCCGAAGTCGTTCCCGCGGCCGTAGTTCTGCACCACGATGTAGTTCGGCCGATCGCCGAAGGTGTCGATCAGGATGCCGAGCAGGTCGCTCGAATCCTTGCCGTCGTCGAGCACGTGCCAGAAGTTGACGGCCACGCCCAACTCGGCGAACACGTCGAACAGGTCGGATTCCTTGATCCATCGCGACAGCGGCGCCAGCGTCTGCGCCGCCAGGTCGACGATCACGCTCTGCTGCGGATTGGTTTCGAAGCCGTTCACGACCGTGTCGAGGCCTTCGAAGCTGTCCACCACGACCGGCGAGGCGAAACCTTCGTAGAAGCGGGTGAAGGAGCTGTGGGAGCGATCGGTGTCGAAGCCGACGAAAGGACGGCTGTGATCGATGAAGTACTGCGCCAGAACCCGTGCGGTGACCGACTTGCCGACACCGCCCTTTTCGCCGCCGATGAAGTTGATGGAGCTCATGAGGTTCCTGGTTGATTGGATTGGAATCTGGAAATCATTCTAGGGGCGGGGCCGGGCGAAGCGCTTCCTTGCAGTGGTGCTCAGCAAAGTGTGCAGATCTTGAGTTGCTCAACTTAATGGGCTAAAACGGTTGACTTTCTCCTTTGCATTGCTCAATATCATGTGCATAGCCACCCTTTGCACATCTGGATGAGCATGACCAACCTCGCCGCCATCGGCAACTTCCTGCGACAGGCGCGCAAGGATCGCGCCATGACCGCTTCCGAACTCGCCTTGCAGGCCGGCGTTTCCCGCAACACGCTCGGCGCGCTCGAAGCCGGGCGCGGCAACGTCGAACTCAACACCTTGCTCGCATTGCTCAGGACGCTGGGGCTGGAGATGCAGTTCGTGCCGCAGGTTGTCGCCGATCTGACCCGCGGTGACCTGGAAACCAAGCCCACGGGCCTTCAGGATGAAGTGAGCAGCCTCATGCCGAGGTCTCGCAGGAGCCCGCCGCCGGGACGGCTGCGATGAGTGTCGTCCGGTCATTGCGGATCCGGCGCGGAACGGCCGATGTCGGGTCGTTGTTCGGCCTCGACGACGGACGCGTCTACTTCCGGTTCGACGACGCCTACGCCAAGGATCCGGCGCGGCCCGTGCTGTCGCAGCTCTACGTGGTGGCCCCGCCTGTCTCGGGCGGCGGCGAGCGTGCGGCGCAGGCGATCGCGGAAGCCGAGGCCGCCACGGTCGCGCAGTTGCTGGACCCCGCCCTGGACGTGAATCGCGGCGACGGCAAGTTCGGCTTGCCGCCTTTCTTCCAGAACCTGCTTCCCGAAGGTCCGCTGCGCAAGCAGCTCATCGGCGACCTGGGCCTCGACGTGGACGACGAGCTCGGCCTGCTGGCGGCCTGCGGCGCCGATCTCCCCGGCGACGTCTGGGCGAATGCCGAGACGCTCGACGAGGTCGCGCTGGGGCGGCTGATCGGCCAGAGCCGAGACAGCTACGAGATGAGTTCGGGGCAGGTGCCCACGCCGCAGCAAACCTCGATCTCGGGTGTCCAGCCGAAGGTGGCGCTCGTCGACGGCGGCGAGGGACGCTACGTGATGCGTTCGAAGCAATCGGACCAACGGCACTTCATCGGCAAGCTGCCGACTTCCGAATACGACAGGCTCCCCGAAGTCGAGTACAGCTCGCTGAAGCTGGCCGCCGCGGCTGGCGTGAACACTTGCGAGTTCTCGCTGCAACCGCTGTCGGCCATTGCGGACCAGTTGCCCTACGCCCTGCAGAAAGACGAGCGTAACTTTCTGCTGGTGTCCCGCTTCGATCGCGACGTCGACACTGAGACGCGGCGCCTGCACATGGAAGACTTTGCACAAGTCACCGGTACCCCGTCCGAATACAAGTATTCGGGAACCTACGCGGCCATCGGCCTGCTGCTCAAGCGTCGCTCGGCCCGGGGCTTGGCGGACGTTGCCGAACTGCTTCGGCGCATCAAGGTGTCGGAACTGCTGGGCAACTACGACGCGCACCTGAAGAACTTCAGCCTCGTCTACCCGCCGGGGCAGATCAAGCCCGAACTCTCGAGGGCCTACGACATCGTCGCATACGGCGTCTACTTCAAGGGATCGGGGCACGGCCTGCAGTTCTTTCCGGGCCAGAAGGACCGCACCCTGCTCACGCCCGGCACGCTGCGCCAGCTCGCCAATGCCTGGGACATTCCCGAAAAGCAACTCTCCGAAGTGGTCTCGGATTGCGTCGACCGGGCGATGACGACCTGGCCCGGCTTGCTGAAGACACTGCCGCTCACGCCTGCCCACCGCACGCGCCTGGCCGAGCACATCGAGACGAACGCCAGCGTAGCGTCCTGGCGCAAGCGTCATCCCGGCGCGGCGTGGTTCTAGGGCTTCGACGCCTCCCGCATGCGCAGCATGAGCTTGTCGACCAGCTCGGGCGATCGCAGGATCGAGCCGTGGTCCTCGTCGAAGCCGTCGACGAAATCGCGTCACTGCATGCCGGGCGCCAGCACGCTTTGCAGGGAAACCGCGCCATCGTTGTTGCCTGACAGAAGCGCGAACGGCCGCCATAGCCGAACCATCGGAATCAGTTCTTCGGAACCATCGAAAAGAAGGGCCCGAGGCTACCCAGAAACCAGTTCTGGCTGAAGTCCAGCGCCGCGCGCCGGTACTTCTCGTCCGCCTGTGCGGCCAGCAGGTCGAGCCGCGCGACCACCTTCGACAGTTCGCGATCGACCAGCAGGTTGCGCCCCCGCTCGCTGATCTCCGTGGCAAGAAGCAGGGGCTGCCCGTCCGGCCCGGTCTTGGAGCCGATGAGCCACAGCGAGATCTCCACATTGCGCGCAGCGCGAAAGCTGTTCTCGGCGTTGACGCCGTCGAGCATCGTCTGGTCCCAGGTGTTACCGTTGGCCTGCTTGAGCAGCGCCGCCCAACCGACCACCAGCGCCGCGACGCGGTCGCCCTCGTAGGGCTTGGGGCCGGTGTCGAACGCGAGGCGGATGGCGTCGATGCCGGTGGCGCCATGCAACTGGGGCAGGGCGGTCTCGTGCGAGATCGAATCCCAGGTGCGCTGGATCGCATCGTCCGCGCTGGTGGCCCACTTGCGCCACTCACGCGGATTGCGCCGGTACAAGGACACCTGCACCCGGCGCACGGACTGGAGGTTGTCGCGCAGCGCCAGGTTGGCGATGCGGTTGGCGCCCGTCTGGAGCCATTCCTTGTTGCCGTAGGGCTCGGCGCGCTCGGTGCTCGTGCACGCGGTCAGGCCCATCGCCGCGACGACCGACGCAAGCAGCAAGACGCGACGGCCGATAGCAGGGAAAACGGGGGTCTCGCTCATGGCCTGCACGTTATCATCCTCGCCTCAGGTGGCGGCCGATCTTCCGGGTCCAGGCCAGCGAAATCCCCTTACAAATCAACACCTTGCCTTAGGGCTGACCCGCCGTGCGTCTCAATTCCATCAAGCTTTCCGGCTTCAAGTCGTTCGCCGAACCCACCAATTTCCTGCTGCCGGGCCAACTCGTGGGCGTGGTCGGTCCCAACGGTTGCGGCAAGTCGAACATCATGGACGCCGTGCGCTGGGTGCTCGGCGAGTCCCGCGCTTCCGAACTTCGCGGCGAGTCGATGCAGGACGTCATCTTCAACGGCACGACCACCCGCAAGCAGGCGAGCCGTTCGAGCGTGGAACTGGTGTTCGACAACGCCGACCACCGTGCCGGGGGCCAGTGGTCGCAGTTCGCGGAAATCGCGGTCAAGCGCGTGCTGACCCGCGACGGCAACTCCAGCTACTACATCAACAACCAGCCGGTGCGCCGCCGCGACGTGCAGGACGTGTTCCTCGGCACCGGCCTCGGCCCGCGCGCCTACGCCATCATCGGGCAGGGCACGATCAGCCGGATCATCGAGTCGAAGCCCGAGGAGTTGCGTCTCTTCCTCGAAGAGGCGGCCGGGGTTTCCAAGTACAAGGAACGCCGCCGCGAGACCGAGAACCGCCTCGGCGACACGCGCGAGAACCTCACGCGCGTCGAAGACATCCTGCGTGAACTCAACAGCAACCTCGAAAGGCTGGAGAAGCAGGCCGAGGTCGCCGCACGCTACAACACGCTGACCGGCGACGCCACGCGCAAGCAGCACCAGCTGTGGTTCCTGAAGCGCACCGAAAGCGAATCCGACCAGGCCCGCGTCAAGGCCGACGCCGAGAAGGCCATCAACGACCTCGAATCACGCACGGCCGACCTGCGCCACATCGAGGCCGAACTCGAAACCGTGCGGCAGGCCCACTACGCCGCCGGTGACCAGGTCAATCAGGCGCAAGGCAAGCTGTACGAAGCCAGCGCCGAAGTCGGCCGGCTCGAAGGCGAGATCCGCTTCGTGGTCGAAGGCCGCCAGCGTGTCGAACAACGCCTCGTGCAACTGCGCGAACAGATCGCGCAGTGGAGCACCCGCCGCGAAGATGCCGAAGCCGAGATCGAGACCCTCGCCGGCCAAGGCGTGAACGCGGAAGAGCAGGCCGAACTGCTGGCCGCGCAGCTCGAGGAGCACGACGCTCGCATGCCGGAACTCGAAGATGCGCAACAGCGCGCACAGGACGAGGCCAATGCCCAGCGCGCGACGGTCTCCCAGGTGCAGCAGCAGATCCAGGTGCTTGCGGCCGACCAGCGCAACATCGAGGAGCAGAGCCGCCAGCTCAACCAGCGTGCCGAGCGACTGCGCACCGACCAGAACGCACTGGCAGCGCCCGACGAAGCGCGCCTGCGCGACTTGCAGGAGCAACTCGCCGCGGCCCAGGAAGCATCCGCCGAAGCCGACGCGCGATTGCAGGATCTGCAGGAAGCCGTGCCGCAGCTCGATGACGATCGCCGCAACCGCCAGCAGGCCGTCAACACCGAGGGTGCGCGCCATGCCGAACTCTCGGCGCGACTCGAAGCGCTCAAGGCGCTCCAGGAGAAGGTCAAGACCGACGGCAAGCTCGCGCCCTGGCTCGCCAAGCATGGCCTCGAAAGCCTGCAGGGCCTCTGGAGTCGCATCCACGTCGAGCAGGGCTGGGAAAACGCCCTCGAATCCGCGCTGCGCGAGCGCCTGGGTGCCCTCGAGGTCAGCCGGCTCGACATGGTCCGCGCCTTCGGTGGCGACGCACCGCCGGCCAAGCTGGCCTTCTACTCGCCGCCCCTGGCGGGCGTGCCGCAAGGCGCGACGACGATGCCGCGCCTGTCGGACCTGCTGCGTCTGAGCGACGCGGGCCAGCAGGCCCTGCTGGCCGAGTGGCTGCATGGCTGCTTCACGGCGGAGACCCTCGAAGACGCCCTGGCGCAGCGCGACAAGCTGCAGCCGGGCGAGGCGATCTATGTCAAGAGCGGCCACGCGGTCACGGCGCACAGCGTGAGCTTTTATGCCCAGGATTCCGAGCAGGCCGGCCTGTTGGCCCGCCAGCAGGAAATGGAGAACCTGGAACGTCAGCTGCGCGCGCAGACGCTCATCGCCGACGAGTCGCGCACCGCGCTCGCCCGCGCCGAGGCTGCGTACGGCGATGCAGCCCAACGACTGGTCACCGCGCGCCGCGAAGCCGCCGATACGCAATCGCGCGCCCACGAGTTCCAGGTCGAAACCCTGCGCCTCTCGCAATTGGCCGAGCAGACGCGCGCCCGCAGCGAGCAGTTGTCCAACGACCTCGGCGAGGTCAACGCCCAGCTTGAAGAACTGCAGGAAAGGCGCGTCGCGGCCGAGTCACGTTTCGAAGAACTCGACATGCAGCTCGCCGACAGCCAGGAGCGCCATGCCCAGCTCGATGAGCGCGTGATCGAGGCCGGCCGAGCCTTGGCCGCCAGCCGAGAGCAGCACCGCAGTCTGGAGCGCCAGGCCCAGGAAGCCACCTTCGCGCAGCGCACGCTCGAAGCACGGCGTGGCGAACTCAGCCGCGCCATCGAGACGGCGACGCAGCAGACCGTGTCGCTGAACGAGGAAGACGAACGCGCCCGCGCCGAACTCGGTCGCCTTTCCGACGCGGCGGCGCAGGCCGGCCTGCAGGATGCGCTGTCGCTCAAGCTCGAACGCGAATCCGCGCTCGGCGCCTCGCGCAGCCAGTACGACGATCTCACGCTCAAGCTGCGTGCCAGCGACGAACGCCGCCTGCAGCTCGAGCGCGAACTCGACCCGCTGCGCCAGCGCATCACGGACTTCCAGCTGAAGGAACAGGCCGCGCGCCTGGGCTTCGAGCAATACCAGCAACTGCTGACCGATGCCCAGGCCGATCTCGAAGCGGTCGCGCTGTCGATCGAGACCGACAAGGTGCGGCTCACCGGCCTGCAAAGCGAAATCGATCGCCTGAACCGCGAAGTGGCGTCGCTCGGCGCCGTCAACCTCGCCGCGCTCGACGAGCTGAACGTGGCACGCGAGCGCAAGACCTTCCTCGATGCGCAGTCCGCCGACCTGAACGAAGCCATCGGCACGCTCGAAGACGCCATCCGCAAGATCGACGCCGAGACGCGCGACCTGCTGGGCGGCACCTTCAAGATCGTCAACGAGCACTTCAGTCGCATGTTCCCGGAGCTGTTCGGCGGCGGCAACGCCAGGCTCATGATGACCGGCGACGAAATCCTCGACTCCGGCGTGCAGGTGATGGCGCAGCCGCCGGGCAAGAAGAACCAGACCATCCACCTGCTGTCGGGCGGCGAAAAGGCGCTGACGGCCATCGCGCTCGTCTTCGCGATCTTCCAGCTCAACCCCGCGCCGTTTTGCCTGCTGGACGAAGTGGATGCGCCGCTGGACGACGCCAACACCGAGCGCTATGCCAAACTCGTGACCGCCATGAGCCGCGAAACCCAGTTCCTCTTCATCAGCCACAACAAGATCGCGATGGAGATGGCCGAACAGCTCATCGGCGTGACCATGCAGGAGCAGGGCGTTTCGCGCATCGTGGCCGTGGACATGGAATCGGCCGTCTCGATGGTCGAAGCGGCCTGAGCAAGCGCGGTTCATGAGCAGCCTCACCGTCGCCCTCGCCATCCTCGGCGGACTCGTCCTTGCCACCGTCGTCGGCTACAACGCCTGGACCTCCCATCGCAATGCGCCCCGGCAGCCCGATGCCAGCGACAGCGAGCCACCCGAATCCCCGCCGTCATCGCAAGGCGAGCAGGAACCCGTGCTCCATGTCGATCCGCACCAGGTGCCCGGCAACGAACGGCACGAGCCGCTGTTCGACCCCGACCTGCCGGCGCCCACCGCGCTGGCGATGCCCACGGGCGACCGCCGCGGCGGACTGGATCCGCTGATCGACGTGATCGCGCCGATCTCGCTCGACGGGCTCGCGTCGGGCGACGCGGCCATCGCCGCCATGCCGGCCACGCGCCGGGCGGGCAGCAAGCCGGTCGCGGTCGAAGGCCTCAACGAACACACCGGCGAATGGGAGCCGGCGGTGGCCGGCCAGCGCTACGGCGCCTTCCAGGTCGGCGTGCAGTTGGCGAACCGCACCGGGGCGCTCAACGAGATCGAGTACTCCGAGTTCGTCGTCAAGGCACAGGCCTTTGCCGACGCCGTCAATGGTGCGCCGGAGTTTCCCGAAATGCTCGATGAAGTGGGCCGGGCCCGCGAGCTCGACCAGTTCGCGAGTTCGCACGATGCACAGTTGAGCTTCGTGCTGCGCGCCCGGCACGCCGCGTGGAGCCCCGGCTATGTGCAGCAGAACGCGGCACGCCTCGGCTTCGTGGCCGGGATCATTCCGGGGCGCATGGTGTTGCCGGCGGGCGAAGTGGGATTGCCGCCGATCCTCGGCCTGTCGTTCGACACACAAGCGGCGCTGGCGGATGACCCGGCGCAATCGGCGATCCGCGAACTGACGCTGAGTCTCGACGTGCCGCAGGTCGATCGCATCGAGCGGCCCTTCGAGCGCATGCGTGAAGCCGCTGCCACGCTGGCGCGCGAGATGGATGGCATCGTGACCGACAGCGACGGCCAGCCGCTGCGCGACGAGACCATGGACGTGATCGGCGGCGACCTCGAACAGCTCTACGACACGCTGGATACGCGCGACCTCTCGGCGGGGTCGCCGTTGGCGCGCCGCCTGTTTAGCTAGCCCACCCCCAGGCTTGCCCACTTCGTGTGGCCGCCTACCCCCTGCGAGGGGGCGATACCGGCGGCCCGGCTAAGCCGGTTCCGCGGTATCCCTTGAATTGGGTACATTGACGGATCGACACTTTATGAAGACTACGCAGGAAGACGCAGCGCGCGAAGCGGCCGCATTGAGCGAGCAGTTGCATCGCCACGCCCATCTCTACTACGTGCTCGATGCGCCCGAGTTGCCTGACGCGGAGTACGACAAGCTCTTCCAGCGCCTGCAGGCGATCGAGGCCGAATTCCCTGAACTGCGCACGGCCGATTCGCCGACGCAGCGCGTGGGCGGCAAGCCGCTCGACGGTTTCACCAAGGTGCGCCACAAGGTGCCGATGCTGTCGATCCGTACCGAGACCGACATCACCCCCGCCGGCGCGAGCGCCTTCGATGCGCGCGTGCGCAAGGAACTCGGCCTGGCCGAGGACGCGCCGCAGGTGAAATACGTCTGCGAACTCAAGTTCGACGGACTGGCGCTGAATCTTCGCTACGAGAACGGCGTGCTGGTGCAGGCGGCGACGCGCGGCGACGGCGAAGTCGGCGAGGAGGTCACGCAGAACATCCGCACGGTCCAGCAGATCCCGCTTCGGCTGCAGGGCAAGCCGTCGGAGATTCCGCCCGTCGTTGAAGTGCGCGGCGAGGTCTACATGCGGCGCGACGACTTCGATGCGCTCAACGAGCGCCAGCGCGAGAAGATCGCGGCGGGCCAGAAGAACGAGAAGGTCTTCGTCAACCCGCGCAATGCGGCAGCCGGCGCGGTGCGCCAACTGGACCCCGCCATCGCCGCCGCGCGGCCCTTGAGCTTCTTCGCCTACGGGCTCGGCGAGGTCACGCCGCCTGACCAGGGCGGTCCGGATTGCCCGACGCAGTTCGACTGGCTCCAGCAGTTCCATGCCTGGGGTTTCCCGGTCGCGACGCAGACCACGCGCGCGCGTGGCGCGATCGAGCTGATCGCCTTCCACGAGACGATGGGACGCCAGCGCGACGCGCTGCCCTACGACATCGACGGTGTGGTCTACAAGGTCGATAGCGTCGAACTGCAACGCCAGCTCGGCTTCGTCTCGCGCGAACCGCGCTGGGCCGTGGCGCACAAGTACCCGGCACAGGAACAACTGACCGAGGTGCTGGCGATCGAGGTGCAGGTAGGCCGTACCGGCAAGCTCACGCCGGTGGCCAAGCTGGCGCCGGTGTTCGTCGGCGGCGTGACGGTGACCAACGCCACGCTGCACAACGAGGACGAGGCGCGGCGCAAGGATGTGCGCGTGGGCGACACAGTCATCGTTCGGCGCGCGGGCGACGTCATCCCCGAGGTGGTGGGCGTGCTGCCCGAGAGCGCCGCGCGACCGGACGACCAGCGCGGCCCGGTGTTCACCATGCCGCACAAGTGCCCGGTCTGCGGCTCCGACGCCGTGCGCGAGGAGGGTGAGGTCGACTACCGCTGCACGGGCGGCCTCTTTTGCGGCGCACAACGCAAGGAGGCCATCCTCCATTTCGCGGCGCGGCGTGCGCTCGACATCGAGGGTCTGGGCGACAAACTGGTCGAGCAGATGGTCGACGCCAACCTGATCCGCACCCTGCCGGATCTTTACAAGCTCGGCTTCAGCACGCTGGCCGGCCTCGATCGCATGGCGGACAAATCGGCGAAGAACATCGTCGATGCGCTGGAGGCGTCGAAGAAGACCACCTTGCCGCGCTTCCTGTTCGGCCTCGGTATCCGGCATATCGGCGAGACCACGGCGAAGGACCTGTCCAGGCACTTCGGCAAGCTCGACGCGATCATGGACGCGACCGAAGAGCAGTTGCTCGAAGTGAACGACGTGGGGCCGGTGGTCGCCACCAGCGTGCGCACCTTCTTCGACCAGCCGCACAACCGCGAAGTGGTCGAGCAGCTTCGCGCCTGTGGCGTCCACTGGGAAGAGGGCGAGCCGGCCGAGCGGGCGCCGAAGCCGCTCGCGGGGAAGACCTTCGTCATCACCGGGACGCTTCCTACATTGGGCCGCGACGAGGCCAAGGACAAACTTGAAACCGCCGGTGCCAAGGTGGCCGGCTCCGTGAGCAAGAAAACCGACTACGTGGTGGCCGGTGCCGAAGCCGGCAGCAAGCTCGACAAGGCGCGCGACCTGGGCGTGGCGGTGATCGACGAAGCGCAGATGCTCGAGATTCTCGAAAAAGGTCTACCGTAGAGCCTTCGGGAATTGCCCTGTCAACAGCGCCGCTCGCGACCCGTTGAGCAGGAAGATGACCCAGGAGGCTCGAATGAACCGGATTCGCTCTCTGTCAGCCGGCATCGCCATCGGCGCCACCGCTTTTCTCGGCGGCTGCGTGGCGCCGGGCCCTTACTACACCAGCAGCGGCTATCCGTACTACGTCGAGCCCGGCCCGGTGGTCGTGTCGCCTTCGCTCTATGTGGGCGGGGGATGCTGCTGGGGCAACTACTGGGGTTGGGGCGGCGGCTACTGGGGCGGCTACTACGGGCGCCCGGCCTACTGGGGTGGCTACTACGGCCGGCCCGGCTACTACGGCGGGTACTACGGGCACGGAGGCTATTACGGTCGCGCCGGCTACTACGGCGGCGGTGTCTATGCCCGAGGCGGCTACTACGGTGGCGGCCGCGGCGGCGGCCGGCGATAAAAGCACCAGGCCTCGCCGGACGCAGCGCCGCGATAATCCCGCGATGGCCATCCGCGAAATCCTCAAGATGGGCGACCCTCGCTTGCTGCGCATCGCACAGCCGGTCGCCGCCTTCGACACCGACGAGCTGCACCTGCTGGTGCGGGACATGTTCGAGACCATGCGAGCCGTCAACGGCGCCGGGCTGGCCGCGCCGCAGATCGGCGTCGACCAGCAACTCGTGATCTTCGGCACCGACACAGTCAATCCACGCTACCCAGACGCGCCCATCGTGCCGCGCTCCGTGCTGGTCAACCCGGTCATCACGCCCATCGGTGTCGAGGAAGAGGAAGGCTGGGAGGGCTGTCTCTCCGTGCCCGGCCTGCGCGGCGTCGTGCCGCGCTTCGCCAACATCCGCTACACCGGCTTCGACCCCTACGGCGACCCCATCGATCGCACAGTGAGCGGCTTCCACGCCCGTGTGGTGCAACACGAGGTCGACCACCTGCTAGGCAAGCTGTACCCGATGCGCATGCGCGACTTCTCGCGCTTCGGCTACACCGACATCCTCTTCCCAGGCCTCGACGCCGCCGAAGACGACTGAGTTAGCCCGAGGCAGCCAACCCAGAAATCCCACGGAACCGGCTCTGCCGGGCCGTAGGGATTGCCCCTGGAAGGGGGTGGAGAGCGACACGAAGTGCGCGAGCCTGGGGGTGGTCCCAGGAACCCCGCGGAACCGGCTCCGCCGGGCCGTAGGGATTGCCCCCTGAAAGGGGGTGGAGAGCGACACGAAGTGCGCGAGCCTGGGGGTTAGTTGTACCTTCCGCTGGTGCCTGCAACGCTGAAACGTCCGGCGCCCAGGAATGCCAGTGCCAAGGCGGCAAACAGGAACATGCCCTGCAGTTCCAGCGCCCAGCCGCCGCTCTTGCCGAGGTTCCCGATGTCCTTGAGGTGCACCAGCCAGATCGCGACCAGCATGTTGATGACCGTGATCCACGCGGCGGGCCGCGTGTAGATGCCGACGATCATCAGCACCGGCGCCACGATCTCGCCGATGTAGACGAGGTAGGCCAGCGCGCCCGGCAGACCGTGAGAGGTGATCATCCCCTCGATCCCGCCGACGCCCGTGCTGAGCTTGCTGATGCCGTGGAGCAGGATCAGGATGCCGAGCGCCAGGCGCAGGACGAGTTTGCCGGTGTCATCGGAACGGATCATGTTGAAAGCCTTTCAGTTTGAAAAAACAGGCGCGATTGTGGTCGATTGGAGCGACCCCTTTCAGAATTTGCTTCGAACCCGTGGCTCCTTGGCAGACTCCGGCGCCGGCCCGTAAACTGCCCGCTGCCTACACACCGAGAGAGAAGAGGATCCCCGAATGAACCAACGCATCCGCCCGGCGCTCGCCGCCGTCGCCGCCACGCTGGCCCTTGTCGCCGCACCCGCCTTCGCCGGCAAGACGCTCGACGCCGTCAAGCAGCGCGGCACCGTCAAGTGCGGCGTGACCAATGGCGTGGCCGGCTTCTCGGCGCCCGACACGCAGGGCAATTGGTCCGGGCTGGACGTCGACACCTGCCGCGCCATCGCCGCGGCGGTGCTGGGCGACGGCAAGAAGGTGGAGTTCGTTCCCCTCAACTCGCAGCAGCGCTTCTCGGCCCTCCAGGCCGGCGAGATCGACATCCTCGCGCGCAACACCACCTGGACCCTGACACGCGACGCATCGCTCGGCTTCAACTTCACGACCATCACTTACTACGACGGCCAGGGCTTCCTGGTGCCGAAGAAGATCAAGGTGACGAGCGCCAAGCAACTCAAGAACGCGACGATCTGCACGCAGTCGGGCACCACCAACGAGAAGAACGTCGCCGACTACTTCAAGGCACAGAACATCCCGGTCAAGACGGTTGTGTTCGAAAGCTTCGAGGCCTCGTTCAAGGCCTTCTTCGCCGGCCGTTGCCAAGCCTTCACCACGGACACCTCCGCACTTGCGGGCCTGCGCAACAAGGAAGCGCCCAATCCGGACGACTACGTGATCCTGCCCGAACTGATCTCGAAGGAGCCGCTGGCGCCGCTGGTGCGTCGCGGGGACGACGAATGGTTCGCCATCGCCAAGTGGGTGCCGAACGCGCTCATCGAGGCCGAGGAGTTCGGCATCACCCAGGCCAACATCGATGAGCTCAAGGCCAGCAGCAAGGATCCGGCGCAGCAGCGCCTGGTCGGCACCGGCGATGACCTCGGCAAGCTCCTGGGCCTGGACAAGGACTGGTCGTACCGTGCGATCAAGGCGGTGGGCAACTACGGTGAGGTCTTCGAGCGCAACGTCGGGCCGAAGTCGGTGCTCAAGCTGCCGCGTGGATCGAACAACCTCTGGAACAAGGGCGGGCTGATGTACGGATTGCCCGTTCGATGAGTTCAGGGGCGCCCGACGGGCGCCGCGCCGTCTGGCTCGCCTGGGCGGCTCAGGCGCTGTTGATTGCCGCGGTGGTCGGGGGCGCTTTCTGGCTCGTGCACCATGCACTGGAAGTCTTGCGTGCACGCGGCGTGCGTTCCGGCTTCGACTTCCTGCTGCAGCCGGCTGGTTTCGAAATCTCCGAGGGCTGGCTCGACTTCCACGCCGGCCAGCCCTACTGGCGCGCGTTCCTTGCGGGCCTGATCAACACCGTTCGCGCCGCGATCCCTGCCGCCGTGATGGCGGTCCTGCTGGGCACGCTGATCGGCATCGGCCGCCTCGCGCCCCATGTGTTGGTGCGGGGCCTGTGCGGGGCCTATGTCGAGACGATACGCAACATCCCGCTGCTGGTGCAGTTGCTGATGCTGTACTTCGCGCTCACCCAACTGCTCCCCGATTCGACCGAGCCGCTCGAACTGCTGCCCGACTTCTGGCTCAGCAAGGACGGGCTGTCGATGCCATGGCCCGTGAGGGAAGAGGGCGCCTTCTGGCCCAGCCACTTTGAATGGCCGGAGCGCGGCAGCTTCAACGTGAGCGGCGGCGCGGCGCTGAGCCCTGAATACCTCGCGGTCGTGATCGCGCTGGGGCTCTACACGGCTTCGTTCGTGGCGGAGATCGTGCGGGCGGGCATCACGTCCGTGTCGCAGGGCCAGAAGCTCGCGGCGCAGGCCTTGGGGTTGTCGCCGTGGCAGCAACTGCGCCTGGTGGTGATGCCGCAGGCGCTGCGCGTGATCGTTCCCGCGCTGACCAACCAGTTGCTGAGCCTGACCAAGAACTCCTCGCTGGCCGTGGCGGTGGGGTATCCGGAACTGGTGTCCATCGCAAATACCTCGCTCAATTCCACGGGCCGCGCCTTCGAGTGCATCGCCGTGATCATGGGGGTGTACCTCGTCCTGTCGCTGCTGATCTCAGGCGGCATGAACCGCTACAACGCGCGCGTTGCGCTGAGGGGATGGCGATGATCGGCGCGGCGCGTCCGGCCATCGCATGGCGGCAGGAACTGTGGGGATCGCCGTTGCGCATCGCGTCGACGGTCGCGCTCATCGTCCTGTTCGCCTGGGCCGGCTTTCACGCCGTGGAGTGGGCGGTCCTGCACGCGGTGTTCCGTCCCGATGCCGACGCCTGCCGCGCGGTGCAGCACGGGGCGTGCTGGGGCGTGGTCGCCGAGAAGTGGCGTCCGATCCTGTTCGGGCGGTATCCGTACGAGGACCAATGGCGGCCCGCGATCGCCGTCACCGTGCTGTCGCTGACGACCATGCTCAGCGCCTGGCCGCGCTCATGGCGGTGGTGGCTGCTGCCGCTCTGGGTGGTGGCGCTCGGGTTGTTCGTCGTGCTGATGCGTGGCGGCGTTCTCGGCCTGGATTTCGTGCCGACAAATCGATGGGGCGGACTGCCGTTGACCATCGGGCTGGCGGTCGTCGGCCTTGCGATGGCTTTTCCGCTGGCGCTTCTGCTCGCCCTCGGTCGGCGGTCGCAGTGGCCGGTCGTTCGCACGCTCTGCGCGACCTACATCGAACTCGTGCGCGGCGTGCCGCTGATCTCGGTGCTGTTCATGGCCTCGTTCCTGTTGCCGCTGCTCTGGCCCGCGGGATGGCAGCCCGACGTGCTGCTGCGCGTGCTCGCCGGCCTGTCGCTGTTCGTCGCGGCCTACCTGGCCGAGATCATCCGTGGCGGGCTGCAGGCGGTGCCACGGGGCCAGACGGAGGTCGCCATGGCGCTGGGTTTCGGCCGCTGGCCCGTGCAGCGCGACATCATCCTGCCGCAGGCGCTGCGCCTCGTGGTGCCGGCGCTGACCAACAGCGTGGTCGGCACGCTGAAAGACACCTCGCTCGTCACCGTGGTGGGCCTGTTCGAGCTGACGGGTGCGCTGGGCCTCGCCCTTGGCGGCGATCCGACCTGGCGGCCGTTCTACCTCGAGGGCTATCTCTTCATCGCGCTGGTGTACTGGGTGCTGTGCTTCGGGCTGTCGCGCTACAGCGTGTGGTTGGAGCGGCGGCTGGCGGCCGGGCGCGACTAAGCGCCGTCGGACTTGCGGATGGCCAGTTCGGGATAGCCGGTTGCCGTATCGAATTCGCGAGAGAAGCGCCATTCGGGAAGCCACGCCACCAGCAACTCGGCGGTCGTGCGAACGATGCAGCCCGGCGCGACGTGACCACCGTGAACCTGGCCTTCCGCGTCGGACACGCTCATGTGCAGGTGCGAGCCCTGGGGCGTCAGCGTGCCCGAGAGGGTGAGGATTTCCAGGTTGCCCACGAGCAAGTCGGGCGCGTCGACGCCGGCGTAGCGCAGGCGCGCGGTGCTCAGGCTACCGATTCCCGCGACGACGAATGCGGCCTCGCAGGCCTGCGAGGCGAGTGCCGCATCCAGCGCGCGGCGCAGATCGTCGCCGGGATTCAGGCGCAGCGGCGTCGCATCCAAGGCCGACTCCTCAGGCCGCCAGCGCGTCGAGCAGTTCCGTCTCGATGGCGAGTTGCGCGCGCTGCCCCTGCAGTTCCGGCCCGCTGATCAGGAACGTGTCCTCGACGCGCTCGCCCAGCGTCGTAATCTTGGCGAGCTGGAGGTTCAGATGGTGCCGCGCCAGCACGCGCGCCACCGAGTACAGCAGCCCTGCGCGGTCGCTCGCGGAGATGCTGAGCAGCCAGCGCTGCGCCTTCTCGTCGGGCAGCAGGCTGATGCGCGGCTTGATCGGAAAGCTCCGCACACGGCGCGACACGCGACCCTTGCTCGGTGGGGGTAGGGGCCCCGCTTCGCTCAGCGTCTTGGTCAGGCCGGCTTCGACCATGTTGATCAGGTCGCGGTAGTGCTCGGGGATGAAGGTGGTGACCACCTGGAAGGTATCCAGCGCGAAGCCGTTGCTCGTGGTGTGCACCTTCGCATCCAGGATGCTGAACGACGACTGGTCGAAGTAGCCGCAGATGCGCACGAACAGGTCGGGCTGGTCCGGCGTGTAGACCGCGACCTGCAGGCCTTCGCCGACCGGCGACAGCCGGGCCCGCACGAGCGGCGGCGTATGCGGGTCGATCGGCACGCCCGGATGCGGGACGTGGCGCGAGAGCTGCCTGGCATGCCATGCGATCTCGGACGCGTCGTGGCGCATGAAGTAGCCGACGTCGAGGGTCTCCCAGAGCGCCCGGTGCGAGTCCAGGGGCTCGGCGTGGAGCGCGAGCTGCACCAGGGCCTCGCGCTTGCGCGACTCGATCTCCGCGCCCGGATCGGGCATGCGGCCGCCGAAGGCGCGCAAGGTATAGCGGTAAAGGTCCTCGAGCAGCTTTCCCTTCCACGCGTTCCACACGCGCGGCGAGGTGCCCCGGATGTCGGCGATGGTGAGCAGGTAGAGGGCCGTCAGGTAGCGCTCGTTGCCGACGCGCCGGGCGAAGGCGCTGATGACTTCCGGATCGCCCAGGTCCTGCTTCTGCGCGACCTGGCTCATCACGAGGTGCTCGGAAACGAGGAACTCGATCAGCTTCGTGTCGTCGCGCGAAATCTCGTGCTGCCGGCAGAAGCGCCGCACGTCGCGCGCCCCGAGGGTCGAATGGTCGCCGCCGCGGCCCTTGGCGATGTCGTGGAACAGCGCGGCGATGTACAGGATCCACGGCTTGTCCCAGCCGGCCGCGAGCTGGGAGCAGAACGGATACTCGTGCGCATGTTCGGCGATGAAGAAGCGCCGCACATTGCGGACCACCATGAGAATGTGCTGGTCGACCGTGTAGACGTGGAACAGGTCGTGCTGCATCTGCCCCACGATGCTGCGGAACACGCGCAGGTAGCGCCCGAGCACCGACGTCTGGTTCATGAGCCGGAGCGCATGCGTGATCCCGCGCGGCTGCAGCAGCATGCGCATGAAGGTCACGTGGTTCTCGCGGTCGTTGCGGAACTTGCTGTCCATCACGTGGCGCGCGTTGTAGAGCGCGCGCAGCGTCCGGGCCGACAGGCCGTTGACGCCGATGGTCTTCTGGTAGAGCAGGAAAGTCTCGAGGATCGCGTGCGGATTCTTGATGTAGAGATCGTCGCTCGCGACTTCGATGAGCCCGCCCTTCTCGTAGAAGCGCTCGTTGATGGGCGTCGGCTCCTCGGCCTGCGGCTGCAGCCGGTCGGCGATGTTGAGCAGCAGGATCTGGTTGAGCTGCGTGACGGCCTTGGCCGCCCAGTAGTAGCGGCGCATCAGCGCCTCGCTCGCCTTGCGCTGCGATTCGCCGACATAGCCGAACGTGGCGGCCACGGCGGTCTGCAGGTCGAACACCAGCCGGTCCTCGCGTCGGTTGGCGGTCACGTGCAGGCGCGCGCGGATCAGGCTCAGCAGGGCCTCGTTGCGCTTGATCTGCTGGATCTCGAAGGTGGTGGCCAGGCCGTTCTTGGCGAGATCGTCCCAGCGGTTCCCGAAGCCGGCGGCCTTCGTCATCCAGAGGATGGTCTGGAGGTCGCGCAGGCCGCCCGGTGATTCCTTGCAGTTGGGTTCGAGCGCGTAGGGCGTGTTCTCGAACTTCTGGTGACGGTGCCGCATCTCCTGCGATTTGGCGGCGAAGAAGGCCTGCGGGTCGATGGCCGCGAGGAAGCTCTTGCGGAACGCGGCGTAGAGCTTCTTGTCGCCGACGATCAGGCGGGATTCGAGCAGCGAAGTCTGGACCGTCACGTCCTTGGCCGCCTCGGCCAGGCATTCCGAGACTGTGCGCACGCTCGATCCGATCTCCAGGCCGGCGTCCCAGCAATGGCCGATGAAGGCTTCGAGTCGGCTGGGTTCGATGTCGGTGCCATGGTCTTTGGGCAACAGCAGCAGGACGTCGACATCCGAATACGGGAAGAGCTCGCCCCGCCCGAAGCCGCCGACCGCGACCAGCGCGAGCTGGTTGCCAAAGCCGGCGTCCGCCCAGAGCGCGCTCAGCGTCTCGTCGGACAGGGCCGCGAGCTGGCGCAGCACCGTATGGACGCTGCGCGTGGGCGCACGCGCGCTGCGCAGCTGGTCGAACAGCGCCAGCTTGTGCGTGCGGTAGGCGTCACGCAACGATGGGATGTCCACCTCGAGCGCCCTGGGAGGCTGGCCCCGCGTCAAGACGCGGCGCTGACGAAAGCGGGGGGCGGCGGGCTGCCGGCCGACAGCGTGAGCACTTCGTAGCCCGTCTCGGTGACCAGCACGGTGTGCTCCCACTGCGCCGACAGCGAATGGTCGCGCGTCACGATGGTCCAGCCGTCGTACTGGCCACCCTTGGCGTCTTCCTTGATGTCCCGCTTGCCGGCGTTGATCATCGGCTCGATGGTGAAGGTCATGCCGGGCTTGAGTTCCTCGAGCGTCCCGGGCTTGCCGTAGTGCAGCACCTGCGGCTCTTCATGGAAGCCGCGGCCGATGCCGTGGCCGCAGAACTCGCGCACGACCGAGAAGCCGTTGCTTTCAGCAAAGCGCTGGATCGCGAAGCCGATGTCGCCCAGCCGGGCGCCCGGCTTGACCTTGACGATGCCGTGCCACATGGCGTCATAGGTGAAGCTGCACAGCCGCTTGGCCGCGATGGACGCGTCGCCGACGACGAACATCCGGCTGGTGTCGCCGTGCCAGCCGTCCTTGATGACCGTGATGTCGCAGTTGACGATGTCGCCCTTCTTGAGCGGCTTGTCGTTCGGGATGCCATGGCAGACGACATGGTTGACCGAGGTGCAGATCGACTTGGGGTAGGGCACCGTGCTGGCGCCCATGTAGTTCAGCGGGGCCGGGATGGCGCCCTGCACCTGCGTGATGTAGTCGTGGGCGAGCTTGTCGATTTCGTTCGTGGTCACGCCGGGCTTGATGTGGGGCGTGATGTAGTCCAGCACTTCGGAGGCGAGGCGGCATGCCACGCGCATGCCGGCCACGCCCTCGGCGTCTTTGTAGGTAATGCTCATGCCCGGAATTATCCCATCGAGGCCGCTAAAATTCAGGGTTAGCGCGGATGGCCCCAGTCAGCGGCTGCCGCCTCTTTCTCTTCATTCTCAACGCGGCCGAGCGGCCGATCCGACTGTGACGTTGCCCGTGAACCCGTCTTCCCATCCCGCACCCGTGGTGACTTTCTTCGAGGGCGGCAGCGCACTCAGCGAATTCAGGGCCCGGCAGCTCCTGCCCCGCCT
The DNA here is from genome assembly GCF_051216375.1 of Variovorax glacialis. Lineage (NCBI taxonomy): Bacteria > Pseudomonadati > Pseudomonadota > Betaproteobacteria > Burkholderiales > Comamonadaceae > Variovorax > Variovorax glacialis. Next base: position 83,599 of record NZ_JBPJZT010000008.1, on the reverse strand, counting down.
TCAGGCGGTCGACCCGCGCATCGAGGGCCTGGCAGCCCGTTTCGTGCACTTGGTCGTCACCGAATCGGCGCTGGATGCGGCAGGGCGCGAGCGTTTCGCCGCGCTGCTGGGCTATGGCGAGCCTTTCGTGGCGCCGGGCAAGCCGGGCCCGACGATCGTCGTCACGCCGCGGCTGGGCACCGTGTCGCCCTGGGCCTCCAAGGCGACCGACATCGCTCACAACTGCGGCCTCGCGCTGCGCCGTGTGGAACGGGTCACCGAATACCATCTGACCCTGAAGGCGCCCCTGCTCGACAAGGCCCTGGGCAAGACCGCCACGCTGGATGGCGACAAGCTCGCCGCCATTGCCGACCTGCTGCATGACCGCATGACCGAGTCGGTCCTCGCCCAGCTCGACCAGGCCGCCAGCCTCTTCGCCGAACTCCCACCCCAGCCGATGGCGCAAGTCGACGTGCGGGGCGGCGGCCGCGCGGCGCTGGTCGAGGCCAACAAGAGTTTCGGCCTCGCGCTGGCCGAAGACGAGATCGACTACCTGGTCGACGCCTTTACCCGTCTCGGCCGCAACCCGAGCGACGTCGAACTCATGATGTTCGCGCAGGCCAACAGCGAGCACTGCCGCCACAAGATCTTCAACGCCGACTTCATCATCGACGGCCAGGCGCAGCCGCAGAGCCTGTTCTCGATGATCCGCCACACCGAGCGCCAGAGTCCGCAGCACACGGTCATCGCCTATGCCGACAACGCGTCGGTGATGGAAGGCACGGAGGTCGAACGCTTCGTAGCCGCGTCGGATTCGGGCAGCTACCGGAAGCAGGCCGCCCTGAGCCATGTGCTGATGAAGGTCGAGACGCACAACCATCCGACGGCGATCTCGCCTTTCCCCGGTGCGTCGACCGGCGCGGGCGGCGAGATCCGCGACGAAGGCGCCACCGGGCGCGGTTCCAAGCCGAAGGCGGGCCTGACCGGTTTCACGGTCTCGAAGCTCTGGCCGGAAGCGGGCAGCTACGGCAAGCCGGGCCACATCGCCAGCCCGCTGCAGATCATGACCGAGGGCCCCTTGGGCGGCGCCGCCTTCAACAACGAATTCGGCCGGCCCAACCTGCTGGGCTATTTCCGCGAATACGAGCAGGCGATCGGCAGCGACGGCGACACCGTGCAGCGCGGCTACCACAAGCCCATCATGATCGCAGGCGGCCTCGGAAGCATCGACGCCGGGCAGACGAAGAAGATCCAGTTTCCGGCCGGCGCCTTGCTGATCCAGCTCGGCGGTCCCGGCATGCGCATCGGCATGGGCGGCAGCGCCGCCAGCTCGATGGCGACCGGCGCCAACGCGGCGGAGCTCGACTTCGACTCCGTGCAACGAGGCAACCCCGAGATCGAACGTCGCGCGCAGGAGGTCATCAACCATTGCTGGCAGCAGGGCGACGCGAATCCGATCCTTGCCATCCATGACGTCGGCGCCGGCGGCCTGAGCAATGCCTTCCCGGAACTGACGAACGACGCGGGCCGCGGCGCGCGTTTCGACCTGCGCGCCGTTCCGCTCGAGGAATCGGGCATGGCGCCCAAGGAAATCTGGTGCAACGAAAGCCAGGAGCGCTACGTTCTCGCCATCGCGCCGGAATCGCTGGAACAGTTCCGCGCCTTCTGCGAGCGCGAGCGCTGCCCGTTCTCCGTCGTCGGTGTCGCGACCGAGGCGCGCCAGTTGCTCGTCGCCGACGAAGGCGCCGAGGCGCAGCCGGTCGACATGCCCATGGACGTGCTGCTGGGCAAGCCGCCCAAGATGCTGCGCGACGTGAAGTCCGTCGAGCGCCGCTTCAAGCCGCTGGACCTCACCGGCGTGGACCTGCAGAAGGCAGCGATCGACGTGCTGTCGCATCCGACGGTCGCGTCCAAGCGCTTCCTCATCACGATCGGCGACCGCACCGTGGGCGGGCTCAGCCACCGCGACCAGATGGTCGGCCCCTGGCAGGTGCCCGTGGCCGATTGCGCGGTGACGCTGGCCGACTACAAGGGCTTCGCTGGCGAGGCGATGAGCATGGGCGAACGCACGCCGCTGGCTGCCATCGACGCGCCGGCTTCCGGCCGCATGGCCGTGGGCGAGGCGATCACCAATTTGCTGGCCGCCCCCATCGAACTCTCGCGCGTCAAGCTGTCGGCCAACTGGATGGCCGCCTGCGGCGAGCCGGGCGAGGATGCGGCGCTGTACGAAACCGTCAAGGCGGTGGGCCTGGAACTGTGCCCGGCGCTCGGTATCTCGATCCCGGTCGGCAAGGATTCGCTGTCGATGCGCACGCAATGGCAGGACGGCGGCGAGCAGAAGAAGGTCACGTCGCCCGTCAGCCTGATCGTGAGCGCCTTCGCCACGCTGGCGGACGTGCGGAGCACGCTCACGCCGCAGCTCGATGCCAGCGAGGCCGACACGACGCTGGTGCTCATCGACCTCGGGCGCGGCAAGCACCGCATGGCGGGCAGCATCCTGGCGCAGACGCTGGAGCAGAGCGGCGACACCGTGCCTGATCTGGACGACCCGCAACAACTCGTCAATCTCGTCTCGGCGGTCAACGCACTGCGCGCAGAGGGCAAGATCCTCGCGATGCACGACCGCAGTGACGGCGGCCTTTTTGCCGCGGCGTGCGAGATGGCCTTCGCCGGACATGTCGGCGTGGCGCTCAATGTCGACCTGCTCGTCACCGAAGGCGACGGCATCAGCGACAGCCGCGCGGAATACGGCGATGCCAAGAACTGGGCCGGACAGGTCAGCGCCCGCCGCGAGGAACTCACGCTCAAGGCGCTCTTCAACGAGGAGCTCGGCATGCTGCTCCAGGTGCGGACCGCCGAGCGCAACGAGGTCATGCAGACCTTGCGCGCCCACGGCCTCAGCACCCACAGCCACTTCGTCGGCAAGACCCGTCCCGAAAGCTCGACCATGGACGCGGGCAAGGGCAAGGTCGAGGTGTGGCGCGATGCCAAGTCCGTCTTCAGCGCCAACCTGAGCGACCTGCACCAGGTCTGGGATTCGGTCAGCTGGAAGATCTGCCGCGAGCGCGACAACCCCGAATGCGCCGATGCAGAGCACGCAGCCGCTGGCGATCCGCAGGACCCTGGCGGGCACGTGCGCCTGGCGGATGGCGTTGCGGAGAACGTCGCAGCGCCTTTCCTGAACCTCGCGAGGCCCAAGGTCGCGATCCTGCGTGAGCAGGGCGTCAACTCGCACGTCGAGATGGCCTATGCCTTCACCGAAGCCGGCTTCGAGGCCTTCGACGTCCACATGACCGACCTCCAGACGGGCAGGGCGGACCTGGCCGACTTCAAGGGCGTGGTCGCCTGCGGCGGCTTCAGCTACGGCGACACGCTCGGCGCCGGCATCGGCTGGGCGCGCAGCATCACCTTCAATCCGAAGCTGGCGGACCAGTTCAAGGGCTTCTTCGGACGGACCGACACCTTCGGCCTCGGCGTATGCAACGGCTGCCAGATGTTCGCCGAACTGGCCGACATCATCCCCGGCGCCGAAGCCTGGCCGCGCTTCACGACCAACCAGAGCGAGCGTTTCGAGGCCCGGCTGTCGATGGTCGAAGTGCTCGATTCGCCCAGCCTGTTCTTCGCCGGCATGGCCGGTAGCCGGCTACCGATCGCAGTAGCGCATGGCGAGGGCTACGCCAACTTCAAGCACCGTGGCGACCCGGCCAAGGCGATCGCGGCGATGCGCTTCGTCGACAACCACGGACAGGCGACGGAGCGCTATCCCTTCAATCCGAACGGCAGCGCAGGCGGCCTCACCTCGGTGACCACCGCCGACGGCCGCTTCACCGCCCTGATGCCGCACCCCGAACGCGTGTTCCGCAACATCCAGATGAGCTGGACTTCAGGCGACAAGAGCGAATTCAGCCCGTGGATCCGTATCTGGCGCAATGCCAGAAAATGGGTCGGCTGAGCGCGCCGATTGAGCCATGAAAAAACGGCCCGAGGGCCGTTTTTTTCTTCGAGAAACACCGCGGGACCGGCTTCGCCGGGCCGCCGGTGTTGCCCCCGGCGAGGGGGTGGGCGGCTACACGAAGTGAGCCAACCTGGGGGAGTGCCAGTTATTCAACCTTGGCTTTGGCGCGAAGGTCTTCCTGGTACTTTTGCAACCGTTGCTGCTGCAACTGCTGCGTGATCTGCGGCTTCACTTCTTCCAGCTTCGGCAGTTGCGCCTGACGGATATCATCGACGCGGATGATGTGATAGCCGAACTGCGACTTGACCGGCGCAGCCGTGGTCTCACCCTTCTTGAGCTTGATCATCGCTTCCGAGAACTCGGGCACGAAGCTCGCGGGGGCGGCCCAGTCGAGGTCGCCGCCGTTCGCGCCCGATCCCGGGTCCTTGCTCTGCTTCTTGGCGATGTCCTCGAACTTCGCGCCCTTCTTCAGGTCGGCGAGGATCTTCTTGGCTTCGTCTTCGGTGGCGACCAGGATGTGGCGGGCCTTGAATTCCTTGCCGTTGTTGGCGGCGACGAACTTGTCGTACTCGGCCTGCACGTCGGCGTCCGAGACGGCGTTGGTCTTGCGGTAGTTGTCGAAGAGCTGGCGGATCAGGATGGCCTGGCGGGCGAGTTCGAGCTGGTTCTTGTAGTCGTCGGAGGCGTCCAGGCCTTGCTTGTGGGCTTCCTGCATGAAGACTTCACGCGCGATGATTTCCTCGCGCAGTTGGTCCTGCATTTCCGGCGTGACCGGCCGACCCGCGGCGGCGAGCTGCTGGGCCAGCACGTCCATGCGTGCCTTCGGCACCGGCTTGCCGTTGACGATGGCCGCGTTCTGCGCAAGGGCAGCGATGGGCAGGGCGCCAACGAGTACGGCGGCCGCGAAGGCCTGCAAGATCTGTTTCTTCATAGGGGGAGCCTCGGTCCTTGAGGAGAAAACGCGCAGTGTTTGAAGTAAGCGCTTGAATGAAAGTGGGGGAGTTTTTCGCCGCACGGAGCGGGCGGGAGGGGATCGAAGCCGCTTCAAAGCGTCTCGATGGCAATCGCGTGAAGACCCTGTGCGATGAAAAGTTGCAGCGCATCATACACAAGCCGATGGCGCGCCACGCGGGGCTTGCCGGCGAACAGCGGGGAAGCGATGCGCACCCTGAAGTGGGTACCGTAGCCCTCCGCATTCGCGCCGGCGTGGCCGGCATGCGAGGCGCTTTCGTCGATCACTTCGAGCACCGTGGGTTGCAGCGCTTCGCGGAGGCGCGCCTCGAGATCGCTGGTGGTGGGGAGGCTCATGCCGTGGGCTTGTCCGACTTGAGATGCGGCGAGATATAGAGTCCCTGCGCAACCAGGAAGACGATCGGGAAGACGTAACCCCACAGCTTGAAGTTGACCCATGCCTCGGTGCTGAAATAGGCGGCCACGTAGCCGTTGATCCCGGCCATGAAGAGGCAGTACGCGATCCACGCCACGTTGAGGCGGTTCCAGATCTGCGTCGGCAGTTCGAGCTGCGCGCCCAGCAGCATCTTGAGGAAGTTCTTCCTGAAACCCCAGAGCGCGACCGCCAGCGCCAGTGCCATGGCGCCGTAGAGCACCGTCGGCTTCCACTTGATGAAGCGATCGTCGTGCAGGGCCAGCGTGAGCGTTCCGAACAGCAGGATCAGCACCAGCGTGGCCTTCTGCATCGGCAGCAGCTTGCGCTCGGTGAACCAGATGATCGCCATCTGCACGACCGTCCCGGCCATCAGCACCGCGGTCGCGGTGTAGATGTCGTAGAGCTTGAACGCGCCGAAGAACAGCAGGATCGGAAAGAAGTCGAGGATGAGTTTCATTTTTTCTGGAATTCCAGGGAGGCGGAATTCATGCAGTAGCGCAGCCCCGTTTCGGTCGGACCGTCCGGAAAGACATGGCCGAGGTGGGCACCGCAGTTCGCGCAGACATTTTCGGTGCGGACCATGCCATGCGAGCGGTCGACGATGTTGCGAATGGCACCCGGCACGGCTTCCTGCGAGAAGCTCGGCCATCCGCAGCCGGCGTCGAACTTGGTCGCCGACTCGAACAGCTTCGCGCCGCAGCAGATGCAATGGTAGGTGCCGTCTTCCCAGTGGGCTTCGTACTTGCCGGTGAAGGGGCGCTCGGTGGCGGCGTGGCGGGTGACCTCGAAGGCGCCGCGTTCGGCGCCTTTCTCGGCCAGGAGGGCCTTCCATTCGGCGTCGGTCTTCTGGATCGGTGAAGTCATGATGAACAGCTGATCTCGATCGTGGAGGCCCAGTCGGGCGGGAAACCGGCGTAGTCGTCGTGCCCGGGGTGCTCCTCGAAGGGCGTTTCGAGCAGCGCGAGCAAGCTGGACACGCCGGAAAAGTCCTTCTGCTGCGCCGCTTCGATCGCTTGTTGACCCAGGTGGTTCCGCAGCACGAACTTGGGATTGGTCTTGAGCATCAGGTCCGCCGCCCGTGCTGCCGGGGTTTGCGCGCGGCGTTCCGAAAACGATTGCAGCCAGGCATCGAAGGCCGGGCGGTCGATGAACAGGTCGCGCACCGCATCCGGATTGTCGCCCGCCACGTGCCCGGAAAGGCGGCGCCAGAAGATCGTGTAGTCGACCTTTTCCTGCGCAAGCAGCTTGAGCGCGCCTTCGATCAGCACCCGGTCGGATTCCGCCGAATCAACTAGCCCGAGCTTGGCGCGCATGCGGGCCTCGAATTCATTGGGGAAGACGGTCTTGTACGACTCCAGCGCCGCCACCGCGACTTCCTGGTCGCCGATCAGCGGCAGCAGCGCCTGCGCCAGGCAGAACAGGTTCCAGTACGCGACATTGGGCTGCTGGTTGTAGGCATAGCGGCCGGACGTGTCGCTGTGGTTGCAGATGTGGCGCGGGTCGAATCCGTCGAGGAACTGGAACGGTCCGTAGTCGATGGTGAGCCCGAGGATGCTCATGTTGTCGGTGTTCATCACCCCATGGCAGAACCCGACGGCCTGCCACCGGGCGAGCAGCGCCGCGGTGCGCTCGCTCACCGCTTCGAGCAGGGCGGCATAGGCGTTGCCATTGAAGCGTTCCGTCGTGCGGCAGGCGGGGTAGTAGCGGTCGATCACGTAGTCCGCCAGGGCGCGGAGTTCGTCGTCGCGCCCGTTGGCCGCGAAGTGTTCGAAATGCCCGAAGCGGATGAAGCTGGGCGATACGCGCGTGACGACGGCAGCGGTTTCGAGCGTCTCGCGTCGCACCCTGGCGTCGGACCCGGTCACGCACAGTGCGCGCGTGGTCGGGATGCCCAGTCCGTGCATTGCCTCGCTGCACAGGAATTCCCGGATGCTGGACCGCAGCACCGCGCGCCCGTCGCCCATGCGGGAGTAGGGCGTCAGGCCGCTGCCCTTGAGCTGGATTTCCAGCCCGCCGGCCGTTTCGCCCAGCAGGATGGCCCGGCCGTCGCCGAGCTGGCCGGCCCAGACGCCGAACTGGTGGCCGCTGTAAACGCTGGCCAGCGGCCGCGTTCCCACGATCGGCACGTTGCCGGTGAAGGCGGCCAGCCCTTCGGCCGAATGGAGCAAACCCTCGTCCAGGCCGAGTTCGCGCGCCACCGCGGTGCTGCGCCCGACCCAATAGGGATCCGGCAAGGGGCGCGGGGTGATCTCGGTGAAGAATCCGGGACCCAACGCTGAAAACCCCGGGGTCCAGCCCAGGCCCAGGTCGACCACTTCCGCTTCGTCTGCAAGCATGCTCATGGGCTCGATTGTCCCGCACGGGACCCGACCCCTTGCCGCGGAGGCCATCCCGGTGAAAACGGCGGTCGCGGAGCGCCGGTTTGGTGCTACCGTGCGCCTCCATGACAGCCAGCGCCGGACCCCTGGATTCCCTCCCTGCGACATCGACGTCTCGCCCGACCCTGCGAACCACCGCGCAGGGCCAGGTGGAGGGCGTCGACGATTCGGCCCGCTCGGGCACCTGGTGGTGGAAGGGCATTCCCTTCGCCCGGCCGCCGGTCGGCGAACTCCGCTGGCGTGCGCCGGTCGTGCCGGAGCCATGGACGGGCATCCGGGACGCCAGCCAGTTCGGCCAACCTTGCATCCAGAACGGCCGCCTGTTCGGCCCCGGTGCCAACAACACCTACGACGCGACGATCGGCAGCACGCTGAATATGCCGGTCGGCAGCGAGGACTGCCTCACGCTCAACATCTGGCGCCCGGCCACCGGGGATTCGAAGCTGCCGGTGATGTTCTTCGTCCACGGCGGCAGCAACATCTCGGGCTACACCGCCGATCCGATCTACGACGGCGCCAACCTGGCGAGGAAGGCCAACGCGGTGGTCGTCACCGCGAACTACCGCCTCGGCGTGCTCGGCTTCATGCGTCTTCCTCAACTGCGCACCGGCGGCGAGGAAGGCGGCGATTCCGGCAACTTCGCGCTGCTCGACATCCTCGCGACCCTGCGCTACATCCAGGACAACATCGCCAGCTTCGGCGGCGACCCGGGTAACGTCACATTGACGGGACAGTCGGCGGGCGCCATCAACGTGCTCGCCGTGATGACTTCCCCGTTGTCGACAGGCCTCTTTCACAAGGCCATGCCGCTGAGCGGCGGCATCTCGATGGCCAGCAACCTGCCCCCCGGCAGCCTGCCCACGCTGATACCGGCCGACGCCTATCTCGCGCAGGGCCAGGCCTTGCTGCTGAACCTGCTGGTCGCCGACGGCAAGGCCGCGGACCTGGAGGCCGCCGCCACGTATGCGGCCACCCAGACCGACGCCCAGATCGCCGACTACCTGCGATCCAAGGATGCCGGAACCATCCTTTCCACGGTGCTCGCAAAGCGACTGACCGTCTCCGGCCCGATTCCGGACGGCACCGTCGTGCCCGCGGACCCGATCGCCGCCATCACCGAAGGCCGGTACGCCCGGGTGCCCATGCTGGTGGGCGTCACCCGGGACGAAGGCAAGCTCTTCGCGCCTTTCCTCTCGCTCTTCGGCGGCAAACCGGGCTTCAAGATCGACGACGCGAAGCGCTTCACCTTGATGCACGACTTCAATCCCGAGGCGCCCACCACGCTGACCCCGGCCGACATCATCGACCCGGCCTACCTGCCCGTGACGACGCCGGAAACGGGTTACGACGCGATGACCGCGCGCATCACCGACAGCTTCATGATGGCCAGCCGGGACAACCTGCTCGGGGCCTTGAAGACGCATCAGTCCGACCTCTGGCACTACGAATTCGACTGGGCGCAGGCACCCGCGCCATGGGACGAGGTCTACGGCGCGGCGCATGCCTTCGACCTGGCCTTCCTGTTCGGCAATTTCGGTCCTTCGCTCTTCTCCCGCGTGCTCTACAGCGAAGCCAACCGGCCCGGCCGCGTGGCCTTGTCGGACGCGATGATCGCGAGCGTCGCCGCCTTCCTGCACACGGGCGATCCGAACACCGGCGCGCTGGGCACGACCTGGGCGCCCTGGCCGGCAAAGCTCAGCTTCGACGCCACCCTCGACGCCGCTCGCATCTCGGTGCGCTAGCGACGCTGACACCCCCTGGGAATCCGCGCACTGCGGGTTTCTGTCATTGTGTGACGCACCGCAGTTGAGCGAACCTCACGGTCGTCAGAATTTCCGATGCCCATTTCAAGAAGGAGCCATAGATGCTGGGTTTGATGCAGGACCAACCGCTGCTGATCTCGTCGCTGATCGAGTTCGCCGAGCGCCATCACGGCGACGCCGAGATCGTGTCGCGCCGGGTCGAAGGCGACATCCACCGCTCGACGTGGCGGCAGATCGCCGCGCGGTCGCGCCAGGTTGCCAACGCGCTGGACGACGAGCAGCTGCTGTTCAGCGATCGCATCGCCACCCTGGCCTGGAACGGGTACCGCCATCTCGAGCTCTACTACGGCGTCAGCGGATCGGGCCGCGTCCTGCACACCATCAATCCGCGCCTGCACCCCGACCAGATCGCCTGGATCGCCAACCACGCCGAAGACCAGATCCTGTGCTTCGACCTGACCTTCCTGCCGCTGGTGCAGGCGGTACATGCCAAGTGCCCGACGGTCAAGAAGTGGATCGCCCTGTGCGATGCGGACAAGCTGCCGGCCGACAGCGGCATTCCGAATCTCGTGAGCTACGAGGCCTGGATGGGCCAGCGCTCGACCGAGTACGACTGGCCGAGCTTCGACGAGAACTCCGCGTCGAGCATGTGCTACACGAGCGGCACCACGGGCAACCCCAAGGCCGCCCTCTACAGCCATCGTTCGACCTTGCTCCACGCCTACGCGGCCGCGCTGCCGGACGTGATGATGCTGTCGGCACGCGACTCGGTGCTGCCGGTGGTCCCGATGTTCCACGTCAACGCCTGGGGCATCCCGTACTCGGCAGCGCTGGTCGGCGCCAAGCTGGTTTTTCCCGGCCCGGCGCTCGACGGCAAGTCCGTGTACGACCTCCTCGAATCCGAGAAAGTCAGCTTCGCGGCGGGCGTGCCGACGGTCTGGCAGATGCTGCTGGGCCACCTGCAGGCCAACGGCCTCCGCTTCTCGACGCTCAAGCGCACGGTGATCGGCGGCTCCGCCTGCCCGCCGGCCATGATCAATGCCTTCCAGCAGCAGTACGGCGTGGAAGTCCTGCATGCCTGGGGCATGACCGAGATGTCGCCGCTGGGCACGCTCTGCACCCTCAAGAACAAGCACCTCGAGATGACGCCGGAGCAGCAGACCGCCATCCGCATGAAGCAGGGGCGCGCGATCTTCGGCGTGGACATGAAGATCGTCGACGGCGACGGCAAGGACGTGCCCTGGGACGGCAAGGCCTACGGCGACCTGCTGGTCAAGGGGCCCTGGGTCGTCAAGGAATATTTCAAGGGGGAGGGCGGCGATCCGCTGATCCCGGACGAACAGGGGCGCGGCTGGTTCCCCACCGGCGACGTGGCGACCATCGACGCCGACGGCTTCCTGCAGATCACCGACCGCAGCAAGGACGTGATCAAGTCCGGCGGCGAGTGGATCAGTTCGATCGACATCGAGAACATTGCGGTGGCGCATCCTGCCATCGCGATGGCGGCGTGCATCGGCGTGGCGCACCCCAAGTGGGACGAGCGGCCGATCGTCGCGGTCGTGAAGAAGCCCGGCTCCGAAGTGTCGCGCGATGAATTGCTCGCGTTCTACCAGGGCAAGACGGCCAAGTGGCAGATCCCGGACGACGTGGTTTTCGTCGATGCAATCCCCCTCGGCGCCACGGGGAAGATCCTCAAGACCAAGCTGCGCGAGGTGCTGCGCGACTACAAGTTGCCGGGCATCTGAAGAGACGAATCCTACCGTCGGGTAGCACGGGCGGCGTGCACTCTGTCGCATGGGTGATAGAAACCGGCTCCACGGCCGATTTCTTACGGGCATTCCCTGACGGGCGAGGTTCCAAAGGCTTGTAACCTCGCCTCGCACTGACAGCATGACCAGGAGACACCGAATGAAATTCGCTCTGAAAATCGCAACCGCCGCCGTCCTCGTCGCCACCGCCACCGGCGCGCTGGCCCAGAAGGGTGAAACCGTGAAGATCGCCTGGCTCGATCCGCTGTCGGGCCTGATGGCCGCGGTCGGAACGAACCAGCTCAAGACCTACCAGTTCCTGGCCGAGGAGTTCAACAAGAAGAACGTCGCCGGTGTCAAGTTCGAGATCATCGGCATCGACAACAAGCTCAGCCCGCAGGAAACCACGAGCGCATTGCGCTCGGCGCAGGACCAGGGCGCGCGCTACGTGTTCCAGGGCAATGGCTCGGGCGCGGCGCTGGCGATCATCGACGCGCTGGAGAAGAACAATGCCCGCAACCCGGGCAAGGAAATGCTGTACATCAACTACGCTGCGGTCGACCCCGACCTGACCAACAGCAAGTGCAGCTACTGGCACTTCCGCCTCGATGCGGATACGTCGATGAAGATGGAAGCGCTGACCACCTTCATGAAGGACCAGCCCGACATCAAGAAGGTCTACATCATCGGCCAGAACTACTCGCACGGCGTGCAGGTCGCCAAATACGCCAAGGAGAACCTGGCGCGCAAGCGGCCTGACGTGCAGATCGTCGGCGAAGACCTCCACCCGCTGGCACAGGTGCGCGACTTCGCGCCGTACATTGCCAAGATCAAGGCCTCGGGCGCGGACACGGTCATCACCGGCAACTGGGGTTCCGACCTGACGCTGCTGATCAAGGCCGCCAACGACGCCGGTCTCAACAACGTCAAGTTCTACACCTACTACGGCAGCGTCAGCGGCACACCGACGGCCATGGGCGCGGCTTCCGCCGGCAAGGTGTACCAGGTGGCCTATGGCCACGCCAACATGGGCGGCGAGATCGAGCGCCTGGGCACCGCCTTCACCAAGAAGTTCAAGGAAGACCTCTACACGCAGTCGGCCTACACGGCGCTGACGATGCTGAGCGAAGCCTTCGTCAAGGCCAAGTCGACCGATCCGGTCAAGGTGGCCGCCGCGCTGGAAGGCATGCGCTTCAAGAGCTTCAATGGCGACGTCGAGATGCGCAAGGCTGACCACCAGCTGCAGCAAGGCCTCTACGTTGCCAAGTGGGAGAAGGCGGGCGGCAAGTACCCGATCGACGCCGAAGGAACGGGCTACACCTTCGTGCCGGTGAAGTACTACGAGCCCTACGTGGCCAGCACGCCCACGACGTGCGAGATGAAGCGGCCGAGCCCCTGATTCCCCGGCGGGGAGTTGACCGGTCGAGGCCCGACTTCAAAACTCGGGCCTTTTTCTTTTCCTACGTGACCTCAAGGACCGATGAACGTCGAATTCTTCGTCATCTCGCTGCTCAACGGCGTCAGCTACGGCTTGCTGTTGTTCATGCTGAGCTCTGGCCTGACGCTGATCTTCAGCATGATGGGTGTGCTCAACTTCGCGCACACCAGCTTCTACATGCTCGGGGCCTACGTGGCCTACACGCTCTCCGGCATCATCGGCTTCTGGCCGGCATTGTTCATCGCGCCGCTGCTGGTGGGCGCGTTGGGCGCGGCCTTCGAGCGCTACAGCCTGCGACGCGTGCACAAGTTCGGGCATGTGCCTGAACTGCTGGTGACCTTCGGCCTGTCCTTCCTCATCCTCGAAGTGGTGCAGCTGGTGTGGGGCCGCTCCACGGTGCCCTATGGGCTTCCGACGCAGTTGCAGGGTCCGCTCTTCACGCTGTTCGGCACGCAGTTTCCCAAATCGCGTTCGTTCATCATGCTGGTCGCGCTGCTGATGCTGCTGTCGGTCTGGTTGCTGCTCACGCGTACGCGCATCGGGTTGGTCATCCAGGCGGCGCTCAAGCATCCGGAGATGGTCGAGGCGCTGGGCCACAACGTGCCGCGCGTTTTCATGCTGGTGTTCGGCGGTGGTGCGGCGCTCGCCGGACTGGCCGGCGTGGTGGGCGGCAACACCTACGTCACCGAGCCGGCGATGGCGGCATCGGTCGGTTCGATCATCTTCGTGGTGGTTGTCGTGGGTGGCCTCGGCTCGCTCGCGGGGGCCTTCCTCGCGTCGCTGTTGATCGGGATCATCCAGACCTTCGCGGTGGCGATGGACCAATCCATGGCCACCGGACTGCGGGCGATGGGCATGGCTGTGACGGAGAGCACGTTTGGCTATCCCTTGCTCAACCTCACGATCTCGCAGGTGGCGCCGATCCTTCCTTACCTGTTCCTGGTTCTCATCCTGATCTTCAGGCCGAAGGGTCTGCTCGGGACGCGGGAAGACTGATTCATGACCACGCAGTACTACCGCATCAAGCCCAGGAACCACGGGCGCTATTTCATCTGGTCATTGTTCGCGATTGCGCTGATCGTCGCGCCGCTGATCTTCAAGACCAGCCTCGCGCTGACGATGCTCTCGCAGATGGGCTACCTCATCATCATCTGCCTGAGCTACAACATCCTGCTCGGGCAGGGTGGCATGCTGAGCTTCGGCCACGCGGTCTACACCGGCCTCGGTTCCTTCATCGCCATCCACGCGATGAACCTGGCAGGCAAGGGCGGCTGGCCGATCCCGCTGGTGCTGATCCCGGTCGTGGGCGGCCTGGCCGGCATGTTCTTCGCGATCCTGCTGGGTTTCGTCACGACCAAGAAATCGGGCACCACCTTCGCGATGATCACGCTGGGCATCGGCGAACTGGTGGCATCGATGGCGCTGATGTTCCCCGGCTTCTTCGGCGGCGAGGGCGGCGTGACCACCGACCGCGTCTACGGCAACCCCTTCTTCGGCATCACCTTCGGGCCGCAGATCCAGGTCTATTACCTGATCGCCGTGTACTGCTTCGTCTGCACCGCACTGATGTACGCCTTCACCGGCACGCCGCTGGGCCGCATCCTGAACGCGGTGCGCGACAACCCGGAGCGCGTGGAATTCATCGGCTACAACACGCAACGCGTGCGCTACTTCGCTTTCATCATCGCGGGCTTCTTCGCGGGCATCGGCGGCGGCCTGGCGGCGATCAACTTCGAGATCGTCAACGCGGCGGACAGCCTCAACGCCATCCGCTCGGGCGGCTACCTGCTCTTCACCTTCCTCGGTGGCGCGGTGTTCTTCTTCGGCCCGATCATCGGCGCGGTGCTGCTGGTGTTCGCGTCGGTGCTGCTGTCGGAGCTCTCCAAGGCCTGGCAGCTCTACTTCGGCCTGGTGTTCGTGTTCATGGTGATGTTCGCGCCCGGCGGCATCGCGAGCCTGATCATGATGAACCTGCGCGTCGCGAAGTTCGGCAAGTTCAACCGCCTCTGGAAGCTCTACATCGGCATCCTGCTGGCGCTGATTCCGGTGGTGATCGGCGCCGCCGCCCTCATCGAGATGATCTATCACATCCAGCTCAATTCGGCCCTGGGTCCTGAACTCAACTTCTTCGGCGTGGCGCTCGATACCTCCGGCTTTTCGAGCTGGGCCGGCGCGGTGGTCATTCTGATTGCCGGTCTCGCCGTGCTCGAAGTCGTGCGACGCCGCTTCGTGCGCGTCTGGGGACACGCGCAGGAAGAGATCGAGGCCGAGATCAAGCGGAGGGAACTCGCATGACCCACGCACTTGAACTCAAGGGCCTTCGGAAGAACTTCGGCAAGACCGAGATCATCCGCGGGGTCGATCTCGCGGTCGAGGCCGGTGACCGCATCGCGATCATCGGACCGAACGGCGCCGGCAAGTCGACGCTGTTCAACCTGATCAGCGGACGGCTCGCGCCCACCAGCGGCGAGGTGCTGCTCAACGGCGAGCGGATCGACGGCAAGAAGCCCTTCGAGATCAACCGCCTCGGACTGTCGCGCAGCTTCCAGATCACCAACATCTTCCCGAAGCTCAGCGTCTTCGAGAACCTGCGCTGCGGCGTGCTGTGGAGCCTGGGCTATCGCTACACCTTCCTGCGCTTCCTGTCGAGGCTCGACGACGCCAACGAGCGAACCGAGGAACTCGTCCGGCAGGTCGGCCTCGAGAAGAAGCGCGACGTGCTGGCGGTCAACCTCACCTATGCCGAGCAGCGCGCGCTGGAAATCGGCGTGACCATCGCCGGAGGCGCCAGCGTGATCCTGCTCGACGAGCCGACGGCCGGCATGAGCAAGACCGAGACGGCGCACTTCATCGCGCTGATCAAGCACGTGACCGTCGGCAAGACGCTGCTGACGGTGGAGCACGACATGGGCGTGGTGTTCGGCCTAGCCGACAAGATTGCGGTCGTGGTCTACGGCGAAGTCATCGCCTTCGACACGCCCGCCGCCGTGCGCGCCAATGCGCGCGTGCAGGAAGCCTATCTGGGTTCGTCGGTCGCCGACGCACAGGCTGGACACTAGGATGAAGCTCACCCCCAGCCTCGCCCACTTCGTGTGGCTCGGGCACCCCCTCTCCGGGGGCAACCCCGGCGGCCCGGCAAAGCCGGCTCCGCGGGATTCCTGGCCCGCGCCGGGTTGGGTTGATGCGCCTTGGGTGGCGCGATGCGCGATGGACTACTGACATGCTCAAACTTCACGATATCCACGCCTACTACGGCAAGAGCCATGTGTTGCATGGTGTTTCGTTCGACGTCGGCCCCGGCGAGATCGTCGCGCTGTTGGGGCGCAACGGGTCGGGCCGTTCCACGACGGCCAAGGCCATCATGGGCCTGGTGCATGCCGAAGGCACGCTGCGGTGGAAGGAGCAGGACATCCTTCGCCGCAAGGCCTACGAGGTCGCGCACCTGGGCATCGGCTACGTGCCCGAGAACCGCGACATCTTCCCGAAGCTCACCGTGCACCAGAACCTGCTGCTGGGCCAGAAGGGCAAGGGGAAGGGCAGCCGCTGGTCCTTCGACGACATGTACGGCATGTTCCCGCGTCTCAAGGAGCGCCAGCACACGGAGGCCGGCGTGCTGTCCGGAGGCGAACAGCAGATGCTCACGCTCTGCCGCACGCTGATGGGCGACCCCGACCTGATCATCATCGACGAGCCGACCGAGGGCCTGGCGCCCAAGATCGTGGAGCTGGTGGGGCAATACCTCCGCACGCTCAAGGACAAGGGCATCTCGGTGCTGCTGATCGAGCAGAAGCTGACCATCGCCATGCAGATCTCCGATCGGGCGCTGGTGATGGGGCATGGCAGCATCGTCTTCGACGGCACGCCGGACAGCCTGCGGGCCGACGCTTCCACGCGCAAGGAGTGGTTGGAGGTCTAGCGCTCCCCCAGGCTTCGCGCACTTCGTGTCGCTGCGCCTTCCCCCTCGCCGGGGGCAACGCCTGCGGACCGGCGGAGCCGGATCCGCGGCGTTTGACGTAACGCCGTGCGAGGGACGCGTAACGGTTTGAACTTCTTGTCCCGGTAGCGACTGGACGGCGTTGCCGGGTCACTTCAAGAGTCTAGAATCCGACAAAAAAGAACACTCGTGCTTTTTGGAGACTTCGACGGCGGCGCCGCTTGGCGCTACGCTGGACGGTCGCCCGGATCTGTATCCCGTTTTATCTTCTTCACACACCAAGGAACGCAGCATGACGGCTGAATACAAAGTGCTCGGCGATGTCGCCGTGATCACGATGACCAATCCCCCGGTCAATGGCCTCGGTTTCTCGACCCGCATCGGCATCACCGACGGTCTCTCGAAGGCCATCGACGATCCGGCCGTCAAGTCGATCGTCATCACCGGCGCGGGCAAGGCCTTTTCCGGCGGCGCCGACATCAAGGAGTTCGGCACGCCCAAGGCGCTGCAGGAACCCAACCTGCTGAGCGTGATCCTGGCGCTCGAAGCATCGTCGAAGCCCATCGTGGCGGCGATCCATTCCGTCTGCATGGGCGGCGGCCTCGAACTGGCCCTGGGTTGCCACTACCGCGTGGCCGCACCCGGCACCAGCGTCGCACTGCCCGAAGTCAAGCTGGGCCTGCTGCCCGGTGCCGGCGGCACGCAGCGCCTGCCGCGCGTGCTGGGCGTGGAGACCGCGCTCAACATGATCGTGAGCGGTGAGGCCGTCAAGAGCGAGATGCTCGCCTCCCTGCCGGGCCAGAAGCTGTTCGACAAGCTCGCCGCATCGCCTGAATCCCTGTTCGACGAGGCCGTCGAGTTCGCCAAGTCGGTCGCCGGCAAGACGGGCGAGGCGCTGCCGCTGGTGCGCAACCTGCCTTGCAAGCATCCGCAAGGCGATGCCTACTTCCAGTTCGCGAAGAACATGGTCGGCGGCATGTCGAAGAACTACCCCGCGCCCCTCAAGTGCGTCGATGCGGTGCAGGCGGCGACGAAGATGAAGTTCGACGACGGCATGGCCGAGGAGCGCCGTCTCTTCACCGCGCTGATGTTCACGCCCGAATCGATGGCGCTGCGCCATCTGTTCATGGCCGAACGCGCCGCTTCGCGCATTCCGGATGTCGCCGACGACACGCCGCAACGCCCCATCAAGTCGGTGGGCGTGATCGGTGCCGGCACCATGGGCGGCGGCATCTCGATGAACTTCCTGAACGCGGGCATCCCCGTGAAGATCCTCGAGATGAAGCAGGAAGCCCTCGACCGCGGCATCGCCACGATCAAGAAGAACTACGAAGCCCAGGTCAAGAAGGGCAAGCTCAAGCAGGACAAGTACGAGCAACGCATGGCGCTGCTGAGCACCACGCTGAGCTACGACGACCTGAAGGACGCGGACCTCATCATCGAAGCCGTGTTCGAAGAACTGGGCGTCAAGGAAAAGGTCTTCAAGGAACTGGACCGCGTCGCCAAGCCCGGCGCCATCCTGGCCTCGAACACTTCCACGCTCGACGTCGACAAGATCGCTGCTTTCACGAAGCGTCCGCAGGACGTGGTCGGGATGCACTTCTTCAGCCCGGCCAACGTGATGAAGCTGCTCGAAGTCGTGCGCGGCAAGGAAACGGCCAAGGACGTGCTTGCCACCGTCATGTCCACCGCCAAGAAGATCAAGAAGACGGCAGTCGTTTCCGGCGTGTGCGACGGCTTCATCGGCAACCGCATGATCGAGCAGTACTCGCGCCAGGCCGGCTTCCTGCTGGACGAAGGCGCGACGCCGCAGCAGGTCGACAAGGCCATCGAGAAGTTCGGCTTCGCGATGGGTCCGTTCCGCATGGGCGACCTGGCCGGCAACGACATCGGCTGGGCGATCCGCAAGCGCCGCGCCACCGAGATCGCCGACATGAAGTACAGCCGCACGGCCGACAAGCTCTGCGAACTGGGCCGCTTCGGGCAGAAGACCGGGGCAGGGTGGTACGACTACCAGGCCGGCAAGCGCGACGCGATCCCGTCCGACCTGGTCAACAAGATGATCGAGGACCACCGCAAGGAAATCGGCATCACGCCGCGCAAGATCTCCGATGAAGAGATCGTCCAGCGCCTTGTGTACGCCCTGGTCAACGAAGGCGCGCGCATCCTCGAGGACGGCATCGCCTCCAAGTCGGGCGACATCGACATGGTGTACCTGACGGGCTACGGCTTCCCGATCTGGCGCGGCGGCCCGATGCACTACGCATCGCAGGTCGGCCTCTACAACGTGGCCGAGTCGATGAAGCGCTTTGCGAAGAACCCGCGCGACGACGCGAGCTTCTGGCAGCCGGCGCCGCTCATCCAGAAGCTGGTGGCCGAAGGCAAGTCGTTCAGCTGACCGGAGGCGAGACCGCTTTATGCTGAAACGCGTTTTCCTTGCGTTGCTGCTGGTGCTCGGGGTATTGGTAGCGGCAGTGGCGGTCAACACCTGGCGCACGCCGTCGCGGCAACTTGCCGTGGCGCCCGCGCCTGCGCTGGTCATCGACAAGGAGGCCGCCGCGAAGCGGCTGTCCGGTGCGATCCAGTTCCGCACGGTGTCCAGCCTCGAAGACCCCGCCGCGAACAACGCGGAGTTCGACAAGCTGCACGCCTACCTGGCGCAGCAGTTTCCCAAGCTGCATGCCACGCTGAAGAAGGAAGTGGTCGGCCAGAAGGCGCTGCTCTACACCTGGACCGGCTCGGACCCCACGGCCCAGCCCGTGGCGCTGATGGCGCACCAGGACATGGTGCCGATCGCCTCCGGCACCGAGAAGGCCTGGACGGTCGATCCCTTCGCCGGCGAGATCAAGGACGGCTTCGTCTGGGGTCGCGGCGCGCTCGACAACAAGGGCAACCTGATGGCCCAGATGGAAGCCATCGAGATGCTGATCGGCAGCGGCTTCCAGCCCCGGCAGACGGTCTACCTTGTGATGGGCGACGACGAGGAGGTGAGCGGCCTGCGCGGCGCATTGCCCATCGCCGAACTGCTCAAGTCGCGCGGCGTGCGCCTCGACTGGGTGCTCGACGAAGGCCTGCTCGTGCTCGACGGCGTGCTGCCCGGCCTTTCGAAGCCGGCGGCGCTGATCGGCCTCGCGGAAAAGGGCTACGGCACCTTCTTCCTGTCGCTCGACACGGCACCGGGCCATTCGTCGATGCCGCCGGCGCACAGCGCCATCGGCACCATGAGCGAGGCACTGGCGCGGCTGGAAGCGACCCCGATGCCCGGCGGCATCCGTGGCGTGGCGGGCGAGATGTTCGGCACCCTCGCGCCGGAAATGAGCGGCATCAACCGCGTGATGCTCTCCAACCTGTGGCTGACCCGGCCGCTGGTCGAGGGCCAGCTCCAGAAGAGCCCGAGCAGCAACGCGATGCTGCGCACGACCACCGCGCTCACCATCGTGCGTGCCGGCAACAAGGACAATGTGCTGCCAGGGCGAATCGAAGCCGCGGTCAACTTCCGCATCCTGCCGGGCGACACCATCGACAGCGTGGAGGCGCACCTCAAGCGCGCCCTCGGTAACGATGCGATCCAGGTGAAGCGCTATCCGGGCAACTCGGAGCCCTCGCCGGTCTCGCCGACGGACGGCATCGGCTACCGCTCGATCGAGACGGCCGTGCGGCAGGTGTTTCCGGACGCCATCGTCGCACCGGGCCTGATGACGGCCGCGACGGACTCGCGGCACTTCAGCATCCTGAGCGACTCGGTCTACCGCTTCTCGCCGTTCCGGGTGCAGAGCGAGGACCTCGCGCGATTCCACGGCACCAACGAGCGCATCGCCATCGCCAACTACGGTGAGGCGATCCAGTTCTATCACCAGCTGCTGCGCAACACCGCACAGCCCCAGTAACCGTCATTCCTCTTCTTCAAAGGACCTCACCATGACCAGCGCCGTCATCGTTTCCACCGCCCGCACGCCGCTCGCCAAGAGCTGGAAGGGTGCCTTCAACATGACGCACGGCGCCACGCTCGGCGGCCATGCGGTGCAACACGCGGTGCAGCGCGCCGGCATCGATCCCGCGACAGTGGACGACGTGATCATGGGCTGCGCCACGCCCGAGGGCGCGACCGGTTCCAACATCGCGCGCCAGATCGCGCTGCGCGCCGGCCTGCCGATCACCACGTCGGGCATGACCATCAACCGCTTCTGCTCGTCGGGCCTGCAGACCATCGCGACCGCCGCGCAGCGCATCATCGCCGGCGAAGGCGAGGTCTACGTGGCCGGCGGTGTCGAAAGCATCTCCTGCGTGCAGAACGAAGCCAACAAGCACATGCTGGCCGACCCCTGGCTCGTAAAGCACAAGCCCGAGATCTACTGGAACATGCTGCAGACGGCCGAGCAGGTCGCCAAGCGCTACAACATCGGCCGCGACGCCATGGACGAGTACGGCGCTGCCAGCCAGCAGAAGGCCACCGCCGCGCTCGAAGCCGGCCGCTTCAAGGACGAGATCGCCCCGATCACGGTGCTGGCCGGCGTGGCCGATCCGGTGATGGGCCTGCGCACCAAGGAAGTCACGATCGAGAACGACGAAGGCATCCGCGCCGGCACCACCAAGGAAGGCATCAGCGGCATCCGCCCGGCCATCCCCGGCGGCCTGATCTCGGCCGGCAATGCCAGCCAGTTCTCGGACGGCGGCGGCGCCTGCGTGCTCGTCGATGAAAAGTACGCCGAGCAGAAGGGCCTGAAGCCGATGGGCCGTTTCCTCGGCTTCGCGGTCGCGGGCTGCGAGCCCGACGAAATGGGCATTGGCCCGGTTTTCGCGATCCCGAAGGTGCTGAAGCGTCTCGGCCTGAAGGTCAGCGACATCGACCTGTGGGAACTGAACGAAGCCTTCGCGGTGCAGGTGATCTATTGCCGCGACAAGCTCGGCATCCCGGGTGAACTGCTGAACGTCGACGGCGGCGCGATTGCTGTGGGCCACCCTTACGGCGTGAGCGGCCAGCGTCTCACGGGCCACGCTCTGATCGAAGGCAAGCGCCGTGGCGCCAAGAAGGTCGTCGTGACCATGTGCATCGGCGGCGGCATGGGTGCAGCCGGCGTCTTCGAAGTCCTCTGAAAATGACGTTCTCCCCCAGGCTCGCGCACTTCGTGCCGCTCTCCACCCCCTCTCCGGGGGCAACCTCGGCGGCCCGGCCAAGCCGGTTCCGCGGGGTTTCTGGATGGGGCTGCGCCGGCTTTGTCCGCGAAAGCGTGGTGGAGAACTGAAATGGCGTCTCAAGCACAGGTCTCGCCCGAGCAGTTTTTGGCCATGGGCAGGCAGGTGCTGGCGTCGCAGCCTTTCAGCGCGCTCATCGGCGCGGAAATGCACGCGCTCTCGCCGGGCTTCATCGACCTCCAGTTGCCGGTGACCGACAAGGTCCGGCAGCAGGACGGCTTCGTGCATGGCGGGGTGGTGAGCTACCTGGCCGACAACGCGCTGACCTTCGCGGGCGGCACCGCGATGCAGGTGCCGGTGGTCACCGCTGAGTACAAGATCAACTACGTCCGTCCGGCCATCGGCGAGCGCCTGATCGCGCGCGCCAAGGCGGTGCATGTGGGCCAGTCGCAGGCCGTGTGTACCTGCGAGGTCTTCGCGGTCACCGGCGGCGAGGAAAAGCTCTGCGCCCTCGCACAAGGCACCATTGCACGGTCGCCATCCCATCCATAGATCCCTCCAATTCGCGCAGCGAACAGATCCATGAGCCTTCGTTCCACCCTCGATTTCCTTCTCTACGACTGGCTCCAGGCCGAGTCGCTCAGCCAGCGGGAGCGCTTCGCCGACCATTCGCGCGAAACCTTCGACGCGGTGCTCGACACCTGCGAGCGCATCGCGCGCGACAAGTACGCGCCGTTCAACCGCACCGTCGACACGCAGGAGCCGCATTTCGACGGCGAGAAGGTCATCCTGCCGCAAGCCACGCACGACGCGCACAAGGCCTTCGTCGAATCGGGCATGCTGAGCGCGGCACAGAACTACGACATCGGCGGCATGCAACTGCCGTACACCTTGTCGGCGGCCGCGAACAGCTTCTTCGCCATGGCATCGGTCAGCATCGGCTCGAACATGCTCACCAGCGGCAACGCCAACCTGCTGATGGTGCACGGCACCGAGATGCAGAAGGAGGTCTTCGCGAAGAACGAATTCGCCGGGCGCTGGGCGGGCACCATGTGCCTGTCGGAGCCGCAGGCTGGTTCCAGCCTCAGCGACGTCGCCACCCGCGCCGTGCCCGATGGCGCGGACTTCCAGGACGACCCCCTAGGCCCGCGCTACCGGCTCACCGGCAACAAGATGTGGATCTCGTCCGGCGACCATGAGTTGACCGAGAACATCGTGCACATCGTGCTCGCGAAGATCCCCGACGAGAACGGCAAGCTGATTCCGGGCACGCGCGGGATCTCGCTCTTCATCGTGCCGAAGAAGATGGTCGACACCGAGGGCCGGCTGACCGGCGAGCGCAACGACGTGGCGCTCGCGGGCCTGAACCACAAACTCGGCTGGCGCGGCACGACCAACACGCTGCTGAACTTCGGCGAGGGCAAGTTCCCGGTCGGCGGCAAGGCCGGCGCCGTGGGCTACCTGGTCGGCCAGCCCGGCAAGGGGCTGCACTGCATGTTCCATATGATGAACGAGGCGCGCATCGGCGTCGGCACCGCGGCCACGATGCTCGGCATGGCGGGCTACCACGCTTCGCTCGACTACGCGAAGAACCGGCCGCAAGGCCGCCCGGCCGGCCCTGCGGGCAAGGACTCGGCCAAGCCGCAGGTCCGCATCATCGAGCACGCCGACGTGCGCCGCATGCTGCTTGCGCAGAAGTCGTACTGCGAAGGCGCGCTGGCGCTGGAGCTGTATTGCGCGCGCCTGGTCGACGAGCAGAAGACCGGCGACGCACAGGCCGCCGACGACGCGCGCCTGTTGCTCGAAGTGCTCACGCCGATCGCCAAGAGCTGGCCCAGCGAGTGGTGCCTCGAAGCCAACTCACTCGCGATCCAGGTGCACGGCGGCTACGGCTACACGCGCGACTTCCCGGTGGAGCAGTACTGGCGCGACAACCGCCTCAACATGATCCACGAGGGCACGCACGGCATCCAGGCCGCCGACCTGCTGGGTCGCAAGGTGCTGATGGAGGACGGCCGCGGCCTGCAACTGCTGGCCGGGCGCATCACCGACACGATGCGGCACGCCGGCGCAGTGCCTGCGCTGGCCGGCCATGCAAAGGCGCTGGGCGAAGCCCTGCAGCGCATCGCTTATGCGACGAAGGCCGCATGGTCCACCGGCAACCCGCAGGAGGCGCTGGCCAATGCCGTGCCCTACATGCAGGCCTTCGGCCACGTGGTGCTGGCCTGGATCTGGCTGGACGTCGCGCAGCATGCGCTGGCGCGCGATGCGGCGAAGGCGTCGCCTGCCACAGCAGGGCGCGTCGCGGCTGCCGACTACTTCTTCCATTACGAACTGCCGAAGATCGGCGCCTGGCTCAATGTGGTCGAGAGCCGTGATCCGACCTGTACGGCGCTGCCCGAGGAGGCGTTCTGATGGCTGGCGCCAATGCGCATGCCAGGCTGGAGAAGTGGATCTGGATCCTGATCTACGGCGGGCTTTTCATGATCATCATCGGCATCGCGACCGGACGGACCCAGGAAGCCCTCGGCTGGTCCCTGGCCGTGCCGGGTGCGGCGTTGGCCGTGGTCGGCGTCGTGCTGATCTATGTTCGTTCACGGTACAAGGACTGAAGGAATCGCCATGATCAAACACATCGTGATGTGGAAACTCAAGAAGCCCGGCGACGCCGCACAGTTCAAGGCCCGGCTCGACAGCTGCAAGGGCCTGGTGCCTGGCATGCGCGAGTTCGAGGCGGCCGTGCGTACCGAGGGCCTCGAAGCCAACTGCGATGTCGTGCTCGTCTCGTCCTTCGACGACAAGGCGGCGCTGCAGGCGTACCTGGAGCACCCCACGCATGTCGAGGTGTCCGCGGTCCTCGGCGGCCTGCGCGAGTCGCGCAGCGTGCTCGATTTCGAAACCCATTGATCCAGGAGACAACCATGACTGCACGCAGCATCCAGAAACTTTTCGACCTCACCGGCAAGGTCGCGCTCGTCACCGGCGGCTCGCGCGGCCTCGGCCTGCAGATGGCGCATGCGCTTGGCGAGGCCGGCGCGAAGATCATGCTGAGTTCGCGCAAGGCCGATGACCTGGAGCAGGCCACCGCCGAACTGCAGGCCGCCGGCATCGACGCGCGCTGGATCGCCGCCGACTGCTCGAAGGAGGAAGACACGCGCCGCCTCGCCACCGAGACACTGGAGCGCATGGGCGCGGTCGACATCCTGGTGAACAACGCCGGCGCCAGCTGGGGCGCGCCGGCCGAGGACCATCCGGTCGAGGCCTGGGACAAGGTGATGAACCTCAACGTGCGCGGCTACTTCATCCTCGCGCAGCAGATCGCGCGCGGCTACATGATCCCCAAGAAGTCGGGGCGCATCATCAACATCGCCTCCATCGCGGGCCTCAACGGCAACCCGCCCGAGATGCAGACGCTGGCGTACAACACCTCGAAGAGCGCGGTGATCGGCTTCACGCACACGCTGGCGGCCGAATGGGGCAAGTACAACATCAACGTCAACGCGATCTGCCCGGGCTTCTTCATGACCAAGATGGCCGCCGGCCTGATCAAGTTGATCGGCGAGGAGAAGATGGCCTCGCACGCGCCGCTGGGCCGTCTGGGCGACGACGAGGACCTGAAGGGCGTCACGCTGCTGTACGCGAGCGACGCGGGCAAGCACATCACCGGCCAGTGGCTGGCGATCGACGGCGGCGTGAGCGTCGTCCTTGGCGCATGACCACGCCCGACGACGCCAACCTGCGGTCGTACGTGGACCGCATTCCCTTTGCGCGCCACCTGGGCTTCGAGATCGCCAAGTTCGAAGGCGGCGAATCCGAGCTGCACTACACCGCGAAGCCCGAGCACCTGAACACCTTCGACGTGACGCACGGCGGCGCCTGCATGACGATGCTCGACATCGCCATGGCCGCCGCGGCACGGAGCGACACGCCGGAGATCGGCGTGGTGACCATCGAGATGAAGACGACCTTCATGGCGCCTTCCATCGGCCCGCTCATCGCGCGCGGCAAGCTGCTGCACCGCACGGCGACGATGGCATTCACCGAAGCGAAGATCTACGACGCGCAGGAGCGCGTCTGCGCCCATGCGACCGGCACTTTCAAGTACGTTAAGCGGCGCCTGCCCACCGGTCCGGGCAGCGCCAACGAAATGCGTCCCCCGTCCACCGACTGACCGAATTTTCCAAGCGAGAGACACCATGCCCACCAACAGACAACAGATCCTCGACAACCGCCCCGAAGGCGAAGCCGTCGCCGGCAATTTCAAGCTGGTCACCACCGAGACGCCTCCGCTCAAGGACAACCAGGTGCTGGTTCGCCACCACTACATGAGCCTGGACCCCTACATGCGCGGACGGATGAACGACGCCAAGAGCTACGCCCAGCCACAGCCCCTCGGGCAGGTGATGCAGGGCGGCACGGCCGGCGAAGTGGTCGAGAGCAAGCACCCCAAGTACGCCGTCGGCGACAAGGTCGTCGGCTTCGGCGGCTGGCAGGAATACAGCGTGGTCGATGCGTCGCAGTCCGGCGCGCTAAAGAAGGTCGACACCACGCACGTGCCGCTGTCGCACTACCTCGGCGCGGTCGGCATGCCCGGGGTCACGGCCTGGTACGGGCTGGTGAAGATCATCGATCCGAAGCCCGGCGAGACGGTCGTCGTCACGGCCGCCAGCGGCGCGGTCGGCAGCGCCTTCGGTGCGCTGGCCAAGGCGCGCGACTGCCGGGTGGTGGGCATTGCCGGCGGCCCGGACAAATGCAAGTACGTCACCGACGAGCTGGGCTTCGATGCCTGCATCGACTACCGCGAGCATCCCGACGTCAAGAGCATGAGCGCGGCGCTCAAGGAAGCCTGCCCAAAGGGCATCGACGGCTACTTCGAGAACGTCGGCGGCTACATCTTCGATGCGGTGCTGCTGCGCACCAACGCCTTCGCGCGCATCGCGCTGTGCGGGATGATCGCGGGCTACGACGGGCAGCCATTGCCGCTGGCGAATCCGGCGCTGTTCCTGGTCAATCGCCTCAAGCTCGAAGGCTTCATCGTCAGCGAGCACATGGAAGTCTGGCCCGAGGCGCTGGCCGAACTCGGCGGCTTGGTGGCGAGCGGCAAGCTGCGGCCGCGCGAGTCGGTTGCGCAAGGCATCGAATCGGCACCCGAAGCATTTCTCGGCTTGCTGAAGGGCCGGAACTTCGGCAAGCAACTCGTCAAGCTGGTCTAGGCTCGCCCCCAGGCTGCGCGCACTTCGTGTCGCTTCGCCTACCCCCTGACCGGGGGCAACACCGGCGGACCGGCGGAGCCGGGTCCGCGGTGTCTCACGATTCTTGCGAAGGGAGGCTTCTATGAGTGACGTTGCAACGCATGAGGTCTTCAACCAGCCGGCGCCGTTGACCGGCTACAACCTTTTCGAGACCAACCGTCCGTTGCGCGATGCGTTGAAGTTCAACGCGCCGCAGCTGGAACTGGCGCCGCTGCAGCATCTGGGTGCCGTGGTCGGCACTCCGGAGATGCAGACGCATGCGCGGCTTGCGAATACGCAGACGCCGGTGCTGCATACGCATGACCGGTTCGGGCGGCGGATCGACGAGGTGGAGTTTCATCCGAGCTATCACGCGCTCATGGCGGCGGCCGTGGGAGCGGGGCTGCATGGGGCGCCTTGGGGGGGCGGCCCCCACCCTAACCCTCCCCCAGGGGGGGAGGGGACACGGACATCGCCGCATGTGCAACGGGCTGCCGGCTTCATGCTCTTTACCGAGCTGGAGCCATCGATGCTCTGCCCGATCTCGATGACCTATGCGGTGACGCCCGCATTGCGCGGCAATGCGGGCCTCCATGCGGACTGGGGGCCGAAGCTCACGAGTCTCTGGTACGACCCGGCCCTCAAGCCCTGGCACGCCAAGCCCGGCGTGACGATGGGCATGGGCATGACCGAGAAGCAGGGTGGCTCGGACGTGCGCGCCAACACCACGCGGGCGGTTCGCGCCGGCAGCGACAACTGGGGCGAGCGTTACGAGATCACCGGCCACAAGTGGTTCTTCTCGGCGCCGATGTGCGATGCCTTCCTCGTGCTGGCGCAGGCGCCCGCGGGTCTGACCTGCTTCTTCCTGCCGCGCGTGCTGTCGGACGGCACACGCAATGCCATCCACATCCAGCGGCTGAAGGACAAGCTCGGCAACAAGGCCAACGCCAGCTCCGAAGTCGAGTTCCACGGCGCGAGCGCCTGGCTGGTCGGCGAAGAGGGTCGCGGTATTCCGCAGATCCTCGAAATGGGCACGATGACGCGCCTCGATTGCGCGCTCGGCACCAGCGGCCTCATGCGGCAGGCCCTGAGCCTCGCGCTCAACCACACCACGCAACGCCAGGCCTTCGGCAAGCCGCTGATCGAGCAGCCGCTCATGAAGAACGTGTTGGCCGATCTCGCGCTCGAAAGCGAGGCGGCCACCGCGCTCGCCATTCGCCTCGCGCGCGCCTTCGATCACCAGGACAGCGAACACGAACGCCTGATGGCGCGCCTGCTCACGCCGGTCGCCAAGTTCTGGATCTGCAAGCGCGGCAGCCATCTCGCGCAGGAGGCGATGGAATGCCTCGGGGGCAACGGCTACGTGGAAGAGGGCGGCGAAGGCGTGATGGCGCGGGTCTACCGCGAGATGCCGCTTAATTCCATCTGGGAAGGCGCGGGCAACATCATGGCGCTCGACCTGCTGCGCGGCTTGCGCAAGGGCGACGCCGTCGCCGCGCTGGCTCACGAACTGGCACCGGCGCGCGGCGTCGATGCGGCGCTCGACCGGCTGGCCGACGCGCTGCCCGCCCGCATCGAGGCAATGGCGACGGAGGCCGAGGCCCGCCGCCTCGCGCAGGACGTGGCGCTGGCGGTGCAGGGCGCCTTGCTCGCGCAGACCGCGCCGGCTGCCGTCACCGCCGCCTTCTGCGCATCGCGCCTCGGCGGCGACTGGGGCTACGCCTTCGGCACACTGGGTGCGGGCGTGGATTTCGATGCGATCATTGCGCGCGCGCAGCCTCGCTGACTCCGACCTCACCAAGGACTTCCATGGCAGACCTGATCCTCCACCACTACGCGACTTCGCCCTTCTCCGAAAAGATCCGTCTGATCCTGGGCTACAAGAAGCTCGCCTGGAAGTCGGTGATCATTCCGCAGATCATGCCCAAGCCCGAGCTCCTGACGCTCACGGGCGGCTACCGCAAGACGCCCGTGCTGCAGATCGGCGCTGACATCTATTGCGACACGGCGCTCATCTGCGATGTGCTGGAGCACCTGGCGCCGACGCCGTCGGTCTACCCGGAGCCGGG
This sequence comes from Variovorax glacialis, assembly GCF_051216375.1. Lineage (NCBI taxonomy): Bacteria > Pseudomonadati > Pseudomonadota > Betaproteobacteria > Burkholderiales > Comamonadaceae > Variovorax > Variovorax glacialis. The sequence goes on along the minus strand of NZ_JBPJZT010000008.1, from coordinate 54,584 downwards.
CAAGGGGCTCTCCCGCCTGGTCGCCCAGTGGGCCGACACCTCGCTGTTCTGGGCCTCGATGGCCTACAGCTTCAGCGGCAAGGGCGCGGCGGACGTCTTCGGCAAGGCGCCGCCCGAACTCGCCAAGGCCTTCGGCGACGATCGCAAGGCGATGAGCACGAACATGGTCCGGCTGCGCCCCGGCGATGCCGCAGCGGCCTACAAGTCCTACCTGCGGCGCCTGCCCGACATGCTGGACGACACCGACTACCTGCTGGGCGCCTACCCGACCGTGGCGGACTTCGCCAGCTACCACCCGCTGTGGTTCACCCGCAAGCGCACGCCGTCGATGGCCGGCATCCTGCAGCTCACGCCAGCCGTGGGCGACTGGCTGGACCGCATGGCCGGCATCGGCCACGGCACCATGGAAACCTTCGACGCCGCGCAGGCCATCGAGGTGGCGGCCGCCTCGGAACCGCACACCTTGCTCTCGGACAGCACCTTCCAGGACGAGCACGGCATCGCGCTCGGCTCGCGCGTCACGATCGCGGCCGAAAGCTTCGGCCCCGAGCCGACGGAAGGCGAACTGATTGCCGCCTCACGGACGCACTACACGTTGCGCCGCACGGGCGACCGCATCGGCACGGTGAACGTGCACTTTCCGCGGATCGGCTACGTCCTCAAAACCGTCGAAAGCTGATGCACCGCCGCTGCGCGGGCACCTTCGCGACTGCGTCTTTCGCCATTCCGTCATTCAATAGCGTCTCCGCAGAACAGAGACGAAAGGACACGCGCAAATGATTCAGGACTTCAAGGGCACGACAGCCGTTTTGACCGGTGCAGGATCCGGCTTCGGCCTCGAATGCGCGCGCATCGGTGCGGCGCGCGGCATGAACCTCGTGCTGGTCGACGTGCAACAGGACGCGCTCGACAAGGCGCAGGCAGAGATGGAAGCCGCCGGCGCGCAAGTGCTCGCGCGCAAGGTCGACGTGGCCAATGCCGCGCAGATGGAAGCGCTCGCGAAAGACGTGAAGGCCCGTTTCGGCGCGCCGCATTTCGTCTTCAACAATGCCGGCGTGGGCGCGGGCGGCCTCGTGTGGGAGAACACCGTCGCCGACTGGGAATGGGTGCTCGGCGTCGACCTGTGGGGCGTGGTCCACGGCGTGCGCCTGTTCACGCCGATGATGCTGGAAGCCGCCGCCAAGGACCCGGCCTACCGCGGTCACATCGTCAATACCGCCAGCATGGCAGGCCTGCTGACGCCGCCCAACATGGGCATCTACAACACGGCCAAGGCGGCGGTCGTCAGCCTGACCGAGACGCTCTACCAGGACCTGAAGCTGGTCACCGATCAGGTCGGCGCCAGCCTGCTGTGCCCGTACTTCGTGCCGACCGGCATCACGCAGAGCGAGCGCAACCGGCCGGGCTCGCTGCCGACCGGCGAACTCACCAAGAGCCAACTGATCGGCCAGGCCATGAGCAACAAGGCCGTGAGCAGCGGCAAGGTGACGGCCGCCGAGGTCGCACACAAGGTCTTCGAAGCGATCAGTGCGAACCAGTTCTATGTGTTCAGCCACCCCAAGGCGCTGGGCAACGTGAAGAGCCGCATGGAGAACATCGTCTCGATCACCAATCCCGCCGATCCTTTCCTGGAGCGGCCGGAGATCGGCGCGAACCTGCGCGCGCAGCTGCGCTCGTAATTCCCGCGCCGGCCGGCAGGGGCATGGTTGGGCCGGGGGGCAGGGCTGCCTACACTGAACTTCACGGTTCCGTGCCGTCAACCCAACCCCCCAAGGAGATCCCGTCATGGCCTACGTCGATGGATTCGTGCTCCCGCTCCCCAAGAGCAATGTCGAGAAATACCGCGAGATCGCGACCAAGGCCGGCAAGGTCTGGCGCGAGCATGGTGCGCTCGAATACCGCGAATGTGTTGCCGACGACGTGAAGTCCGGCGAGCTCACGTCCTTTCCGCAGAGCGTGAACCTGAAGGACGACGAGACCGTCGTCTTCGCATACATCGTCTTCAACTCGCGCGCCCATCGCGATGAGGTCAATGCCAAGGTCATGAGCGATCCCCGCCTCAACGAGATGATGGACATCAACAACATGCCCTTCGACGGCAAGCGGATGTTCTGGGGTGGCTTCGAGACCCTGGTCGAACTCTGAGGATTGAACGGTCTCGGCAAGTCAAGGAAGCTTCCCGAATCAATTTGACGGAATTGCCGCCCGATCGCTGCTCCCTAAGATGAATCGCTTTTTGGCCCGCTTCGTCCGGGCAGCGAAAAGGGAGCGTCATGAGCATCAAGAAGAGCGTGCGGCGGGCGCCGGCGCGAGGCCCGTCGGCGCAACTGGCGCGCCAGTTCCAGATGCATGCGCAGCGATTCTCCGAGGCGATGGCGCGTGCGGACTACGCCGCCGCCGGCGATGCGGCCGAGGCCGCGTTGAAGATGCAGCCGAACAATCTTGGCGTGATGGGCGACTACGCATTGAGCCTGATGCGGCAGAAGCGCTTCGATGAGGCGTACGAGGTCTACCTTCGCGTCTACAAGGCCAACGAAGGCCGCGTGCTGCCGGGTCAGACCTGGTTGGATGGCCTGGCGGAGGTCTGTGGTTGGCTCGATCGACCTGAAGATGCGCGGCGCTTCGGCGCGGCGTCGCTCGAGCAGGCCGATGCACGACTCGGGCAGGGGCCGGCAAATCCCATTCCGGCAACCGCCCCGCCGGTCTTCGAGGCCGACCGTCCCGATCGGAACGTCATCGCCTACACCCTGTTTGGCGACAGCCCGCGCTACTGCGAGCCGGCGGTGAAGAACGTCGAGGTCGCGTTCAACCTGTTCCCGGCCTGGCGCTGCAGGGTCTACCTCGACGACACGGTTCCGGCGGAAATCCAGCGTCGTTTGCGAGGTGCGGGCGCGCAGGTCGTGGACATGTCGGGCCAGGCGCGCGATGGCGTCCACCCATTGATGTGGCGCTTCCTCGTTGCCGACGACCCGGGCGTGTCACGCTTCCTGATCCGGGATGCGGACTCGCTGCTTTCAGAGCGCGAGCAGGCGGCGGTGGCCGAATGGATCGCGAGCCCGTTCTGGTTTCATCACATCCGCGACTACTTCACCCACACCGAACTGGTTCTCGCCGGCCTGTGGGGCGGGTGCCGGGGCGTGCTGCCGCCGCTGAAGCCCCTGATGCAGCACTGGCTGGCGAAGCAAAGCGACGTCACCCGCTTCGCCGACCAGATCTTCCTGCGCGAACGCGTGTGGCCGACCTTGCGCCAGAGCGTGCTGAACCACGACGAGGTCTTCGGCTTTCATGGTGCGCGTCCGTTTCCGGCGCATCCGCCGATCCGGTGGGGCACTTCGAAATTCCATGTCGGCAGCAACGCCAGCTACCAGGGAATCCAGGGTTCGAGCGACAAGGCCGACGGGGAGCGGCAGACCTGGACCGTGCTGGACGAGCGGGGCGAGGCGGTGTGCACGTACAGCGCACCGGTTCGGGGTCGGCGCTGGCGGGCCGACCTGCCGTTCTTCCTCGTCGAGCCGATCGCCGCCGGCCGGTGGAAGGTCGAACTGGTGTCTTAGCCCGTAGGTCAGGGCGTGCCGGTAGGCACCGGCGCCGGGCTGCGTTCCGCGAACTGGCCGTTCCAGTAGGGGTAGTAGGGGTAGGGCGGTGTCACGGCGCTGGCAGCATCGAGTCTCGCGACTTGCTCCGTCGTGAGTTGCCAGCCGAGTGCGCCGAGGTTCTGCTTCAGCTGCGCTTCGTCGCGTGCGCCGATCAGCACGCTCGACACGGTGGGACGCTGCAGCAGCCAGTTCAATGCGATCTGCGGCAGCGTCTTGCCCGTTTCCTCGGCCACCCGGTCCATGGCGTCCACCACGCGGTAGAGACGGTCGTCCTCGACCGGTGGCGCGAACCCGGCCGTGTCGCGCAGGCGGCTGCCCGCGGGCAAGGGCTGTCCCCGGCGGACCTTGCCGGTCAGGCGGCCCCAGCCGAGCGGACTCCACACGATCGCGCCGACGCCTTGGTCGATGCCGAGCGGCATCAGCTCATACTCGTAGTCGCGGCCGATGAGCGAGTAGTAGGTCTGGTTCGCCACATAGCGCGACAAGCCCAGCCGGTCAGACGCGGCAAGCGACTTCATCAACTGCCATCCCGAGAAGTTCGATGCGCCGATGTAGCGCACCTTGCCTGCACGCACCAGGTCGTCGAGCGTGCGCAGCACCTGTTCGACCGGCGTCATCGCGTCGAAGGCGTGCAACTGCAGCAGGTCGATGTAGTCCGTGCCAAGGCGCTTCAGCGCGGCATCGGTCGCCTTGACGAGGTGATGGCGCGAGGAGCCGACGTCGTTCGGGCCGTCGCCTGCGCGCAGCGAGACCTTGGTCGAGAGAATGACCTTGTCGCGCCGGCCTTCGACGGCCGCGCCGAGGATCGATTCGGAGGCGCCGCTCGAATAGACATCGGCTGTATCGAAGAGATTGACGCCCGCGTCGAGGCAGATGTCGATGATGCGGCGGGCGCCTGCGACGTCCGTGTTGCCCCAGGCACTGAAGAGAGGCCCTTCGCCGCCGAAGGTGCCGGCGCCGAAACCGAGGGCCGGCACCTTGAAGCCGGAGTTGCCGAGATAGCGTTGTTCCATGGTCGTCCCTTGAGAGTGATTGGGGTTTCGAGGCGCAGTGTTCAGGCGCTGGCCGCCGCGGGCGCGGGCAGGATGTCGCGCCGGTCGAGCGCGCGGCTCCAGAGCGCGATCGCGAGACCGACCAGCGTGAGCAAGCCGGCGACCCAGCCGAGCGCAGCGAGGCCCGGGCCACGCTCGATCACCACGCCGCCGACCCACGCGCCGAGCGCGTTGCCGAGATTGAAGGCCGCGATGTTGAGGCTGGAGGCCAGGTTCTGGCCCGCGCCGGCGGCCTTCTCCAGCACCCGCAACTGCAGCGGCGCCACGGTCGCGAAGGACGCGATCCCCAGCAGCACCACGAAGACGACTGCCGTCACGGGCGTATGGATCACCCACTGCATCGCGCCGAGCACCACGGCCAGCGCCGCCAGCGTGCCGAGCAAGGCCGGCATCAGCGAACGATCGGCCAGCTTGCCGCCCAGCAGGTTGCCCACGGCCAGACCGCCGCCGAAGAGCAGCAGGATCGGCGACACGGCCGCTTCGGACACACCGGTGACCCGGGTAAGCAGCGGCTGGATGTAGGTGAACACCACGAACAGACCCGCGAAGCCGAGCACCGTCATGGCGAGCCCCAGCAGCACCTGCGGGCGCGCCAGCACGGCGAGTTCGTCGCGCAGCGGGGATGGCCGCTCGTCGGCCTTGCCGCGCGGCACGAACACCGCCAGCACCGTGAAGGCGACCACGCCGATCAGCGCCACCGCCCAGAAGGTCGCGCGCCAGCCGTAGTGCAGGCCCAGCCAGGCGCCCGCCGGCACGCCGAGCAGCGTGGCCGCGGTGAGGCCGGTGAACATGACCGCGATGGCCGATGCCCGGCGCTCCGGTGGCACGAGGCCCGTGGCGACGACCGAGCCGACGCCGAAGAAGGTCCCATGGGCGAGCGACGTGACGACGCGCGCCGCCATCAGCATCTCGTAGTTGGCGGCGAGCGCACAGGCGATGTTGCCGAGCGTGAAGATCGCCATCAGCGCGAGCAGCACCGTCTTGCGCGGAATCCTGCGCGTGGCGATGGTGAGCACCGGCGCGCCGACCGCGACCCCGAGCGCGTAGCCCGAGATCAGCAGGCCGGCGGCCGCGATGGAGACATGAAGATCCGTCGAGACCTGCAGCAGCAGGCCCATGATGACGAACTCGGTGGTGCCGATCCCGAAGGCACCGGCGGTGAGGGCGAGTAGAGCGATGGGCATGATGTCCCGACTTTGCGGGCGCAAGCCCTCTTTGACTAGGATGCGCTCGCGACCAGGATTGGTGACTTCAAGTCAACAATGACCGGGCCGGGACTGAATCGCGGGATTCATCTAAGATGTACGGTCTGTACGGAAATTATCGCCATGACCTTGCACACCGTCGGCCTGGAGCAGGGCCGCAATACGCTGCCTCTGCTCGCATCACGCGCCCATGCCGGGGAGCCGAGCCTGCTCACGCGGCACGGCAAGCCTTATGCCGCCATCGTCTCTTCAGACGTTCTTCTCAAAGGGCGAACAGGCCCGCGTTTTCTCAGCTTGCGAGGCACCGGAAGGGGCCTTTGGGGCGAAACGCCTGCGCAGACGATCGACGACGCTCGCGCTGAGTGGGAATGAGCTCACCCCCAGGCTTGCCCACTTCGTGTGGCCGCCCACCCCCTTCCGGGGGCAACCCCGGCGGGCCGGCGAAGCCGGTCCCGCGGGGTCTCTGGCGTCGGCTCGGGTCGTTTCATGCGCTGTGAGGGCTGAGATGGCCGGTGTTCCTTCCGGGAGAACCGTGCGCAAGCCGCGGGCTCGCAAGACGGCCAAGTCGACATCGCTATGGGGTGGGCTGCACGACGGCGATCTCGTCGTCGTCGATTCGGCTCCGCTCATCTACCTGCTCGACGACCATCCGGACTTTGCCCCGGCCTTCGAAGGCGTGTTCGAGTTGCATGCGCAGGGGGTGATCCAGATCGCGATCTCCACCATCGCGATGGCGGAGGTGCTCGCAGGACCTTTCAGGCATCGGCAGGACGTCCTCGCCAAGCGGTATGAGAAAGCCTTGTCCGGCTTCGACGTGGTGCCTGTCACGCAGGAGGTTGCGGTGACCGCCGCCCGCCTTCGAGCGAGCACCGGCCTCCGGCTCCCCGATGCGCTTCAGGCGGCGACGGCGCTGGAGATCGGCGCGGTGGCGCTGGTGACGCACGATCGCGACTTTTCACGGCTGGCCGATCTGCGCGTGATCCTCGGCAACGCCGACTGGAAATAGGCGAGCACGACATGCCCCGCATCGAGGTCAACCGATCCGGCGAAATGGAAGCCTTCGTCCAGGTGGTGGACCGGGGCAGTTTCTCGGCCGGTGCCCGGATCCTGGGCATGACCCCGTCGGCCATCAGCAAACTGATCGGCCGGCTGGAAGCGCGCCTGGCAACCCAGCTCGTGCACCGATCGACCCGCAAGCTGCAACTCACCCCCGAAGGGCGCCAGTTCTACGAGCGCAGCGTGCGCGTGCTGGCCGACATGGACGAGGCCGAGCGCTGCGCCGCCGCAGGGGCCATGCCGCGCGGCCGCGTGAGCATCAACGCCAGCGTTCCCTTCGGCCAGCATGTGCTGATTCCCCTCGTGCCGCGCTTTCTGGAACTGCATCCGCAGGTGACGCTGGACATCGTTCTGACCGACCGCGTGGTCGACCTGATGGAAGAGCGTACGGACGTTGCCATCCGCTGGGGCGAATTGCCGCCATCGGACCTCGTCGCACGCCGCCTCGGCGCGACCGGGCAGGCGATCGTCGGCTCGTCCGACTACCTGCAACGCTTCGGAACCCCCCGCACACCGGAGGAGCTGGAAGCGCACAACCGGCTCGGATTCAACTACCGCCGCAGCGGACCGGACTGGCCGCTGCGCGTCGACGGCCGGGTGTTCGACATGCCCATCGCCGGCAATGTGCGCTGCGGCGACGGCGAGACGCTGCGCGCGCTGATCCTGGCGGGCGTCGGGCTGGCCCGGATGTCGCTGTACCACGTCCAGTCCGACATCGACGCGGGACGGCTGGTGCCGGTGCTGGAGGAGTTCAACCCGGGCGACCAGGCGCCCATCCACGCGGTGTACCTGGGCAAGGCCGGGCGACTACCGGCGCGGGTGCGGGCCTTGCTTGACTTCCTGGTGACCCACGTCGCCGACAATGGACGACCCAAGCCATGACAGAAGTCCCTGACGCCATCCTCTGCGAAGGTTGCGATGCCATCTACCGCCGCGTGCCGCTGCGCCGGCGCGAAGTCGCGCACTGTCCGCGCTGCGGGACCGAGCTCGACCGGCATCCGGGCGACCAGAGTGCGCGCGTGCTGCCTCTCACGGTCGCCAGCCTGATCCTGTTCGCCATCGCCAACCTGTTCCCGATCGTCGAGATCGAACTCCAGGGACTGACCAGCCAGACCACGCTGGCCGGCGCCGTGATCGCGCTCAGTTCCGAAGGCATGTCGCCCGTCGCGCTGCTCGTGCTGGCGACGACCATCCTTTTTCCGCTGATGCAGCTCTGCATCCTGTTCTACCTGCTCGTGCCCATGGCCTACGAGCGTCGGCCGGCCGGGTTCGCGATCCTGGTAAAGGCGCTGCAGGCATTGCGGCCCTGGGGCATGGTGGAGGTTTTCCTGCTTGGGGTGCTGGTGGCGATCATCAAGCTGGGCAGCATGGCGCAGGTCATCCCGGGCCCGGCGCTCTGGGCCTTCGGCGCGCTCACGGTGTTGCTGACGGCGGTGCTGTCCTTCAATCCCAAGACCTTCTGGGAAATGGCCTTCGAGCCGCGACCCGGGCAGAACCCATGACCGACAACGCCACGCCATCGACCGAGACGGGCAAGCAGCTCAGGCTCATGAGTTGCCATCACTGCGGCTCCGTGTGGAAGGATGCCGAGGAGGGCGCGAACTGCGAGCGCTGCGCCACGACGCTGCATACCCGCAAGCCCGACAGCTTCAACCGCACCTGGGCCTACCTCATCGCCGCGGCCATCCTCTACCTGCCGGCCAACATGCTGCCGGTGATGATCACCAAGAGCCTCTTCGGCACGCAGCAGGACACCATCCTGAGCGGGGTCATCTATTTCTGGGTGTCCGGCGCCTACGGGCTGGCGGCGCTCATCTTCGTCGCGAGCTTCCTGGTGCCGCTGTTCAAGCTGAGCGCGCTCACGCTCCTGAACTACACCGCACAGCGCGGCAGCGACTGGCGCCAGCTGGAGCGCGCCAAGCTCTATCGCATGCTCGAAGTGATCGGGCGGTGGTCGATGCTCGACGTGTTCGTGGTGGCGCTGCTGGCCGGCCTGGTCCGCATCCACGGCTTTGCCGAGATCACCGCCGGGGTCGGCATCGCCGCCTTCGGTGCGGTCGTGGTGCTGACCATGCTGGCCTCGCTGAGTTTCGATCCGCGACTGACGTGGGACACGCGAGCCCGAATGAAAAAGAAGAAACGGCCGGACGGCATGAAGCAAGGTGAAAGTACCGTATGAGCGACGAAGACAAGGGATCCGCCCCCCCTCCATTGACCCGGCCCAAGGTCGTGAGGCGGCGCAACTGGCTGCCATCGCTGATCTGGGTGATCCCCATCGTGGCGGCGCTGGTCGGCGTGACGCTGGTCGCCCGCATCCTGATGGAACGGGGCCCGGAGATCGTGCTGACTTTCAGGACCGCGGAGGGGCTCGAGGCCGGCAAGACGGCGGTCAAGTACAAGGACGTGCAGATCGGCACGGTGCAGAGCATCCGACTGGCGCACGACCGCTCCCACGTCCGGGTGCTGGTGCAGCTCAAGAAGGAAGCCAGCGCCTTCACCGCGAAGGACACGCGCTTCTGGGTGGTGCGTCCGCGGCTCGACACCTCGGGCATTTCGGGGCTGGGCACCTTGCTTTCAGGGGCGTACATCGGCGCCGATGCGGGGATCTCCGAGGAAACAGCAGGCGAATTCACCGGGCTGGAGGCGCCGCCCATCGTCACGCGCGATGACTCGGGACGGCAGTTTCTCCTGCACGCCCGCGATGTCGGCTCGCTGGACATCGGCTCGCCGGTGTACTTCCGCCGGATCAAGGTGGGCCAGGTCGCGGCGTACGAGCTCGACGGCGACGGGCGGGGCGTGACGCTCCGCGTCTTCATCAATGCGCCTTACACCAAGTTCGTCGGCCTCAACACACGCTTCTGGCATGCCAGCGGCGTCGACGTGGAGCTGAATGCCGGCGGCGTGAAGGTGCGTACGCAGTCGCTGGTGAGCGTGCTGCTCGGCGGCATCGCCTTCCAGTCGCCCGACGACGTGACAGGGCCGGTGGCGCAGGAAAACGCCGTCTTCGCCCTCGCGGCGGACGAGGCCGGCGCCATGAAGGAGCCCGATGGTCCTTCGCAGACGATGCTCCTGTACTTCAACCAGTCGCTGCGTGGCCTGTCGCCCGGGGCGGCGGTCGACTTCCGGGGCGTCGTGATCGGGGAGGTCAAGTCGATCGGCGTCGAATTCGATCGCGACGAACGTGAATTCAAGATGCCGGTGCTCGTGCAGATCTATCCCGACCGGATGCGGCGCAGGGTGGCGGGCGGCATGCCGACCGAATCGCGCTATTCCACGCTGGAGCGGTGGCAATTCCTCGTCAGCAAGGGCCTGCGCGCGCAACTGCGCACGGGCAATCTGCTGACCGGGCAGGTGTATGTGGCCATCGATTTCTTCCCCGAGGCCAAGCCCGCGAAGATCGACCCGGGCCGGACCCCGCTCGAACTGCCGACGACGCCCAACAGCCTCGACGAACTCCAGTCCCAGGTCGCCGACATCGCGCGCAAGCTCAACAAGGTGCCCTTCGACGAGATCAGCACCGACCTGCGAAAGACGCTGGGCACGCTCAACAAGACGCTGGTGTCGACCGAACAGCTCGCGAAGAGCCTGAACAACGACGTGACGCCGGAGATGGCCGCCGCCATGAAGGACGTGCGCCGCACGCTCAGTTCCGCGGAGAAGACGATCGCCACCGATTCGCCGCTGCAGCAGGACATGCGCCAGACCCTGCAGGAGGTCACGCGCGCGGCGGCGTCGCTGCGCATCCTGACCGACTACCTGGAGCGCCATCCAGAATCCCTCATCCGCGGCAAGCCGGAGGACAAGCAGAAATGAGAATGACGAACTTCCGCCTTGCGGCAGCCATCTTCGGTGCGGGCTGGTTGCTGGCAGGGTGCGCCAGCAACACCGGCCCGCAGTACTACAGCCTGGCCGAGACCAAGGCGCCCGCGCGCGCGCCCGGGGTGCCTGCCGCCGGCACGATGCCGATCTACATCGAGTTCGCGCCGATCGCCATGCCCGAACGCTTCGCACGGCCACAGATGGTGGTCCGCAAGAGGGCCGCGCCGGAGAGTCCGGCGGTCGACATCCTCGAAGACCATCGCTGGTCGTCCTCCTTCGAGTTCGAGCTGCGGGATGCGCTGGGCAGCGGCATCGCCAGCCGGCTGGGCGCGGTCGATGTCACCCAGTCCGGACGGCAACGCGGCCAGCCGGTGACCCGCATCGCCGTGCAGATGGGGCAGTTCGACGCCGTGGAAGGCAGCCGCGTCGATGCCAGCTTCACGTGGACCGTCCGAAAGACCGACGAAGGCTTGCCGACCGGATGCCAGTTGTCGATCTCCGAGCCGGTCGGCAGCGGGTTCGACGCTTTGGCGCAGGGTGCGCAGCGCGTGACTTCGAAATTGGCCGATGCCATTGCCGGCAGCATCTCGGCGTTGAACGCCAACCAGACGCCGCCCTGCGCGGCCTGACGCGCTGGCCCTTCCATGAGCCAGGCCGGCTACGCCTTGTTCGACACGCCCATCGGCGTGTGCAGCATCGCATGGGGTCCACGCGGCATCGTGGGCGTGCATTTGCCCGAGGCGGAAGAGGGCGTCATGCGGGCCCGCATGGCGCGTCAGTTTCCGCATATGTGGGAGGCCGATCCACCGCCGGAAGTAGCTCAGTCGATTTCGGCGATTCGCGCCTTGCTGGAGGGCGAGCCACTGGACCTCGCGGAGATCGAACTCGACCTCGAAGGCGTCAGCGACTTCCATCGGCGCGTCTACGCCATCGCGCGCCGCATCCCACCCGGCCGGACCCGCACCTACGGCGACATCGCAGCCGAACTCGGCGACAAGGGCCTGGCCCGCGCCGTGGGGCAAGCGCTCGGCCTCAACCCCTTCGCGCCGGTCGTGCCGTGCCACCGCGTGCTCGCGGCCGGCGGCAAGTGGGGCGGTTTCTCCGCACCGGGCGGCATGGCCGCGAAGCTGCGCATGCTCGCGATCGAAGGCGCCCGGCCGGACAGCGACACCGCGCCGCTTTTCTGATCGGCTAGCACAGCGCGACACATCGCGCTGCCGGCGGCCCATTGCCGCCTTGGCGACAATCGGGTGAATGACATCCTCGCGCTTCTTCCGGATCGCGATCGTGCTGGGCCTGTTGTCGGCCATTGGCCCGTTCGCGATCGACATGTACCTTCCCGCCTTGCCCGAGATCGGCAGCAGCCTGGGCGCCGGCATCGGCCCCGTGCAGATGAGCCTCACGGTTTTCTTCATCGCGCTCGGCGTGGGCCAGTTGCTCTATGGCCCCGTGTCGGACATGGTGGGGCGCAGGCCGCCGCTGTTCTTCGGGCTCGGACTGTTCGCGCTGGCCAGCATCGGCTGCGCGCTGGCGACCGACATCCAGACGCTGATCGCGCTGCGCTTCGTGCAGGGCCTGGGCGCGGCGGCAGGCATGGCGATTCCGCGTGCGGTGGTGCGTGATCTGCACACGGGCAACGACGCCGCGCGCCTGATGTCCCTGCTGATGCTGGTGTTCAGCGTGTCGCCAATCCTGGCGCCGCTGGTCGGCAGCGCGGTCATCGCCTTCACGGGCTGGCGCGGGGTGTTCTGGGCAGTGATGGTCGCGGCCGTAATCGGGCTGGCGACAGTCGCTGCCGTGCTGAAGGAAACGCGGCCTGCGGAAGAGCGCGTCGAGAGCAGCCTGGGCAGCGCGCTCAAGGCCTACGGCGTGCTGCTGCGCGACACGCACTACCTCGGCCTCGTGTTCATCGGCGCGTTCGCGATGGCGGGCTTCTTCACCTATCTCGCGAATTCGTCCTTCGTGATGATCGACCACTACGGCCTGTCGCCCACTGTCTACAGCATCGCCTTCGGCGTCAACGCAGCGGCCTTCTTCGGCGCCGCGCAGCTCAACGGACACCTGTGCGAGCGCTTCGGCATCGTGCGCGTGGTCAAGGCCGGCGTCAGCGCCTGCGGGGTCGTCATGACGGCCATGTTCGCCTACTTCCTGAGCGGCGGCGACCGACTGGCCGTGCTCATCGTGCTGTACTTCATCGCCAGCGGCCTGATGGGCTTCGTGATCCCGACCACCTCGGTGCTCGCGCTCGAGAAGCACGGCGCCATCGCCGGTACGGCCTCGGCCCTGCTCGGCACACTGCAGATGCTCACCGGCTCGGTGATGATGGCGGTGGTCGGCGCATTCACGAACGGCAAGCCGCTGCCCATGGTCGCCGGCATGGCGGCCGGTGCGCTCATCGCCGTCGTGCTCACGTGGTTCACGCTCGGCGGGCGGAAGCGGACGGCCTATGCTGCGGGCTGACATGGCCGCGACGCCGGGCTCCGCATCCGTCGTCATTGAAGGACTGCCGCAGCCGCAACGCTGGCACGCGATGCTGGTCATCATCCTCGGCATCGCCGTGGCGGTGCTCGACGGCACGATCGTCAACCTCGCGCTGCCCGGCATCGCGCGCGAACTCCAGGCGGACGCATCGCACGCGATCTGGGTGGTCAACGCCTACCAGATCGCCACGCTGGTCATGCTGCTGCCGCTGGCCTCGCTGGGGGATCTCATCGGCTACCGGCGCGTGTACCTGGTGGGCATCGGGCTGTTCGCGGCGGCGTCGCTCATCGCGACCTTCGCCGGCTCGCTCGGCATGCTGATCGCCGGACGGGCGCTGCAAGGGCTCGGCGCCGCCGGGATCATGAGCGTCAACGCGGCGCTCGTGCGGCTGATCTATCCGCGCGAGCAATTGGGCCGGGGCATGGCGATCAACTCGATGGTGGTGGCGACCGCATCGGTCGCCGGCCCGACGGTGGCGGCGGCGATCCTGTCGGTGGCTTCATGGCCCTGGCTCTTCGCGCTCAACGTGCCGCTGGGAGTGCTCGTGTTGGTCCTAGGCCTGCGGGCACTGCCGACCAACCAGGTGAAGGCCTCCTCGGATTCGCGCTTCTCGGCGTTCGACGTCCTGCTCAATGTGCTGATGTTCGCGCTGATCTTCATCGGCGCCGACCGGCTGGGCGTGCGCAGCGATGCAGGGCATGGCGCCAGTCCCTGGGCCTGGGCGCTGCTGCTGGCCGGCGTGGCCGTCGGCTTCATCTACATTCGGCGGCAACGGGCGCTGACCTTGCCCCTGTTCCCGGTCGACCTGCTGCGCATTCCGGTGTTCGCGCTCTCGATGGGCACGTCGATCGGTGCCTTCTGTGCGCAGATGCTGTCCTTCATCGCGCTGCCCTTCCTGCTACTGGAGACGTATGGACGCTCGCACTTCGAGGCAGGCCTGCTGATCACCGCATGGCCGCTGGCGATCGTCGTCATGGCGCCGATCGCCGGCCGCCTCATCGGCCGGTATCCGGACGGATTGCTGGGTGGCATCGGCCTCGCGCTCCTCGCGACCGGCCTGGTGTTGCTCGCTGCATTGCCCGCACATCCGGGCAATGCCGACATCGTGTGGCGCATGGCCCTGTGCGGCATGGGCTTCGGCCTGTTCCAGTCGCCCAACAACCACACCATCGTCACCTCGCCCCCGCCGCATCGCAGCGGCGCCGCAAGCGGCATGCTGGGCACGGCGCGGCTGACGGGGCAGACCCTGGGCGCGGTGCTGCTGGCCGCGATCTTCAGCGTCTGGGCTCCGCACGACGGAAAGGGCCAGGTCATTGCGCTCGGCTTGGCCGCGTGCTGCGCCGCCATCGCGGCCGTTTGCAGCACCTTGCGCACTAGAACTTGACTCGCGCCCCCAGGCTCGCGCACTTCGTGTCGCTCTCCACCCCCTGCCGGGGGCAATACCGGCGGACCGGCCAAGCCGGTTCCGCGGTATTCCTTGATCTGCGCGCGAAGCTTGGGACTACTTGTCCGGGATCACCTGCAGGATCCGGTCGGCCATGTACGGAAAGAAGGGATTGGAGGAAAGGCGCGTCAGGGAGTCGAGGCTGACGATGAGCGCGCCGCGCTCCCCGCGAACCGCCAGGGCGCCGAGGTTCACGCCGAAGTCTTCCTTCATGTCGGGCCGCATGCCGTAGAGCGAATCGGTGACGGGAAAGGGCAGGGCGAGGTGCGACAGTGAAAACACTTCCAGCGGAAACTCCAGGTCCAGGGTCCGCGTCTTCTCGATTACGGCGCCGGCCTCCGTCACACGCTCGACGACCTGGCGGCTGTCCGGCCCCGAGTTGGTGATCAGCGTCGAGCGGAACTGCCGCGGCGCGGGCGGCAGCACGCGTTCCGGCCGCAAGTCGCCCCCCGACCGCAGGAGCGGACCAAACTTGATGCTGCGGTTCATGTCGAACAGCACCAGCTCGCTGCCGTTGTTCGGCAGCCGTGCGTACAGGTTGGTCACGATCGCGCGCGTGCTCACCGTGAAATCGATCAGCGACTGGAAGGTCAGGATCGGCGGCAGCTTGTCGAGGCGGCCTGCGCTCTGCTCGCGCGCGATGTGGGAGCGCAAGTCGCGCGTGAGCAGCGACGACTGCCTGGCCCCGTTGACCGGGAAGGAGTTGTACTTGAAGGGATTGAACTCCGGCACGATGCCCAGCCACGCCGCCTTGGCGAACGCCGGGAAGATCGCGGGCCAGCCGAACACACCCGCGAATCGCGAAAGCTCGGTGATGCCGATCATCGGCGCGATCAGGATGATGCGGTCCGGCCGCGCAAGGCCCGGATCGTCCAGGCCATCGAGCGCGAACTTCACTGCCAATGCGCCGCCGTTGGAGAAGCCGACGATGTGCAACGGCAGCGGCGCCGCGACGCGGCGGCGCGCTTCCCTCACACCGAGGCGCGTGGCCTCCGACCAATCCTCCCACTGCACCCGCGTCAGCGCGCCCGGCACGGTGCCGTGCCCCGGCATGCGGGGCGCGACGACCAGGAAGCCGCGGTCACGGTAGAGCGTGGCGATATGGCGCAGGCTGAAAGGCGAGTCGGTCAGCCCATGCAGCAGGACGACGGCGCCGCGGGGCGGCCCTTGCGGTTCAAGCACGTATGAGCGGTTCCAGTCCTGCACGAAGCGCCCGGGATAGATCGGGCTGCCGTCGAAATAGCGATTGCCCGGGACGCGCGCCTCCGGCGGCAGCTTGTCGGTGACCTCGGCGCGCACTTCGGCGAAGGCCTTGTCCTCGGCTGCGAGATACCCGGCCCAATCGGCCTTGGCGAGTTCGGCGCGGGACAGTTCATGTGGCACCAGCGTGTGCCAGAGCTCGAGCGGCGGACCGCGCTGCACGTCGTAGGTTCGCAGCGCGATCGCGGTGACGAAGACCACGCCGATCACCAGCGCAGCGCGCTTCAGAATCCTCGCCAGCCGGGGTAGCATTTCCGTCCTCTCACTCGTGGCTCGATCAGGCGCACGACCGCGTGCCGCTCACCGGCGTGCAATCTATCACGAGGCTTCGGACGCAAGGTCGCGCAGGCACGCATTGGTAGCAATACGCCCCAGCGTCGCCACAGCCTCCTCGCTGCGCGCATCCCACGCGTGGCCGTAGTTCAGCCGCACGCAGTTCGTGAACCCGCGCTGGGCCGAGAAGATCGGCCCCGGCGCGATGCTGATGCCCTGCGAGAGCGCCTCCCGATGCAATGCCAGCGCGTCGACCTGTTTCGGCATCTCGACCCAGAGAAAGTAGCCGCCGGCCGGTCGCGTGGCCCGAGTGCCCGGCGGGAAGTGCTCGGCGATGGCCTGTGCCAGACGCGTCTGCTGTTCCGCGAGCGTGCGGCGCAGCTTGCGCAGGGGCTTGTCGAAGCCGCCCTTTTCGAGATAGGCCGCAAGCGCAGCCTGCGCGGGCGCCGATGCGCCGAGCGTGGTTGTCAGCTTTCCGCGCGCGACCGCTCGGGCGAAGCGGCCAGGTGCCGCCCAGCCGATCCGATAGCCGGGCGCCAGGCATTTCGAGAACGATGAGCAGTGCATGACGATCCCTTCGCTGTCGAAGGCCTTCGCCGGCAATGGGCGCTTGTCGCCGAAATACAGCTCGCCGTAGACATCGTCCTCGATCAGCGGCACATCGTGGCGCGTGAGAAGCTCGACCAGCGCCTGCTTCTTCGCGTCGGGCATCAGGCTGCCCAGCGGGTTCTGGAAGTTCGTCATCAGCCAGCAGGCCTTGGGGCGATGCCGCCGGATCGCGCGTTCGAGCGCATCGAGGTCCATGCCTTCGCGCGGATGGGTTGGCACTTCGATCGCCTCCAGGCCCAGCCGCTCCAGTGCCTGCAAGGCCGCGTAGAACGTCGGGGACTCGATCAGCACCGCGTCGCTGGGGCGCGTCACCGCCGACAGGCACAGGTTCAGCGCTTCGAGCGCGCCGTTGGTGACGACGATCTCGTCCGTGTGCACCTGCATGCCGTCGGCCAGGTAACGCAGCGCGATCTGCCGGCGAAGGCGCGCGTTGCCGGGCGTGAGATCGTCCACCGTGCTCCACGGATCAAGATCCTGCGCGCTCGACGCCATGAACCGGCCCAGCCTTTGGAGCGGAAAGAGCAGGGGACTCGGAAAGGCCGAACCCAGCGGCACGACGTCGCGCACCATCGACGATTCGAGGATCTCGAACACGCGCTCGCTGACGTCGAGCGATACCGCGTCATCCTCCGGCTGCGATGCGGCTTCGGGTTCGGGCGGCAAATGCCGCGCACCGTCCGCCACGTAGTAGCCCGAGCGTTCGCGCGCTCGGATGAGTCCCTGCGCTTCCAGCAGGTAGTAGGCCTGGAACACGGTGGACGGACTCACCCCACGGCTGGCGCGCGCCTGTCGGACGGAGGGAAGCCGGTCGCCCGGATGGAGCACGCCGGCCCGTATGGATTCGGCGATCTCGGCGGCGAGGGCTTCGTAGCGTGTCATGGCGCGGGATTGTCCGGCACGGGGCCGGCCCTCATACTGCCGGCATGACCCAGATCGGCAAGCCACCCGGGGACGACAACCAGATTCGCCACGGCTGCGAACAGGCGGGTTGCCCACCGGCCTCCAAGCCCTGGGTGCTGGCCGCCGCGATCATCGGGTCGAGCATGGCCTTCATCGACGGCACGGTGGTGAATGTCGCGCTGCCCGCCATCCAGGCGGATCTGCATGCGACGGCTTTCCAGGCGCAGTGGGTGGTGGAGTCGTATGCACTCTTTCTTGCGGCGCTACTGCTGGTGGGCGGATCGCTCGGCGATCACTTCGGGCGCAGGAAGATCTTCGCGCTCGGCGTCGCGCTCTTCGCGGTGTCGTCGGTGGGTTGCGCGCTGGCCGGCGACGTGCATCAACTCATCCTCGCGCGGGCAGTGCAGGGCATCGGCGGGGCGATGCTGGTGCCCGGCAGCCTGGCGCTCATCAGCGCTTCGTTTCCCGAGAAGGAACGCGGCCGCGCCATCGGCACATGGTCGGGGTGGAGCGGCATCACCGCGGCGATCGGGCCCGTGGCGGGCGGCTTCCTGGTGGACCACTACTCGTGGGTCTGGGCCTTTCTCGTCAACGTACCGATGGCGGTGATGGTGCTGCTGATCGTGTGGCGCCATGTGCCCGAGAGCAAGGGAGGCGACGCGGCCGCGGGCCTCGATCTCTGGGGCGCGGCGCTCGCGACCATTGCGCTGGGCGGCATCGTCTATGCATTCATCGAAGCGCCGACGCAGGGGTGGACTTCGCCGGCCGTCCTGGGCGCGCTCATCGCGGGCATCGTGGCGAGCGCCGCTTTCGTCGGCGTCGAACTGCGTGTGCGATCGCCGATGCTGCCGCTTTCGCTGATGCGCATCGGCAACTTCGGCGGTGCCAACCTGTTGACGCTGCTGCTGTATGCGGCGCTCGGTGGCGGGCTGTATTTCTTCCCGCTCAATCTCATCCAGGTGCAAGGCTATTCGGCGACAGCCGCGGGTGCGGCGCTGCTGCCTTTCATCTTGATCATGTTTGCGCTTTCGGGATGGGCGGGGCAATTGGTCGATCGCTTCGGCTCGCGGCTTCCGCTGGTGATCGGGCCGTGCATTGCGGCAGTGGGGTTCGTGCTGTTTGCCGTGCCGGGGGTCGGGGCCAATTACTGGACGGCCTTCTTTCCTGCGGTTGTGGTGCTGGGCCTTGGCATGGCCGTTACGGTTGCGCCGCTCACCACGACAGTGATGAATGCCGTCGGGCCTGAATCGGCGGGTATTGCATCGGGGGTGAACAACGCGGTGTCGCGGACGGCATCGGTGTTGGCGATTGCGGTGTTCGGGGTGGTGATGGCCTGGGCCTTCGATGCGCGACTGGGAGAAGGGCTGCGCGGCATCGGCGCATCTGCCGAGACGACTTCTTTCCTCGTGGCGCAGCGCAGTCAACTTGCCGGGGCGCAGTTGCCGGCGGGCGTGGATGCCGCTGCGGGTGCGGCACTCAGGCAGACGGTGAATGCGTCATTCGTTTCGGGATTCAGATGGGTGATGCTGATATGCGCCGGCTTGGCTCTGACGAGTGCCTTGAGTGCGTGGGTACTCATCGGGCGAGGGCCACGGACGGTGGCTGCTTCCGCCAGCGGCTGACCCGCCTACGCCCTTAGCCTTACCGCGCATGGCCGATAGCCAACAGCCCGCCCCCCCTCCAAACTCCACCCTCGATTGCCCGTTCACCCAGGCTTCGACGAGGAGGAATGGCAATGACCCAAGGTTGCAGGCACGCCGCGAGGCTGCTGCCGCTGCTGGCGTGCGTGGTTCTCGCTGCCTGCTCGAAGGGGCCGCAGCCCGGCGAGGTGCTCGACGAGGCCCGGCTTGCCGGTCGGGACGCGGCGTCCTTCCCGCATGCGACGGAGGACTACTTCCACGACATGGACGGCGGGGTCGCGTTGTCGCCGGAGGAGATCAAGGGTCGCAACATGTGGATCGTCTGGAGCGGTGGCAATGACCGCTTCTGGAACCAGATGACCGACTACACCTTCGGCGCCTTCGACCTGCTGAAGATCATCAGTTCCCATCCCAGCCTGGGCTATTCGCGCGCCAATCGCTGGAAGACCTTCGGGCTGGTCAACGAACCCTGCTTCGAGAATGCCGCCGGCCCGAGCAAGGATCGCCGCGGCCTCTGGCTCGACGTGCGCAGCAAGGACTGCGGGCCGGACCCCTTCGAGAACGAGGCGAAGTACCCCGGCGTCGCGATCGGCTCGCGCGGCAAGCCGCTGGGTGACGGCACGACGCAGCCGGTAGGCTCCTTCTACGGCTGGAACACGGGCATCTCCGGCCTGCGCCTGTTCCCCAATCCGGCCTTCGACGAAAAGGCCGCCAAGGAATGGGACGCAGAGAAGTACTACACCGACCCGAGCTACTACAACCGCAAGGACCTGGTGCGGCCGTACCGCGTGGGCATGTCCTGCGGCTTCTGCCACGTCGGGCCGAGCCCGGTGAAGCCGCCGGCCGATCCGAACAGTCCGAAGTTCGAGAACCTCAGCTCCTCGGTGGGCGCGCAGTACATGTGGGTGGACCGGCTGTTCATCCACAACGCGAACAAGCCGGAAGGGCGCAGGAACTACATGTACCAGCTCGCCCACACGTACCGGCCGGGGACGATGGACACCTCGCTGGTCTCGACCGACGGCATCAACAACCCGCGCACGATGAACGCGGTCTACGCCTTCATCGCCCGCATGGACATGGCCAAACGCATCGGCCAGGAGAAGCTGGCCGGCGGCGAACTGGACAACAAGCAGTTCAACGACTTCGTGAGCAGCGGGCCGCTTACCGACTTCTTCAACAAGGCCGACGGCACGGTTCGCACGCCGCGCGTGCTCAAGGACGGCGCGGATTCGGTCGGCCTGTTGGGCGCCCTGAACCGGGTGTACCTCAACATCGGGCTGTTCAGCGAGGAATGGCTGCTGCACTTCAACCCGGTGGTGGGCGGCAAGACGATCTCGCCGATCAAGATTGCGTCGGCGCAGAAGAACTCCAGCTACTGGCAGGCGACCGAGCTGGGCACGGTGAACACGGCGCTGTTCTTCCTGAAGGCCGCGCAGCCCGATCGCCTCAAGGATGCGCCCGGCGGCGACAAGTACCTCGCCGCCGACGCGGCCACGCTGGAGCGAGGCAAGAACGCCTTTGCGGACACCTGCGCCCGCTGTCATTCGAGCAAGGCACCGCCGCTGCCGGCCACGCTCGACATCAGCCCCGCGCGCTGTGCCGGCCCCGGCTATGTCGAATGCTTCAAGCGCTACTGGACCTGGACGCAGACCCCCGAATACAAGGCGCAGATGCGCAAGGTCGTGCAGACGCCGGACTTCCTGCAAGGCAACTATCTCTCCACCGATGCGCGCATTCCGGTGACGCTGTTGCGCACCAACGTCTGCAGCCCGCTCGCCACCAATGCCTTGCGCGGCAACATCTGGGACAACTTCTCCTCGCAGACCTACAAGAGCCTGCCTTCGGTCGGCACGGTGACCCTGAGCGATCCGTTCACCGGCGAGGCGAGGCCTTATGCGATGCCGGCCGGCGGGCGCGGGTACACGCGGGTGCCTTCGCTCATCAGCGTCTGGTCGACGGCACCGTTCCTGCTTAACAACACCGTCGGCGAAGCGGACCCGGACGGCAATCCCTCGGTCGAGGCGCGGATGAAGGTCTTCGACCAGTCCATCGAGCAGATGCTGTGGCCCGAGAAGCGCAAGGCCGACGCGGTGCTGGGCAACAGGGTCGGCGGCACGATCGACCGGACGACGGAACGCAGCGTGGTGACGATACCGACGGGCTACGCGCCGGACGCGATGCTTCCGATGCAGGGTTCCCTGCACCGCTGGCTGCCATGGCTGGTCAAGGAAGGCGGCGACATCGTGATCGGCCCCATCCCCGAAGGCGTGCCGGTGAACCTGCTGGCAAACCTCAAGCTGCGCGCGGAGTCCGACAGCCTCGGCGACAAGGTGGAGCATGTGAAGGACGCCGGCGAACTGCTCGTACAGCTCAAGGGTGCTCTCGCGAGTGCACCGGCCAATACCAGCGACGAAGACCTGCGCAAGCACTTCATGAACCTGCGCGAGCCGATGCTGGAGCTGAGCAAGTGCCCGGACTTCGTGGTCAACCGCGGCCACTATTTCGGCACCGCGCAGTTCAACCGGCAGGACGGCCTGAGCGCCGACGAAAGAGCCTTCGGCCGTGAGCCGGAGCTGAGCGACGATGACAAGCGGGCGCTGATCGCCTTCCTCAAGACTTTCTGACCGGTACGCGATCGCCCTCATGTCCCCCGTCGCCGAACCCACCGACTGGGACTACGTCATCGTCGGTTCGGGGGCGGGCGGTGGCACGCTGGCGGCGCGCCTGGCCGAAGCGGGCATGCGCGTTTTCCTTCTGGAAGCGGGCGGCGACCCGCGCACCAGCGCCGCGCGGCTGCCCGACGACTACGACGTGCCGGCCTTTCATGCCTTCGCCTGCGAGAACCCGGCAATGAGCTGGAACTTCCGGGTCCACCACTACGCGGACGAGGGCCAGCAGGCAAGGGACTGGAAGTACGAGGTCGGGGAGGGCGTGCTGTACCCGCGGGCTGCAGCGCTCGGCGGCTGCACCGCGCACAACGCAATGATCTTCATGCTGCCGCACGCCTCGGACTGGAATCACATCGCCCGGCTCACCGGCGACCTGTCATGGCGCGCGACCCACATGCGACGGTACGCATTGCGCGTGGAAGACTGCCGGCACCGGCCGGTCTGGCGAGCGCTGCAGCACATCGGCCTGGACCCGACGGGCCACGGCTGGCACGGCTGGCTGCGAACGGAAAAGGCCATACCGCTCACCGTGCTCGGCGATGACGGCCTGGTGCGCGTGCTGCGGGACACCGCGCGGACCTTCACGAACAGCCTGCCGACGCCGTTGCTCAGCACCCTGCGCTGGCTGCGTCGCGGCATGGGCGACCCCAACGCCTGGCACATGGCATCGGGCAGCTTCGAAGGCATCTGCTACATGCCGCTCGCGACCTCGGGCCAGCGGCGCGTCGGCGCGCGAGAGCGCGTGCTCGACGTGGCGGCGCGGCATCCCTCCCGGCTGCACATCGAACTCGATGCGCTCGCGACGCGCGTGCTGTTCGATGCCGACGGCGGCGCAAGCGGCGTCGAATATCTGAAGGGCGCCCACCTGTACCGCGCACATGCACGGCCGAGCAATGCGCCGGGCGAACGACGCGAAGTGCATGCGCGCCGCGAAGTGATCCTTTGCGGCGGCGCGTTCAACACGCCGCAACTGCTGATGCTGTCGGGCATCGGTCCCGCGGAAGAACTGGCGGAGCACGGCATCCCGGTGCGGGTCGACCTGCCTGGTGTCGGGCGCAACCTGCAGGACCGCTACGAGGTCGCGGTCACCCATCGCATGCGCGAACGCTGGGAGGTGCTGGAGGGGGCGCGCTTCGATCGCGACGACACGCTCTGGCGACGCTGGCAGCTCGGCGAGCCGGGCATGTACGCCTCCAACGGCGCAGCGCTCGGCCTGGTGCAGCGGTCGAGCGCCGCAGCCCGCAAGAAGGACGACCCGGACCTTTTCTGCATGGCGCTGCTGGCGCGCTTCGAGGGCTACTTCAGCGGATTCTCGAACTGGATCCGCGACCATCCGGACCGCCTGACCTGGGCCGTGCTGAAGGCGCACACGCGCAACCGTGCCGGGACGGTGCGTCTGCGCTCCGCGGACCCGCTCGACATGCCGCTGGTCAACTTCCACTACTTCGAGGAAGGCAGCGACGCGTCCGGCGAAGACCTGAAGGCGGTGGTCGAGGCCATCCGCGCGGTGCGCCGCATGACTGCGCCGCTGATCGAGAGCGGATGGATCGCCGAAGAACTGGCCCCCGGGCCGGCGGCGCAGAGCGACGAAGCCCTGGCCGACTACGTGCGCAGCACCGCATGGGGGCACCACGCGTCATGCTCGTGCCCGATCGGCGCCATGGATGAAGGGGGCGTGCTCGACAGCACCTTCGCCGTGCATGGCGTGAAGCGCCTGCGCGTGGTCGATGCCTCCGCGTTCCCGCGCATTCCGGGTTTCTTCGTCGCAGCGGCGATCTTCATGATTGCCGAGAAGGCCGCCGACGTCGTGTTGCAGCAGGCGAAAGGCACATCCCTTTCGGCAAATTGACGGGTCCAGATGATTGGCTGACACTTTGGGAACGATGGGGTTTCCCCAGAGGAGAAGCACATGGCGTATGACGTGCAACAACTGCTCGACATGTCGCAGCAGCAGCTCGACGACCTGTTCCGCGCCAGCCCGGCTGGCGACATCCCCAACGGCGAGGCTGAGGGCACGGCCATCATCGCGCCGGGCACGCACTACTCGCAGTCCATCGCGAAGATCATCAACCAGTTCGGGTGGCAGGGAAAAATCTTCGACGCGCAGAAGGGCGTGCTGATCAACAAGATCACCGCGGCCGGCATTCCCGCCATCATCGCCACGGTGGGCAAGGGCGAGAGTTGGCTGGACAACAAGGAATGCATCGTGCTCGACTACTCGAAGACCTCGCTCGTGGCCCAATGGATCCGCGACGAGATCCGCCTGATCGGGCCGAACTTCTACCTGGGCAAGGTGTATTGGGGCAAGGACCGGCTGATCGACTTCTGCCTGCAGTTCTGATGCGGTGACTCCCCAATCTCACTTCATGGTGGTCGCGCCGCTGGCCACAGGCCGCGAGGCCGGCCTGCGGCAGTTGCTGGACACCATGAACGTGACGCCCGGTGTGGCCGATCCCTCGAACGCGCTCGTGCCTTTCAGCGAATTCGAGCGCCTGCACTTCGCGCGCTTCGCCTTGCTACCCGACACGACGATGGGCGACTTGGAGGTCTTCGACCTGCCGCGGCCCCATGTGCCGACGTACCTGTGCTTCCTTGGCGAATGCGATGGCCCGGCCGACGATCAGCTGGCCGAGTTCGTCGAACGTGCCGGCGACGGCCTGCGCCAGCTGTTCTCACATTGCGAGACCTACGGTACCGGCGCGAATCTGCTCGGATGGCTCAGGTCGCACAGCGTGCCGGTGGCCGCGGGCTACGTGAACCGCATCGGCCGCACCGTGACGCAAATCCGCCAGGACAGCGCGTTGCAGCGCATCCTGTCGTCGCAGGTGCGACGCGACTTCGCCACCGACGTCGACCCGCAGGCGCTGCGACGCGAGTTGCTCGCTGCCGTGCAGGCCGAGATGATCGCCGGACGCCTCGTCCTCACATCGACCGAGCGGACGCCGATGGATTGGCAACTCCGCAATCTGCTGCATGCCATCGGCGTGCCCCTGGTCGGGCTGATCCTGCTGCCGCTGCTGATCGTGCTGGCGCCGTTCGTCGTCCTGCTGCTGCGCCACCACGAGAAGAACGACCCCGAGTTTTGCCCGCGGCCCGAAATCGGTGCCGTGCGGGAAATGCAGCAGCTCGAAGACCACGACCTGACCAACAGCTTCACTGCGCTCGGTCCGGTCAAGCCGGGCTTGTTCCGGCGCTGGCTGACGCAGTTCATCCTGCTGCTCATCGACTATGCGTGCCGCCATGTCTTCGGGCACGGCCATCTCGCGCGGGTGCAGACGATCCACTTCGCGCGATGGGTGTTTCTCGACGGCAAGGCGCGCGTTCTGTTCGCGAGCAGCTACGACGGCAGCCACGAGAGCTACATGGACGACTTCATCAACAAGGCCGGCTGGGGGCTCAACCTGATCTTCAGCAACGGCTTCGGCTGGCCGCGCACCGACTGGCTCGTGAAGGGCGGCGCGCGCCACGAGCTTCGCTTCAAGCACTACCAGCGCCGCCACCAGTTGCCCACGCAGGTCTGGTACAAGGCCTACCCCGGCCTGACGCTCACCGACCTGGATCGCAACCGGCGTATCCGCGAGGGGTTCGACATGTATTCGATGACGGACGAGCAGGCGCTCGCATGGCTGAGGCTGCTATGAACGCGCACCCGGCCGAGGACGACGACATCCAGGGCCTGGTGCGCTTCGGCTATCGCCGCCTGACGCAGGCCTGCTTCCTGCTGCTGCGCGTGACGGATCGCGAGGCCGCATGCGCCTGGCTCGCGCAGGCGCCCGTCACCAGCGCGACGAAGCGCGAATCGGCGCCGGAGACGGCATTGCACATTGCCATCACCAGCGCCGGCCTGCGCATGCTGGGCGTGGAAGAGGACATCGTCGAAGCCTTCTCGCCGGAATTCATCGTCGGCATGAGCGGCGATGCGAGCCGCGCGCGCCGGCTCGGCGATCTCGGGCCGAGCGACCCCGCGGGCTGGCAATGGGGCGGGTCGCCCGAGACGATGCCGCACGTGATGGTGATGCTCTACGCCATGCCCGGCGGGCTCGACGACTGGATCGGGAACGCCATGGCGCATGCCGAGGAAGGCTTCGAGCAGCTGGCCTGCCTCACGACCTCGGACCTGGACGGCGTCGAGCCTTTCGGCTTCGTGGACGGCATTTCCGAACCCGCGATCGACTGGCAGCGCGAGCGGCCGGCGCGCGACGAGGAACTGTCCGGCTACACGAATCGCTCATGCATCGGCGAATTCCTGCTCGGCTATCCGAACGAGTATGGCGAGTACACCGACAGGCCCTTGCTCGACGCGTTGCGCGACCCCGATGCCATCCTCGCGCGCGGGGAAGACGCGCCCGAGCGGGCCGACTTCGGCCGCAACGGCAGCTATCTCGTCCTGCGCCAGTTGCGGCAGGACGTCGAAGGCTTCTGGCGCTACATCGACGGGCAGGTGCAGGGCGACCCCGTGCGGCGCAAGCAACTCGCCGAAGCGATGGTCGGGCGGACCATGGAAGGCGAGCCCCTCATGGGCCGCGCCAACGAAGGCATCGAGGGCGAAGAAGACCCGCGCAACACCTTCACCTACCGCAGCGATCCCGAGGGTCTGCGCTGCCCGGTGGGTGCGCACATCCGACGCAGCAATCCCCGCAATGCCGATCTCCCGCCGGGGCCGCCGGGCTTCATCTCCTGGGCGAAGCACACCCTGGGTTTCGACGCCGATGCACTCGCGAACGATCTTGTCTCGTCGACCCGCTTCCATCGGCTGCTGCGGCGCGGGCGCGAATACGGCGTGCCGCCGCAGGAGGAGACAGGTCTCCACTTCATCTGTCTCGGTGCGAACATCGCGCGCCAGTTCGAATTCGTGCAGGGGGCGTGGCTCGCGGGCCAGCGCTTCGACGGCCTGCCGGGCGAGAGCGATCCGCTCATCGGCAACCACCTGCCGCGCGCCGATGGCACCGCGACCGACGCTTTCTCGATGCCCGTCCCGTCCGGACCTGACAGGCGGGTGTGCGGCATGCCGCAGTTCGTGACCGTGCTGGGCGGCGCCTATTTCTTCCTGCCCAGCCTGCGCGCGCTGCGGTATCTGTCCAGGGGCCAGCCATGAACTCCAACGCCAGCCGACCGACGCCGAGGGCCAACACGGGCTCCGTGGTGCGCAACTTCATCAGCGACACGGGCATGGCGTTCATCCGGCTCGAACGGCGCTTCGATCCCTTCGTCAGGCCCGCATTCGACGCCTTGCTGCGCGATCCGCTCGCACGCTTCACCACCGCCATGATCAACAGCCGGAGGTCGAACGAGGGTCTGCGCATCGCCGAGGAAAGGCTGATGCCCGACGAGGAGAGCTTCACCGACTCGATCGTCAAGAGCTTCACCCGGCAGATGAGCGACCTGTGGAAGCCCGGCGGCTTCGAGCGTGGCGGCAACACCAAGACGCAGGGCATCGTGCGCGGCGAGTTCATCGTGCATGACGACATCCCCGAGCACATGAAGCGCGGCATCTATGCAAAGCACCAGATCTTTCCCGCCTGGGTGCGGTTCTCGGGGCCGGGCCCGTACATCACGCCCGACATCGACGACGTGGGCTTCATGAGCATCAGCATCAAGCTGATGGGCGTGCCCGGGCCGAAGCTGATGGACGAGGAGCAGCACACGCTCGACATGTTCGCCGTCTCCACGCCGACCTTCGTGACGCCGGATGCCAAGTGCAATGCGGCGCTGCAGATCGAGAGCGTGAAGAACGCGCAGATCTTCTACTTCGTGAACCTGCGCGAATCGCATGTGCTCGATCTCGTCATGCAGTCGCTGTTCATCAAGACGCAGAGCAGCCCGTTCGAGGCGCCGTACTTCAGCTGCGTGCCCTACCTGATGGGGGAGGGGCAGGCGATGCAGTATTCGGTGTGGCCGACGACGACGAAGCGCACGCCCATCCCGCGCCTGCCGCTGCGTCCGCCTGACGACTACCTGCGCAACGCGATGGTTGCGTCGCTGGCCGAAGGCGATGTCGAGCTCGACATCCGCCTGCAGATGCAGACCGACCCCCACCTCATGCCGATCGAGAACGCGGGCGTGCTGTGGCCGGAGAAGCTGTCGCCGCGGGTCAGCGTCGCCACGCTGCGGCTTCCGCGCCAGACCTTCGATTCGCCGGCGCAGATGGAATTTGCCAAGCGGCTGTCCTACAACCCGTGGCACACCATCCCCGAGCATCGGCCGCTGGGCAACCAGAGCCGGGCGCGCAGGCGGATGTACTGGGAGCTGTCGAAGCTGCGGCACAACATGAATGCGGTGCCGCATTACGAGCCGACGGGGGATGAGGTGTTCGATTAGGGGCGAGCCGTCCCGGACGCGGGACAGCGTGTCCGGATGCCCAGGACGGAAGAATGAGCCGTGGCCCGGCGCGTCAGGCCGCTTGCCTGCGCCCCGCGGGCCCCTTGAAATAGTCGGCCAGTCGCATCCGTTCCCGCTCGAAGGCCGGCATCCCGGCGAGGACCGCCTGCCAGTCGCCGGTGCGACTCACGCGGTCGATGTGCTCGCATGCCGCCGCGAAATCCGCCGCCCCGACCATCTTGCTGGCGCCGGCCATGCGGTGAGCGCACAGGGTGACCTGCGCGACGTCGTCCCCGGCCACCGCCAGCCTGAGTCCGTTCGAATCGTCCTCGCACGTGCGACGGAAGGCCGCAAGAACCTCGTTCACCATCGAAGCATCGCCACCGCATTTCCCCGCGAGCAGCGCGTGGTCGATCGGGCCCGAAGGTGCGTCGGAAGCCGGCGCCGCGTCGACCGGGGCGCCGGCGGACGAGGTCGCGAGGGGCAGCGGCAACCACCGGTCGACCTTCTCGGTCAGCTGCGCCAGTTCCACCGGCTTGACCAGGAAGTCGTCCATGCCGGCGGCGAAGCAGGTCTCGGCCTCGCCCTGCAGCGCGTTGGCGGTGCACGCGATGATCGGCACGCGCCCGCGTCCCTCGGCGGCTTCCACCCGGCGGATGCAGCGCGTGAGTTCGTAGCCGTCCATGTGGGGCATGTGGCAGTCGGTGATGACCATCCCGAAGCGGCCCGACTTCCACATCTCCAGGGCCTGGACGCCGTCGTCGGCGGTCTGGGCCGCATAGCCGAGGGTTCGCACCTGGCGCAGGATCAGCATGCGGTTGACGGGGTGGTCGTCCACCAGCAGCACCAGCGTTCCCTCCGCCTCGGCCTGCGCGACGGCCGGCGCGATGCGGCGCACGGCCGTCGGTGCCGAGCGCGCTCGATAGCTATCGGCACCGCTGCCGGGCGGCGGCTCGGCGACCGGCAGCGTCAGTTCCAGCGTGACCGTGGTGCCCATGCCCGGCGAACTCTCCATGCTGATCGTGCCGCCCATCATCTGCGCCAGTTGCCGCGAGATCACCAGCCCCAACCCGGTCCCGCCCGGCCGTCGCCGCCCCGGGTCGCCGTCGACCTGGGTGAAGGGCTGGAACAGGCGCTCCTGGTCCTCCGGAGAGATGCCGATGCCCGTGTCCTTCACCTGGAAGCGCAGCTTTTCCTGTCCGTCCGTGCGGCCGAGCCATTGCACGTTGATGTCGATCCAGCCTTCGGAAGTGAACTTGATCGCATTGCTGACGAAGTTGTTGAGGATCTGGCGCAGCCGGACCGGATCGACCCGCAGGGCAGGACTGACGCGCGGATCGACCATGCGCCTCACGATGAGGCCCTTGCCGCTGGCATTGCCGAGGTAGATGCTCTGCACCTCTTCGACCAGCCGCTTGACCGAGACGACCTCGGGACGGACCTCCAGCTTGCCGGCCTCGATCTTCGAGAAGTCGAGGATGTCGTCGATGATGCGCAGCAATGACCGGCTCGACTCGCGCACGAGCCCGAGCGTCTCACGCTGCTCGGCGTCCAGTTCGGTCAGGCTCAGCAGTTCGAGCATGCCGAGCATCCCGTTCATCGGCGTCCTGATCTCGTGGCTCATCGTCGCGAGGAAGGTGCTCTTGGCGCGGTTGGCGGCTTCCACTTCGGC
Source organism: Variovorax glacialis (assembly GCF_051216375.1). Taxonomy (NCBI): domain Bacteria; kingdom Pseudomonadati; phylum Pseudomonadota; class Betaproteobacteria; order Burkholderiales; family Comamonadaceae; genus Variovorax; species Variovorax glacialis. Next base: position 24,587 of record NZ_JBPJZT010000008.1, on the reverse strand, counting down.
GCTTCGCTGCGCGAGGGCCGAATTCAGGCGCTCGATCTCGCGCTCCTTGCGCTTGCGCTCCGTCACGTCTTCCGAAATGGTCAGCAGGTAGCGTGGCTTGCCGGTGTCGTCGAGGATCGGGATCTTCTTCGCATGGAGGACGCGCACGGTGCCGTCCTGTGCATGCAGGGTCTCTTCGGGGATGTCGACTTCCCGGCCCAGTGCCAGCGCCTCCTTGTCCTTCGCTGTGAAGAAGTCGGCCTCCACCTTGGAACTGACGAAGTCGTGGATCGTCTTGCCGAGCAGCTCCTGCTGGGTGCGCCCGGTCAGTTCCTCCAGGGCGCGATTCACCCGGACGAGCTTCAGGTCGTCGGCGTTCTTGACCATGACCTGGTAGGGGATCTGGTGGATCACCGAGTTCAGGAACGCGTTCGCCGTTTCCAGTTCGGCGGTGCGCAGGTGCACGCGCGCCTCCAGGTCGGTGTTGAGGGCACGCAGGTTTTCTTCCGCCCGGCGCAGCGCCAACTTGTGCTGCTGCTCGGCGAGCGCGCGCCGCACCGAATAGCCCAGCCGCCGCAGACGCTGCTTGACGATGTAGTCGGTGGCGCCGGCCTTCAGGCAATCCACCGCCTGTTCCTCGGTCAACAGCTCGGTGGAAATCACGAACAGCAGAAGCTCCGGGTGCTGCTGTCGCACCTGCCGCACGAGGTCGAGACCGCCGGCCTCGTAGTCGCACAAGACCAGGTCGAAGGCTTGCCGTTGCAGGGCGGATGCGAAATCTTCCCTCGTCTGCACCCACGCGATGTCGCAAGCGAGGCCTTCGTCCTGCAGCCCCTGCCGGATGCGCTGCGCATCGGCCGGGTCGTCCTCGAGATGCAGCACTCGGATGGCAGCGGTCATCGGGGTCCGTCCTGCTCGCCGCGCAGCGACTCGACGACCTCCTTGAATTCCTCGCGGTTGCGTTCGCTCAGCGCGGAGAGTGCCTCGTGCGCGTGCAGGATCCGCTTGTGCAGCGCGGCCTGGTCGCCCTGCGTGCCGAGCGGGTAGAGCTCGGGCGCGGCGGGACCGTCCTCACGGATGGCCGTCAGCACTTGCGACATGCTCAGTTCCTCGAAGAGGGCGCGCACGGCCGGGGTCACGCCCGCGAGTGTCACGCCGCCGCGGGCGACCAGTTCGTGCACGGTGCCGAGGCAGGTGCTGTCCATGTATTCGCAGCCGGAGAGGTCCAGCACCAGGGGGCGTCCGCCGTCCAGCACGGCCAGGGCGGTTTCATGGAAGGCATCGCAATGCATCCAGCTGGCCCGGCCGCGCAGTCCGAGGTAGGCCGCGTGGCCGGCTTCGCCGAAGAACACCGCCTCGGCCTCGGATCGCGGCGCGCCGGACGCGACGACCGCGGGGCGTTCGGCGCCGTTGTCGAACCAGGAGGCCCCGGCGTGCGCGTCGATGAGCAGGATGGTCACGTCGTCGCGGTCCACGCCCACCGGCGCGTCGGCGTGAAGGCGCGACATCACTTCCTGCGCGCTGGAGAGCGGCGTGGCGAGCACCTCCTGCAGCAGTTCCTGCTCGCGCTCCGAGCCCGAGGGCAGCAGCCCGTCCGTGTAGAGGAGGATCCGGTCGCCCGCGAGGAGCTGCAACCGCTCCTGCTCGAAGTGCGCGTCCGGCGTCAGGCCGAGCGCGGGGCCGGTGCGGCGGATCAGGCGCGTCTCGCGCCCATCGCGTGCGTGCAGCACGGGCGGATGGCCCGCGGAAGCCAGCGTGAGGCTGGCGTCCGAGGTGTCCAGCAGGCCGAACACGGCCGTCAGGAACAGGCCGGGCGCCGCATGCGCCTCGCAGATCGAGCGGTTCACCGCGGCCATCACCTCCGCCGGTGGCAGCGCGAGGCCCGTCGCCGGATCCACCAGGACCAGTCGCTGCTTGAACAGCACAGAGAGCATCGCGGACGTCACGCCATGGCCGGTGGCGTCGGCCAGGTAGAAGGCCAGGTGCTGATCGCCCAGCCGCACCACGTCGTAGAGGTCGCCGCCCACATGCTGTCCGGGCCGGTAGAGCGCCTGGATGCAATAGCCTTCCATGGGTGGCGGGCTCCGTGGGAGCAGGGCGCGCTGGATGACTTCAGCGCGTTCGAGGTCGCGGCGCAGTACTTCGGAGGTTTGCTCGAGTTCGGTGACCTTGCGCTGCAGCGCCCGGTGCAGGTGCTCGCGTTCGGCCAGCAGTTGACGGCGCTCGAGCGCATTGCGCACCGCGACGCCCATTTCTTCGAGGTGCGGCGATTTCGACAGGAAGTCGAAGGCACCCAGGCGGATTGCGGCGACCGCCGTGTCGAAGGTCTCCAGCCCCGAGAGGACGATCCACATCGCATCCGGCACCGCCTGCCGTCCCCAGCGCAGCAGTTCGAGGCCATCCATCCTCGGCATCATGATGTCCGTCAGCACCAGCGCCACTTCCGGGTGCTCACGCAGGACCTGCTGCGCATCGATGCCGTCTGCAGCCTCCAGGACGGGCGTGCAGCCGAGCCTTACGAGCGACAGCTTGACCATCAGGCGGGCCACCGGCTCGTCGTCCACCACCAGCGCGACGGGAGGGACAGGATCGAGGTTCATCACATCCTCTGGCAGCCAGGCTGCCGTGCAACGAGGAATTCTCCGAGCCGGCGGGCGCGATGGCAAGCCAGGACCGTCCGGAGCTGCAGTTGTGGATTGCCCCGCGAGCGGACCGGTGCTTCAATGTCGGACATCACAGCGGCGAAGGAGACTCCCATGGCCTACGAAGCGCGATATGTCCTGCGACCCAACCCGGGCGCCGATCTCGGGGCCGTCATCGAAGCCGTGAAAGCAGGCGCGGCGCTGTGGAAGAAGCATGGCGCACCGGACCCGCAGCTGTGGAGCGTGGCCGCCGGCGAACTGGGCAACTACGTCCTGACCATCCAGTTCGACAACGCGATCGAGTACGCGAAGGTCACGGATCCGTTGTCGGCCGATCCCGAATTCCGCCGCTGGCAGGCGAACAACGTCGAGTCTGGTGCGTTCACGTGGGTGCGCAGCAACCTCATGCGCGAACTCGCTCTCTCTTAGATTTCATGGAGTTGCAAATGGCCCAGCACGCGATTTCTGCTGCTCACTACGAAGGCGCCGGGATCGATCTGGTCGCCATCCATCAGGTCGTGGAGAGGGAATTCGGCTCGACAGGGCTGGCCCTCGGTCCCGCACAACGGATCAGCATCCACGACTGCGCCAATCTCATCGCGGCCGGCGAGGAGGTCTGCCTCGTGCGACGCACCGAAAGCCACGAATGGGAAATCAGCTGCGACGTCGAACTCGCGCCGGGCGGGAACAGCATCACCGGCGTGGACATCGTCGGGCGGCCGAACGACGCGCTGCAGCAGTTGCCGGTCTGGCACTAGCGAGCGAAAGGGCTGACGGGCGGCCTCAGGCGGGCCGCAGCTGCGCGGGAAAGCGCACGCCGGGGTCGCCGGCACGCCATGCTGGGTACTTGTCCATCACCTGGCTGAACACGGGTGCGTTCAATCGCGCCGCGAGCCATTCGCGCAGTCGCGGCCAGGGCTGCGCGTCGAACCAGGCCGCGTCGACCTGCGCGAACTGGCGCACGAATGGCGCAATCGCGATATCCGAGAGGGCCACCTGGTCGCCATGCAGACAGCGTGAGACCTGAAGCCGTGCATCCAGCCGCCGGAGGAAGCGGGCGCCTTGCTCGCGATGCGTCACTGCGTCGCCGCCCGGCTGGCGCTCGGGATATTTGTAGCCGTCCAGATGCCGCTTGAACTCGCCATCGCATTCGGCGATGAGCGAAAGCATGTCGTCCAGCGTCCCTTGCGGCGGCTGCAGCCAGCCGTCGGGGTCGCTGCGCCGAAGCGCCCACAGCATGATGTCCAGGCTCTGGTCGATCACGCGCCCGTCGACGTCGACCAGCACCGGCACCGTGCCCTTAAGCGAGGCCGCGAGGAGATCGGCCGGCTTGTCGCGCAGCACGACCTCGCGCAGTTCGCAGCGCTGTCCGCTCGCCGCGATCGCCATGCGTGCCCGCATTGCATACGGGCAGCGGCGGAACGAGTAGAGGACCGGGACCGGCGTCAGATCAACCGGCGAATCGTCTTCTTGCGCCATACGAAGCGGTAGTAGCACGCCTGCATCGTCAGCATCGCCGTGAAGGCGACGGGGTAGGCGATCCAGATGCCGTTGAGCCCCATGCGATGGCTCATCCACCACGCGACCGGCACTTCGATCAGCCCGATGCAGAAGATCGAGATGGCCGTCGGCACCAGCACCGAGCCGCTGGCCCGCATGATCCCCGAAAGCGCGGAGCCCATGCCGAAGATCACCGTGCTCCAAAGCATGATGTGCAGCAGCGTCTGCGCCACGTCGATGACCGGCTCGCTGGTGATGAAGAAGCCCATCAGCGGCCGCGAGAAGAGGTAGCCCAGCACGACCAGCGAGCCGGTGAGCACCAGGTTCATCATCAGCGCGGTGCGGGTGATGGCGCCGAGGCGGTTCACCTGGCCAGCGCCGATGGCCTGCGCACCGAGGATGGACGCCGTGATCGCGATCGAGATCGCCGGGAACTGCACATAGGCAACGACCTGGTTGACCGCGCCGTACGCGGCCGTCGCGCTCGATCCATAGGCGTTGACGAAGGACAGCAGCGCGATTTCCGCCAGCGACACGACGATCATCTGCACGCCGGTCGGCACGCCGACTTTCAGGACGGCCTTGAGCAGTGCCGGCCGCACGCGCAGGTGCCGCATGAAGTCGGCATCCGGCGCGAGCACGCTCTTCTTGCGCCGCAGGTGAAAGCCCAGCCACACGGTCGCGACCACGAACGAGATGACGGTGGCGCAGGCGCCGCTCGCCACGCCGAGCTGCGGCAGGCCGAACCAGCCGCGGATGAGCGCGGGCGTGATGAACAGGCCCAGCAGGGTGGAGATCATCAGCGTGTAGAGCGGCGTCACCGTGTCGCCGACGCCGCGCAGCATCGCGGTCGACAGCAGGAACACGAAGAGCCCTGGCATCGCGATCAGGATGATTCGTGCATAGCGCGTGGCGTCGGCCAGGATGTCGGGTGGCGTGCCCAGCATGCGCAGCATCGGCTCGGTGAAAGCCCCGCCGAACAGCGCAACGCACAGGCCGAACAGGATGCCGACCGTCAGCGTGGTGCCCGCCACGGCGCGCGCCTTGTCGGGCTCGCGCGCACCCCAGGCCTGGCCGATCAGCACCGAGGCGCCGGCGCCCAGGCCGATGGTGAAGGCGATGAAGAAGAACATGATCGGGAAGAAGCTCGACACCGCCGCCAATGCGCCGACGCCGATCATCTGCCCGAGGTAGACGTTGTTGAGCGTGCCCGACAGCGACTGCAGGATGTTGCTGAGCAGCATGGGCGCGAGGAAGATCGCGAAGGTCTTCCACAGCGGACGCGACGCCATGGCCGCGGCGCGCGGGTTGGCGTGCGAGGCGATCTGCGGCGGCACCGGGTCGGCCACGGAGGCGGGCGGCGCAGCAATCTCGCCGGCGTGCTGGATGTCCTCCGCGTCGATGGCGGCGGAGGTGGTGACCGGCGGCTTCATGCGGCGCTCCAGGCGGCCGCGGCGAGCTTGTCGAGATGGTCGCGCAGGTCTTCCGGCCAGGGTGCGATCAACTGGTCGAAGCGTGCGTGCTCGCCGGCGAAGAGGGCGCGCGTTGCTTCCTCGAAGCCGGGCAGGTCGCCAGCGATGGCGGTCATGAAGCGGTAGGTGGCTTCGCGCGCTGCACGCTGCGCGTCGCGGTCGGCATGCACGTGCCGCGCCTCGTCGACGAGCCGGCGCAAGGCCACCGACGCACCGCCGGGCTGGCGGGCGAGCCAATCCCAATGGCGTGGCAGCAAAGTGACTTCGCGCGCCACCACGCCGAGCTTGGGCCGCCCGACGCTGCGGGTCGCCTGTTCGTCGGATGGGGCGGATTCCGCCGGCGGGACGTCGTCGCGCAGGTCGAGGTCGAGGCGTTCGCCGGTACTGTCATCGAAGACGAAAGGGAGCGCGTCGTCGCGCTGGCCGCGGTGCTTTCGCAACTCGGCGATCACCTGCGAGCGCGGACCGGACGCGATGCGCCGGAAGCCCGCGAAGACGGTGAGGGTGGATTCGGATGTGGAGGAGGGCATGGGGCGCGAATAATACCCGGACGAAAATTGATTTTCAATCTACCCGGATGAAAATTTTTGTCAGGACGGCCTGCGCACGCTGCGCCACCACCGTCGCATGCTGTTCTTCAGGGCGCGGACGGCTTTCCATGGGGCGCTCTGCCGCACGGCTGCAAGGAGCCCGTCCTTCCAGTCCTTCCATCGCGGGTACCAGCGTGCGAACACGGGGATGCGCATCAGGGCCGGCTCCAGCAACTGGAAGAGCCACGCCAGGATGGCTGTGCCGACCACCTTTGCGGCGAGCAACAGGATGACTGCGCTCTTCGCATGCCCTTCGCCCAGGAGGAACAGGCCGAAAAGCTTGACCGGCAGCAACAGCAGCATCGGCGCGAAGAAGACCAGCACGGCGGCCCACGATGGCAGGGCGCGCAACCCGTTTTCGAGATGTGCCCAGACGGCCAGCCGCGAGAGCTTGCCCAGCGCGCGGGCCAACGGCTCCCAGCCCCACTCCTCGAACAGCAGCACCGGCAAGAGCACGGTTGCGGCGATCGCGCCAAGGAGTTTCTTCAGGATACGCATCGGTGACGATTGTGGCCCGGCCCCTATGGCAAACTTCCGCGCTTTATTCGAAAGGCGCCGGATTTCGGCGCCGCCGTGCCCAGGGACGCCTTCCAGACATGCAGAAAATCATTCGCCAGCTCGCCGCCGAGATCAAGGTCGGCGAGCACCAGGTGAAGGCCGCCGTCGATCTGCTCGACGGTGGTGCCACCGTGCCCTTCATTGCGCGCTACCGCAAGGAAGCCACCGACGGCCTCGACGACATCCAGTTGCGTGAACTCGAAGCGCGCCTCGCCTACCTGCGCGAACTCGAAGACCGCCGCGCCGCGGTGCTCAAGAGCATCGAGGAGCAGGGCAAGCTCACCCCCGAACTGCGCGCCGCCATCGATGCCGCGCCGACCAAGCAGGAACTGGAAGACCTCTACCTGCCCTTCAAGCCCAAGCGCCGAACCAAGGGCCAGATGGCGCGCGAGGCCGGCATCGAGCCGCTGGCCGACAAGCTCTTCGCGGATCCGACGCTGAACCCGGCCGATGAAGCGGCTGCTTTCGTGAAGCCCGCGGCCGATGGCCTGGACTTCTCGACCGTGCAGCTCGTGCTCGACGGTGTGCGCGACATCCTCTCCGAGCGCTGGGCCGAAGACGCCGCGCTGGTGCAGCGTCTGCGCGAATGGCTGTGGACCGAAGGACTCTTCAAGTCCGGCCTGATGGCGGGCAAGGACGAGAACAACGCCGACGTCGCCAAGTTTCGCGACTACTTCGATTACGACGAGCCGATCGGCCGCGTGCCGTCGCACCGTGCGCTGGCGGTGTTCCGCGGGCGGGCGCAGGAAATCCTCGACGCCAAGCTGGTGCTGCCGGTCGAACCCGAGCCGGGCAAGCCGTCCATCGCCGAAGGCAAGATCGCGCTGCACCTGGGCTGGAGCCATGCGGGCCGTCCGGCCGATGACCTGATCCGCAAGTGCGTGGCCTGGACTTGGCGCGTCAAGCTGTCGCTGTCGACCGAGCGCGATCTGTTCACTCGACTGCGCGAAGACGCCGAGAAGGTGGCGATCAAGGTCTTCGCGGACAACCTGCGCGACCTGCTGCTCGCCGCACCCGCAGGCCAGCGCGTCGTGATGGGCCTGGACCCGGGCATCCGCACCGGCGTGAAAGTCGCGGTGGTCGATGCCACGGGCAAGCTGGTCGAGACAGCGACGGTCTTCCCGCACGAGCCGCGCAAGGACTGGGAAGGCTCGCTGCACACGCTCGGCAAGCTCTGCGCGAAGCACGGCGTGAACCTGATCGCGATCGGCAACGGCACCGCGAGCCGCGAGACCGACAAGCTGGCGGCCGACCTGATCAAGCTGCTGGCCAAGATGACGGCGCAGGCCGGCGCGCCGGCCGTGAACGTCGACAAGGTGGTGGTGAGCGAAGCCGGTGCGTCGGTCTACTCGGCCAGCGAATTCGCCTCCCAGGAAATGCCGGAAGTCGACGTGAGCCTGCGCGGCGCCGCGAGCATCGCGCGCCGCCTGCAGGACCCGCTGGCCGAACTCGTGAAGATCGACCCCAAGGCGATCGGCGTGGGCCAGTACCAGCACGACGTGAACCAGAGCGAACTCACGCGCACCCTGCACGCGGTGGTCGAAGACTGCGTGAACTCGGTCGGCGTGGACCTCAACACCGCAAGCGTGCCGCTGCTGTCGCGCGTGTCCGGCCTGTCGGCGAGCGTGGCCAAGGCGGTGGTGCGCTGGCGCGAGGCCAACGGTGCCTTCGCGAGCCGCCAGCAACTGCTGGACGTAAGCGGCTTCGGGGCCAAGACCTTCGAGCAGAGCGCGGGCTTCCTGCGCATTCGCGGCGGTGCCAACCCGCTGGACATGACGGGCGTGCATCCGGAAACCTACCCGGTGGTCGAGAAGATGATCGAGAAGACGGGCAAGCCCGTCGCCGAGCTGATGGGCCGTGCCGAGATGCTGAAGACGCTCAAGCCCGAGCTCTTCGCGAACGAGAAGTTCGGCGTCATCACCGTCAAGGACATCCTCGGCGAACTCGAGAAGCCGGGCCGCGACCCCCGCCCCGACTTCAAGGTCGCGCGCTTCAATGACGGCGTGGAGGACATCAAGGACCTGGTCGAGGGCATGGTGCTCGAAGGCACGGTGAGCAACGTGGCCCAGTTCGGCGCCTTCGTCGACCTCGGGGTGCACCAGGATGGCCTGGTGCACGTGAGCCAGCTGTCGCACAAGTTCGTCAACGACGCGCGCGAAGTGGTGAAGACCGGCGACATCGTCAAGGTGAAGGTGATGGAGGTCGACGTGGCACGCAAGCGCATCGGTCTGTCGATGAAGCTCGATGCCGCGCCTTCGCGCCGAGACGGTCCGCGCGAGAACCGCTTCGAAGGCGCAAGCCGCGGGCAGCAGGGTCCGCGCCGCGACAACTCGCCGCAGCCGGCGGGGCAGATGGCCTCGGCTTTCGCGAAGCTGCAAGGCTTGCGCAAGTAAGCGGGCCGTGGCCGGCGGCGCACGATTCTTGCCAGTGCTGGCGTCATGAAAGCGCTTCGCATCTACGCTGGCCCGGTCGCCCGCGAACACATCGCGGCGCACGGCCTGCGACCGCAGGATGTGCGCACCATCCCCGGTGCCGCCGGTGGGCCCAAGGGGCTGATCCTCGGGCCGATCGACCGTTTTCTCTTCGGCGACTGGCTGGCGCAGTCGACGCAGCCCATCGACCTGGTCGGCGCGTCGATCGGTGCGTGGCGGCTGGCCAATGCCTGCCTCGCCGATGCCCGCACCGCCTTCGAGCAGTTCGAGCACGGCTACATCCACCAGCACTTCGAAGTGCCTGCGGGCCAGAAGCGGCTGAGCGCGAAGCAGGTCAGCGCGCAGTTCGGCGAAGGGCTGCGCAGCTTCTATGGCGGCCGCACGGCGGAGGTGCTGGGGCATTCACGCTATCGGCTGCATGTGATCACGGCGCGCGGTCGTCACATCCTCGGGCGGGAAGGGCGGGCGCGCACACCGATGGGCTACCTCGGCGCCTTCATCACCAACAGCGTGCACCGCAAGAGTCTCGGCGCATGGCTGGAGCGCGTGGTGTTCTCGACACCGGGCGCGACGCTTCCCTTCGGCACGCGGGATTTCCGGACGCGGCAGGTCGATCTGCGCGAAGGCAACTTCGAGCTCGCCTTGCAGGCCTCGTGCTCGATCCCCTTCATGCTCGAAGCCGTCCACGACATCCCCGGCGCGCCGCCCGGTGCCTACTGGGACGGCGGCATCACGGACTACCACCTGCATCTGGACTACGTCAACGTTGACGGCATCGTGCTGTACCCGCATTTCCAGAAGGCCGTGGTGCCGGGCTGGCTCGACAAGGGGCTCAAGTGGCGCCACAAGGCGACCGGCTTCCTCGACCGCATGGTGGTGCTCGCGCCGAACCCGGAGTGGGTCAAGGGCTTGCCCAACGGCAAGCTGCCCGATCGCAATGACTTCGTGCGCTACGGCAACGATGTTCAGTCGCGCATCAAGGCCTGGAGCATTGCGGCGAAGGAGTCGCGGCGGCTGGCGGACGAGTTCGCCGAATGGCTGCACGGCGGCAGCGAGCGCGACATCCTGCCGCTGTAGGGTCGCGTTGCGGCTAGAGTCGAGGCAGCACGGAGACACCTCAATGAATGCGACCCGAATCATCGGATTGATCCTGATCGTGGCGGGCATCGCCGCCCTGGGCACGGGCGGGTTCAGCTTCACCAAGGAAACGCATCAGGTCAAGCTGGGGCCGGTCGAACTGTCGGTGAAGGAAAAGCAGAACGTGAACTTCCCGATCTGGGCGGGCGTGGCCGCGATCGTGGTGGGTGGCGCGTTGCTGGTGTTCGGTGGAAGGAAGGGTTGATCGCGGACGCGCGATCATCCACCCGACTGGGCCCAGTACATCTGCAGCAGTCGAAGCGCCGCCGCGATCATCGGCGTGAAGGTCAGCGCCATGCCGAGCGTGCGAAAGGCAAATCGCTCCTTGACCCGGCTGACACCGACCGCGTGCAGGATACGGCCGAGCAGCAGGCACAGGCCCAGCGCATGCACGAACCAGGCTGCCGCACCCGACGATTCGACGAAGTACATCAGCAGGAGATTCAAGGGCACGTACTCGGCGAAATTCGAGTGCACGCGCATCGCACGCAGCATGCGCTCGTCGCCCGCATCGCCGATGACGATGCGCAGGCGCCGCCGCATCCGCAGCGTGCGGAAGCTCAGGCCGACGTACATCAATGTCAGCAGGGCGGCATAGAGCCAGACGATGTGCATGATGGCCGCATGCTAGCGCGGCGCGGCGCCCAAAGGCTGTTCAGGTCGACTTGGCGAATGCGGCGCCGACCGAGGCGATCGTCGCATTGCGCGACTCCATCGAGGCGGTGCTTTCCGTGAGGTAGACCGAGGCCAGGATCGGTGCACGCCCCGGCGGACGGAGGATGGCGATGACGTTGGCGGTGCCGCGATCGCCGGAGCCGGTCTTGTCGCCGACCACCCAGTCCGACGGAACCCCGGCCCGCAATCGCTGGCCGCCGGTCTGATTGGCGTCGAGCCAGCGCAGGAGTTGGGCGCGCGAGGCCGGCGCGAGCGCGTCGCCCAAGAGAATCTTTTGCATGTTGTCGCGCATGGCGCGGGGTGAGGTGGTGTCGCGCGGGTCGCCGGGGAGGGCCTCGTTGAGCGCGGTTTCGAGGCGGTCGAGGCGCGAGACCGGGTCGCCGAGGGCGCGTGCATGGCGCGTCAGGCCTGCAGGGCCGCCGATGCTGGCGAGCATCAGGTTGCCGGCCGTGTTGTCGCTTCTCGTGATGGCTGCTTCGCAGAGCGCGGCCAGCGTCATCCCCGCGCCGCCGACATTCTTTTCGGTGATTGGCGAGTACTCGACGAGATCCCGTTGGCTGAAGACGACACGGCGGTCCAGGTGCTCCTTGTGCTGGTCGACGCGAGCGAGGATGGCCGCGGCGGCGAGGAACTTGAAGGTGCTGCACATCGGAAAGCGCTCGTCCTCGCGGTGCCCGGCGTGCAGGCCCGTGCCGGTGTCGAGCACCGAGACGCCGAGGCGTGCGCCGCTGGCCTTCTCGATGTCCGCGAAGCGCTGCGAAAGCGGAGCGTCGGTTCCGGCGAATGCCAAGGCGGGAGCGCCGGCGAGTGCTGCGAGCAAGGCGCTTGAAAACTGTCGTCGATCGATCATTCGTTCTCCTGAAAGCGGCGTACTTTCCGCGCTTTCGAGCGCCAGGACAAACGATGGTATTTTCTGGATCACAAAAGAAAATCTTGGGTCTCGAATGGCGCGTCCTCACCTTCCGCTCAATGCCTTGCGCGCGTTCGAATGCTCCGCGCGCCATGCAAGCTTCACGCTTGCCGCAGCCGAACTTCACGTGACCCAGGCCGCGGTGAGCCAGCAGGTGCGGGGTCTGGAAGGCCGCCTGGGCGTCGCCCTGTTCCGTCGGCTCCCGCGCGGGCTGGCGCTGACGGACGAAGGCCACGCGCTGCTGCCGGTGCTGGCGGATGCCTTCGGCCGCATGGAGGCGGTGATCCAGCAATTCGACAACGGGCACTTCTTCGAGGTGCTGAGCATCGGCGTCGTCGGCACTTTCGCGGTCGGTTGGCTCATGCCCCGACTGCGGCTGTTTCGCGAATGCTGCCCCTTCATCGACCTGCGACTCATGACGCACAACAACGTGGTCGACCTCGCGGCGGAAGGGCTGGATTTCGCGATCCGCTTCGGAGACGGCAACTGGCCAGGCCTTTACGCCGATCATCTGCTGTCGGCGCCGCTGACGGTGTTGTGCGCACCCGCCGTCGCGGCGCGCGTGCGCCGCGCGCAGGACCTGGTGCACGAGACGCTGCTGCGTTCCTATCGTGCCGAAGACTGGCCCGGCTGGTTCGCCGCCGCCGGCGTCGATGCGCCGACGATTCGCGGGCCGGTGTTCGATTCCTCGCGCCTGATGGTCGAGGCAGCAATGCAGGGTGCGGGCGTGGCGCTCGCACCGGCATCGATGTTCGAGCGAGAACTTCGGGAGGGACGGCTTGCGCAACCCCTTCTGATCGAAGTCGTCACCGGCGACTACTGGCTGACGCGGCTGCGCTCGCGGCCGATCACCCCGTCGATGAATTTGTTCCGTGACTGGCTGCTGGGCCAGACCGCGCGAGCAGCCTGAGCACGGTCCGCGCCGGCTACATCGACGCTTCGAGCATCTGGCGGTAGTCGTCGCGCGTGGCGAGCCGCGGATTCGTCTTGTGGCAATGGTCGGCCATCGCGCCGTCGATCACCTTTTCGAAGATGTCCGGCGTCACGCCCACTTCGGCCAGGCCCTTGGGCAGGTCGAGGCGGGCGCACATGTCGCGGATCGCATCGCCGAGGTCGCCGGCGGAATCGAGGTGCATGGCCTGCGCCATGCGTTGCAGGCGCTGGTCCTTCTGCACGGATTCGGCGCCGGCATTGAAGTGGATCACGGCGGGCAGGAAGAGGGCGTTGAGTGTGCCGTGGTGCAGGCGCGGATCGACACCGCCCAGGCTGTGGCTCAACGAGTGCACGCAGCCCAGCCCTTTCTGGAAGGCCATGGCGCCCTGCATCGAGGCGCTCATCAGGTTGAGGCGCGCCTCGCGGTCGCTGCCGTCCTTGGTCGCGCGTTCGATGTAGCCCCAGGCGCGTTCGAGTCCGTCCAGGCCGATGCCGTCGGCCGGTGGGTTGAACGCGGCCGACATGAAGGTTTCCATGCAGTGGGCGATGGCGTCCATGCCGGTTGCGGCGGTAAGGCGGGGTGGCAGGCCCAGCGTGAGTTCCGGGTCGCAGATCGCGGCCTTGGGCATCAGGAACCAGCTGTGGAAGCCGAGCTTGCGGTGGTCGTCGACGATGACGATCGCGCCGCGCGCCACCTCGCTGCCGGTGCCGCTGGTGGTGGGCACCGCGATCAGCGGTGCCACGCGGTCGGTGATCTTCGGCGAGCCGCCCTCGATGGTGGCGTAGGTCTTGAGCGGGCCTTCGTGCGTGGCGGCGATCGCAACGCCCTTGGCGCAGTCGATGGCGGAACCGCCGCCGACGGCGATCAGACCGTCGCAGCGGCCTTCGCGGTACATCGCGGCCGCGGCGCGCACGGCGGCCTCGGTCGGGTTGGAGGGCGTCTGGTCGAACACGGCGACCGGCAGATCGCCGAGCGCATCGAGTGCCTTCTGCAGGATGCCCGCGGCGCGCACGCCGGCGTCGGTCACGACCAGCGGACGCGTGATGCCGATGCGCTCGCATTCGCTGCGAAGCAACTGGATGGCGCCGAAGTCGAACTGGATCTGGGTGAGGTACTGGATGAGAGCCATGGGTGATGCGACGTTGGTGCGGACGGTACGATGCGGGCCTTCGAATCTAACAAGCACGGAGCATCTTGGACACTCATAAAACCCTTGCGCTTGACGCCGTCGGGACAACGGGCGGGCGCTGACGGGATGATCGCGCTCACCCCCAAGATGGCCAGCGTGGTCGATCGCATGGCGCGCGCGGGCCGACCACCGCTGCATTCGCTGGCGCCCGCCGAGGCCAAGGCCGCGTATGAAAAAGGCGCCGGCGTGCTCGAAGTGCCCAAGCCGCAGCTCGCTCGCGTCGAGGACTTCAGTTTGCCCGCCCGCGACGGTTACGCGCTACCTGCCCGCCTGTATGCGCCTTCCAATGAAGTCCTGCCGGTGCTGGTGTTCTTTCACGGCGGCGGTTTTACCGTCGGCAGCATCGCCACCCATGACACCCTGTGCCGCGTGCTGAGCGAAAAGAGTGGCTGCGCGGTGGTGTCCGTGGACTACCGGCTCGCGCCGGAGCACAAGTTTCCGACGGCGTCGAACGATGCGTGGGATGCCTTCGCGCACCTGGCCAGGAACGCGGCGCAGTGGGGGCTCGACGGCTCGCGCATCGCGGTCGGCGGGGACAGCGCGGGCGGGACGCTGGCGGCGGTCTGCGCCATCCTCGCGCGCGACGCAGGGATTCCGGTCGCGTTGCAGATGCTGATCTATCCCGGCACGGCCGCGCACCAGGACACGCCTTCGCACCTGAGATATGCCGAGGGTCCGCTGCTCGGCGAAGCGCTCATCACCTATTTCTTCACCCTGTACGTGAACGCCGAGTCCGACCGCGACGACTGGCGCTTCGCACCGCTCAACGCCGAGGACGTGGAGGGCGTCGCGCCCGCCTGGATCGGCCTCGCCGAATACGATCCGGTGGTGGACGAAGGCATCGCCTATGCCGACAAGCTGCGCGCGGCCGGCGTGCCGGTCGACCTGGAAATCTATCGCGGCGTGATCCACGAATTCGTCAAGATGGGCCGCGCCATCCCCGAAGCGCTGCAGGCCCATGCCGACGCGGCGCGCGCACTCAAAGAAGCCTTGCAACCATGACAGCGACCCTCAGGAAATCCGACTTTCGTTTCTTCCACCGCCTGCGCGTGCGTTGGGCCGAGGTGGACATGCAGAAGATCGTCTTCAACGCCCACTACCTCATGTACTTTGACACCGCGATCGCCGACTACTGGCGCGCGATGGCGTTGCCGTACGAGGAGGCGATGCTGGCGCTCGGCGGCGATCTGTACGTGCGCAAGGCGACGATCGAGTTCAACGCCTCCGCGCGGGTCGACGACGTGCTGGATGTCGGCATGAAGTGCAAGCGCGTGGGCAATTCGTCGATCCTCTTCCATGGGGGCCTTTTCCGTGGCGACGAACTGCTGGTGACCTGCGAACTGGTCTACGTGTATGCCGACCCCGCTACGCAGACCTCCAAGCCGGTGCCGCCGTTGCTGCGGGAGCTCCTTTCGGGCTACGAGGCTGGCGAATCGATGCGCGACGTGGTCACGGGCAGCTGGGACCAGCTCGGCGATGGCGCCGGCAAGGTGCGGCGCGAGGTCTTCATCGAGGAGCAGCGAATCCCCAAGGAACTCGAATGGGACGAGCACGACGCGACCGCGGTTCATGCGGTCGCGCGCAACCGGCTGGGCCAGGCCATCGCCACAGGGCGGCTGGTTCCCGAATCGCCGGGCGTCGGGCGGATCGGACGCATGGCGGTGCACCGCGTGCTGCGCAGCGGCGGCCATGGCGCGGCCGTGCTGCGTGCACTCGAGGCGGAGGCCGCGGCGCGTGGCGACCGCGAAGTCACCCTGCATGCGCAACGCAGCGCGGAAGCCTTCTATGCGCGCCTGGGCTATCAGCCGCACGGCGAACCTTTCGAGGAAGCCGGCATCGCCCACATCGAGATGCGCCGGAAGCTCTGACGGGCCGGATTCCAGATTCGCCGGGATAACCCGATGGCACGCGGCACAGGCGCCGCTCAAGATGGCCGTCCCCAATAGCTGGAGACACAGAAATGGCCAATTTCGTACTGGTTCATGGCGCCTGGCACGGTGGCTGGTGCTACCGGGAAACGGCGAACGCGCTGCGTGCCGCGGGGCACACGGTGTTCACGCCCACGCACACCGGTGTGGGTGAGCGTTTTCATCAGTCGAGAGAGAACGTCACGCTCGAGACGCACATCCGCGACGTCTGCGGCTGCATCGAGTGGGAAGAGCTCAACGACGTCATCCTGGTCGGCCATTCGTATGGCGGCATGGTCATCACCGGCGTCGCCGACCGCCTGAGCGACAGGATTCGCTCGCTGGTCTATCTCGATGCCTTCGTTCCGGAAAACGGCGATTCGTTGAACGGCCTGCTGTCGAAGGCGCTCGCGCCCGAAGTGGCGGCGCTGTTCCTGGGCGCATTCCGGGGCACCGCGCTGCAGGACAACTGCGGGTTGATGCAGCCGATTTCCGCGGAAATGTTCAACATCGGACCGGCCCACCGCGAGCGCGTCGATCGGCTCTGCAGGCCGCAGGCGTTGGCGACTTTCGAGATGCCTCTGCTGCTGACCGGCGCGGGCGACAGGATCAAGGAGCGGCTGTACATCCTGGCCGACAGCTGGGATCCGAGCCCCTTCCGCTATTTCGCGGCCAAGGTCGAAGGCGCTGTCGGCTGGCGTGTGATCAAGATGGCGACCAGCCACGATGTGATGGTCGACATGCCGAACGAACTGGCCGCGGAGTTGCAGAAGCTGGCCTGAAACGCTGCGGGCCGGGGGGGCGTCGAACGGGTCAGGCCGTGGCGCACTTCCTGACCGTGTCTCAGGTCCGGGTGGTCAGGTCGGTGCCGAAGGTCTTTTCGATCGGCGTCATGAAGACCGGTCCGACGTAGCGGGGCATCTAGATGTCTTCCAGCAGCGCGTAGGGCAGTGGTTCCACGGTGAGCGACGGGCCGTCGGCGGAGCCCGCATGCAGGCCGCCGGCCTCGATCGCGGCAATCTGGATCGAGATCAGCGCGGCCCAGCCGCCGTTCGGTGCCGGCGCGGCTTGCGCCACCGTCCCCACGGGCTGCTCGCGGTCGTTGGCGGCGAAGACTTCCTGGCCCGCTGCGACCTCGTCGCTGGCCTGCACGAGGTAGGTCCGGCGCTTGAGGGTGCCGCGGAACTGGCTGCGCGCGACCACCTCCTGGCCCGGATAGCAGCCCTTCTTGAAGTTCACGCCGCCTACCGATTCGTAGTTGATCATCTGCGGCACGAAAGCCTCGACCACGGGCGAGGTCAGCGTGACCACGCCGCTGCGGACTTCGCCCCATTGCCAGAGCGCGGGGTCGAGCGTGGTGCCTTGGGGTGCGGCGCTGCCGGCGGGCGCGATCCACAACGCACGGGGAATGCCGTCGGAAGGGTAGAGCGTGACGGCGCTTGCGGCACCCACGAGGGTGTGGCGGCCGGGCGGCGAACTTGCGTCGATACCGTTGGCGGTCAGTGCCGAGCCGGCCAGTCCGTAGAGGGTGAACTCGTCGCTCGCGTCGCTCAGTTTCGCCTTGGCGCGCAGGACGAACATCGAAAGACGCTTGAGCGTCGCGGCGAGGATGTCGCGGCTGCACACCAGCAGGATGCGTTCGGGCTCCGGCCGGATCCCGATGAAGGAGGCGATCGCGCGCCCCTTGGCCGTGCAAAGGGCGGCCAGGCGGGCTTCGGATGCGTCGAGCAAGGCGAAGTCCTGGGTCAACTGGCCATGCAGGAAGCTGGCAGCGTCGGGGCCATCGGCGCGAATGACACCGAGGTGGGAGAGGGCGGTCACGCCATTCAGAACGACTGAGGTCATCGCTGAATTATCATGGCCGGCCCCGTTCCGCTCGGTCCGCAGGGCTTCATTTCACCTTTTCAGTCTGCTTGCTTCGTCGGAACCCGTGCGCCGCTTCCTTCTCACGCTCTTTCTGCTGGCCGCCCTGGTCGTTCTGGGCGTCGGCGCCGCCGGCCTCTGGTGGGTCAACCAGCCGCTGAAACTGCCGGCGCCCAACGTCGACCTGTCGATCGAACCCGGTACCACGCCGCGCGGCATTGCCCAGGCGGTGGCCGATACCGGCGTGGACGTGCCGCCTCAACTTCTGTACCTGTGGTTTCGCTTCTCCGGGCAGGACCGGCAGATGCGCGCCGGCAGCTACGAACTGGAGCGCGGGATCACCCCGCGCCTCTTGCTGAACGTGCTGGTGCGCGGCGAGGAAGCGACCCGGAGCCTCGTGCTGGTCGAGGGATGGAACTTTCGCCAGGTGCGCGCCGCGCTGGCCAAGGCCGAGCAGTTGAAGCCCGACACGGTCGGGCAGACGGATGAGGAAGTGATGGCGCGACTCGGGCGGCCGGGCATGCACCCGGAGGGTCGCTTTTTCCCGGATACCTATACCTATTCCAAGGGTTCGACCGACTTTGCCTTGCTGCAACGCGCGATGCGCGCCATGGACAAGAAGCTCGAAGCCGCCTGGGCCGCCCGTGCCTCCGACCTGCCGCTCAAGACGCCCAACGAGGCGCTGATCCTCGCCAGCATCGTCGAGAAGGAAACCGGCAAGGCGCAGGACCGTGCGGAGATCGCCGCTGTCTTCATCAACCGGTTGCGCATCGGGATGCCGCTGCAGACCGACCCGACCGTCATCTACGGGATGGGAACGCGCTTCGACGGCAATCTGCGCAAGAAGGATCTGCAGACCGATTCGCCATGGAACACCTACCTGCGCAACGGCCTTCCGCCAACGCCGATCGCGATGCCGGGCAAGGCCGCCCTGCTGGCGGCGGTGCAGCCGGCGCAGAGCAAGTCGCTGTATTTCGTTTCCCGGGGCGACGGCACCAGCCAGTTCAGCAATTCGCTCGACGAGCACAACCGTGCGGTCAACCGCTATCAGCGGAACGCCGACCCGAACCAGCGGAGCGGGCAATGAAGGCACTCTTCCTGACACTCGAAGGCATCGATGGTGCCGGCAAATCGAGCCACATCGATGCGCTCGAGGCGTTGTTCAAGGCACAAGGGCGCCGGGTGACGCGGACGCGTGAACCGGGCGGCACGCCGCTGGCGGAGACCCTGCGCACGCTCATCCTCGATCAGCCGATGGACCCGTTGACAGAGTCGTTGTTGGTGTTTGCTGCGCGGCGCGACCATGTCGTGCGCGTGATCGAGCCCGCGTTGGCGCGTGGGGACGTCGTGCTCTGCGACCGCTTTACCGATGCGACCTTCGCTTACCAGGGGGCAGGGCGGGGGTTCGATCCGGCCGTGCTTTCGACGCTGGAGCAATGGGTGCAGGCCCAGCCGGGAGCGGCGCAGCCCCTGCTGCAACCCGACATCACGGTCTGGTTCGATCTGCCTGCCGAGACGGCGGCCGAGCGGCTGGCCGGTGCGCGCATCCCGGACAAGTTCGAATCTCAGCCGGTCGAGTTCTTCCGGCGCGTCGCGGAAGGCTATGCCCAACGTGCAGCCGATGCGCCGCGCTTCGCTCGCATCGATGCCAGCCAGTCGCGCGAGCAGGTCTGGCAGCAGATCGAGGCGGCGTTGGCCGAGCGCGGACTCGTGGCTACCGACAGCGGAGGTGCGCCGTGAGCACTGCGCCGAAACGCTCCGGGCAAGCTCGCACCGCAGAGGTCATGCAATGAATGCGGCGTCGCTCTCGCCGTGGTTGCGCAAACCGCTCGCGGAACTCTTGCGTCAACGCGGTCACGCGTGGCTCCTTCAGGGTCCATCGGGTCTCGGCCAGTATGAACTTGGCCTTGCGCTCGCGGCCGCCTGGCTGTGCGAGCAGCCGGACCAAGGGGGGAAGGAGGGCGCCTGCGGACACTGCCCCAGTTGCCACGCGATCCAGGTGCGCACCCATGCCGATCTGTGCGTACTCATGCCCGAAGTCGCGATGCAGGAACTGGGATGGCCGCTCGACGAGAAATCGCAGGCCGACATCGATGACAAGAAGCGCAAGCCCAGCCGCGAGATCCGTGTCGAGGCGATGCGCGACGCGGTCGGCTTTGCCCAGCGCACCAGCGCACGGGGCCGCGGCAAGGCGGTGCTGGTGTATCCGGCGGAGCGCATGAACACCGTCACCGCGAATGCGCTGCTGAAAACGCTGGAAGAGCCCGTCGGTGACGTTCGATTCGTGTTGGCGAGCGAGGCCGCATGGCAGTTGCTGCCCACGATCCGCAGTCGCTGCCTCGGCTTCACGCTGCCGTGGCCGCAAGCGGACGAAGCGCAAGCGTGGCTGGTCGGGCAAGGCGTTCCTGCCGCGGACGCGACCGCACTGTTGCGCGCCGCAGGCGGCCGACCCAGTGACGCGTTGCGGCTGGCCGGACAGGGCCAATCGCCCAAGGCATGGAGCCTGCTGCCCAAGGCGCTTTCGCGAGGCGACGTGAGCGCGCTGGCCGACCAGGCACCAGCGCAGGCCATCGGTGCACTGCAGAAGGTCTGCCACGATCTCATGGCGACGGACAGTGGCGCCGCGCCGCGGTTCTTCGAGGCGGCCGATCTTCCTCCCGCACCTCCGCGGGCTGCGCTGGCCCGGTGGTCGAGGTCGCTGGCGACTGCGGCAAAAACCGCAGAACATCCCTTCAATGCGGGCCTGATGCTGGAGGCGCTTGTGAGCGAAGCGCGAACCACCCTAAACTCGGGACGCCGTCGCCCATGAACACACCAGCAGCCCCCACCCCCTCCGCGCCTGCCAGGCCCAGCGTCATTCAACTGGCCATCAAGGAAAAAGGCGCGCTCTATGCGGCCTACATTCCGCTGTTCGCCGAGGGCGGGATCTTCATCCCCACCTCGCGCGAGTACCGGCTGGGCGACGATGTCTACGTGCTGCTCACGCTGCCCGAAGATCCTCAACGCTACCCCGTGGCCGGCAAGGTCGCCTGGATCACGCCGGCGCGTGCGGCGGGCAACCGGGCGCCGGGTGTCGGTATCCGGTTTCCGTCCGACGACAAGTCGCGCCAGCTGAAGGCCCGCATCGAAGAGGCACTGGGCGGCACAATGGCGTCCGATCGTCCGACCCAGACCATCTGAGTCCCGCCCTCCTGCGACGCGGACCGCACGCGGTGTGGATGCACCGCCATTCCGAAATTCCGCGATGTTTACAGACTCCCACTGCCACCTGACCTTTCCCGAGTTTGCGGACCGGATGCCGGAGATTCGCGCGGCAATGGCCGCCGCGCAAGTCGATCGGGCGCTCTGCATCTGCACCACGCTGGAGGAATTTGCTGACGTCCAGGCGCTTGCGTCCGGTTATGACAATTTCTGGGCCTCCGTAGGCGTCCATCCGGACAACGAAGACATCGCCGAGCCGACCGTCGAGGATCTCGTACAGCGATCGGCGCTGCCCAAAGTGGTTGCCATCGGTGAAACCGGCCTGGATTACTACCAGATGGAAGAGCGGAAGGGCGGTCGCAGCATTTCAGATCTGGAATGGCAGCGTGATCGGTTCCGCGTCCATATCCGGGCGGCGCAACAGGTCCGAA
Source organism: Variovorax glacialis (assembly GCF_051216375.1). NCBI lineage: Bacteria > Pseudomonadati > Pseudomonadota > Betaproteobacteria > Burkholderiales > Comamonadaceae > Variovorax > Variovorax glacialis. The sequence goes on along the minus strand of NZ_JBPJZT010000008.1, from coordinate 3,167 downwards.
AGCCGCTCATCATCCATACACGCGAAGCGTCGGCGGACACGCTGGCAATCCTCAAGGAGGAGGGCGAGGATGGCGGGGCAAGGGCGGCCGGCGGCGTGTTCCATTGTTTTACCGAGACTGCGGAGGTGGCGCGTGCCGCCCTCGACCTCGGGTTCTACATCTCCTTCTCGGGCATCCTGACGTTCAAGAAGGCGCAGGATCTGCGCGACGTCGCCGCCTTCGTCCCGCTCGACCGCATGCTGATCGAGACCGACAGCCCCTACCTTGCCCCGGTGCCCTACCGCGGCAAGACCAACAACCCGTCGTACGTGCCCTTTGTCGCGCAGCAGATCGCCCAACTCCGCTGCATGCCGGTCGAGTCGATCGCAAAGGCGACCAGCGACAACTTCGAAGCCCTGTTTGACGGGGTAAAGACATGACAAACCACTTCAAGAAGCTGCTGTACCTGGTTGTTTTTTCAGTATCTTTCGCGGTACACGCAGGCTCTTTCGAAGACTTCTTCCGAGCAGTCCGTTCCGACAACGCAAGCGGCGTCAAAAGCCTGCTGGAGCGGGGGTTCGACCCGAACACGCGCGACGAAAAAGGGCAGACAGGCCTGCTGATCGCGTTGCGGGAGCCGTCACCCAAGGTGATTAAGGTGCTGCTGGATTCACCGAAGACCGACGTCGAGGCGCGCAATCCGAAGGATGAGAGTCCGTTGATGCTGGCGGCGATCAAGGGCCAGCAGGATCTGGTAGTCATGCTGATCGAGCGTGATGCGGACATCAACAAGCCCGGCTGGACGCCGCTGCACTACGCGGCAACCAACGGGCACACGGACATCATGAAGCTGCTGCTGGACAAGGACGCCTTCATCGATGCGCAGTCGCCGAACGGCACGACACCGTTGATGATGGCTGCCATGTACGGGTCCACCGCAGCCGTGAAGCTGCTCTTGGACGAGGGCGCGGATCCGCTCATGAAGAACGAGCAGGGGATGACGGCCACCGACTTCGCCCAGCGCGCCAATCGGACCGATGCGGTGCAACTGCTGAGCGCAGCGGTTCGGGGCAAGAAGCCCAGCGACGGGAAGTGGTGACAGGACGGGCGTGACCTGGCGCCTTTCTGATCTGACAAACGAAAGCGCTCGGAGAGATTAGGACCGATCTCATTCTCGAGAAAGCAGGCCGCTGGTCCAATAACGGAATCACACGCAGGGACTGAACTCGCTTCGGTCCGGCTCTCGCATCACGCTTGCGCGCAGCCACGCGTTCGGCCCGCAACCGCGGGACTTTCCTTTACGCCTGCTGGATCGATGTCGCCTTTGCGCGGCGTCAGCCACGTTCTTGTCTGTCTTGCACCATGTTCTCACAGCTGTTTGGGCTGGTAGGCGCCCAGTCGCCCACGTTGCTCGTATTCATCGACCTCTTTTTCACTGCGATTACCGGCGGTTCGTTGTCCAGAGTTCTGCGCCGGGAGCGGCGTCGGCGATTGCGCGCCATGACGGCCGCTTCTCACTGCACCCAGTCCGTGGAGGATTTTCCGGAACTGGCTGGAGGGTGACTCAATGGACCGGAAAGCAATATCACCCGCCCGCTTTCTCGCGGCGTTCGGCGTGAGCGTTCCTAGGCTTTGCTCGAAGGCTGGCCGGAGAAGTCAGACAGTCGAGGCAGGAAGGGCGGTAGCATCGCGGCAACTGATCTCGCCCGACAGTTGTCCGCCTTCCTCGATCACTAGCCGCTTGTACTGGATCGTTCCAGCCACGCTGCCCGTCGATTGGATGGCAAGCGTTTGATGCACAGTCAGTGCGCCGTCGAAGCGACCCCGGATCTCCACGAGTTCGATGTCGGCCGTCCCTTTGAACGCGCCATGCTCGGCAATTTGCATGACGCGCGCCTTCAACTTTGCTTCGACCACGCCTTCAATCACTAACGTATCGCAGTCCGTAATCTGGTCGCCCTTGAGCTTGATGTTGGCGCCGACAACAAGACGGCTGCCTCCGTCCATAGCGGCGCTCATCGTTGCCCTGGCGACTTGATCTGCGCTCGGATTGAAGGCAACGGGTTCTGATATGACGGGAGAAACGGGTTCTGGCTCGGGCGCATGGGCACGTCGGCCAAACAGGGGGGACTGGGCGAGCATCTCGATGCCTCCTCAAAAAAACCGATCCTAGTTGCGACAGGTTTGCGGGCGCAAACGCGCCGAATAGGCTGGCCCAAAAATAAATACAATGTATATTATGTAAAATCAAAGAAGGAGTAGCGCGAGGAGGATCGGGGTTTCTGGTCCGTCCGTATTGCCCTAGCCCGCGAGGACAGCATTTCCTTTGCAGATTGACAGCTTTTCCTTTGCAACTCGACACCAGAAGGTTGTGAATTAGCTGAAAGCCGACAGAACTTCATTGGCACGTCCGCAGAAGACCTGTTCCCATCTCCCCCCACAGATTGATTCCTGGACTTAGAAGCGAGCCGACAGAAATCCCCCTGTCCAAACGCCCGATTTCGCGACATAAATCCCCAAGCGGCGTCTTTGCGTTTTCGCTCTGCTTTTTTTGTTGTGGCTTGAAGCCAACTGGGGGCTACTACGCCATCCTCTGGCCCCAACCCGGCATTTCGCTCGGGTCTTTCTGTCTGCCGATATTCGATCCGGGCATCGTCGACCGCTGGCAAATCGACTTTCTCAGGCGTGGAGTGCACGGCCACAAAAGCTAGAAAGCGGACCGCGGCAGAAAAGACCGAGCCTTCCGACGACCTTATTCGCCCTTCCGCGAGGTGCTTTTTGTCGCTGCTCAAATTCTGTGAAGGAATGCTGCCTACGCTTGTCGCTGCGGTCGCAAAGCATGTCTTTGCGGCCCTCTCGTCGCTGCCGTGCCCCGAGCCGTGCCGTATTTCACACCGGCCCGACTTTTCGCAACCGCACACAACGGGCGCGCAAGCAACCTCCTCCCTCAAAGGTAGGCTCGGCCCTGCGCTTGGGTCCGTTGGGGACTCCGGAGCGACAGAACTAGAAATCACATGAGGGGACCGCACGCATGTCGTGGCGCTTTCGTAAGAGTTTTAGCCCGATCCCGATGCGTATTTCGGCGAACGTGACCGATGATTTCGGGAACGTGACCGATGTCGGTCGGATGCTGGGTTGCGCGGAAGAGATTGTAGGGATGAGGTTGATTTGAAGGGCTGAAGTACCTC